>JAHDLB010000045.1 GCA_018432315.1 Anaerolineae bacterium
CCAAACATTCGGCGCTCAGCGGGTAGTCGTCCGTCAGCGCGGTGATGGTCACCTGCTCGACCGAGGTGTTGTGGATGGTCAGGGTGAAGGTGAACTCGCCGCCGGGTTCCGGCAGTGTGGCCGGGTCCGCCGCCTTCGTCAGTTCCACGCTCGGCGCGACGTCGGTCACGGTGACGGTTTCTTCGTCACTGTCGGAGGCCTGACCACCCTCGTTGTCCTCGACCGTCACGTTGGCGACGTTGTCATAGGTGCCGGCGTCGGTGTGCGCGACGGTGTAAGTGCAGGCGGTGCTCTCGCCCGCCGCCAGCGGGGTACCGACCAGCGCCAGACATTCGGCGCTCAGCGGGTAGTCGTCCGTCAGCGCGGTGATGGTCACCTGCTCGACCGAGGTGTTGTGGATGGTCAGGGTGAAGGTGAACTCGCCGCCGGGTTCCGGCAGTGTGGTCGGGTCCGCCGCCTTCGTCAGTTCCACGCTCGGCGCGACGTCGGTCAGCCAGACGGTGACCTCGTTGGAGGAGGCGCTCACGTCCGCTCCATCCTCGTCTTCGGCGGTTACGAGAACCGTGTTGGTCCACGCGTCGCCCGCGTCGCCCAGGTGCTCGACGGTGAAGATGCAGCTCAGGCTGACGCCGGGGCCGAGTTCGTACGGCAGGTCGATCACCCCGTTCGCGTCGGAGCACACCGGCAGCCCGTAGGTGTCGCTGATGGCCGTGAGAATCGCCGCGTCCAGGGTGGAGGGGTTGGTGATGGTCGCGGCGTAGTAGAAGTCGCCACCCGGCTCGGGCAGAGTCTCGTACTCGGTGTCCTTGACCACCATCAGCGCCGTCGAGACGTCGGTGAAGGTCACCGTTTCCTCGTCGGTGGCCGTGTCGGGATTCCCCTGGTCATCGGCCCCGGAGGCTGTGACGACGTTGACGTGCGGAGCCAGGCTGCCACTTGCCAGGAACTCGGTGATGGAGCAGGCATAGGCGTCCCCTGCGGCGATCCCTTGCGGCAGTTCACAGGTGCCCTGTCCGTCGAGATCCTCGAACACGTCGTCCACCAGCGAGGTCAGGTTGAACGCCTCACTGCTGGAGTTGGTCACCATGAAGGTGAACGTCACGTCGCCGCCCGTCTCCGGGACGACCGCGGGGGTTACGCCGTTGTAGCTAGCAGTCTTGAGGACGGAGATGTCGGGCAGGATGTCCACCACGACAACCGCATCGTCCGTATCCGAAACCACCGTCTCGCCGAAGTTACCGGTGACATCCGCGACATTGGTGAAGCCGCTGGTCACGTTGTCGAGCGAGCAGGTGTAGCTGGTTTCTGCATCGACCGCCAGATCGCCGATCGTCGCCGCGCAGTCTGGCGCGAGGACATCGGTCACAGCGACGTTGGTCAGCGGCACGTTGCCAACGTTCTTCACGACGATCGTGAAGCTGGCCGCCTCACCATCGATCACCGTCTGTGTATCGGGCGATTTCTGGATATCGATGGCCGGATCGGCGCCGAAGTAGTGAGCGTCGTCGGTGTCGGAGGTGGTGCTGCCGCCGTACTCGCCGGTGGCGGTGGCCGTGTTCATATGTTGGTCTGCCGCCCAGGTGCCGGTCATCTCATACGCGACACTGGCGCCGGGAGCGAGCGGGTCGATCAGCGTCGCGATGGTGCCGTACACATCATCGGTCACGGTGACGTTGCTCAGCGCGACGTTGCCGATGTTGGTGACAACGAACTTAAACCGCGGAGCCGTGCCGGAGGACAGATACGGTCCCGGCTCGTCATCGGCATCGACCCAGGTCAGACCGCCATCAATTGAGACGTACTTCTCGACGTCGATGGCCGGGTTCGTCGGCAACGAGACGGTTTCCTCGTCGGTGTCCGGCTCGCTCTCGTTGGAGTCCGCGGTCGCCGTGTTGGTGACCGAACCGGCATCGATGTCGGCCTGGGTCACAGCGTAGGTGGCCGTGCACGTCATGTCCGCGCCGACGCCCAGCGTGGTCTGACCGCCGCAATCGATGGCCGACAGGCCGGGCAACGGGTCGGTGACGGTGATGCCCGTCAGCGTGACGTTGCCGCTGTTGGTGACCACGAACGTGTAGTTGATGATCTCGCCCGGTTGAGCGAGGCCATCTTCACCCGCGCCGAACGTGCCGGTTTTCTCCAGCAACAGGGCCGGGCTTTGGTCGGCGGTGACCGTCTCGGTGTCCGGGTTGGAGGTCGTGCCGCCCGCCGAGGCGGTCGCCACGTTGGTCACCGAGCCGGCGTTGAGGTCGGCCTGAGTCACCGCGTAGCTGGCCGTGCAGGTGATCGACTCGCCCGGATCCAGGTACTCGTCCAGGTTGCCGACCGTGCTCACCGCCGGGCAGATCACGGTCGCCTTGTCGTCGTCGACCGTCACCGGTCCGAGCAGGCTGATGTTGCCCGAATTGGTCACCGCGTAGCTGTAGCTGATGACCTCACCCACGCTGTCGTAGGTGACCGGATTCGCCGTCTTGACCAGCGTCAGCGCCGGAGCGGCGCCGAAGTAGTGGGCGTCGTCGCTGTTGGAATAGGTGACGCCGCCGTACTCGCCGGTGGCGGTGGCCGTGTTCATATGTTGGTCTGCCGCCCAGGTGCCGGTCATCTCATACGCGACACTGGCGCCGGGAGCGAGCGGGTCGACCAGCGTCGCGATGGTGCCGTACACGTCATCGGTCACAGTGACGTTGCTCAGCGCGACGTTGCCGGTGTTGGTGACAACGAACTTAAACCGCGGGTCCGTGAAGCTCATCAGGTACGGGCCGGGCGCGGTGTCGGCGTCGACCCAAGCCGTCCCGTCCCAGACATACTTCTCGACGTCGATCTTGGGATCAGCGCCGAAGTAGGAACTGGGATCGGTATCGGTTGCGGGCATGCCGGCGAAATCGCCGCTGGCGGTGCCGATGTTGCTGTAGGCGCCGGCGACTGCCGTGCCAGTGGCCTCATAGATCCAGACCTCATCCAGATCGAGGATGCCGTCGTCATCGGTGTCGCCGGAGACGTAGACCGGGATCACGCCCTGGTCGTCCGTCACGGAGATGGTGCTGAGCGGGACGTTGCCCGTGTTGGTAACGGTGTACTGCCAGGTCACCGGGTCGCCCACCAGGATGTCCGGCCCGTCAGAGCCGTTAGTGGTCTTAACGATCACAATCTCCGGTGTTGCCGTTACATCCGTTGGCTCGGAATCGCTGTTATTCGCCAGATCAGGATCGTCGGTGAGCGCGGTCACGGAGACCGTGTTGCACAGGTCAATACCCGCCTGGCCCACCGTGCATATCCCTGTCTGGCCAGTGCCAGCCGTGGGCGCTGTGAGCGCAACCTGGACCGTAAGCGTGATCGTCGTTGTCTGCAGCGGCGCTATCGCGCCAACGTCACAGGTGACCACACCGCCACTCTCGGCGCAGATCGCACCTGAGGCCGAGACAAATGTGGTGTTGGGGTCGAGCGTGTCCGTTACGACCACCTCGTTCGCAACCACTAAAGGATCCAGGTTGGTGACTGTCAGCGTGTAGGTGAGCTGCGTGCCCGCGACCACCGGGTCCGGGCTGTCGCTCTTGGTCACTGAGAGGTCAGCCGATACCGAATCGAATGACCCGGCCCTCAGCAGTGGCACCGTCTGGGAACCCGTATTGATAGTGTCGCCGGTTGCCGTGTAAGCGTTCGTCAACCCAGAGGCGACAGTGCCGACAACCTTGTCGGGAAAAGTGGTGTCGAGCACAAGCCAGACCTCGACGACAACCACATCACCGTCGTCAAGGCCGATCAGATTGAACGTGCCTTGGATCATGGTGCCAGCGAGCGCCCAACTGAAGCTCTCGACGGTCGCGTCTGCACCAGGATCAACATGCGCGCCGTCGCCAGTGTCGACGAAAGCGGCATAGACACCATAGGTATCATCATAGCCAAAATCGCTGCCATTGGTCGTGACAGTAGACCAATCTGCGACGAATGTGATCGCGCCGTCTTCGGGTTCAGTCGTGCCACTGACCGAGATCTTGATCTCGAAGGGCACGATCTGGCCGAGCGCCATGTTTTCCGGTGCGAGCGATTCCACTTTGACATCGGAACCGCCAGGAGCCTGGAACCAGGCGTCGGGTATTGCCGTGTCGCCGTCCCCGCGACCCACAATGGGGCTGACGGTCACGGGGTACGGAATGGGCGGGATGTAAACTTTGGGATCGGCTGCTGAGAAATTGATAGCATAAGATCCGCCTACAGCCAGGGCGGTTTGGTCCGCAGATGGGATCATCAGGTTGGCGATCGTCAGGGAGACGAGCGTCAGCACCGTCATGACCCCCCATATGGTCGTTCGCTTCGTCCGCATAGCCGTTGTCCTTTATCGCATGCCGTCAATCAAGTTATCTATATCGTGCCCCGTACGCATCTGGCGTGGGCGAAAACCTGGGGAACTTACACAGTCCGGGTTGCCCTCCCGGTTGGTGAGTAATTTCACGAAAACTGAGGCCGTATACCCCATAGGCCCGCCACGCTCATACGAACGCGCGGCGGAAACAACTGTGGGTAGATTGAACAGCGAATATTGAGGCGAGTGCGGTTGTAGCAGCGACGATGAAGCGAAGGAGTGTGATGACCCGCGTGTCCCTACCCCCTAGAGACAAATTCCCCATTCACACCGTCCCCGCCCAGGGAAACGATGTGATTTTTTCGCGAGTTTGCCCTGTCCTTAATAGCTAAGACAAGTCAACCCTTTACATCTCAAAGTTTACAATCTTCCTGAATCGAAATCAACGAAAAATAATAAAAGACTTGAAAAAAATCCGCGCGACAAGTTAGGATTTATTAATGTTGGGAAGTAATGCGTTTGATGTCCGTTTGTGAACGATATGCGCCCCGCTTGCCCGGCAGTGCGGAGGGCCCGTGACCGTGGTCGGGAACCGAATCGCGCCCGGCGGTGTATTGGTGACAGTGTAGCTTACAGCGAAAGGGGCTTGGCGCGTGGAACAAGACCTGGTCCGTCGCGCGCAGGCAGGCGACGAGGACGCCTATACCGTCCTGGTTCGCCAACACGAGGAGGCGGTCTTCCGGCTGGCATACCTGATCGTGGGCGATGCCGACGACGCTGCCGACGTGGCGCAAGAGGCGTTCATCCGCGCCTACCGCCGCCTGGATCAGTTCGATACCAGCCGCCCGCTGCGACCCTGGCTGCTCCAGGTGGCGGCCAATCTCGCCCGCAACCGCCGGCGCACGCTGGGGCGTTACCGGGCCATGCTGGGGCGCGTGTTCATGCACACGCCGCGCGTCGCGCCCAGCGCCGAATCCGAAAACACCCGGTTCCAGCAGTCAGAGGCACTGTGGCAGGCCATCCACCGCCTGGACCAGCGCGACCAGGAGATCATCTATCTGCGCTACATGCTGGAGCTCTCGGTCCAGGAGACGGCGCAGGTGCTGGACGTCCGGCCCGGCACGGTGAAATCGCGCCTCAGCCGGGCGCTGGATCGCCTGCGCGGGGTAGTCCTGGCGGAGTTCCCGCTCTTAACCGAAGGACGGCGAAGAATATGAACGATCCACAGTGGGAGGCTCAGGTAGAGGCGATGGCCCGCGAGTTCGAATTTCCCCCCACGCCCGACATTGCCGGGGCCGTCCACGACCGTATCGCGGCACCACGGCGCGGGATGGCATGGCAGCGCGCGCTGACAGTGGCCGCAGCAGGGCTGTTGGTGGCGCTCATCGCGGTGTTGGCCGTGCCGGACTGGCGCGCGCGGGCGCTGGACTGGCTGCAGATCGGCGCGGTCCGGCTGGTGGACGAGACCGAGACTCCGGCGGCGACGGTCACACCCCTGGAGTCGGTCCTGGTGCTGCCGGGCCGGACGACGCTGGAAAACGCGCAGGCGGCGGTCGACTTCCCGATCCGCCTGCCCGCCGGCCTGCCCGCGCCGGATGCCGTGTCCGTTCAACATTCCCCGTATCCGCTGGTGGTTCTCGTCTGGCTGGAGCCGGGCGCCCCGCCGCTGAGCGTGCACCAGATCGACACGCGCAACGTGGTGATCAAGGGGTATACCGGCGCGATTGAGCGCGTCGAGGTGAACGGCGCCGAAGGCGTATGGCTGTCCGGCCCGCACAACCTCGACATCCTGCCCGGCGACAACACGCTCATCCGGCGCTACGTCGAGAGCCATGTTCTGTTGTGGGAAGAGAACGGCATCACCTACCGCGTCGAAGGCGATCTGGCGCTCGACGAAGCCGTCGCTATCGCGGAGTCGTTGGAATAGACCTGCGCACATCACATCGAAGACGACAAGGAGGCCCATCCATGAAAACGCTACGTTTCGTTCTCTGCATCGCGATCGTCACTGCCGCCGGGCTGGCCGTTCTGCCCCGCGCGAGCGCCAAAGGCCCGGCGGACAGGGTCACCATTACCGGGCCGGGCCTGGACGAGATGATCGACATCACGGACCCGGACATCGTCGAACCGTTGTCGATGGCGATGCTCGAGGACTTCGAGCA
Source organism: Anaerolineae bacterium (assembly GCA_018432315.1). Taxonomy (GTDB): domain Bacteria; phylum Chloroflexota; class Anaerolineae; order Aggregatilineales; family Aggregatilineaceae; genus LM3-B42. Next base: position 6,463 of record JAHDLB010000045.1, read on the forward strand.
GTCTATCAACATGCCGGAACGCCTCGGCCCCGGCTACGAGCTGACCCGGTATTTCCGGCTCGAAGACGGCACCTACCGCCCCATCGACCAGGTGGCATACTATCCCAACCTCTACGGTGGCAGCGGCTACGTCAACTACATCGGCATTGTCAATGGCTGGTCGGGATATGATGGCGAGTGGTTCCGGGCACGGGAAGAGGCCGATCGGTTGATGCGACAGGTGCTGTTCGAGCACGACATCCTGCTGCCGGCCAACCTGCTGCCCGTCGAGCCATACCTGGCCGTGACCGGCAGCGGCGGCACGCTGCGCCTGCTGGACGCCGCGACGCTCGACGACGCGAGCGCGCTGCACCTGGACGACAAGGGCGCCTCGCTGGAAGGTGTGGTCGGCTCGCTGGATGGGCAGCGGTTGTACCTCTCGACCTCGAACGGCGCCGGGGTGACGGATCAGCGCGTCGTGAATCTGGCGTCCGCCCGCCGGAACTGCTTTGTCACCCAGGCGGGCCGCGCGCTGACGCTGACGTCCGGCGGGCATCAGTTGGTGGTCGAGAGTGGGGACACGCTCGAAATCCGCGGCGCGGAGGACCTGGACCTGCTGGCATCGATTCCCCTGTCCAAGCCGCTGCCCGACGCCGGGACCTCGCGCCGCGCGTATTTCCCCTCACCGGACCGGCGCTGGTTGATTGTCCTGGTCTACGACGCCGAACAAGCGGCGATCCACCCCCTGGACCTGAACACGGGCGAGTTCGCTTCGCCGGTGCTGCTGGACGCCCCGCCGCCCGGTGCGGTCTTCGTCGGGCAGTGGGAGGCTAACGGGGGGCGGTTCCACCTGTTCGACGGCGAGCGCATCTATGCGATCGATGTGCGCAGGCAGCTCATCACGATTGAGCGCACGTACATCGGACGCGGCGAGGACGCGGTAAAGCTGGCCGATTTCGACGGGCGGCTGGCCTTTGCCGGGGCGCGGCAGGAGCTGCTCTACCTGTACAGCCCGGCGGGGCCGGATGGCGGTGTGTTCGCCGTCCAGATCAGCGGCGGCCAACAGCGCCACCTCTGGCAGCCCGATCGCGTCTTCAGCTACGTGATCTACGGCGCCGGGCGGTTTTTCGCCGTCGAGGATGGCACCAACGAGCTGGTCGCGCTGGATGCGGACAGCGGCGCGGTCGTGGCGTCGCGCTCGCTGGAACCGGGCGAACGGCTGGCTGCCCTGGTCTGGCTCAGCCCGGAGTGGGTTGGGTCCGGCCCGGCAGAGGCGCTGGCGTGCATACCCCGGCAGTGACGATCGTGCGGGGGTCCGCCGCCGGGCCTCCGCATCCGTTTTCGCCAGGTGGGGGGCTCGACGCGCCGCTCCGCAATCACGCGAACACACCCGGCGAGATCATTCTGCCGGGTGCGCACAGTGGGCAGTGGGCGAGGACGTCAGGGCGCGAGAATCAGCGCGGCATCAGCGCGCCGTAGTCACGCACGGCGTCGTACATGGCGAGCAAATTCTCGACGGGCACCAGCGCCTGCACGTTGTGGCTGGGATTGAAGACGAATCCCCCGCCGCGCCCGAAAATCTCCAGCCGCTCGCGCACTTCCTGACGCACCTCGTCCGGCGTGCCGAATGGCAGGGTATGCTGGGTGTCCACGCCGCCGCCCCAGAAGACCAGCCGGTCGCCGAACTCTGCCTTGAGCGTCGCGGGATCCATGTGAGCCGCCGACGTCTGCACGGGGTTCAGAATGTCGAAGCCCGCCTCGATGAACAGGGGAATGAGCGCCTTCACCGACCCGCACGAATGGATGAAGCGCTTCCAGGGCGTGTGCTCGGCGATCCAGTCGTTGACGCGCCGGTAAAATGGCAGGTACAGATCGCGGAACGTGCGCGGCGAGATGAAGGGGCCGTTCTGCGCGCCAAAGTCCGTGCCGCTGATCCACACGGCTGCCACCCGGTCGCCCACCGCCTCGTAAATTTTCGGCAGGTTGTCGAGCACGATCGCGCACTGGCGCTCGAAAATGGCGTGGATGTGGTCGCGCCGGCTGACGGTGCTGATGTACCATTCCTGGATATCGCGGATGCCCTGCGGGTTCTTGAGGCTGGGGCCGGGCACAATCGCAATATCGCCGAAGCCCGCGCCGGGCAGCGTCAGCATGATCGCCTTGTCCGTCGTGTCGTACAACCGCCGCGATTCGCGGGCCAGGTGCGCCAGGTCCTCGCCGGAGATGGGGCCGAACTCCTCCAGGTTGTCTTCGACGCGCAGGTTGTCCTCGTCGATCGGCGGCTGGCGCATGATCGAGTCGAAATACCAGCCGCCAGCGGGCATCTTGGCGCTGGGAGGGAACGAGCGGTCGCCCTCGGCATACATCAGGATATCGCCGTTCGGCTCCGGCTCGGTGTTGAAATGCTCCGGGACCAGCACCGGCGTCCCGTCGTGAAACGTCCACGGTTTCCAGTTCTCGTTCTTGTAGCCGAACATGGTGGTCAAGACGCCGACGCCGACCACGTCGCCGCCCACGGCGTCGAGCAGATCGAGCTTGATCTCGCCCAGCATCTGGTAAGGCTCGATGACCTTCACCGGCGTCCCCGGCGCGTCGAGCCCCAACGCCTGGCGCAGCTTGTAGACGGTGCTGACGTACATGCCCGTCTGGCCGCACGCCCCCAGATCGAGCGGGACCCGATCCGGCTGTTGGTGGTTGAGGGCCAGCGTGACGCGTTCCCGTGATGTCAACATGATGCAGGTTCGTCCTTCGAATAATGGGCGCTATAGGTCTTCGACAAATGTCGCTGAGAAATCGACGTAGGGGAAACACTCGGGCCGGTGCGTATCGGCCACGCCGTGCCGGCTCCAGACCCAGGCCGGGTGCGGCTGGACCTCGACGCCGTTCGAGTTCAACTTCTCGAAGCGTCCGAAGAAGATCCGCCACGTATCCCCGTCTTTCGGCGGCAGCGACCTGCCGTTGGCTAACCACGTCATGCCCGCCCAGGGGAAGGCCAGCTCGACCGTCCAGCCCCGGTCGATGGCGCTGCGGTCGTTGAGGGCGCCATCCACGTGGACGGCGGCGCGCAGGCCGGGAAAGTCCCAGTCCAGGAAGGCCCAGCGGCCCTTGCGGGGATGGGTGCCCCACCAGAACGTTTCCGGCTGGCGGTCGTCATTTCCCCCAAACGACAGGGCCTTGCGGCTCAGCAGGTCGAACTCCGGCACGTCGAACCGGCTGCCCCGCGTGTACGCGTCCTGCCAGATGAAGAACACCTCGTAGAGGGTGCCCAGCGCGTTGATCTCGAATTCGTAATAGCAGTCTCTCCCGTCGATGAATACTTCGACGTCGTTTTCGTTGAAGATCAGGGCATCGCGCTCGGTGAGGGCCGCCTCGACGAACGGCTCTTCGAGCCAGAACGCGACGTAGAGGCACTCGTCGTCCCACAGCGCCGCCGCGCGGGTGTCGAAGTAGCCCGGATCGCCGGTGACCATATCCACGAAGCGCGGCGATTTGGGGGCCCGCCGCCAGGCGGATTCGCTGAGCGAACCGTCCACGCGCACCGGTCCTCGCGTCCGGTAACAGGTGTAGCGCGCGACGTGGCTTTCCGGGCAGTCGGGTTGTACGGTCATAGGTATCATCTCCGAGTCATCTCGTCGGGCGACGACCTGGGCCGGCGCGTCAGCGCCATTTCTCCAGGCGCTTGATGATGGCGAGCTGTTCGTCTTCGTCTTCGGTGCCCACCCACAGGAAGATCCCCTCCGGCGTCACGGCGTCGAGGAAGGCTTCCAGCTCGCCAACCTGCAGGTCCACGATCACGCCTTTGCCCGCCGCCTGGATCTTTTTGATGAGCGGCACCCACTGCATGATCGGACGGTCGTCGCCCATTTCCTGCACCCACTGGATGCCGTTGATCTCCGGCAGCGCCAGGATGTGATCGAGGTGCCGGGCGACGCCGCTGCCATCGACGTGGTAAACGTTGTGCGTCATCGGCTTGACCTCGCGCTGCAGCACCGGCAGGCTGAATTCGGCGAAATGCTGCGGGGAAATCATCGCGGAGAAATCGCAGCTTGGCACGTGGAATTTGCCGAACGACGGCAGGCCGATCCAGCACATCGACGGCAGGCGGGCGGCCTTCAGGATGGCGTCGAAGTGATCGAAGATCGTGTGAAAGTCGGCGTAGGCGATCTCGATCAACTGCCGGGCCTGCTCGGGATAGTCGTACAGGTCCATGCAAAAACGCTCCGACCCGCGCCACGCCATCGCACAGTCTTCGCCGGGGTGGAGATCGGTGTAGCCCACCAGGAACTTGCCGGGACAGCGCTCGATGGCGCAGGCCATCAGCTCCTCGACCTTTTTGAAATACTCGTTTTGCATGTCGAGCTTGAGCTTCGCCATGTCGTCCCACTCGTGGATGACCGGGTGCGACCACGACGTCACCTCGCCGAAGGTCAGCTCGGCCCCATAGAATGAGGCGTACACGTCCGGCCCCAGGTTGGGATCGAACATGGGGAACGTCTCGCCGTGAAAGCGCTTGCCCTCGATCGACCGGGCGAACTCGTCGACGCGCCGCTCGACCTCGTACCAGCGCTTTTTCTGTTCTTCGGGCGAGCGCCGGCCCTCGGTGCCGCCCAGGTTGAAGGCCGCGTTGTGCGCGACGAAGCGCACCGGCGCCCGGTCGATGATCTCGCACGAATACCAGGCGTAGATTCGCTGCATCGCCATGTCGAAATCGGGCTTGCCTTCGAGCTCTAGCGTCCACCAGGGATCGGGAGTGGTCATCGCGGGCGGTCTATCCTTTCACCGCGCCGGCCATCAGGCCGCGCACCAGGAAGCGCTGCAAGCCGATGAACAGGATCACAGTCGGGAGCGTCACCAGCACCGAGCCGGCGAACATATCGGACCATTTGTACTGGAACTCGCCGACGTAGGTCAGCAGGAAACCGGGCGGGATGGTGCGCATGTCGAGCCGGGTGGTCAGGCTCAGGGCGAACAGCAGGTTGTTCCAGGCGTTGAGGAACGAGAACAGCCCCACCGCGATCATCCCCGGGCGGATCAGCGGGATCACGATGCGCCACAGAATGCCGATCCGGCTGCACCCATCGACGAACGCCGCCTCTTCGATCTCCTCCGGCACGCTCTCGCAAAAGCCGCGCAGCATCCACACGGAGAACGGGATGCTGAAGCTGGTGAAAGCCAGGATCAGCCCGGCGTAGGAGTCCAGCAGCTTGATCTCGCGGTAGAGCGAATACAGCGTGATCACGATGATCACCGCCGGGAACATCTGCGACGCCAGGATGATCAGCAGCAGCGTCCGCTTGGCGCGGAAGCGCAGCCGCGCGAAAGCGTACCCGGCGGGCATCGCCACGATGATCGACACCAGCGCCGTGCCCAGCGACACGATCACGCCGTTCTGGAAATAGTTGCGAAAGCCGCTGCGGTCGTTGAGCTGCGTTTCGTAGTTCTTGAGCGTCACGGTTTCCGGTACCCACTTGGGCGGGACGGCGAAGGCGTCTTCGTTCGGCTTCAGGCTGGTCGAGAGCATCCAGAAGGTGGGGAAAAAGATGAACAGCATCATCACCACCAGCAGGATCGCCATCGCCGTCGACTTGAAACGCGGGTACTGGTCCAGATCGAAGTCGAGTCGCGCGAGCATGGCCTAGGACTCCATCGCCCGAATGTAGAAGTACGAAAACGCCAGCAGGCCCAGCAGCCACAGCACCGCGATCGCGCTGGCGTAGCCGGTCTGGAAGCTGATGAATGCCTGCCGGTAGGTGTAGACCGACAGCACCATCGTGGAGTTGACCGGGCCGCCCTGGGTGGTCGTCCAGATCAGGTCGAAGTTGTTGAAGTTCCAGATCACCATCAGCGCCGTGATGATCATGATCACTTTGGACAGGTGGGGCAGCGTCACATAGCGGAACCGGGCCAGCGACCCCGCCCCGTCGATTTTGGCGGCTTCCATCAGGTCATCCGGGCAGGTTTGCAGCCCGGCCAGCAGCATCAGCATGTAGAAGGGCGTCTGGTTCCAGACATTCGCCACGATCACCGCCCACATGGCATGGTCCAGGCTGCCGAACCAGGGGATGTTCTCGTCGATGAGATCGAACGACCGGAGCGTGTAGTTGATCACGCCCACCTCGCCGTTGAACATGTAGAGCGTCATCAGGGCCACGATCACGCCCGGCACCACCCACGGGATGAGCGCGACGCCGCGCAGCACGTTGCGCAGCGGCAGTTTCTCGTTGAGGATCAGCGCCAGCATGAACCCGATCGAAAACCCGCCCGCGACGGACGCGAGCGTGAAAACGAGCGTATTCTTGACCGCGGTCTTGAAGATCTGGTCCTGGTTGATCAGGAAGTCGAAATTGTCCAGCCCGATGTACGTTTCGCGGTCGGGAAATAGCAGGTTGGCATTCGTGACGCTGTAGGCCAGCACGCGCCCCAGCGGGTAAAAGATGACGACCACGAGAATGATCAAGACCGGCGCGAGAAACATCACCGCGTACATGCCGTCGCTGACGCGTCCCTGGCGCGACAGGAAGATGCGGTGCGCCAGGCGCCTGGTGAGTGATGCTGATGGTTGCATCGGCCCCTTCCTCAAGGCAAACGACCGGGGGATGGGGCGGGTGCGCGCGCCGTGCCCGCACACCCGCCGCGATTGACGCTGTTACTGCTGGTAGAGGATCTGGAGCGTTTGAGTCAGGCTCTCCAGCGAGGCATCCACCGGGAAGCCAGCGACGGCCACTTCTTGCATGGCCTGGATCACGAACTGGGCAGCCGCGCCGTATTGCGGGTCGTAGGGTCCGCCGATCATCGACGGTAGAATCTCGTTGAGATACGCCTGGCTGACCGGGTCGCCCAGCAGGTCGCCGTAGGTATCCGCCGCGCTCTTCAGCGGGGGGATCATGCCCATCGGGACGGTGTACTCGGTGACGGCCACTTCGCTGGCGCAGAAGAACTCGATGAACTTCCACGCGACGTCGGGATGGTCGGTCTGGGCCGAGATGCCGATCTGGTGCAGGTCGGCCAGCGTCACCGGCGTTCCGTTGCCGCCATCCGGCACGGTCGTGACGGCAAACGTCTCATAGAAGGCGTCGCCTTCCAGGTCCGGGTTCAGGCTGCGCAGGATGCCCACGAAGTAGGGGCCGTCCAGCTTCATCGCGATCCGGTCTTTCGCCATCAGCTCGCGCTCTTCCTTGATCTGCTGGCCGATAGGCGTGTATTCCTCGTCCGCGATCATCTTCAGCCAGTCGAACGCCTGCACGACTTCCGGCGTGGTGAAATCGTAGCTGCCGTCGTACATCGGGCGCGCGCCGGTGGTCAGGATCCACGGCCAGAAGCCGGTCAGCGCGTAATCGACCTTGGAGGTGTCGATGCCAATCGCGTACACGTCGTCGGGCAGGTTGGCCTTGAGCGTCGCCATCACCTCGTTCAGTTCGTCCATGGTGCGCGGCGGCGACTCGGGATCGAGCCCGGCCTGCTCGAACAGCTTCTTGTTCCACCAAAAGCCGTGCGGCGTCATGCCCTGGGGCACGGCGTACAGCTTGCCCTCATAGGTGCCGGCCCCAAGCCCGCCTTCCCAGTTGTCGGCCAGGTATTCCGGCGGGGCGACGGTGTTCAGGTCCAGCAGCGCGCCCATGCCGCCCAGCTCGAACGGCCACGCGCCGTTCAACAGCATGATGTCCGGCGGGTTGCCGCCGGCGGACATGGTAATCAACTGCTGGCGGACCTGATCGAACGGGATCGGGATGTTCTCGATCGTGACGCCCGGATTCTCGGCCTCGAACGCGGCGATGACGGTTTCGACGCGCTCGCGGCTGGCCTCTTCCGCCGACACCCAGTTGGCGAAACGCAGGACGATCTTATCCTGGGCGCGGGCGGTGACGATCGGGACGGCCAGGGTGGTGACCAGGGCGAGGAATACGATGGCGCTTAACAGGGTCTTTGCAGAACGCATGATGTATTCTCCTATCACTTAAGTGTACTACTTGGTTTTCAGGTACGATCAAACGGTTTGCGCCAGCAGACTTCTCCTTTCGCCAAACGCTTTGTCGGAATCGGGTTCTTAAGCTGTCATGTCAGTTCACATCGGAGCGATGTGTACGCGCGCGGTAACGAGGCGACGGTGTCCGAACATATCCTCTATAGATTATTGTGAGGTGAAAGGCGGGGTAAAGGCAATAGAAAAAATGCCCATCTCATGGACTATCTTGTGATCACCGCCAGGCTTGCCGGGCCTCGATCGCGGGCGCGTGCCCCTGATTTTGCTCCAGGCCGCTGCGGTACCCACTGGGGGAAATTCCGATCACCTTCTTGAATATGCGCGAGAAGTAGTACGGGTCGTCATAGCCCACCTCCAGGCCGATCTCGCGGTTGGTCTTGTCGGTCACCGAGAGCAGCATGCAGGCGTGCTGCATCTTCAGATGGATGAAGTAATCCACCGGCGAGTACCCGGTCTGCTCCTTGAACAGGCGGACGAAGTGCGACTTGGACAGCCCGGCGTGGTCCGCCATCTCGTCCAGCGAGATCGGGCGGTCCAGGTTCTGGCGCAAGAAGTCCACAGTCTCCTGGATGTTGTGAAAGCGGCTGGTGCGCAGCGTGGGCGAGAACGCGCGATTGTTGAAGAACAGGCTCCCCAGCAGGTGGTGCAGCGTCTGCGAGATGTAGATCATCCGCTGGAGCACGAAACTGCCCAGGAACGACTCGTAGCAGTCGCGGAACAGCCGGTCCAGGTCCGCGGCGGTCTGCGGATCGACGGCCAGGGAGTGCACGTCATCCGGCAGATGGTGCACGAAATAGTCCGCGCTCGCGCCGACGAAGTGAACCCAGTGGATCGACCACGGAGCCGCCTCGGACGCGCCGTAGACGTGCGGCGTGTTGCGCGGGATGATGACGGCCTCGTTTTTGCGCAGCGGGTGGCGGTCGCCCTTGATCTCGTACCAGCCTTCGCCATCCATGCACAGAATCAGAATATGTTCCGGTGCCCCGTTCTCGCGCTCGCAGTAATGATAGCGCGCGTTCGGGTACCAGCCGATGTCGGTAGGGACCAGGTGGTACAGCAGCGGGTGCCGGGACATACGCTCGAGTATCGGGCGCGGCACGACGTACAGAATCTGGTCGCGAAACCCCTCGCGGATCCGGATGGGACCCATGTGCTCACGCCTCCCTTCGCGCTCGTGATTCGCAGGCATCACAATATAGTCCATTATATCACCGTTTTTTCCATTGTTTGGCGTTCCGTTCCATGCTAGATTTCTCTTGAAGGAAAGGAGCAATCCATGGCACACACCGACTACCAGCCGGCGCGGGCGTGGGAAGAAACCGTCATCATCCCGACATACGGGATCGGCCAGCGCGAGAAAAACCCCATGTTCCTCGAAAAGCGGGTGTACCAGGGCAGCAGCGGCGTGGTGTATCCGCACCCGATCATCGAGCGCGTGCTCGACGAGAAGCGCGACCAGGCCTACACCGCGATCTACCTGGAAAACCGCTATCTCAAGATCATGCTGCTGCCGGAGATCGGTGGGCGCGTGCAGATGGCGCTCGACAAGACGAACGGCTATCACTTCGTCTACTACAACCGGGTGATCAAACCGGCGCTGGTCGGGCTGACCGGCCCCTGGATTTCGGGCGGCATCGAATTCAACTGGCCCCAACATCACCGGCCCAGCACGTTCGAGCCGGTGGATTATCGCATCCAGGCCAACCCGGACGGCAGCGCGACGGTGTGGATGGGCGAGATCGAGCGCATGTTCCGCACCAAGGGCATGGCCGGCTTCACGCTCTATCCGGACCGGGCTTACCTGGAGATCGCCGTCCAGCTTTATAACCGCACCGCCGAGCCGCAGACGTTCATGTGGTGGGCCAATCCCGCCGTGGCCGTCAACGACGATTACCAGTCGGTGTTCCCGCCGGATGTCCACGCCGTGATGGATCACGGCAAGCGCGACGTCTCGACCTTCCCGATCGCGACCGGCACGTACTACAAGGTCGATTACTCGCCCGGCACCGACATTTCGCGTTACAAGAATATCCCCGTGCCGACGTCGTACATGGCTTACCATTCCGATTTCGACTTCCTGGGGTGCTACGATCACAGCGCCCAGGCGGGGATGCTGCACGTCGCCAATCACCACGTCGTGCCCGGCAAGAAGCAGTGGACATGGGGCTGCGGTGACTTCGGGCAGGCGTGGGATCGCCAGCTCACCGACGAGGACGGCCCTTACATCGAGCTGATGTGCGGCGCGTATACCGACAACCAGCCCGATTTCGCCTGGATCCAGCCGGGCGAGGAAAAGCGCTTCACGCAGGTCTTCATGCCGTACAAGCGCATCGGGCCGCCGAAGAACGCCTCGAAAGACGCCGCCATCAACCTGGAAGTGGACGGGGACCGGGTCCGGTACGGCGTGTATCTCACCGCCCCGCGAACGGTGCGCGTGCTGCTGCTGCACGGCAATTCCGCGCTGGTCGACCGGGTCTGCGAGCTGGCACCGGAAACGGCGCTGATCGACAGCGTGGGGCTGGACGCGCCGCCCCGCCCGCAGGACCTGACGCTGCGCGTGCTGGACGGCGCGCGCGAGCTGGTCGCCTTCACTCCCCTGCCGGACGAGAGGCCGGACGTGCCCGCCCCGGCGACCGCGGCCCGCCCGCCCGCCGAGATCACGTCCAACGAGGAGCTGTATCTCAACGGCCTGCACCTGGAACAGTACCGTCACGCCACGTATGACCCGGAGCCGTATTATCAAGAGGCGCTGCGGCGCGATCCGCATGACAGCCGCTGCAACAACGCGCTGGGGCTGCTTCTGCTCCGGCGGGGCAAGTTCGCCGAGGCAGAGGCGTATTTCCGCCGCGCGATCGAACGGCTGACGCTGCGCAACCCCAACCCCTACGACGGCGAGCCGTATTACAACCTGGGGCTGGCGCTGCGCTGGCAGGGGCGCTGGGGCGAGGCGTTCGACGCGTTCTATAAAGCGACCTGGAATGCGGCGTGGCAGCCCGCCGCGACCTTCGAACTGGCCCGGCTGGCGTGCCGCGCCGGGCGGCTAGGCGAGGCGCTGGAGCTGGCCGGGCAGGCGCTGGCAACTCGCGGAGACCATCACCAGGCGCGCCACCTGAAGATCGCCGTGCTGCGCCACCTGGGGCGGACGGATGACGCCCTGGACGAAATCGAGCAGGACCAGCAGCGCGATCCGCTGGACTTCGGCCCGGCTTACGAGCGCTTCCTGCTGGTGGGGGACGAGTCCTGGCGCGATCTGATGCGCGGCTGCGCGCACACCTTCATCGAGATCGCGCTGGATTACGCCCACGCCGGGCTGTTCGCCGACGCGATCGGCCTGCTCGACGAGACCCCGCGCACCGACCCGATGGTCGCGTACTACCTGGGATGGCTCCATCTCCAGACCGGGGATGCCGGGGCGGCGGATCGCCATTTCCGGGGGGCGGCTGCCCTGGCGCCGGATTATTGCTTCCCGCACCGGCTCGAAGCCGTTCTCGCGCTCGAAGCGGCCATCGCGCGCCAGCCCGACGACGCGCGCGCGCCGTACTACCTGGGCAATTTCTGGTACGCGCACCGGCAGTACGAGGACGCCATCACGTGCTGGGAGATCGCCCGCGCCCTGGACCCGGCCTTCCCCACCGTTCACCGTAACCTGGGGCTGGCGTACATGAACAAACGCCGCGATCCCGACCGCGCGCTGGCGTCATACGAGCGCGCGGTCGAGCTGGACCGGTCCGACGCGCGCGTGTTCTACGAGTTGGACCAGCTTCACAAGCAAATGGGCGGGCGGCCCGAAAAGCGGCTGGAGAGCCTCGAACAGCACCGCGATCTGGTCGATCAGCGCGACGACCTGACCATCGAACGCGTGACGCTGCTCAACCTGTTGGGCCGCCCCGCCGGGGCGCTCGACGCCCTGATGAGCCGCACGTTCCATCCCTGGGAAGGCGGCGAGGGCAGGGTCACCGGGCAGTACGTGATCGCGCTGGTCGAGCTGGCGAAGGACCGCCTGCACGCGCAGGACTATCGCGGCGCGATCGACATGTTGGAACGCGCCCGGGTCTACCCGCACAACCTGGGCGAGGGCAAGCTGGCGGGCGTGCAGGAAAACCACATTTTCTATTACCTGGCGCGCGCGTACGAGGGCCTGGGCCAGACCGGCGACGCGCGGCGCTGCGACGAGAAGGCCTCGGTTGGGTTGTCGGAACCGGCGTCGCCCCTGTACTACAACGACCAGCCGCCGGACATGATCTTCTACCAGGGATTGGCCCGCCAGAAGCGGGGGCAGACCGGCGAGGCGCGGTCGATCTTCCGGAAGCTGATCGACTACGGCGAGACGCACATCGACGACACCGTGACGATGGACTATTTCGCGGTCTCGCTGCCGGATTTTCTGGTCTTCGACGACGACCTCGCCCAGCGCAACCGGATCCATTGCCGGTACATGATGGCGCTCGGCCACCTGGGGCTGGGCAACGTCGAGGAAGCCGCGCAGCAGTTCGCGGCCATCCTGGAACAGGTCCCGCACCATCTCGGCGCGGCGATTCACCAGCGCCTGCTCGCGCAGATGCTGGCCGGAGAATCCCTGTGATGGCCGGCGCCCGGGTGGAACAGTCTGCCTGACACGGTCACCCTGCGCAGCGCGGCGGCGATAGGGCATGATTCCCCGGTCACGTTGCGCGTAACGTGTGCGTGTGGATGCCGCCGGCGGCTTGCCGGTGATTGTGAAATCGGCCTGAAAACGGCCCCGGTAAGCCCTCTAGAGAATTGTATTTTGGGATGCCAGATGCTATCATACGCTTAATCGCGCATGATATCGATTACAGTTGGCGAGAATTCGCCACACAGTTGTTTTTTGCAGAACGGGTTAGGCGCAGCGCTCATCGCAGCAGACCAAACCGATAGTATTAGGAGTCTATCGCTCATCATGGTGACATCGGAACGGTATCACGGCACTGTCAAAGCGTTCGACCTCTTCGGCGGACCCTGCACCATCGAACTCCCTGACGGGCGCGAAGTGTTCTTCCGGTACTCCGCGATCCGGGGTGAGGGTGTCCGCAAGCTCGCAAAAGGCGCTGCCGTCACCTTTCTGCTCGAAGAAACGCGGCGCGGCCTGTGTGCCGTGTGCGTGCAGGAAGAATGACGGGCCCGGCGGCCTCATTCCTGTGCCTCGCTTGAGTGACCCTCCTTAGCCGGTCGTTCGGTCTGTCAGGGCGCCTTGCGCTACAATCCACGGTTGTCCATCTGGCCTTTCGCGGAGTCGGTCCTGACTCCGCTTGAAACGTTTGTCTATCCGAATCCACTATGGGGCACAGTTGTGCCCCGAGGAGCGATCCATGCAACCTTTGCGACTCATCCCCCTGGGCGGCCTGGGGGAAATCGGCAAAAACATGATGCTGTTCGAGCATGGCGACGACGGGATGATCGTCGATGTGGGCATCATGTTCCCGGAAAACGATATGCTCGGCATCGACTACATCATCCCGGACTTTCAGTACGCCGTGGACCGGATTCAGGAAGGGCTGACCATTCACGGCATCGTCGTCACGCACGGGCACGAGGACCACACCGGCGCGATCGGCCACGTGCTGGACGCGATCCCCGCGCCGGTCTATGCCACCTCGCTGACCGCCGGCCTGCTCGAAGTCAAGATGCGCCAGTCCGGCCATGCCGACCACCCGCTGCACGTCTTCAAAGCCGGTGATACGCTGGCGCTCGGCCCGTACAGCGTCGAGACGTTCCACGTCTGCCACAGCATCCCGGACGGCGTCGGGCTGGGGATCAACACGCCCATCGGCCTGGTCGTCCACTCCAGCGATTTCAAGTTCGATCACACGCCGGTCGACGGCTGGCCACCCGACTTCGCCAAGCTGGCCGAGTTCTCGCAGCGCGGCGTGCTGGCCCTGCTGTCCGACAGCACCAACGCCGACCGCGAGGGCTGGACGCCGTCGGAGACGGTCATCGATGCGGCGTTCGACAGCGTGTTCCAGGCGGCCGAGGGGCGGATCATCGTGGCGACCTTCGCCTCGCTGATCTCGCGCATCCAGCAGGTCGCGACGGCGACGCAGCGGTACGGGCGGAAGATGGCGGTGGCCGGCTTCAGCATGGCCGAGTACATCAAGGTCGCCACGCGCCTGGGCTACCTCAATCTGCCCAAAGACCTGCTGATCAGCATCGACCAGGCCAAGCAAATGGCGCCCCACCAGGTCGTGATCATGGCGACCGGCACCCAGGGCGAGCCGTCGGCGGTGCTGGGCCGCCTCGCCTGGGGCAGCCACCGCCAGCTCGAAGTCGAGCCGGGCGATACGGTCATCATGTCGGCCCACCCCATCCCCGGCAACGAGGAGCTGGTCCACCGCACGATCAACAAGCTGATCCAGCGCGGCGCCAACGTGATCTACGATCCGATCGCGCCGGTGCACGTCTCCGGCCACGCCCGCCGCGAGGAGCTGAAGCTGCTGCTCAACCTGATCCGGCCCAAGTTTTTCATCCCGGTGCACGGCGAGCTGCGGCACCTGCGCCAGCACAGCCTGCTGGCCCAACAGGTGGGCATCCCCGCCGAGCATATCGCCGTCGTCGAGAACGGGACCGAGATCACGCTGACGCCAGATTCGCTGACCGTGGGCGAGCGCGTGCCGGGCGGGTACGTGTTCGTGGATGGGAAAGGCGTGGGCGACGTCGGCCCGATCGTGATGCGCGACCGCGAGATCCTGGGACGCGACGGTTTCGTGACGGCGTTGGTGCTGATCGACAAGGACACGCGCGAGCTGGTAGAGCCGCCGGAGATCATCTCGCGCGGGTTCGTGTACCTGCGCGAAGCCACCGACCTGATCGAGATGGCGCAGGAGCTGATCGAGGACGTGGTGGCCGATCACAGCAAAGGCAACCTCACCACCGCCATCCAGGACGCGCTGGCGAAGATGTTCTACAACGAAACCAAGCGCCGGCCCATGACGTTCGCCTTCGTGCGCGAGGTCTGACGCCGCGCGGGGCACACAGGCTGCATCATGGCGGGCGATGCGCTCCGGCGCCGCCCGCCGCTTTTCGCTACCGGTCGTCGCCGCTGCCGGAGAGGAGATCGCGCTGCTGGCGCGAGGCGAGCTTGCTCAGGTTGGCCTCGGCGACCTGCCCGAGGTCCAGCCCCAGCTCCGCCGCCAGCCGCGCCGCGTACCACAGCACGTCGCCCAGCTCTTTCTGGATGGCCGCCACCGCCTCCGCGCTGAACTGCCCGTTGCCGTCGCGCAGCACCTTTTTCACCTTTTCACACACTTCGCCGGCCTCCCCGGCCAGCCCCAGCGTGGGATAGATCGGGTTGCGGCCCACGTCGGGATAGATCGCCGTGTCGGCGGTGCGCCGCTGGTATTCGCTGAACGTGAGTGGCATGTTGGCTCCTCGGCTAATCTGCGGCCAGCGCGGCCTGCCCCAGCGCGATCGCGCCGCGCACGCCGGCGTCGTCGCCCAGGCCCGGCGGCACGATGTAGTCTTCGAGCGTCTCCAGCCGGGGATGGACCAGGTAATCGTTGAGCAGGGCGCGGACCTTCTGCCGGATCAGCGGGTAGAGCTGTCGCTGGTGCATCACGCTGCCGCCCAGGATGATCCCCTGAGGCGAGAGCGTGACCATGAAATCGACCAGGGCCAGCGCCAGGTAATGCGCCTCCAGGTCCCAGGCGGGATGGTCGGGCGCCAGCGTTTCGCCGGGCGCGTCCCAGCGCGCCTGGATCGCCGGGCCGCAGGCCAGCCCTTCCAGGCAGTTGGGATGGAACGGGCAGACGCCGCGCGCCAGCGGGTCGTCCTCGCGTACCGGCAGCAGGACGTGCCCCATCTCCGGGTGGATCAGCCCGTGGAGCATCCGGCCCGCCAGCATCCCCCCGCCGCCAATCCCCGTGCCGACGGTCAGGTAGATGAACGTGTCCCAGTCCTGGGCCGCGCCCCACCGCTGCTCGCCGAGCGCCGCCGTGTTCACGTCCGTATCGAAGCCGACCGGCACGTCGGGGAACGCCTTCTGCACCGGCCCGGCCACGTCGGTGAACGCCCAGCCCTCTTTGGGCGTGCGCGTGATGTAGCCGTAGTGCTCCGAGGCCGGGTCGAGATCGACCGGGCCGAACGAGCCGATGCCGATCGCGGCCAGCCGCTCGTTGCGCAGCACTTCCTGCTTCTTGAAGAACGCGATCGCCGCGTCGAGCGTGTGGGCCGGGTCGATGGTGGGGATGCGCACCCACTGGTGAATCTGGCCCGCTTCGTCGCCCACCGCGCAGACGAACTTGGTCCCGCCGCCTTCGATTCCGCCAAACAGCATGATCACCTCTCCCCTGTGCCGGGAACGCGCCCGTGAGCTTCGGCCAGTGCTTTGAGCCGCTCCCAGGGCGCGTCTTCCATCTCTTCGGGCGTGCAGCGCCAGCGCCACTGGCCGGACGGCACGCCGGGTTTGTTCATGCGCGTGCTCGCGCCGCCGCCCAGCACGTCCTGCAGGGGGACGATGAAGGTGTGCGAGCGCGATTCCATGCCCAGCCCGATCAGTTCCCAATGCGGCTCGTCGACCCGATCCTTGCCGACGTATTCGCGCAGGCGGCGCCGGTCGTCCTCGCTCGATTCGCAGGCCCACCAGCCGAGCACGGTGTTGTTGTCGTGCGTGCCGGTGTAGACGATCGAGTTTTCCTCGTGATACTTCGGCAGGAAGCGGTTTTGCTCGCTCTCGTTGGCGCCGAACGCGAACTGGAGGATGCTCATGCCGGGCAGCTTGAGCGCCTTGCGCAGGTCGATCGCTTCGCCCAGGTCGTCGCCCAGGTCCTCGGCAATGATCGGCAGCTCGTCGAGCGCCTTGCCCAACCCCTGGCTGACCACGCGGAAGAAGTCGATCTTGGGCCCGTTGACCCAGCGCCCGCCCTGGGCCGTGCTGCGGCTGGCGGGGATCTTGTAGTAGCGGTCGAAGCCGCGGAAGTGATCGATGCGCACGATGTCCACCAGCCTGAGCGCGGCTTCCAGGCGTTTGATCCACCAGCGATAGCCGGTGGTGCGGTGCTCGTCCCACAGGTACAGCGGGTTGCCCCAGCGCTGGCCGGTGGAGCTGAAATAGTCCGGCGGCACGCCCGCGATGAAGTGAGGCCGCCCGTTGAAGTCCAGCTCGAACAGCTCCGGGCTGACCCACACGTCGCTGCTATCGTGCGCGACGTAGATCGGGATGTCGCCCACGATGCGAATGCCCTTGCCGTTGGCGTAAGCGCGCAGCCGGTCCCACTGCGTATAGAACACCCACTGGCGGAAGCGGTGCTCGGCGATGCGGCAGGAATGCATCACGCGGGCCGCGCCGAGCGCCTGTTTCTCGCGGAAGACCTCGCTCTCTTCCCAGTCCACCCAGGGGCGCCCGCCGTGAAATTCCTTGAGCGCGGCGAACAGCGCGAAGTCGTCCAGCCACCACCGCTCGGGGTCGGCGCACCACGCGTCGCACGCGGCGCGGTCGTCCGGGTTGGTGACGAAGCGGTCATAGGCCAGCGAGAGCATCTCGTCGTGGTACCGGATCGCCGTGTCGTAGTCGGCCTTACGGCGCGAGAAGTAGGGCCGGTCGGCCAGGTCGCTCGCGCGCAGCCAGCCCGCTTCGACCAGGTCGTCGAGGCTGATCAGGTTGGTGTTGCCGGCAAAGCTGGACAGGCTCTGGTAGGGCGACTCGGCGAACCCGGTCGGGCCGAGCGGCAGCACCTGCCAGACGGTCTGGCCCGCCGCGGCGAGCAGGTCCACGAAACGGGTCGCCGACCGGCCCAGGTCACCGATCCCATACGGGCCGGGCAGCGAGGTAGGGTGCAGCAAAATGCCGCTGGAACGTGGAAAGAGAGACATAGACACTATCCTTCTGCGTGTAATAAACGGTCGTCGTGGCGATCGTGATCCGAATCTATCAGCGCGCCGTCATGCTTCTGCCCGGCCCGCCGGATTGTCGAGAATGCCCACCACCTGGAACCATTCCGGCGCCGGGTCCGGGTGACGCTGCACGGTCATGCCCAGGCGCTGCATCACCGCGATCGAGGCGGTGTTGTCCTCCTCGGTCATCGCGACGATGCGCTTCAGGTGCAGGTGCGCGAACGCGAACGCGACCAGCGCGCGGGCCGCCTCGGTCGCATACCCTTGCCCGCGATAGGCCGTGGCCAACACCCAAAAGAGACCCACTTCGGGCGAAAACAGCCCGGTCGATGGCTCGGACGAGTGCGCGCGCAGAGTTGGCAACCGGTCGAATGGTCCGAAGCTCGGCACCAAACCCACCGCGCCGATCACCGCCCCGGTCGCCTGGAGCACAATAGCCCGGTCGCCGTAGGG
Organism: Anaerolineae bacterium; assembly: GCA_018432315.1. Lineage (GTDB taxonomy): Bacteria > Chloroflexota > Anaerolineae > Aggregatilineales > Aggregatilineaceae > LM3-B42. The sequence continues at coordinate 24,719 of JAHDLB010000045.1, forward strand.
GGGCTGGTAAAGGCGGGCGAGCGCCCGATCGTTCCTGACGGTCCACTCCAGCCATTCCTGCCGTTCGGCGCGAGGGACTTCGCTGAACGCCTCGTTCAAGATGGCGTGAATGGCATCCAGGTCGTCAAGGGCGAATCGGCGAATGACGAGCCGTTCCGTTTCCAGGGTGACCGTGTCCGGTGCGCTCATGATCCCCGATCCGGGCCTCAGCCCAGCGGATAGAACGCGTCGAGCGGCACCTCGACGCCCTCGAAGTTGGCGAACGAGAGATCGTGCACGTCCAGGCCCAGCGCGCTTTTGACGCGCTCGAACAACTCCATGTAGCTTTCCGAGAAGCGCGGCGCGTCCGCCAGCGCGAGCGCCGCCAGCGCCGCCTCGATGGCGTGGGCCGGCCCCTCGATCTCCAGGAAGTCGCCGAACGGCATCTCGTCCAGCACGATCTCGACCTCGCCCAGCCGGTACGTCGTGCGGTATTTCTCGTAGACGACGAACGGGTGATAGCCCAGCCGCTGCAAGATCACGTCCATCGTGTCGAAATCGTCGACGGTGACCTCGGCCTCGAACCGGCTCTTGATCCCGTCGCGGGCGCCCGTCTCGTCCGGCAGGGGCGCCTTGTAGGTCAGGCGCGCGCGCGCATCCTGGCGCAGCCGCAGCACGATGCCCGCCGGGGTCAGCGTTTCGCCGTCGTCCTCGTAGCGGACGTTGTGTTCGTAGGTGCGCCCGACGGCGAGCGCAGCGCCCGCTTCATCCAGCCGGGCGAGGATCGCGGCCCGGTCCGAGATGGCGATCTTGACCTCAGTTTCAACCAGGTTGCTCATGCTGACTCACCCTCCCAGGCGATCCCATAGAATATTCGGCGAGTCGCGCAGCAGCCAGACGTTCCCATCTTTGGGCGGGAACCAGACCGGCTGGTAAGCGTCGTTGAGGTAGGGCCCGGCGTCCTGCTCCTGCACCCACAGCTCCAACACGACGTCGGGCCGCAGCTCGCCGATCGAATAGGCGTAATCCCACTTCATGTGGCCCGGCTTGAACTCCGGGATGATGGTCTGGTCCATCGCCATCCGCCCGATGACCTTGTCGTTCTTGCCCAACAGGTCCACGAAGGGCCGGTCTTCGGCGAAATAGGGCACGATCCCCGCCCCGGCGAGCGCGGTGCGCGCCTCCGGCGTGGTGATCGCTTCCAGCAGCAGCGCCCCCCGGACCTTGTCGCCGTTGCCCGCCGCGTAGAGCGACGGCTCGATCAACAGCCATTCTTTGAGCGCGCCGGTGCCATAGGTGTAATTAAACGTGACGAACAGGAAAACGACAAACACCCCCAGCCCGGTCCACACCGCACGCGGCGAGGTTGCCAGGGCCGGATCGCGCAGCGCCAGCAGGCGGGCGGCCAGCGCGTCGAGCAGGATCCACAGCAGGACGAAGAACAGCGGCATGGCGATGCTCAGGTAGCGGTTGGCGCCGCCGTAGTGCTCCCACGCGTCGCCGCCGACGTAGATGTTGTAGACGACCTGGGTCACGAACAGCCACGCCAGCAGGCGCACGCCCCGGTCCTGCCGGAAGACGAAGACGCCGAAGGGCAGAATCCCGAAGCGGGCGAAGAACCGCCCGGACACCTCCAGCCCGTGCGTCACGCGCTTGACCAGCGGGTAGCCTTCCATCTTCAGATAGTACGTGTTGGGCAGCCAGTCGCCGTAATACCAGCGGCGGAAGATCATCTGCGGCGCGACGAACGCGGCCAGGATCAGCGGCCCGGCAGCGGCGTGACGCCAGCGGTGCGCCCGGTCCGCGAAGAACAGGAACGACCACACCGCCAGGAACGGCGCGGCCATGTCCAGCCGGACGAGTGTGCTGGCGCCGAGCAGCAGGTACGGCGCAACCGGAAACCGCCCGCGGTCCAGGTCGCGCAGGGTCCACCAGGCGGCGAGGCTGACGACCAGCGTCAGGATGCTGACCTCGGTCCCTTGCAAGCTCCAGGTGTTCAGCGGCAGGTAGAACGCGGTGAACAGCGCCGCGCCCAGCCCGACCAGCGGCCTGCCCGTCAGCCGGTCCGCGATGCGCCTGACGACGACCAGGTTGGCCGCCAGGAAGACCAGCGCGCTGAGCTGAATGGCGAGGCTGGTTTTCGACTCGTCGATGCCCAGCACGTGGAAGATCGCCATATAGCCCACCCACGCCGGGTTGGTGAAGCCTTCGACGCGCTCGCCGCCGGGGTTCCACACCAGCCCATAGCCATCGGCCAGATTGCGCGCGTAGCGCATCGAAATCATCGCGTCGTCGAACAGCACGAAATAGCGCTTGCCCTCGGCGATGTAACTGGTGGGCTCGACGTTCGCGCTGGTGCGGGCGATGAACGCGGCCGCGTACAGGCAGTACGCGATCACGATGAGCGCGAATAGGGTCCGCGTCTGTTTGGGTGCGATCATGCTAGCTGGCTCTCGTGACTACCATCCGACCGGGGCGGATTGTACTCGATCGCCCGCGGACTAACCAGCCGGGGAAGGGGCTAGCTCTCGATCGGGCGGAGGGCCTCTTTGAGATGCTGGCGCAGGGCCAGGACCAGCTCGCGGTAAAAGCCGCGCGCGCTGTCGGGCGCCATCACCACGTCGTGGTAGAAACTGCCCGAGGCGCGCTCCACCAGCCACAGATCGACGCCGAAGTAGGGCACGTCGGGCTGGTCGTCCAGCTTGTCGAACTTCAACCGGCGGAGGCCGGTCAGCAGCGCCTGGTAGCGCTCGGCCTCGATCGGGTAGGTGAAGAACACGCTCTTGTTGGGCTTGTCGTAAATGACTTTGAGCGTGGTGCCAGCGTGATCGCGCACCAGCGTGGCGACCTGGTTGGGGTGGCGCCCGTCGTGGTACTGGATGGTGACCCGGAAGACTTCGTTGATGCCCGGCTGGTGCGTCAGGTGGCGCAGTTCGTTCTGCATCAGCCGCAGGGCGATCAGGCGAATGGGGTCGGCGCGTCGGGATTCCATGAGGAAGGCGAGTCCTGATTATTCTTGTATAGATCAATCTTATACTGGAAAGCGGGTGAAACGCCAAAAATAGTACAAAAGTATGCCGTACTGCGCCGCGGGCCGCGCTCGCCGGGAACGAGGAAAACACCAATTTTAATCATACTAATAAACTTATCCGGCTGAATACGCGGCCTGTTTCGTTGACAGGTTATACCCTGCCCACCTATTATGAATTCACAAATTAGTTTTTCGATTACAACAATGGAATGAGCGGGATCAACCGCTCTGGGGGAGGGTAAAATGAAACACCCTGTTTGTACGGCGTGGCTGGCGAGGCGCGCGCTGGGAACGGCGCTCATCCTCGCCACCGTTTTTGTATCGCTGCTCGGCTATGGCGCGCCCACTGCCGAAGCCCACGCGCCGGACGTCGCGGCACAGCTCACCGCGCAGGACGGATTCAATCCACACCAGCCGGTGTCGAACGGCACACCGGGCGAGCGAGCGCCGGTCGCGCTGGCGTCGAGCGCGCTCCCCGTCGAGGAGCGCGCGCTGTCGGACGTGCGCTCGACCCAGGCCGTCTACCTGCCCGACACCCGATCGCGCGTGTCGTCGCCCGCCAGCACGAGCTGGCGCTGGAACGTATATATCGAAGCCTACTGGCCGGGATACTACGTCACCTGCACGGGGTGGCTGGTCGGGCCGCATACCGTCATCACGGCGGGACACTGCGTCTACTGGCCGGGTGACGGCTGGGCGCTGGAGGTGATGGTCGCCCCGGCGCTCAACGGGAACAACGCGCCCTTTGGCGTGCAGTACTCGACCAACCTGCATTCCGTCGCAGGCTGGACCGCGAGCGAGGACAGCCGCTACGACTACGGCGCCATCATCCTGCCCAACGACTCGCTGGGGAATGCCGTCGGCACCTTCATGCCCTACGGCTATTTCAGCGACTCCTTCCTGTATACGAGCATCGGCACGCTCGCCATTTCGGGCTATCCCGCGGACAAGCTGTACAACGGAAGCTACGGCACGACGCTGTGGGTTGGCCGGGGACGGCGCTTCACCTATCTCGAAGAGTCGATGGTCTACTACCAGGTCGATACCGAATGGGGCCAGTCCGGCGCTGCCGTGTGGACCACCTTCAAGGGCAACCGGTTCGCAACCGCGATCCACACCCAGGGCTACTGTGGCTGGTACGAAAACTGCGGAGTCCGCATCAACCAGTCTGTCGCCAACAACATCGTGGGATGGGGAGGCATTCCGCCGGTCACCGACCTGAACCCGGGGCCCGCGTTGATCGGGCCGGCGCCCGATCTGCTGACCAACACCCCGGTGACATTCAACTGGGCGACCATTCCCAGCGCGGCGAAATACGAGCTGGAGCTGTACAGGTGGGTGTGCAACTCGTTGGAGTGCACGTGGCGCGTCACCTGGCGGAAGATCGGCTCGATGACGTCCATCACCAAGAACCTGCCGACGGGCTACTACTGGTGGCACGTGCGCGGCATCCAGGCGAACCAGATCCCCACCCAGTGGAGCGAGTGGCGGTGGATCGAAGTCGACAAGAAACGGCCCGGCAGACCGGTCCCCTGGTATCCGCCGAAAGGGTACATCACCACCGACACCACACCAACGTTTTATTGGGACTGGCCGCTGCGCGATACCGACATCAACTTCTTCGAGATTCAGGTCAGCCCCAGCGCCACGTTCACGAGCGTCCCTATCGGGGCGGTCACGGTCGATCCCTGGTTCGAGGTCCCTGTGCCGCTCGCGGCGGGCAAGTGGTACTGGCGCGTCCGGGCGACCGACTTTACGGGGAACGTCGGCGCCTGGTCGCCGGTGTGGAACGTGGTGATCGTCACGGTCACGGGCGAGGCGGAGAGCAAGACCAACCCCGCGCCAACGACCATCCTGACGCCCGAGCCGGTCGAGGTGCCATTCGTGCAACCGGCCCCGGTTGACAAGCAGATCCCGTCCGAGGACATCATCCCGGTCGGCCCCGTCCCCGTCGATCCCGCGCCGGTGACCGACCCCAACGAACCGCCGCCGGTCACCCCGCCGCCCGCGCCTGAGGACCCGGTCGAGCCGCCGCCCGTCGAGCTGCCGCCGGTCGAGGCGCCGCGCGAGCCGCCACCCGCCGAGCCCGATCCGGGTGTGCTGCCGCCCGGTGAAGAGCCACCCGTGGCGCAGTAATCCCGGCTGAGCATCCCCTGCCGCGCCGGTGACAGCCCTGGGCCTTCTGCGCGCACATTCGCCAGAGGGCCCAGGTCGCGCGCGGCCCTGCGATCGCGGCAGATGGGGATCCTATCATGATAGGTAAAGTGACCAACGAAGGTCTTTTTTCGTGACCATCAGACTTGCTCTGTCCCATAATCCGGAATATGATGATGCATAGTGCACGTTAAAGGGCGGTGGAAAAAGGACATCTTCTACATCCACCGGCGATTTCATGGCGCCCCGGCATCACGGCACTTCGCCGACAACGACCCCGCAGATAGATTTGGATGGAAGGATCGAGAGTATTGTGGTTGAGAAATCAGATCACCCCTATGCCCTGCAAATGGTCAACATCGAGAAATACTTCGGCCTGGTGTGCGCGCTCAAGAACATCAATCTACAGGTAGGCCGCAACGAGATCGTCGGGCTTATCGGTGACAACGGCGCGGGTAAGTCCACCATGGTCAAAATCCTCACCGGCGTCCACCAGCCCACCCGTGGGGAGCTTTACGTGGCTGGGCGGAAGGTCGATCTCAAGCGATACAACGTCAAGACGGCCCACGAATACGGGATCGAAACCGTATACCAGGATAAATCCCTGGGCGAAAAGCAGGTGTTGTGGCGCAATTTCTTCATCGGGCGCCAGATCACCCGGCGTTTTGGGTTCATCGACGTGAAGAAGGAAAAGGAAATCGCCAACGAGATCATGCTCAATACCATCGGGTTCCGGGGCAAGGGCATCACGGTGGACTCGAAAGTCAACAAACTGTCCGGCGGCGAGCGCCAGGGGGTCGCGATCGGGCGGGCCATGCACTTCGAGGCCGAGCTGATCGTGCTGGACGAGCCGACGGTGGCCCTCTCGCTGAAAGAGGTCCGCAAGGTCCTCAACTTCGTGCACAAGATCAAAGAAGCCGGCAAAGCCTGCATCTACATCTCGCATAACCTCCAGGACGTGTACGAGATCTCCGACCGTTTCGTCGTCCTGGATCGCGGAGAGATCGTCGCCAGCATCGAGAAGAAAGACACCTCTCTCCAGGATTTGGATGACTTCCTGCTCACATACGCTCATGGCCTGAAAGACAAAAGAGAATCATGAACCGAACGCGCTCCATCATAAAAATCCTCGGCAAGATCGAAGGGCTGCCGGTAGCGACCGTTTTGGTGGTGCTGATCATCGCCTTCATGATCACGGCGCCCGACGTGTTTTTGAAGTGGCGTATTTACATGTCCTTCCTGCAGACGGTGGCCCCGCCGCTGATCCTGGGCCTGGGGCTGACGTTCGTCATCACGGCAGGCGAGATCGACCTGAGCTTCCCGGCGACGGTGGCCTTTGCGGGCTACGTGTTCACCTGGAGTTTCAAGAACTTCGGCGAGAGCATGGATCCCTCGCTGGCCGCGGCAGGCGGGCTCGTGCTCGCTCTGCTGGCCGGGGGCATGGTGGGGTACATCAACGGCGTGATCGTGGCCAAGCTGAACGTGCCCTCGATCATGGTCACCCTCGCCGCGCAGTTCTTCTGGTACGGCGTCACGGTGCTGCTGGCCGGGGGCCTGCAGGCGGCGCTGACCACCATCGAGAACAACCACATTCACAGCCTGTTCGTGGGCCGGATCTACGGGGTCATCCCCGACCCGGCGCGAGGCCGGATCGGCATCCCGGTCCAGGCGCTGTGGGCGCTGGCGCTCACCGTGTTCCTGTGGTTCATCCTCAACAGGCACAAGTTCGGCGAGGCGGTCATGTTCATCGGCGACAACCCCAACGTGGCGCGCGTGATGGGCATCAACGTCGAGGCGACGCGCATCCAGCTTTTCACGCTGATGGGCGTCATCTCCGCGTTTGCGGGCGTGATCCTCACGCTGGAAATGCGAGTCTTCTACCCCACCCAGGGCCAGGGCATGCTCTTGCCGGTGATGGCGGCGGTCTTCATCGGCGGCACCTCGATCGCGGGCGGCGTGGGGATCATTGTCGGCACGTTCTTCGGGTCGTACATTATCGGCTCGCTGGAAGCCGGCGTCGTCGCCACGGGGATCAGCGGCTTTTGGGTCCAGTTGGTGCAGGGGCTGGTGATGGGCGGCTCGATCATCCTCAACACGCTGCTCATCGAGGGGCGGCTCAACGTGCTCGGCCAGCGGTTTCGCCAGTGGGGGATGCCCGTGGGGACGGGGTACACCCCCGAGGGCCAAATTCCACCCCAAAGTGGGGATTGACTCATTCGAGCAGGCGGCATAGCGCCGGTGATATCCGCAGGAAGGGGGTGACCTATCGCGCATCCGGAGAGGCGCCGGCTCGACCGGCACAATAACCTACATCTATAGATTGACGAGAAAAAAGGAGTTTGACGTGAAACGTTTAGTGAGTTTGATCATTGTTGTGACCGTGATTGCGATGGCTCTGGCGATCGCCCTCCCGGCCCGGCCTGCGCTGGCCCAGGACGATGAGAAGATCGTCGTCTACATGCAGATGGGCGGCACGCAAGGCGACGGCACGACGCTGGCCCGCACGAATGGCGCCATCGCCGCCGCCGAAGCCCTCGGCATCGAGCTGCACGAGCAGTACTCGAGCTGGGATCAGCAGACCATGATCAACCAGTTCAACGAAGCGCTGGCCGCCGACCCGGATGGCATCGTCATCATGGGGCACCCCGGCGAAGACGCGTTTGCTCCCCTGGTGGAAGAAGCGATCAGCCGGGGCATCATCGTCACCAGCGGCAACAACCCCTTCCCCACCCTTGAGCCGATGTACCAGGCCCAGGGCTTCGGCTATGCCGGGGCGGACCTGTACCAGGGCGGCTATCTGACCGGCCAGGCGATGGTCGCCGCCGGTCTGCAGGCCGGTGACACGGCGCTGGTGTACGACATCTGGCACGAAGAGCTCCGCAGCCGCAGCCCCCAGGGCATCAAGGACGCCCTGGAAGAGGCCGGCGTGATCGTGGATACGCTCGACGTCTCGCAGGAAGTCAACTCGGATGTCTCGCTGGCGACCCCGATCCTGACGGCCTATCTGGAAGCGCACCCCGATCTGAAGGCGATCGGCACCCAGCATGGCAACATCACTGCTGCGCTGGTGAACGTGCTGAAGGCGAACGGCTATGAGCCCGGCGACATCATCATCGGCGGCATCGATCTCTCGCCCGCCACGGTGGCCGGCGTTCAGGAAGGCTACATCAGCGCGACGTTCGACCAGGTGCTGTACCTGCAGGGCTACATGCCCATTCTGCAGATCTGGCTGACCCACAACTACAAGATCCCCGGGCTGCACATCAACACCGGCGTTGGCGTGGTGACCCCCGACAACGTCGCGGAGATCGTGCCCCTGATCGAGCAGGGCATCCGTTAGTCTCGCCCGTTGGGCAACTCTCGAAACAGCAGCGCCCCTGTCTTCTCCGGCAGGGGCGTTGTCTGTGGCGCGGGCTGCGCTTCGCTGCCGGGAACGTTACCCCGCCAGCTCGCCATAGCGAAAGCAACCGGTCGTGTGGTCGTTCACCATCCCGCACGCCTGCATGAAGGCATAGCAGATCGTCGGGCCGACGAAGGTGAACCCGCGCTTTTTCAGGTCCTTGCTCATCGCGCGCGCCTCGTCCGTCTGGGCGGGGACGTCGGCCAGCGATGCCCACGCGTTGACCTTCGGCTGGCCGCCCACGAACTGCCAGATGTACGCGTCGAAGCTGCCGAATGCCTGCTGCACGGCCAGGAAGGCGCGCGCGTTGGTGATGAACGCCGCCACCTTCAGCCGGTTGCGAATGATGCCGGGATCGGCCAGCAGCGCCGCCGTCTTGGCCTCGTCGTAGGCGGCGATCTTGACCGGGTCGAAATCGTCGAACGCGGCGCGGTAGCTCTCGCGCCGCTTGAGGATCGTCAGCCAGCTCAAACCGGCCTGCGCGCCCTCCAACAGCAGCATCTCGAACAGCTTGCGGTCGTCATGCTGGGGCACGCCCCATTCCTCGTCGTGATACGTCACGTACAGCGGATGGGTATTGCCCCACGGGCAGCGGGTTGGCTCGGTCATGGTGGGAGTCTCCTTTCGCGGTTGGCGACGGGTCATGCGCCGATTATACCCGAACATGCGTTCGCTAGCCACGGGGCTGCAAAAACACCGTCTGCCGCTTGCCCAGCGAGAACCTGCCCGCTCGCCGGTAGCCCTCGTGCTCGATACGGGTTCGCTTGGTGGCGGCGACGGCCACGACCGCCCCCGGCGCCAGGACCGGCAGCAGCGAGTCCAGCATTTGGCGGACGGGGTCCTGGGCCGCGTTGAGAGCCACGGTGTCGGCATGCCACCGCGAGCGCTGGCCGTACGGCAGGTCCGTGATCACGATGTCGACCGCTGTGCCGGCCAGCCCGGCCCTGACGGCATTTTGGTCGGTCGCATCCGCGCGGAACGTTCGCGTTTCGACCGGGTGGTCGCGGGTGAACGCCACCAGCCGCCGCCTGAGGATTCGCGCGTTCTCCAGCGCCGTGGCGTGCGACGCTTTGCCGAACTGCCGGAACAGGTCGTCGAGCTCCGCGATCCGCCGATCCAGCCCATCGACGGTGAGCAGGGACAGGTTGCGGGCGCCCAGCGCCAGGATATCGGGGTCGATGTCGGACGCCGCGATGCGCGCGAGCCTGTCCCACTGGAAGTAAGCCAGGGTTGCCAGGTGATAGGCGCCGCCACAGCAGGGATCGTACAGCGTGCAGCGGCGCCCTTCCCCGTCGGCGTCCCACAGGGCCATGCAGCGTCCGAAAATCTCGTTGGCGAGCCGGACGGGGAACGCCGCGTGGCCGGGGGCGGAATAGAACACGCCACCGCTGGCGTATAGCTCGTAGTTCTCGCGATCGCGGGCGAACCTGTACGGCATGATTTCCCTCACCTCGTGCAGATCGATTGTCCTCGAATGGGGGGCATCCTGCCAATACCCAACCGCCGCCCCGGTCGCCGGGAAGCGCGCGCGTGTATTGATTCCGGTTCCGTTCGTCAGTACAATAATTTCATACCGCACATGATGCGCCGGTCTTCGTCGGGGATGGCCGGGCATCGCCTTTCAGCGAATCGGCGTGCCGCACGGCTGCCGCCTATCGAATCGAAAGGAGGATCGCGTCTTCAGAAATACCGCCGTTTACTCCCCAGCCCGCCAAAGAAATTTATGAAAGGACTGTCACATGTATCGCAACTCCAAACGTGTTTCACTCGGTTTCGTGACTCTGGCCCTCGTGGTCGCGCTGGCGCTCGCCGGGGCGCTCGCGGTCGACCGCTCGGCGAGCGCGCAGGGCCCGGAAGACGATACCCGCGTGCAGCTTGGCCCGCGCCCCTTCTTCCTGGTCGACAACATGGACGAAGGCGAGCTCAAGACCGCGCTCCAGCAGTGTGTCGATGGGCCGTTCTACAAGACCGATTTTTCGATCGGCCATCGCGGCGCCGCCTTGCAGTTCCCCGAGCATACACGGGAGTCCTACGTGGCAGCGGCGCGTATGGGCGCTGGCATCGTGGAGTGTGACGTCACCTTCACCAGCGACCGCGAGTTGGTGTGCCGCCATTCGCAGTGTGACCTGCACACCACGACCAACATCCTCGCCATCCCGGAGCTGGCGGCCAAGTGCACGCAGCCGTTCACGCCCGCGGTGATCGATCCGGAAACGGGCGAGGTCGTCGAGCGGGCGTCGGCGATGTGCTGCACCAGCGACATCACGCTCGAAGAATTCAGGATGCTCACCGGCAAGATGGACGCATCCAACCCCGCCGCCACGACCGTCGAGGAGTACCTGGGCGGCACCGCGAACTGGCGCACCGATCTGTACGCGACCCAGGGCGGCACGGTGATGACTCACGCCGAGAGCATCGCGCTCTTCCAGGAACTGGGCGTGAAGATGACGCCGGAACTCAAGGCGCCCAGCGTCGAGATGCCGTTCGACGGCGACTACACGCAGGAAGCCTACGCCCAACAGATGATCGACGAATACAAGGCGGCGGGCGTCCCGCCTGAGGACGTGTTCGCGCAGTCGTTCAACCTGGACGACGTGCTATACTGGATCGAGAACGAGCCGGAGTTCGGCGCGCAGGGCGTCTTCCTCGATGGCCGCTCGCTCGATCCGAGCGATCCCGCCACCTGGGACCCGGACATGGGGGCGCTGGCCGATATGGGCGTGCGGATCGTCGCGCCACCGATGCAGATGCTGGTGACCCTGGACGAGAACGACCAGATCGTGCCTTCGGCCTACGCGCTGGCGGCGAAAGAGGCCGGGCTCGACATCATCACCTGGACGCTGGAGCGCTCTGGCCCCTTGCAGACCGGGGGCGGGAGCTACTACGGCAACGTCACCGACGTGATCAACAACGACGGAGACATGCTGACGGTGCTCGACGTGCTGGCCCAGGACGTGGGCATCCTCGGCATCTTCTCGGACTGGCCGGCCACTGTCACGTTTTACGCGAACTGCATGGGCCTCGAATAGCCCAGCCATCCGCCAGGCGGGGCGCCGGACGCCCCGCCTGCAAACGAGGTAGATTTGATCCCGATTCAGTTAGCGATTACAATGTCTATACAACCAGCTAAGATGCGCCGGTTTTCGTCGGGGATGACCGGGCACCATACAGTTTGACAATGGGTTCGCGGTTGGGAGTAGAATCCGAAAGGAGGATCGCTTCCCTAGACCAGTTTTGCCATCCATTCCTCTTTTCGCAAGATGACTTTTACAAAAGGAGCACAGCATGTCGAATAAATCTCGTCGCATTTTGTTTACTCTGCTGAGCCTGACCCTGTTGATCGCTATGGCACTCCCCGGCCTGGCGACCGCGCAGGACCCGACCCAGATCACGTTCTGGCACGCGATGAGCGGCAGCCGGGGCGAGGTCGTCCAGGCGATCGTGGACTCCTTCAACGAGGCCAATCCCGACGTGAACCTGGTGGCCGAGTTCACCGGCAGCTACGCCGAAACCCTCACCAAGGCCCTGACCGCCTACAGCGCGGGCGAAGCGCCCAACATCGTGCAGGTCTACGAAGTGGGCACCCGCACCATGCTCGACTCCGGCGCGATCGTGCCGGTGATGGAAGTGAGCGGCGGGGAGCTGGATCAGAGCCAGTTCGTCGAGCCGATCCTCAACTACTACGCCATCGATGATGAGCTGCGCTGCATGCCGTTCAACAGCTCGACCGCGATGCTGTACTACAACAAGGACATGTTCGAGGCGGCGGGCCTGGATCCCGAAGTGCCCCCGGCCACCTTCTCCGAGCTGTACGAGATGGGCCAGCAGATCATCGAGTCCGGTGTGGCCCCGAACGTGATCTCGTTCGGCTGGCCGGCCTGGATCCTCGAGCAGATGTACGCCATGCACGACCAGTTGCTGGCGAACGAGGACAATGGCCGCAGCGGCCTGGCGACCGAAACTTACTGGAACAGCGAGTTCGGCGTGCAAGTTCTGACCGAGTGGCAGAAGTGGGCGCAGGACGGCATCCTGTTCTACGGTGGGCGCGAATACTCGGCTAACGACCCGTTCATCGCGGGCGAGTTCGCCATGCTGGTCCAGAGCACGTCCAGCCTGGGCGGCATCCAGCGCGCGGTCGAGTTCGACCTGGGCACCGCTTTCCTGCCCACGCTCGATGGCTACGAGCGCAATGGCAACAACGTGGTTGGCGGCGGCTGCCTGTGGACCATGGCCGGCAAGCAGGACGCCGAATACGACGCCGTGTGGCGCTTCTTCCAGCACCTGTCCTCGGTCGAGCAGGACATCTTCTGGCACAAGGGCACCGGCTACTTCCCGGCCAGCAATGCCGCAGTAGAAGCGCTGGAGGCTGAGGGCTGGTTCGAGGAAAACCCGAACTTCCGCACCGCCTTCGACCAGATTCTGGCCGGTAACGACACCATCGCGGCGCGCGGTGTGCTGTTGGGTGACTTCGTGATCATCCGGGATGTCGTTGGCGCGGCGATCGAGGATGCCGTCGTCAACGGGGTAGACCCGCAACAGGCGCTCGACGTCGCCACCGAGGAGTCTAACCAGATCCTGGAAGACTATGCGAGCTTGATCGAGTAATCACCGCTCATTTTGCGGGGCTGCGGAACGTTTCGCAGCCCCCGTTTCATGACTCATTGAGGAACGTCCATTGAACACCGTTTTTCCAAATCGAATATTGCCTTACCTGCTACTGGCTCCCAGCATCATTCTCGTGCTGGTCTTTTTCATTTATCCAGCAGCTCAAAGCGTGGAGCTGAGCCTGTACCGGGTGAACCGCGTGCGCGATGTCCAGGTGTACGTCGGGCTGGAGAATTTCGAGCGCCTCTTCCATTCCGACAGCTACATCAACTCGCTGACGGTGAGCGCTAAATTCACAGTCGCGGTGGTTGTCGCCGCGCTGACGATCAGCCTGGCGCTGGCCGTGGGCGCCAGCCTGCCGATCCGGGGGTTCGGCGTCTACCGCACCCTCCTGATCTGGACCTACGCGCTTTCACCGGCCATCGCCGGCGTGATCTGGGCGCTGCTCACCGACCCGGCCATCGGCGTGCTGACCGACCTGTTGAAAGCGATCGGCGTGAATTTCAACTGGCGCCAAAGCCCGAACGACGCCCTGATCTTTCTGGTCATGGCGGCCACGTGGAAAATTCTGGGCTACGACATCCTGTTCTTCCTGGCCGGGCTGAAGAACATCCCGCACGACGTGCTCGAGGCGGCGGCGCTGGACGGGGCCAATTCGTGGACGCGCTTCTGGCGCATGGTGCTGCCCCTGCTGCGGCCCACGCTCCTGTTCCTGCTGATCATGAACACGCTCTACGCCAGCTTCGAGACGTTCGGCCTGATCGACATTACCACCCAGGGAGGGCCGGGTCGCGCGACGAACCTGCTGATTTATGAGCTGTACCAGGACGGCTTCAAGAGTTCCAGCCGCATCGGGCTGGCCTCGGCCCAGTCGCTGGTGCTGCTCGCCATTGTCGCGACTCTCACCTTCATCCAGTACCGGTTCATCAGCCGCAGGACGTTTTACCAATGAGCGCCATATCCGCATCCACGACCGAGACCGCTATCATTTACGAGGGGCGCTGGCGGCGCCGGTTCTACCCGATCATCATGCATGGCGTGATGCTCACCGCCGTGTTCCTGGTGACCTTCCCGTTGATCTACACGCTGATCCTCAGCACGCAGGGCACCGGGCTGGGCAGCCTGCGGCCCGGCACGGCGATCGTCGAGAATTACAGCGACGCCTGGAGCCGCGCCCAGATGGACATGCTGATCCGCAACACGCTGATCGTCGCGCTGGCTGTTGCCCTTGGCAAGATCGTGCTGAGCATCATGGGCGCCTATGCCCTGATTTATTTCCGGGTGCGCGGGGGGATGATCCTGCTGGCGGTGGTCATGCTCACCCACCTGCTGCCGCTGCCGGTGCGCATCGTCCCGACTTATGACCTGCTCACGGACCTGGGCTGGGTCGATACCTTCAAGGGGCTGACGATCCCCTTCTTCGCCAGCGCGACCGGCCTGCTGTTGTTCCAGCAGTTTTTCCGCACCGTGCCGACCGACCTGGCCGACGCCGCGCGGGTGGACGGCGCGGGACCGTTCCGGTTCCTGGTCAGCATCCTGATCCCCGTGTCGCGGACCAACATCGGCGCGCTGTTCCTGATCGAGTTCATCTACATGTGGAACCAGTACCTGTGGCCGCTGATCGTGGCGAACTCGGCCCGGACGCGCCAGGTCCAGATCGGCATCAAGCAGCTTGTGGCAACCGACGCCGTGATCGAGTGGGGCATTCTGACGGCGGGCGCCATCACCGTGATCATCCCGCCGCTGATCGTGCTGCTGGTGCTCCAGCGGAGCCTGATGTCCGGGCTGTCGGCCTCCACCGAAGATTTCTAGTCCCCACCCCTTTCACACGGTTACCAACCCGCCCGGCCAACGCAACCGGGCGGGTTTTTCGATCTCCGGCGCGCGCGGTCGGGCGGAGGAATTCAGGGGATCAGGCCCCATTCGCGCGCGCGGGCGACCGCCTGCGTGCGGCTGCTGACGCCCAGCTTGCCGTATACCTGGCTGAGGTACCATTTCACCGTCCCGGTGGATAGGATCAGCCGCTCGGCGACGGCACGGTTGGACAGCCCTTCGGCCACCAGGGCCAGGATCTCGACCTCGCGCTCGGTCAGCTCCCCGGCGCCGTGGGGCGGCGCGTCATCGCGGGCCGGGCTGGATGGCGCGGCAAGACCGGCCAGCAGCGCCTTGAGCGTCGCGACCGGGTCGAGCGATTTTGCGCGCCGCACGACGCGGTCGTACTCGTCCGGCGGCAGTTCCGCCGCGAGATCGATGTCGTGGGGCGTTCCCTTCGGGACCTGTGTGAAATGGCACGCCACGGCGTAGAATTCGCGAGCGCGGTCGATCTGTCCCTGGGCGGCGAGGGCCTGCGCCAGCCCGTGTGCGCCATAGGCCATGAAGCGCGGCAGGCGGATGTCGAGCGCGATCCGCGACGCCTGCTCGTAAGCGGCGCTGGCCCGGTCGTAGGCACCCCGCGCGTGCTCGATGAAGCCGATCACCCGGTAGGCCATCGCCACGCCCCAGGGAATGCCGACCTCGCGGCAGAGCGCGATGCCGTCCCGCGCGGTGCGCAGCGCGGCCTCGATGTCGCCCTCGGAGAACAGGACGAATCCCTTGCTCGACGCGACGAACGCCGCGCCCCACCGGCTGTCCAGCTCGCGGAAGATCGCCTCGCTGGCCTGGATGAGCGCCTTGCGCCGGGACAGGTCGCGGGTGAGCAGGCCCAGCCAGTTGAGCACGTAGGCTTCGCCCCAGCGGTTGCCCGCCTGCTGGAACAGCGCGAGGCTCGCCGTGAAGTGGCGGAGCGCCTCGTCGTCCTTCGCCTGGAACGAGGCCACCTCGCCCAGCCGCTCCAGCGCAAAGGCGGCATCGTCGACGGCGCCCAGCGCCTCGCTGATCGCCAGGCTTTCGTCGAGCAGGGCGCGCGCCCGGTCGTGCCACGTCAGGCTGCTGCACAACATGCCTTGCCGCGCCAGCAGCCGGGCCAGCAGGGGCGAGCGCGCGGGATCGGCGCTGGCGGTGCGCACCGCGTCGACACCCATCGACAACACCTTCTCGCCCTCCTGGTACCAGCCGCGCGTGTCGTAGAAGAACGCCAGGCTGTCCAGGCCGCGCCGGAGATCGTCTTCCAGGACCATCACCGTGGCCCATCCCCAGGCGACACGCACGTTCTTGATCTCCATCTCGATGGCCTGGAGCGCCTCGCGCGGGCGGCTGCCGAGCAGGTCGCCCCACTGCTGGCCCAGGAACGTCAGGTAAAAGTGGGAGTGGCGGTCCCGCGTCTCGACGCTGTCCTCCATCGCGGCGTTCAGGTGGCGCTCGGCGTACTGCCGCACCATCTCGTGCAGTTCGTAGCGACCGGCGGCGTCGCGCTGTACCAGCGACTTGTCAACCAGCGCCGACAACGTCGCCAGCGACGCCCCGGCGACGTGAGAGGCGGCAGCGAACGTGAAGCTGCCGCGAAACACCGCCAGCCGCTTGAACACGTCCTGCTCGGCCTCGCACAGCAGCTTCCACGAATGATCGAGCACGCCGCGTATGTCGCGGTGGCGCTCCTCGACGTTGCGCGCCCGCGTTCGCAGAAAGTCGAGGTTGCGCTCGATCTCGGTGGCGATGTCCGCGCACGACAGCACGCGCACCCAGGCCGCCGCCAGCTCGATGCCCAGCGGCATCCCATCGACCAGGGCGCAGATCCGCGCGACGCCCTCGCGTTCGTCGTCCAGCGAAAAGTCCGGGCGAATGCGCTGCGCGCTCTGGACGAACAACTGCACGGCGCTGTACGACGCGAGCGAATCGCCGTTCGCGTCGTGGAGCGCGTCCGGCGCGGGATAGGGCAGGCCGCCGACGGTCCACAGCCATTCTTCGCGCAGGTTGAGCGCCTCGCGCGAGGTCGCCAGAACCTTGACGCGGGGCGCCGCCGCCAGGATGTCGCTGACGATGTTGGCGTCGGCCAGCAGGTGCTCGAAGTTGTCGAGGATCAGCAGCAGCCTGCGATCGCTGAGGTGCGCCAGAAGCTGTTCGACGGTGTCGCACGTCTGGTTGGCCGGAGGGCCCATCGCGTCCGCGACGGCGCACACGATCAGGTCGGGCGAGTCGAGCGTTTGGAGCGGGACGAACGCGATCCGGTCGGGATAGGCGTCCGCCAGGCGGGCGGCGGCTTCGAGCGCCAGGCGCGTCTTGCCGATGCCGCCCGGCCCGGCCAGCGTCAACAGGCGGCAGGCGGGGTTGCGCAGCCGCGCGTCAATCTCCCTCAGATCGTCCAGCCGGCCCACGAACGGCGTGGTTTGGGCCGGCAGGTAACTCGATCCGCCCACTGAAAAATCCTCCCTGGTGAATGTCCGTGCATAACTATAACGCGGCCCGCGCCAAAATGGGAACAGGCGTTCGCGGCCCTCCCGGCGCGGCATGTCTCGCTGAACGAGCGCGCCAGTTGTCTAGACAGGTCGCTTGACATTGTTTAGATATTTTGTTAGTTTATCTTGTTATTAGCCGGTCTTTTTCTACAGAAAAGGAACTCTCCTACATGAGAACCGTAAAATTCATCGCAGCCCTTCTCATCATTTTGAGCGTCAGCCCCCTGGCTTTCGCTCAGCCGCCCCTGCCCGACATTCCGGGCGGGACGATCGTCGCGTCGGGGTTCACCGGCCCGCAGGGCGTCCTGGTCGATCCGGACGGCAGCCTGTGGGTCATCGACAGCGGTGCCGGCGGCGACGAAATCATTCAGGTGCCGCGTGAAAACGACACGATAGTGGACCTGACGATGGGCATGACCGCGCGCATCGTCCAGGTGGCGCCCGATGGCGCGCAGACCGACGTCGCGATGCTGCCGTCGTTGTTCCTCGCCGAGCGGCAGGAAAGCACCGGCGGCGCGCGGCTGGCGCTGGTCGATGGCGTGCTATATGCCACCAGCGGCGGCTGGGAGAGCGACGGGAGCGCCGATCCGCCGGCCCTGGTGGGGACGATCGTGCGGGTGGATGATGGCGACGTCACCACGGTGGCCGACACGTGGGCGTATGAAAATGCGAACAACCCGGACGGCTTGATCCTCGAAACCCACCCCTACGGCATGGCTGCCGGGCCGGACGGCTGGCTGTGGGTGGCGGATGCCGGGGCCAACGATCTGCTGCGCGTGAACCCCGAAACGGGCGAGATTGAGCTGGTGGCGGTGTTCGATGGACTGCCGGGCGCGTTCCCCAACCCGCGCCGGGGCGACGCGGTTGAGGCGGACCCGGTGCCGACCGGCGTGGCCCTCGACGACGCGGGCAACGCCTACGTCGCGCTGTTGAGCGGCGCGCCGTTCATTCCGGGCAGCGCGAAAGTGCTCATGATCACGCCTGAGGGCGAGGTCAGCGATTACGCGACCGGGCTGACGACGCTCACCGACCTGACGCGCGGGCCGGACGGCCAGCTCTACGCGATTCAGTTCGGCCTGTTCTCCGAGCAAGGCCCCGCGCCGGACTCCGGCGCCGTGGTGCGCGTCCACGAGGGCGGCGCGTCCGAGGTGGTCGTTGGCGGGCTGCCGTTCCCCACGGGCATCGCGTTCGACGCTGACGGCAACGCCTACGTGACCGTCAACGGCGTCGGCGCGCCGGGGTCGGGCGCGGTGGTGCGCTTCGACGCGCTCACCGAGATGGAAGGCGAGCCGGTGCCCGCCATGGCCGGGTAAGTCCCCTCTAACCTCTGCTGGCGCGTGCAGGCCCTGCGCGCGCCAGTTTGTCCCCCAGTTTTCTCTGTTCTTTCGTCAGGCGAACAAGATCGGCCCACTGCCCGGCCTGGGGTTACCGGTGCGGCGTGGAGTCATAAACCGGGATGTTCAGCGGCGCGCGGTAATGCGGCGGCGGTGGCTCTTCCGGGGATGCGGGGGACGCCCGGTGCGGCAGGGTGACCGGCGGCTCCTGGGCCGGGATGGCGGCATCGCTGCCGTTGCGCAGCGCCGTATAGGCCGGCGACATGATCTCGACGCCCGCGGTGTGGAACGAGTCCTGGATATTCTGGTGCAGCTCGGAGAGCGTGCCGGCCATCAGGTCGGCCCGGCTGGTGTAGGCGTTGATCTCGTAGGCGACGTAATAGTCGTCCAGGCTGGTTTGCAGCACGAACGGCTGCGGCGTCTCGATGATATGTGTCGTGCGCAGCGCGGCGGCGATCAGCAGGTCGTGCACCTGCCGCCAATCGACGTCGTACCCGATCGTCACGCTGGTATGCAGGATCAGCCCTTGCGTCCGGGCCTGGGTGCTGTAGTTGACGATGTTGCTGTCCAGCACGGTGCCGTTCGGGATCGTGATCTGCTCGTTCTTGATCGTGTTGAGCCGCGTGACGAACAGGCTCTTGTCCAGCACGTCACCCACCGACTCCCCGATCCGGATGCGATCCCCGATCTGGAACGAGCGCGTATAGGTCAGCACCATCCCGGCGGTCATGTTCTTGATGGCCGACGTCGAGCCGAGCGACACCAGCAGCCCGATGAAGAACGAGATCTCCTCGAAAAACTGCGAGTTGGCGCCGGGCAGCAGCGGCAGAATCGCGAACGGGATGAACACCAGCACCACCAGCCGCACGATCTTGTAAGTCGGCTCGGACCAGTCGGGGTAAAAGTCCGGAATGACGATGATTCCCGCGTCGATGGCGTGGAAAAACAGGTGAATCAGCTTGAGCGCGTAGCGCGTGATCAACAGGATGATGATGATCTGGATCAGGTTCGGCAGATAGTCGATCACGGCCTGCCCGATCATGTTCAGCGGGTTGATCACCATCAGCCGGAGCTCGTTCGCCACCGGGCCGGCTTCCGGGAACAGGCTCAGGATCCGCGAGATGTAGATGCTCAACGTGACGAGCAGAATCCCCGACCGCGCCAGCCGCGCCGCCGACAGCATGGCATCGCGGATCTGCTGGGCGGAGACGACCTCCAGCCGCTGGATTTTCAGCGCCTGGTGGATGGGGGCGTGCCAGCGGTCGATGGCGCCGTTCAGCCGCCGGAAGATCGATCCGACGGCGATCCAGGCCAGGACGAGCGCGCCGGTCGCAATGCCGCCGAACAGGATTTTGGTTTCGGTCGGGTCGTGGGTGATCGGATCGGCGGCAGTCGGGTCACTTTTCGAGGTGAGCAGCGCCTCGAGGGCCGCCAGGATCAACACCAGGACCAGGGTCAGGAAAAACACAATTCGACGCCGGTTAAGCATACGCTTCTCCTTTAGCGCGAATGGTCGGGCAAGGTGGCTCTGTGATAGCTCGATGGTCGTGCTGCCGTCCGGTGAGTCTCCTGGGGTCTAGGCGCGAATGCGCTGGTGCTGGCGCGAAATGGCAGGGCGCAGCTCGTCCCCACCCCGGCAGGGTGGCCTGGCCGGCGGCGGGGGCGGCTCTTCAAAACAGGGCGTGCGTGGTGCGAACCTTTACAAATTTCATAATTGAAACCGACTATACAGACGGTCTCCGAGCGAGACAATAGGATCACTTTCCCACGTTTTATGAGTATTACATGAGACGGGGCGCGCCCGGAGGCGGTTTATCCGGCAGCGGGGCCGAAGCCGCCGGGCGGGCCCGGCAGCGTGAAGAAGAACAGGCTGCCCTGGCCGATCGCGCTTTCTACACCGACCTCGCCGTTCAGCCGCTCGGCGATGCGGTGCACGATCGACAGGCCCAGGCCGTGCCCGTCGGCGCGGGTTTTGTCCAGCCGGG
The DNA here is from genome assembly GCA_018432315.1 of Anaerolineae bacterium. Classification (GTDB taxonomy): domain Bacteria; phylum Chloroflexota; class Anaerolineae; order Aggregatilineales; family Aggregatilineaceae; genus LM3-B42. The sequence goes on from JAHDLB010000045.1 coordinate 45,538, forward strand.
TGAAGGGGTGAAACAGTATCGCCTGGCTTTCGGGGCTCAGGCCGGGGCCGTTGTCCTTGACCCAGAACCGGACCTGGCCGTTGGTCAGGCGGTCGCTGCCCAGCTCGATGTGCGGCGGGTACCCGCCGTATTTGATCGCGTTGGACAGGTAGTTGACCCAGATCTCTTCGATCCAGGGGGCGTAGCCCATGGCGACCGGCCACTGGTCGGGCCGGGTGATCTCGGCCTGGTGCTCCTCGATCATCTTCGCCAGCCGGTCGCATACCTCACCCACGATCGCGCCCATGTCGAGCGGGACGGGGTCTGCGCGGTCGACAGACCGCACGCTCGCCAGCAGCAGCAGCGCGTCGATGATGGCGCGCGCTTTTTCGGTGCTGCGCCGGATGGCGTCGAATGCTTCGATCATCTGGTCGAGCGGCCAGCTTTCGGGGGCCTCCAACAACATCTCGACATACCCCGTGATGACGTGCAGCGGGTTCTTGAGATCGTGCGCGACGGTGTGCGCGAAGGCGTCCAGCTCGTTGACCAGTTTCTGGCGCTCCTCGTAGATATACGCGTTGTCGATGGCGGTTGCCACGCGCGCGGCCAACAGTTTGACCGTCTCGAAGATGTCCGGCGTGAACCGCTGGGGGTGCCGCGATTCGAGGTTGATCACGCCGATCAGCCGGGAGCCGGACAGCAGCGGGACGGTGATCTGGGCCTGCACCCCCGGACTCAGCTCGAAGTAATCCGGGTCCTGAGCGACGCTGGTCACCAACTCGGCCTCGCCCGTCTCGATCACGCGGGCCAGGATGCCCGTCTGGGGCGGGATGAGCTGGCCGGTCAGGTCGTCCGGAAACGCGCCCAGCTTGTGGATGATCCGCATCCCGGCATCTTCCGCCAGCCCGATGAACGCGGCATCGGGCACGGTCAGGCGCATGGCGGCATCGAGCGCCATCGTTGCCACGTAGGTCACGTCGAGCTTGCGGCTGATCTCGGCATCCACGCGGCGCAGGGTCGCCAGGCGGTGATTGCTCTCTTTGAGCGCCTGCTCGGCCCGCACGCGGTCGGTGATGTCGCGCAGCACGATCAGGCAGCCCTCGGGTTTTTCGCGGCGGCAGCGTAAGGCCGACGTGCGCATGTCGTACGTGCGCGTCTCGCCCGCCGCCTCGATCGCGATCTCGACGGGCCCGTCCGCCGGGATGTTGCACGCATCCACGATATCCGGCCAGGGGGCGAGGACTTCGGTGGCGGACCGCCCGATGCTCGCCTGGGGCGAGAGCCGCAGCAGCTTTTGGGCCGCGTTGTTCAGGTCCACCAGCCGCATGTGCTCATCCACGACCAGGATCGCGTCGCTCATGCTGGAGACGATCATCTCCCGCGCGACGGGCATGATGTCCAGCAGGCGGTAGTAGAAAATCCCCCAGGCGAGCACGGTGCCCGTCCCGGCGAGCGCGTACGGCGACAGGTCGATCGGGATGGGGAAGATCCCCGCGAGGTACGCGATCAGCGAGACGAGCGGCAGCAGCATCCCCGCCAGGAAGATGTTGACCTGTTTGCGGTACAGCCCCACCACTTTTCGCCACTGGCCGATCAACAGCCACACGCCGGCGCCCAGGCATCCCCAGATGAACACGATGTGGACCCAATACCACGGGCCACGCGTGAATTCGACGAGAAAGGGCGGCTCGGTGTCATTGAGGGCCATGTCCTGCCAGATGAGCTCGTGCCTGCCGTTCGTCCAGGCAAAGATGAGGGTGATAGCCGGGATCACGAGCAGCAGGGCCACGTTCAGCGGGGTGTGCAGCCGCTGCTGGCCCGCGTAGACGGTGATCACCAGGAAGATGAAGAGCGGCGCCAGCGTCACGCCGATATACTCGACTTTGAGCCAGAACTGAACAGCCGACAGCGTCGGGCTGCCCAGCTCGAACGCATAGCCCAGGGTGTAAAAGAGCGTCGTCCCGCTGGTGAGCGCCAGGTAGCGGGCGCCGCGGGCGGTTCGTTTTTGCACGGAGATGATCACCACGCCGAGCAGAATCACAGAGCCGATGAAGAGGGGAATTGCGTAGGGCGTGAACTGCCAGTCCGCCAGCATGGTGTTGCCTATCTCTAACCAGTACCAAAACGTCTCCACTATACCATTTTATGCGCGGCGCCGCCCGTGACATACAGCATCTTTTTCCCCGGCGGGCACAGCCGCCCGGCGCGGTTATAATCGACTCATCACGATATCACAGGATGAAAGGATCGGAGCGGATGCGCAGGCTGTGGCGCACGACCGTCTGGCCGGCGCTGGGCGCCGTGCCGCTGGGCGTCAAAATCATGGGCATCGTCGTCTTTCCCATGGTGGTGATGGGCGGCGCGGTGATGCTCTACGCCCGCGACGAGATTCTGGCGCTGGCCCGCCCGGCCCCCATCTACGACGACCTGTACGCGCTGCTCACACAGCGGCTGGCGTTGACCGTCGGCGTGCTGGCCGTTGCCGGGATCGCGCTGGCCCTGGGCCTGAGCTACATCCTCGTGCGCCCCCTGCGCCAGCTTCTGGACGTCATCCGCCGGGTGGAAAACGGCGATCTCTCGGCGCGGGTGCCCGTCTGGGCGTCCGACGAGATCGGGCAGGTGCAGGGCGCGTTCAACCGCATGACCGGAGAGTTGGAGCGCTCGCTCGGCGCGCTGGCCCGCCGCAACGACGAGCTGGCCGGGCTGGACGTGCTGTCCGAGTGGATCGCGCTCAACCAGGACCTGGACCGCGTGCTGGAGCGGGCGCTGGACCGGATCGCGGGCCTGATGGACAGCGACGTCGGCACGCTCCACCTGCTGGAGCCGGACGGCAGATTTTTGCGCGAGCGCGTGGTGCGCGGGCAGATGTCCGACGCGCTGGCGGATGCCTCGCGCCGCATCCGCACCGGGGAAACGCCGCTGCGCCAGGCGCTCGTCCAGCAGCGACCGGTCGCGCTGGACGACGTGAGCGCCGCGCCGGAGCTTCCCGCCGAAACCGCCGCGGCCCTGCGGAAGGAGGGCTTCGGGGCCTGGGCGTCGGCGCCGCTGGTGGTCCGCGGCCAGGTGATCGGGACGATCAGCCTCGCGCGCCGCACCAACCGCCCCTTCGGCCCGGACGATCTGCGGCTGCTGGGCATGATCGGCAACGTGATCGGGACGGGCGTCGCCAACGCCCAACTCGTCGCCGACCTGCGCCACAAGGAAACCGAGCTGCGCTGGGCGCTGCAAAAGTCCGTCCAGGCCCAGGAGGAGGAGCGCCGCCGGCTGGCGCGCGAGCTGCACGACGAGGCGGGCCAGGCCCTGACCGCGATTCTGATCCGGCTCCACACCCTGCAAAGCGAGTCCGACCCCGAAACCATCACCAGCCGGATCGAGGGGCTGCGCCTGCTGACCATGCAGACGCTCGACGACCTGCGGCGGCTGTCGATGGACCTGCGCCCGGCGGCGCTGGACAGCCTGGGCCTGCTGCCGACGCTGCGCTGGTACATCGACCAGTGCGCGCGCAGCACGGACCTGCCGATCACGTTCTACAGCCCGGATGACCTGGAACGCCTGCCCACCGAGATCGAGGTCGCGCTGTACCGCATCGCCCAGGAAGCGCTGACCAACGCCATCCGCCACAGCGGGGCCGGGGCGATCGACGTGCTGCTCGAGCGCCAGCCGGCGGCGATGTGGCTGACCATCAGCGACGACGGGCGCGGCTTCGACCCGGCGGAGGCAGGGCACAGCGGCCTGGGCCTGATCGGCATCCGCGAGCGGGTCGGCGCGCTCGACGGCACCCTGACGCTGGAGACGGCGCCCGGCGCCGGGACGCGCCTGTCGGTTCAGATTCCCTTGAAGGAGGTGCCGCTGTGATCGACGGGATGCGCATTCTGCTGGTGGACGATCACGCCGTCGTGCGCAGCAGCCTGGGCGTGCTGCTGGCGTCGCATGGGGCGCAGGTCGTCGGCGAGGCTGCCGATGGGGCGACGGCGGTCGCGCTGGCGCTCGAACTGCGCCCGGACATCATCCTGATGGACATCACCCTGCCCGACATGGACGGCGTCCAGGCGACGCGGGCGATCTGCGCGGAATGGCCGGGCGCCCGCATCCTGGCGCTGACCATGCACAGCGAGGAGCTGTACCTCGTGCCGTTCCTGGAGGCGGGCGGGGTGGGATACGTCCAGAAATCCGTCGCCGATCACGAGGTCCTGCAGGCGATTCAGCGCATCTACCAGGGCGAGACGTTCATCCACGAGGACGGCGTCGACGCGCTGATCCGCCAGCACCGGCCCGCCAGCCCGCCGGACGACGCGCCGGGACCGGAGGTCCTCTCGGAGCGCGAGCGCGCCGTGCTCGAACAGACGGTGCGCGGCTACACCAACCGCGAGATCGCCGCCCAGTTCCACATCAGCCCGCGCACGGTGGACACCTACCGCGCGCGCGTCATGGAGAAGCTGGGCCTCAACCACCGCCACGAGCTGGTCGATTACGCGCTGCGCCACCGCCTGCTCGATTGATCCCCGCTCGACACCCCTCTCTGTAGTGTAAAACCGCACACCGGTTGACGAGGGATTGCGGACAGACAGGCCATCCCCGCCGGGCTACAATGGCGCGTAAATGACAATTACCTTTTGACGCGACCAACCTGATGCCCTTCACCCGACCATCACCCGACACGAACCCCGCGCCGCCCGTCAAGATCGTGGTGGCCGTGCGCAATCGCTGCCTGTACGACACGCTCGCCCAGATTTTGGGGCGCGTGTCTCCCCCGCCGGACCTGGTCCGCGCGACATCCCCCGCCGACATCTGCGCGGCGGTGGCGGAGCGTCCCGCGCTGATCGTGGCCGACCCGTTCGCGCTGCTCGAAGCGCACGCGCTCCACGAGCTGCACACGCTCAAACGCTGCGCGGGAGTCACGCCGCTGCTGGCGCTGCTCCCGGCGGACACGCGGGAATACCGCGACGTCGCGGTGCGGTTGGGCGCCAACGGGGTCGTCGTCGTCGAGCGCTCGGCGACCGACCTGCTGCCGGCGGTCGAGCGCCTCTTGCAGCCCGCGCCCCTGGTCGATGGTGTGGCGCGGCGCATTTCATCCACCGCCCGGCACAGCGCGCCCGCCGGCGAGGCCGCCTATTTCGAAGCGTCCGGCGACCTGAGCCACCTGGAGAATCTCACCCGGCGCACGGTGGAAGCGCTCGATCCGGCGCTGGGCATAGCCGGCGCGCCCCCCGTCTCCGACGCCGGCAGCCTGTCGCCCGACGGCGGGCGCACGTTTCTGCGCGGGCTGACGCTCACGGCGGCGGCGCCGTCCGGCACGGCGGGCCAGCCGTGGCACGCGCGCACGGCGTGTAACCTCAACTGCGGCGCGCACTTCTGCGGGCTGGACGTGACCGTGCGCGACGGCCAGATCGTCAAGATCGAGCCGGCGGACTTCCCCGACGATCGCTACCGGCGCGTCTGCCTGAAGGGGATCAGCTACGTGCAGATGGTCGCCCATCCGGACCGGCTGACGCACCCGCTCAAGCGGATCGGCCCGCGCGGCGAAGGGCGCTGGGAGCGGATCTCGTGGGAGCGCGCCCTGGACGAGATCGCGGCCCGACTGCAACGCACGATCGACGCGCACGGCGCGGAAAGCCTGATGTTCTTCCCCTATTCCGGCCAGTTGAGCGCCCTCAACGGCATGAGCGGGGTGTATCTGCGCCTCGCCAGCCTGTTGGGCGCGTCCGCCACCGATCTCAACCAGTTCGGGCTGGACAGCGCCGTGCCCAGCGGCATTCAGGACACGTTCGGGACGGGCACGGGCTATCTGGCGAACGACTACGCCGACCTGCCGAACTCGCGGCTGGTGTTGATCTGGGGCGCCAACCCGGTGCACAGCCGGATGAACTGGTGGCCGTTCTTCCTCGACGCCAAACGGAGCGGGACGGCGCTGATCACGATCGATCCCCGCTACAGCGCGACCGCGGCCAAGAGCGACGCGTGGCTGCCGATCCGTCCGGGCGCGGACCTGTACCTGGCGCTGGCCCTGCTGAACGTCATCGTCGCGCGCGACTGGATCGACCGGGAGGCCGTGCTGGGGCACACCGTCGCCCCGCTGCTGGTCCGCGACGACGACGGGCGCTACCTGCGCGGGGCAGGCGACAGCCCGCTGGCGTGGGACGAAGCCCAGGCGCGCGCGGTCCCGGCGGCGGCGGCGCGCCAGCCCGCCCTGAGCGGCGTGTACAGCGTCAAGGGGGTGACCTGCCGCCCGGCTTACGCCCTGCTGCGCGATATGCTGGCGCCCTACACGCCGGACGCCGTGGCGGACAAGGTCGGGCTGGGGGCGGCGCGCATCGTCGAGCTGGCCTACCGCTACGCCACGACCAAACCGGCGCGCATCTTCACGCTCTACGGGATCGACCGCTGGCACCACGGCGCGACGTTCGGGCGGCTGATCGCCACGCTGGCGGCGCTGACCGGCAACGTGGGCCTTCCCGGCGGCGGCGCGGGCGTGGATGGCTTTTGCGAGGGCGCCCTGTTCGTCAGCGATTTCACCTACCCGGACGGCAAAGCGTACCGGCCCCTCAACCCGGCGGGCCTGCCCGGCCAGATTTTGTCCGGCCACCCGCACCCGATCAAAGCGGTGATGGTCGCCTTCAACAACTGGCTCAACCAGTGGCCCGATCAAACCCGCATGTGCCAGGACGTGCTGCCCCGGCTCGACCTGCTGGTGACCGCCGATCACTTCATGACCGAGACGGCGCGCTGGTCGGACTACGTGCTGCCCGCGGCGATGCTGTTCGAGCGCGAGGACATGGTCAAGGGGCCGGGCCCGTTCGTCCAGTACCAGCCCGCCATCGTGCCGCCGCCCGGCGAGTGCCGCTCGGACATGGCGATTGCCGCCGGGCTGGCCGAGCGGCTGGGCCTGGGCGACTATTTCGCGCGTCCCACCATCGAGTACCTGGACGAGGTGCTCGCCAGCAGCGGGCCGGAGACGGCAGGGCTGTCGGCGCGGAACCTGCGCGAGCGGGGCGTGCTGCGCAAAAACGTGCCCGACGCGCCGCCGGTCGCGCACGCCGGGGGCCGCTTCTCCACCCCGTCCGGGCGCATCGAGTTCTACGTCGAGCGGCTGCTGCCCTACGGGCGCGCCCTGCCGGACTACGAGCCGCCCGTCGAGGCGCACCCCGGCGGCAGGTTGGCGCGGCGCTTCCCGCTCGTCTGCCTGACCGAGCACAGCCGCTACCGCGTGCATTCCACCTTCGGGAACGTCCCGTGGCTGCGCGAGCTGGACCGCGAGCCGGAAGCCCTGCTCCACCCGTCGGAGGCGCGCTCGCGCGGGATCGCCAACGGCGACCTGGTGCGCATTTTCAACGACCGGGGCTACGTCGTGCTGCGGGCCCGGTTGAGCCAGGCCGCGCCGCCCGGCGCAGTGTATCTCACCCAGGGATGGCAGTCGCGCGATTTCCTGGAGGGCCATCCCCAGTCGCTGACTCACGACCGGGTCAACCCGGCCAACGCGCTGGGGCCCAACTGCTCGTTTTCGGACGTGCTGGTCGAGATCGCCAAAGAGAGGTACGAGCATGTCCCGCGCTAAATACTACGTCATGATCATCGACCTGCAAGCCTGCACCGGCTGCGATACGTGTTCCGTCGCCTGCAAGCAAGAGAACAACCTGCCGGAAGACGTCTGGTGGACGCGCGTCATCACCGTGAGCGCGAACGGCGAGGCGAACAACGGCCACGCCTATCCGGACGTGCGCCTGGACTACCTGCCGCTGGGCTGCCAGCACTGCGCCGAAGGCCCGTGCGTGGACGTCTGCCCGACTGCCGCGACCTACCGCCACCCGGAGTTCGGCTTCGTGATGCAGGACCCCAGCCTGTGCATCGGCTGCCGGTACTGCACGATCGTCTGCCCGTTCACGGGCGTGCGCGTGTATGCGCAGGACCAGCCGCGCTACGCGCTGCCCTTTCCGACCGGCGACAACGCCATCGTTCACCGCGCCCAGACGGTCGAAAAGTGCACGTTCTGCGCCCACCGGCTGGCCCAGGGCCTGGAACCGGCGTGCGTGGTGGCGTGCCCGACGCGCGCGCGCACGTTCGGCGATCTCAACGATCCGGACAGCGCGGTAGCCGAGCTGCTGCGCACGCGCGCGCACTTCCAGCTTCTGCCCGAAAAGGGCACTGAGCCATCGGTGTACTACCTGACATGAGCGAAGAACAGCGCCTTCACAGCGCAAGCCCGCGCACCCGATCGTTCGCCATCCTGGCCCGCGTCGCCCACTTCCGGAGCCAGCTTTACCGCTGGCTGGCGCTGGGATTCTTCCCCCCGGACGACGCACTGGCCGGCGCACTGGAGTCCGGCGCGATGCTGGACGAGATGAACGCCGCCACGCTCTGGCTGGGCGACGACCGGGCGCGGCTGGCGGCGGGCCTGGACGAGATCGACCGCCTGGGACCAGTCGCGCTGGGAACGCTCCAGGCGGATTACGAGCGGTTCTTCGGCAAGAGCGTCGACCGCGTGCCCGATCGCGAATCGGCTTACCGCTGGCGCGACGTGTCGGACGTGGTGGGCGCGTCCGGCGACGTGGCGCGCGCGCTGCGCCAGCAGTACCGCCAGTGCGGTGCGGCAGCGGCGGCGCCGGGCAGCGAGGATCACGTCGCCGTCGAGCTGGAGTTCATGGCCTACCTGTGCGCGCGCGAGGCCGGGGCGTGGGGCGCCGAAACGCCCGAAACGGCGCGCCAGCTCCGGCGCCAGCAGGGCAACTTTCTCGACGATCACCTGGGGCGCTGGCTGCCCGACTTCTGCCGCCAGATCGAGGGGCGCCGGGGCGAGTCGTTCTACATCTGCCTGGCGCGGCTGTGCGATAGCTGGATGCGCATCGAGCACGGGCCGGGCTACGTGGCAGGGAGCCGGTGATGCTGGCGGTCTATTTTGCTTACGGGCTGGCGTTCTTTGCCCTGGGCGGGGCGGCCCTGCTGGAAGGACGCCAGTCGAGCAAGCTGTCGCTGGGGCGACAGCTTCCCTGGCTGGCCGCGTTCGGGTTCACGCACAGCCTCGTCGAGTGGTGCGACATGTTCCTGCTGGCATCGATCGCGCCCGAAGTCGAGGCGGCGCTGCTGGCGGCCCGGACGATCCTGCTGCCCGTGTCGGCCCTGCTGCTGATCCGTTTCGGCGCGGGGCTGGTGGGCGAGGTGGGGCCGCTGCCGGGCTGGGTGCCCTACGCGCGGGTGGTGCTGCTCACGCCGGTCACCCTGATCGTGGCCTACGCGCTGGTTGTCGTGCTCACCGAGGGCCAGACGGCCACCGGCGCGGACGTCTGGTCGCGCTACCTGCTGTTTTTTCCGGGCGGGCTGCTGGTGGCCTTCGGGTTCTTCCGTCACTGGCGGCGGCTACCGCACACGGGCCTGCTGGGGACGCACTATTCGCTGTTGGGCGCGGGCGTGGCCTTCACGCTGTACGCCATCGTGGCCGGGCTGATCGTGCCCGAAACGTCGTATGGCCTGTCGCCCTGGCTGAACGACGAGGCGATTCGGGACGCAACCGGCCTCCCGGTCCAGGTCTGGCGGATGGCGGTGGCGCTGGTGGTGATGGCGTCGGTCGTCCGCGCGATGGGCGTCTTCAGCGCCGAGCGCGAGCAGCAGCTCGCCCGGCTGCGCGCCGAGCGCGAACGCGCCCAGGCCGACGCGCTGGCCGCCCAGCGTGACGCGCGCCACATGGCCGAAGCCTGGATCGAGACGCTGGTCCAGATCACCCGCCAGATCGCCATGCTCGAAGGGCTGGACCAGGTGCTGGCCCAGATCGTCGAGCGGGCGCGAACGCTGCTGGGGGCCGATGCGGCGGCGCTGGCGCTGTGGGACGAAACCGGCGACGCGCTCATCGTCAAGGCGTTTGCCGGGCCGGACGGCGGCGGCATGGAGTCGCTGCGCAGCGACACGATCCGGTCGGGCGTGATTTTCGACCACACCCGCGCCCGCCAGATGCGCTTGCTGGCGCCCGGCGAGGGCTGGCGCTGCTCGGTGCTGGACGCGCGCGTCCAGGCCGGGGCCATCGCGCCGCTGGTTTTCGAGGAGGAGTCGGTGGGCGTGCTGTGGGTGGTCAGCCGCCAGCCGGACCGGTTCAGCCAGGGCGATCTCGACCGGCTGGGCCACCTGAGCGACCAGGCTGTGATCGCGATCCAGCACACGCTGATGGCCGGGCGGCTGCAATCGCTGGCGGTCATCGAGGAGCGCGCGCGCATCGCCCGCGAGATGCACGACGGGCTGGCGCAGATTCTCGGCTACCTGAGCCTGGAGGTGCAGACGCTCGACGCGCTGGTGCGCCAGGGCGACACTGAGGCGACCCTCGGCGAGCTGCGGCAGGCGCGCGAGCGGATCACCGCCGCCCAGGCGGACGTGCGCGAGAACATTCTCAGCCTGCGCACCACCCTGGCCGGCGATGCCGGGCTGATGCCCGCGCTGGAACGGTACGTCGAGGAGTTCAGCGTCCAGACCGGGATCGACGCGCACGTCGCGAGCGAAATCGACGCCAGCCGGCTGTCGCCCCTGGCCGAGACGCAGTTGGTGCGTATCGTGCAGGAAGCGCTGGCGAACGTGCGCAAGCACGCCGCCGCCCGCCAGGTCCAGATCCGGCTGGTGGCGCGCGACGGGTGCCTGGGCGTGACGGTCACCGACGACGGCGTCGGCTTCGACCGCGTGCCCAACGGGACGCATTTCGGGCTGCAAACGATGCGCGAGCGCGCCGAGAGCGTCGGCGGCGGGCTGACCGTGACATCGGTCCCCGCCAAAGGGACGCAGGTGACCTTCTGGCTGCCGCTGGCCCAGCCGTGAACGGGGCGCCGGATACGTAGTGTGAGAACGGTTCATTTATCGAAAGAGGGGCGTAGATGCGAGCCTTACCTTTGAGAGTGCTGGTTGCCGACGATCACCGCCTGTTCCGGCAGGGGCTGATCAGTCTGATGAACACGCGCCGCGATCTCGTCGAGGTGATCGGCGAGGCCGAGACGGGCCGCGAGGCGATCACGCTGGTCGAGCGCTGCCGCCCCGACGTCGTGCTGATGGACATCAAGATGCCGGACGTGGACGGGCTGCAGGCGGCGGTGCACATTCGCCGGTCCTTCCCCGCCGTGGACGTGATCATGCTGACCGCCTCGGAGCTGAACGAGCACGTGTACGAAGCGGTGCGGCTGGGCGCGGCGGGCTACCTGCTCAAGAGCCTGGACGCCGTCGAGCTGTTCGACCTGCTGCAGGCGGTCGCCGCTGACGAGGCCGTCCTGACGCGGGCGGTTGCCGCGCGCCTGCTGCGCGACATCGGCGACAGCGGGGGCGTGGGCGGCGAGATCGGCGGCGAGGCGCTCACCGAGCGCGAGATCGAGGTGCTCAACCTGGTGGCCCACGGCGCCAGCAACCCGCAGATCGCCGGCAGCCTGTGCATCACCGTGAACACGGTCAAGGTCCATCTGCGCAACATTCTGTCGAAGCTCCAGGTCGAAAACCGCACGCAGGCCGCGGCGCTGGCCGTTCAATCCGGTCTCATCCAGCCGCCATCCTAACCCGGTAAGAGTTCGTGATAATCGCCCACCTGGGTGATGTGGGCCGGTGGGGTGGCATAGTACGCTAGTAACGTCTGGCGAGGCGTTTCGCCCGGCCAACACATCACTGAGCGTATCACAGCAAGGATTGAGACTATGGTTAATGGAGGAGCGTCACATGGGTGAGCAAAACTTCCTCGTGAACGCCGTGACCAACACAGTCCTCAACCGGCGCAGCTTCCTCAAGTGGAACGCGGCGTTGGGGGGGACGGCTGTGCTGGCGAAAGGCGGCCTGTCGTTCGGGCTGGAAAAATCCGACAAGGCAGCCGCCCAGGCGGATGAGAAGATCGTTTGGAGCGCCTGCCTGGTCAACTGCGGCAGCCGCTGCCCGCTGCGCCTGCACGTGCGCGATGGCGAGATCGTGCGGGTCGAGACCGACGACACCGGCGATGCCGAATACGGCACGCACCAGCTCCGCTGCTGCGTGCGTGGCCGGTCGATCCGCCAGCGCGTCTACAACCCCGACCGGCTCAAATACCCGATGAAGCGCGTCGGCAAGCGCGGCGAGGGCAAATTCGAGCGCATTTCCTGGGAAGAGGCGTACGACACCATCGCCAGCGAGCTGCAGCGCATCATCGATGAATACGGCAACGAAGCCGTGTACATCAACTATGCGACCGGCGCGCTGGGCGGCACCGTCGCCAAGTCGTGGCCGCCTGGGTCAAGCCCCATCGCCCGCCTGATGAACTGCGTGGGCGGCTACCTGAACCACTACGGCACCTACAGCTCGGCCCAGATGTCGACCGCCATGCCCTACACCTATGGCAGCCGCAGCAGCAACAGCATCGAAGACATCATCAACACCAAGCTGGTCGTCATGTTTGGCAACAACATCTGCGAAACGAGCATGGGCGGCGGTGGCGGTAAGGTTTTCGCCCTGCAGGCCATGAAAGAGCAGAGCGGCGCCAAGTTCATCCTGTTCGACCCGCGCTACAGCGAAACCGCGGTGTCGGTGGTGGACGAGTGGATTCCGATCCGGCCCGGCACGGACGCGGCGCTGGTGGCGGCTATGGCGTACGTCATGATCACCGAGGACCTGCACGACCAGGAATTTCTCGACGAGTACTGCGTCGGGTTCGATGAAGATCACATGCCCGAAGACGTGCCCGCCGGCCTGTCGTACAAGTCCTACGTGATGGGCGACGGCGAAGACGGCATGCCCAAGACGCCCGAATGGGCCGCCAAGATCACCGGTGTGCCCGCCGAAACCATCGTGCGCGTGGCGCGCGAGATCGCCCTCACCAAGCCGTGCTTCATCACCCAGGGCCTCGGCCCGCAGCGCCAGGCGAACGGCGAGCAGAACTGCCGCGCCATCGCCATGCTGCCGATCCTGACCGGCAACGTGGGCATTCACGGCGGCAACACCGGCGTGAGCGAAGGCGGGTACGGCATCCGCGTGATGGGCTTTCCCACGCTCGACAACCCGGTGAAAGCGTCGATCTCGGTCTTCATGTGGTACGAGGCCATCCTGCGCGGCGCCGAAATGACCGCCCTGGCCGACGGCGTGCGCGGCGTGGACCAGCTCCCTGCGCCGATCAAGTTCATGTGGAACTACGCGGGCAACACCATCGTCAACCAGCACTCGGACTCGAACGCGACGGTCAAGCAGTTGGAAGACGACTCGCTGTGCGAGATGATCGTCGTCATCGAAAACCACATGACCCCCAGCGCCAAGCTGGCCGACATCCTGCTGCCCGACATCACCAACTTCGAGCAGAACGAGATCACCAGCGGCAGCGCGGGTAACACCGGCTACGCGATCGCGCTCAGCCAAGCGATCGAGCCGCAGTTCGAATGCCGCCCGATCTACGAGATGTGCGCCGAGATCGCCAAGCGGCTGGGCGTCGAAGAGGAATTCACCGAGGGCCGCACGCACGACGAATGGCTGGAGTGGGTGGTCGAAGAGACGCGCAAGAACAACCCCGACTTCCCGGACTACGAAACGTTCCGCGAGATGGGCATCTACAAGGTGACCAACCCCGGCGAGCCGTCGGTGGCCTATGCGGACTTCCGCGAAGACCCGGAAGCCAACCCCCTCAGCACGCCGTCGGGCAAGATCGAGATCTTCTCGAAGGATCTGTACGACATCGCCAACACCTGGGAAATTCCGGAAGGCGACGTCATCACCGGCATCCCCGTGTACGCGGCGACCTGGGAAGGCTACGAAGATCCGCTGCGCGAGAAATACCCGCTGCAAATGATCGGCCACCACTACAAGGCGCGCACGCACTCCAGCTATCACAACGTGGAATGGCTGCGCAAGGCGGCGCCCCAAGAGGTGTGGATGAACCCGCTCGACGCGGAAGAGCGCGGCCTGGAACTCGGCGACATGGTGCATGTCTACAACGATCGCGGCAGGCTCAAGCTGCCGGTCAAGGTGACGCCGCGCATCGCGCCCGGCGTGATCTCGGTGCCCCAGGGCGCGTGGTACGAGCCCAACAAGGACGGGGTCGACGAAGGCGGCTGTGTGAACACACTGACGGCGTTGCGGCCTTCACCGCTGGCGAAAGCCAACCCGCAGCATACCAACCTGGTCCAGGTTGAGAAGGCGTAGAGGAGGTAAACAGCATGGCTAACCAGCTTGCATTCTATTTCGACGTAGCGCGCTGCACCGGCTGCAAAGCATGCCAGGTCGCGTGCCAGGACAAGCACGACCTCCCCGCCGACATGCGCTGGCGGCGGGTGGCGGAATACAGCGGCGGCGAGTGGGTTCGCAACCAGGACGGGTCGTTCACGCAGAACGTGTTCGCGTACTACGTGTCGGTTGCGTGCAATCACTGCGAAAAACCGATCTGCCAGGAAGTGTGCCCGGCCAGCGCGATCACCAAGCGCGACGATGGCATCGTGCTCATCGACGAAGACAAGTGCATCGGCTGCCGGTACTGCGAGTGGGCCTGCCCCTACGCGGCCCCGCAGTTCGACGAAGACTCGGGCACGATGAGCAAATGCACGTTGTGTGTCGACTACATCGACGCGGGCCAGCTTCCGGCCTGTGTGGCGGCCTGCCCGTCGCGCGCGCTGGAAGTGGGCGAGTTGAGCGAGCTGCGCGCCAAGTACGGCGATCTCGCCGAAGTGGCGCCGTTACCCGAAGCAAAACTGACTGAGCCTGCCATGATCATCAAACCGAACGCCAAGACGAAACCCGTTCTGGCGAAGGCGGGCCGGCTTGCCAACCCGGAGGAGGTTTAATCATGGACGTTCGCGAGTGGGCGCTGATAGCATTCACGATTCTCAGCCAGATGGCGGTAGGCTCGTTCATTATCCTCGGCATCGTCTACTTCTTCGCCGCGCGCAAGTGGGGCGAGGAAGAGGCTGACCGGCTGAGCGACCGCGCGCTGCTGGCGATCGGGCCGGTCCTGGTGCTGGGCACGCTGGCCTCGCTGTTCCACCTGGGCAACCCGCTGAACGCCTACCGGGCGATCGCCAACGTGGGATCGTCGTGGCTCAGCCGCGAGATTCTCGCCAACGTGCTGTTCATCGGCGTGGGCGCGGTCTTCGCCTTCATGCAGTGGCGCAAGATCAGCACCTCGGCCACGCGGAACGTCGTCGCGCTGGTCGCGGCGGCCATCGGCGTGGTGCTGGTCTTCAGCATGTCGCAGATTTACATGCTGCGCACCGCCCCGGCCTGGGACACCATCGCCACCCCGATCACGTTCTTCACCACGACGTTCCTGCTGGGCGCGCTGGCAGTGGGGGCGGCCTACGTCGCCAACTACGCCTACGTCCAGCGCAAGGAGCCGGGCTGCGCCGATACGCAGTGCGAGATCATGCGCAGCACGCTGCGCTGGCTGGCGCTGGCGTCGGTGGTCCTGGTGGGCGTGCACCTGGTCGTCCTGCCGCTGTACGTGGCCTATCTCGCCAGCAGCGACGTGGCCGCGGCCAACGACGCGGTCAACGTCCTGATGGGCGACTACGGCGTGGTGTTCGCGCTGCGGCTGGTGCTGGTCTTCGTGGGCGCGGGCATCCTGGGCGCGTTCCTATATCGCAACGCCAGCAGCCCGGGCCGCGAGAAAATCCTGGGCAACCTGGCTTACGCCGCGTTCGCGGTGGTGCTGGTGGCCGAGGTGATGGGGCGCTTCCTGTTCTACGCCATGCAGACACGCATCGGCTTGTAGGCGAGCGTCTCGCTTGCCGTACCGTATAGGCCGGGGGTGCCCGCGCGGGCATCCCCGGCACACCGCAGCATATCGACAGTATCGGAAGGACAACGGATGGGTACCAACGGTCGTTATAACTTCGATGAATGGCAGATCACGCTCACCGCGCACGCGCTGGCCTATGGATTCCTGAGCAAAGCCCTGTACAACGAGCCATCGGCGGACTTTCTGGCGCCGCTGTTCGACGAGAACCTGTTCGCCGAATGGCCGCTCGACACGGACGTCGAGCACACGCGCCGGGGGATCGACCTGCTGGCGGCGTTTGGCGCGGCGTGGACGCCGGACCAGCTCGCCCTGCTGAAATCGGACTATAACGCGCTGTTCGTGGGGGCGGGCCCGCTGCTGGCCCATCCCTGGGAATCCGTCTATCTGAGCGAGGAACACCTGATCTTCGACGTGCAGACGCTCGAAGTGCGCGAGATTTACCGCCGCTTTGGGCTGCAAGCCCCGTCGTCTGTGCGCGAGCCGGACGATCACATCGGCCTGGAGCTGGCCTTCCTGGTACACCTGTGCAGCCTGGGGCTGGACGCCGCCGAGCGGGGCGACATCGACGCGTTCGAGAGCAGCCTGCAAGCCCAGCGCGGTTTTCTGGGCGATCACGTGCTGCGCTGGGCGCCCACCTTCATGCAGCGGGTCATCGAGCACGCCGCGACGGATTACTACCGGGGCGTGGCGTACCTGGGCCTGGGCACGCTGGAGACGGTCGCCCGCGTTTTCGACCTGGCCGTCCAGCCGGTGGGGCAGGGGTAGGCGATGCTGGCGGCGATCGAGCGTTTCGCGCACGTTGACGGCGCCGCGATCGCGTTCGATCCGGAGCGGTGCCTGCGCGCGCGGGACCGGTTTTCGACGTGCGACCTGTGCGCGGCGCGCTGCCCGGCGGGGGCGGTGCGCGTCGAGGACGGCGGCGCCGCCTTCGACCCGGCGGCCTGTGCCCTGTGCGGGCTGTGCCTGCACCTGTGCCCGGTCGGCGCGTTCGCGGGCGACACCGGCGCCAACGACATCCTGCGCTGCGCCGCGCAGATCGACGACCTGGACGCACTCGAGCTGATCTGCCCGGCGCATCCGGCCCCGGCCACCGGCCCCGCCCGGATCGACGCGGCGATCGGCCATGCCGGCTGCCTGGCGTCACTGGGGCCGTCGGCGTATATCAGCCTGATGGCTTGCGGGCTTTCGCGCGTGGCGGTCCGCCTGGACGCCTGCCACGAATGCCCGCTGAGCCAGGTGGCAGCAGACATCCGGCAAACGATCGACAAGGCACGGCGCGTGCTGGCGTCGTGGGACATGGCCGGGCATGTGGACGTTGTAGAAGAAAGTTCGTCGGAGGATGGGCAGGCCCGCCCGGTCTACCCGGCCAGCCGCCCGCCGGTATCGCGGCGCAAGCTGTTCCGGCGCCTCACGTCCGCCCCCACCGAGACGATCGACGCAGCCCTGCTCGTGGACGAAGCGCCGTCACCCGCGAAGAGACAACTCCCCGCCGAGCGCCGCCGCCTTTTGCACGCGCTGGACCTGCTGCCACCTGTCCCCCCGACCGCGTTGTGCCCCGCGCCGGACGCCGGGCAGGCGTTCGTGCTGCTGGGCGTAGACGAGCGCTGTACCGCCTGCGGGGTGTGCGCGCACGCCTGCCCCACCGGCGCGCTCGACGTGATCTACGACGACGAGTTGCGTTGTTTCGAGATTCAGTTCGAGCCGCGCGCGTGTACCGGCTGCGAGGCGTGCCTGCACGTCTGCGACCCGGCGGCGCTGCACTGGCGGCGCGTGCCCCTGTTCCGCGAGTTCCTGGCGGCGGGGCCGGGCCGGGTCCATCGCGGCGTGTTCCACGTGTGCGAGGACTGCGGCGCGCGCTTTGCGGGCGAGCCGTCGGCGCGGGGCTTCTGCCCGACGTGCGACTTTCGGCGGCAAAATCCATTCGGGTATAAGATTCCCCCCAGAATGCTCGAACGCCGTGTGGAGGTGCGCCAGGACTGATCCGCGAACACTGACAATCGATTCTCCGAGTCTGCTGGACCTACGACCACCGCGTTACGGCCAGCAGGCCGACCTCGACGATGGGCGAGGGCCCGCCTGTGTGGGCGGGTTAGGGTTGCATGTGGAAACGCCGCGGCCTCCCGACGTCCGGATGCCCCCGGACTGACTTGGTAAGGAGAACCTGTGTGCCGTTCGACGACCGTCGCCAGCTTCTCTGCTGGCGATTGTGTTTGAGGTGAAAGAGACCAACCGATGCCATCACTGAGCGAATTTCTCCAGGCCAGCGCCGCCCACCACAAGCACCTCTGCCCGCGCCAGGTATTGGGCGTGCGCATGGGAATGCGCGCCGCGCTCGAACTGGGGCTGGACCTGCCGCAGACTAACAAGCGGCTGTACGCGTTCGTCGAGACCGACGGCTGCCTGGTGGATGGCGTGATCGCCGCGACGGGCTGCAACGTGGGGCGCCGCACCCTGCAGATCGTGGACTTCGGCAAAGTGGCCGCGACGTTCGTCGACACGACGACGGGGACCGCGATTCGCATCTTCCCGCATCCCGACGCCCGCCAGACCGCGCCGCTGTTCGCGCCCGGCGAGCGCGATCGCTGGCACGCCCAACTGGCCGGCTACCAGGCCATGCCCGACGAGGCGCTGCTGGTCGTCCAGCCGGTGGAGCTGAGCGTGTCGATGGCGGCGATCATCAGCCGGCCCGGCGTGCGCACCGCCTGCGCGCAGTGCGGCGAGGAGATCATCAACGAGCGCGAAGTGGTGCGCGGCGGGATCGTGCTGTGCCGGGCCTGCGCGGGCGAGAGCTATTACCGGCTCCGCGAGGGCGCAGCGGTCACGGCGCAGGGCTGAGCCGCCGCGCTAGCGAATCCGGCGATCCTCGGCGGGCGTGGGCCGGTTGGCCGCCGGGCGATCCGCCGCGCCGCCGCTGAGGCTGCTGTAGAAGTCCGTGTCGTAGGTGCGCGTCTTGACGACGACCGGCATCGGCACGGCGTGACCCATGATGATCGCCTGCTGCTTGGTGTCCAGCCGGGCGAGCACTTCGCGCAGGCCGCCCGCCCCGCTGATCCCGGTCAGGACGGCGGCGATGTCGCGCTCGTTGTCCAACAGTGCGGTGACGCGCGTCCCGATCTGGCTCATCACTTCTTCGTCGATGCCGCTGGGCCGCTGGTCGACGATCAGCACGGTGACGTTGTACTTGCGCAGCTCGCGGGCGATAGTGCCGAAGATCGTCTGCCGCGCAATGGCCGGGTCCAGGAACTTGTGCGCTTCTTCGATGGTGATCAGAAGCTGCGGCGGCTCCAGGCTTTCGTCGCCGAGCGCCTTCTCCACCTGCTCGACGTAGTGCTCGTGGATGCGCCGCGTCAGGTAGTTGGCGACCAGGATGTACGCTTCCAGCGCGCTGCCATAGCGGCCAAACTCCAACACGATGTGCTTGCCCGCCTCGATGTACGACACGATCTCCTTGACCGACTTGCCGAGCGCGTTCGGCTTGAGGAACTCGAAGCGCTCGAAACGCCGCACGCGCCGCTGCAACGCCTGGACCGACGCCGGGCTGGCGGCGGCCTGCTCGCGCAGCTCGTCCAGCAGCTCCGGCGGGGCGGCGATCAGCTTGCGAATCCAGTCGTTGCCCCACAGCTTTTGCAGCTCGTAGGCCGCGTCGATCATCGAGTCGCTGAGGTCGAGCGTCGTCTTGAGCATGGCGAGGTCTTCGGGCTGGATGTCCTCGTAGCCGATGGTGACCACGTGATCGGCGCGCGCGCCGCGCCGCCGGGTGGCCTCGTCGTCCAGCGTGAAGATCGAAACCCTGTCCCCAAACAACTGCTTGAGCCCTTTGGCCTGCGCGCCGCGCTCGTCCTTGACCGCCCAGCCGTAATCGTTGTGCATGTCGAAGATCAGGTTGACCGCCACCTGGTTCTTGATGATGCCCGACAGCAGGATGCGCGTCAGGAAGCTCTTGCCGGTGCCGCTCTTGCCGAAGACGCCCACCGAGCGCTCGACCAGCCGCCGCAGGTCCAGATTGATCTGCGTCTCTTCCAGCTCCAGCGGGGCGCCCACGTTGAAGTGGGTGGCGTCTTCCTGGCCGAACACGTCGTTGACGTCCTCGGCGGTTGCGATCTCGACCGGCATGAAGTGGCTGGGGATCGTCTTGACCGGGCGCGGCTCGCCCTCGTCCTCGTCGATGGTCAGCATCGGCGCGACGTGCAGCGTGCCGAAGGCCGCCGTGCCGGTGTAGACCGCCGCCAGGAACGGGTCGCTGAGGTCCGGCGGATCGCTGCGGATGGCCGGGTTGGTGGTGTCGAGCATGATGTCGGTGATCATGCAGAAGAAGCGCTTGGTCTGGCCGCGCACGACCACGTAGCGCCCTACGGCCAGGTCTTCGATGGCGGTTTCGCGGTCGAGCTTGACGTCCAGCCCCCGGCTGAGCGATCCGCCGACGACCACGCCCAGCCGCTGCCCGGCGGCCATCAGGCCCGGCCCGGCGCTGGCGGTGCGCGGGAACCAGTCGTCCAGGTTATCGGTGTCAGGGAACAGGGGATCACGTGTGGACATGGGTCATCCTTTTGAAATCAGAACTTATGTTCTATAAAATTATAGCCTAGAACTTATATGTAGACAATAATTGTACGTCTAACTTGAGTTATCTTCGGTTGCCTTTCGTAAACCAGGATCTTCAAACCTCCCGATATTTCCACGCATGTGCTGTATAGTTTCCCAATCCGCATACCATTCCCAAATAGGCCTTAACGGAATCTTTTGGCCTTTGTCCTTGTCGTATTGCACAAATTTGTCATTTTCAATGGCCAAAGCAACGCATCCTACCTCACTGGGTGATTCATATGCCAACCATTCAACCCCTTGTTTACTCAATAAGGCTATTTGGACCTTATGCTAGTTTTCGTTGATAGAAACGAAGTCTCCCGGTATGGTTTGGAAGTGAGCGACCAAACTCATTCCAAGCCGACCAGGAGACACCAGGATGATAGCCAGTTTCGATGATTTTTGCCTGTACATGTACGTGA
>JAHDLB010000052.1 GCA_018432315.1 Anaerolineae bacterium
TCTTTCAGTACCCTCTACGGGTCAACGGCTTGAGCAACCTCGACATGCCCGTGACGGTTCGCCGGCATCGTAACTTTCAGTACCCTCTACGGGTCAACGGCTTGAGCAACAAACCTACCACGGTCACGGTGTATTTGCGTAAAGGTCTTTCAGTACCCTCTACGGGTCAACGGCTTGAGCAACCCCGGATCCGGCGGCAATTGTCGAGCGACTGGCCTCTTTCAGTACCCTCTACGGGTCAACGGCTTGAGCAACTGGTCGCCCACCGTATACCCAATAGGATGGGACAACTTTCAGTACCCTCTACGGGTCAACGGCTTGAGCAACCGCTCACTCAGAAAACACCAAACGGGACATCCAGGTCATGAGAACGCGTTTACGGCCCTTGGCGCGGCTCCTGAAAGGTCGCTCATTCATAACATAGACCAGAATCTCGTTCACCACAAACGCGGTTGACTCAAGCCGTCTCGTGCTCAGAATTCAGGGGGAGTTGCGACATCCTCACACATCGTTGCAGAAGCGGCGAAACTCACAGTCAGAGCAGCGCCGCCGCCACTCGGTGGGGCCGGGCATATGCTCGGTCTCCTGGATAAGATGCATGGCCTCCAGCGCTTCGCGCACAATGCGGCGCAGCCTGGGGGTAATTCGAACCTCCTCAGCCCGACGCAGCGGAATCAGATACAAGAAACCACGGCGAACAATCACAATCTGCGTCGCTTCCAATAGCAGGGCATAAGCCGCCAGCTGCACCTTGAAGTGAAACGCGGCTTTGTTCGCCAGCTTATAGTCCACCGGGATCAGCTCGGCTCCGGTATCCACCACCTCGTCGATATGGCCGCTCAATCCCAGCGTTGGAGCCTGGACAGCCACATCGAAACTACGCTCGCCGTCAATCTCGCCGTACATCCGTAGCGACCGCCGTTTGGCGCGTTGTTCTTCGACTTCGTGCGCATTGATGCCAGCATGAATGTTGTAGGTAACAGGCCGGATCTGCGGCAGGCACGCATGGTAGTAAAAGATGCGCGGGCAATACATGTACTGCTTCAGATCGGTAACGGTGAAAAGGTTCTCAGCTTCATCCAACATGTTCGATCTCCTGCCGTTTTTTCCAGTCGGCGTCACAGATCGGGATCAACACGATTTTGCTGGCGCTATCATCCAACAGCGCGCGAATGCGGCGCATCAGCTCACGCTGGTGGTTGCTGCTCAGCGTTCCGGCAAACGCGCTGTACTGGATACGATCAAGCCCGTAGTCCAGGCATGCATCGGCCACCTTCGCCCGAACCCGGTCGCTGGTGATGTCGTATACCAACAAGATGTGGATCATCACCAGGTTGCCTTGAACGGGCTGTATGCATCACGGTCGCCGCGCAGAAAAGCCGCCAGCTCACGGGCCTGCGCCTGCATGACCCAGCGCAGCGGGTAGCGTTTGCCGTTGTGGCGAACGCCGGCCTCCACATGCGCCAGCGTTTTCTCGGCAAGCGCGCGGCGCGTTTCGGTGCTGAGCAATCCGTGCTTGTCTTGTTCAACGGTGAAGTTACGATTCGCCAAGCCAAAGACCAGCCGATCCACCGCCACCTGCCGGAACTCCTCGATCAGGTCGAGCACCAAACTCGGCTTGCCAGAGCGGTCCGCGTGCAGAAAACCGGCGTAGGGGTCCAGCCCGGCCAGGATGATGGCCTGCTCGATCAGCCCGTACAGAATGCCATAGCCGTAGTTCAGGAGCGAATTCAACGGATCGGTCGCGCCGCGCCCCACACGGCCGGACCAGCCGTAACTCTCCGGCAGCACGGCGCCGGCTGCCGCCCAATACCGTTTCGCGGCCTGCCCCTCCGCCGCCATGATCTCGGCGCGCACGTCGTCGAGACAATCGCTTGCGATGCGGTCCAGGTAGGCCAGGCAGTCCAGCACCTCACCGGCGCAGAGATGAAGCTCTTGATACACTTCCGGGTCGCTTTCCTTGCGCGTCTTAGCCAGATATTTGAGGGTAGCAGCCTGGTTGGCGATCTTTCCGGCGGCCATCGCCAGCGCCGCTTGCGCGCCACGCCGGTCATAGTAGGCCAACAACTGAGCGCGCCGGGTGATCACCGTGCCCGTCAGGCCAGAGGCGTATACGGTGGCGTAGGCGGAGCCCTGGTTGTTGATGAAAAAAACCGGGATTCCACGCTCCGCGCAAGCTTCCAGGGCATCAGCCGACACGCTGACGCCCCGGCTTGCTACCAGCACGGATTTGAGATGCAGCAGCGGGGCCTGCGCGAGCGTCTCGCTGGCCTGCGTGATCTTGAGACGTTCGCTGTATTTCCCGATGTGCGTGCCAAACGTGTTGGCGATCAGGTGTTCGACGATAGGCATGGGTAGAGCACTCCTCGCAGCTAAATGTCCTCTACCCTTAGTCTAAACAGCAGTTGGAATCTATTGTTCCAGACTCTCGGAAATGTCCGGAAGCTTGCGCGGATCACATCATGGCGAGTCGCCGTCGATGGCGTACCAACCGTTTCCTTTGACGGCGTTCTTGCCTACGTGCAGGCTCTGGCCCCACACGAGCCACTCGTGGAAGGGGGTCAGATCGCCACGATAGTGTGCCAGCCCCACGAACCCGCTGATCGACGTCATCTGACCGGTACGGCGCGAGCCGCTCTTGAGGCGCACCCAATGCGTGTGATCGGCCACCAGCCGGATCGACTCCGCCTGCTCGGTGAGCGCGACGTAACGCTCTCGCCAGATTGGTTGGGGCGTTGGATCGTCTGTGTAGTGCGCTTCCAGCGCCTGGCAGCGTTCCAGCAGGCGACCGATCAGGGCCGGAAACGCCGGCGTATCAAGTCGTTGCCCCTGAGCGGTGAGCTGGGCCGGCGTTATGAAACGCAGCGCGATCCGATCGGCGGGGAGCACGGCGGCAGACCCGGCAACATGCGCGGGTGTGACAGGCCGACCGGGCGTAGCCAGCAGGCGGCGGTCTTGGAGCAAATCGAACGTTTCACGCGTCAGCGGGTTCACCGACTGGACGCGCTCCAGAGCAAACTGCCCGCGCCCGTAGCCTACCCCCTGCTGGCCCATCCGGTCGAACGCCTGGCAGATGTAGGGAAACACATCGGCCACGTCGCCGAAGAGATTGACTTCAACCGAAAACGGGTCACCTGCGTAGAAGACACGGTCGTCCTCTGCTCGCTCCGCGAGCGGCGGACGTATGGCGAGAGGGCGCGGTGGAGAAACGCCGCGGGCCGATTGCCCGGTCTCCAGCGCCAGCAAACGGCACATCGGACAAACGCGGGTGTGCTCCGGATCGTGCGCGGCATTGGGGGCGCCACACGCAAATTCGCGCAGCGCCGCCCACAACGCTCCCCGCAGTTGCGCCCCGGCGTGCGGGCCGAGATGGACCAGGGTGGTCGCTCGCAGCGTGAACCGCAGGTGATGCACGAGCAGGTTCATGAGTCCTCTTCTTGCCGCTCGTAGTAGCTGTAGCCTCGACTGCTCGCCACCAGCCGGTACGGTAGCGCCACGTGGCGGAGAATGCGCTGTTTGCCGAGTTGGATGCGCTTGCCGGAGTAGATATCCACCTGGGCGAAGGTCGTTCCCTCGCCCACATCGTCAAGCTGGGTCAGCAGCGCGTTCAGCGATATGGTGCCCAGATCGCCATCGACCACGATATAGCCGTCGGGCAGCGTCTCCACCGGCTGGGGCGGTCCCTGAAGCTGGACGAAAGAGCCGCGCTTGCCCAGGTAGTTGACATTGAACAGCCACCTGGACAGCCGCTCGACATCCGCGCTTTCGCCAAGCCCAAGGGCCAGCCCCAGCACGTCATCCCATTGGGCGTATTCCCGATACGCGATTGTCTGCTGGAAAAAGCCCGCGTGCTGGGAACCGGGCTGCGCGGGATTGCGGCGCGGCCTCAATACCTTGATGAACGTGTTGTTGACCACGATCCGCTCTGGAGGGCGCAGCGCGACGCGGGCCGCCCCGATCCACTCGTCCCAGGCCGCCGCTGCGCGCTCGCGCCCCTCTAGCCGGATAGCGATGTCGAGCAGCGCCATCTTGATGGCGAACGGAGTCGGGACAAGCAGCGTCTTGCCGCCGGAAGCCGTCGCCGTGGCCGGTTTGAGCGAAAACAGCGCGCTGGCCGCGTAGTCTGCAATGAGCCACATGGGCCACCCCCTACCTGTAGCGCAGCGTGTACGGCTCGTCCTGGGCCAACTCGTGCACGATGTCCGCGAACTCACTCAGCGAGTCGAACTGCGCCTGGTTTACAGTGCCAGGTGCAACCTGCTCCAACGACATACCCAGCGCGTCGAGCTGATCCCGGTACGAGTCCTTGAGCGGACTGACCGTCGGCGCGGGGACGGCGCTACGGCTGTAGGTGACGACACCCGCGAATTCGACCAGGTGCGGCGCCTGCGCGGAGCGCATCGCGCCATTGGGCTGCACGTAGGTGAACAAGACGCTTTTCAACAGCGCCTCCATCCGCTGCCGCCGCTGATCTTCGTCGATGGCATATTGCTGGGTGATATCGTTGAAGCCGATGCGGGCCAGCTCCAGGTGGCACACGGCGGCATATACACCGGACGACGCCGGGCGGTGGAAGATCGCCTGTCCCAGGTTGGAGCCTACACTCTGTGTCGCTTCGCTATCCTGCTTGCGCTGCTCGGCGCTGCGCTCGGTGGCATACTTAACATGGAAGTAGCTGTCCGTTTCGACCGAGCCTGGAACACCGACTACCCACGCGAACTCAATCACGCTCTTGCGGGGCACGCTGCGCTTCCCCTCAGTGATCAGTATGCCTTCGATGTCGTCCATCGCACAGCTTCGGAGCAGCTCGTCTAGCAGGTCCGCGTCGCTCAGGTCTGCGGTGCGGGCGATGAAATTGGCATCGGCATTGATCCGGTTGGCATTGAACTGCTGGCAGCCAGCACACAGCGGCACGCCGTCCTCTTCGCTCAGCAGGCGGAACAGGTGCTCGGCCTGGATGTGCTTGAACATGTCCCCGCTGATCGCGTTGACGTTCTGCAAGCGCCCGTGCTGGTCGATGATGTTGACCATCCGGGTCTGAATCTGGTTGCCCTCGCCACCTTCATTGTTCAGGCTGTGCATGTCCAACGTGGCACGGGCGCTGATCGAAACGCTGTAAATCGGCTGTGCCATCACTCATTCTCCTCTTGTAGGGCTTCTTCGGCAGGATCGCCCCCTTCACGGGGCGCGCGTGCATAACCATACGCAATGAGCAAGTTGGCGACCGTCTCCGAGCCGTACTCGTCGATCAGCCGCACGATGTCGTCGATGTCGGTAGTCTTGATGCTGCGCCGGTACGGGCCGGCGCGGTTTTCCATGACCTGAGCGTTCTCTGCGTTGTACTTGTGCAGAAAATCGCTCAGCGTGGCGATGAAGCTGTCGGGGTAAATCGCCTTGCGGGCCAGTTCCTGGCCAAGGCCATACCGGACATCGTACTTCCGATCTCCCTGTTGTTTTCGATATTGCGCCGTCACAGTACTCTGCCGGATGGCATACGCGATGTTTTGGAACCCTTCCGATTCTAGAATCGGAGTCAGTCTTGGATCTGTGCCCATAATCAACCTTTCTACAAATTCGGTGGTCATCTGATAGGCGTACTGGCCGCGCTCGCGTGCACCCATGTAGTACGCTGAGAAACCCGTGCTGAAACGGAGAAACGCCGCGAGATCGTCACCGGAGACGAAATCGCGCAGGTGTTGCAGCAGCGTGAAGGCGTCACTGTGCGACTCGTCGAATTGGCGCGTCAGCAGCTCAAGTTGTGGGAGCAGCCCACGGTTATCGGTCCTGTCGGCGTACAGCGCGATGTCATCACGCGACTCGACTCGCACCCACCCTGGCAGCGCGACGAATGAGATGTTCATCGTCGCCACGGCATTGCCCAGGTCCTTGTAGAACGCCGTGTCGAAGCCCGCGACTACGCGCTTCTGCACGTCGCGCAGCTCCAGCAGCCGCGCCAGGAAGCTATCGTCACGGCTGACATAGCTCAAGAGCGCGCCTGTGTAGCGAATCGCGGCCAGCACGTCGAACTTGGTCGACGTTTCTGACGACATAGCGTTGGCGAAGTCAATCATGACCGCCTTGCTAACGGAATGCGACAGCTCGCGCGGCGAAACGACGAACGTCTTGCGATCCTTCCCTCCACGCACCAGACGGGTGATGGCTGCATCGTAAAAGCCCACTGCTTTCAGCCATTCGATCAGCCAGAACCCCTTGATGTTGCCGATACTCAGCCCGTCGGCCTTCAGCTTATTCTGGCCTTTGCCTTGATCGGGGTTGTACAACTGCAGGCAGGTTGTCTCCGCGCTGATGCCCCAGCCATGCTCGCTGTCGAGGCGCTTCCAGGCATCGGCGCTCCCCGCCAGATCGTTCGGCGTGGCGGAGAATAGGTCGAGCAGAAGGTCAACCGCCAGCGGCTGATACACGCCCAGGTTCCACCAGTCAATCACCAGGCTGTTGTACCCCGGCAGCGCAGCGGGGTTGATGGCACGCGACACGTCCCAATGCGGCGGCAACGACGGCAGGTCTTCGCGCGACACTTTCTTCTCGCGTGCCGCATAGTGCAAGCTCACCTTTTCCCTGTCTGCCTCGTAGTCCCGATATTCAATACCAGGAGGCAACGTCGCCGCATTCTTGACGGTGCGGATTGCCTTGGCAGGACAGATGCGAGTCCACGCAGGTGCCCAGGAATCAGGATCGATTGGGTGCGATGTAGTAAGCTGGAAGTACACGCCACAATCGTTGATCACGACGTCGTTTGGTTCATCGCCCTGCTGTGCCATCAATTCGCGCAGCAACTGGGCAAAGCCAAAGGCAACCAGATTGTCGGCAAACGTGCGTGTGCTTTTGTCAGTGTAAAAGATGCTCCTCGTCAAATCACCTACCTCCTGTTCCTAATGACGTTCCCAACTGGTCGGCGCGGCGCAGCACACGCACGAGGACCTCATACGCCAGGAACGCGAGCGCGTGAAACTCCGGATCGGCAATCAGGTCGATTGCGCCGGCATTGGAGGGAACCTCAGCATCGATTCCCAATAACTCGGCGGGAACAAGCTCCGGCGCGGCGGCCTGAATGTGGCGCATCGCATCATCGATCAACCGGAACGACAGGTTATCCTTCGAGATGGGCGCGTGGTGGCGCGCAATCGCACTGAAGGCGGCGCGCATCAGCGGATGCTCAACGCCGAATTCCTCCCTCAGCGCCGGTGTGACGGCTATCGCCCCCTCGACGGCGTGCCAGGGACGGCGGCGCATAGCCCGTTCGATGGCGCGGTGATGGTCGCCGTTTAGCTCCGTGTGTGCATACGCCCGGCCCGGCTCGACCGGCATGTCGATTTTCACCTGGTACTCCCGCACCCAGCGCTGCCACGCCACGCTCAGCTTGCCGACATCGTGCAGCAGCACCGCCAGCTCCGCCGCCCGTCGCAGGCTGCCCTCGGTCCAGCCGTAGCGCCCTTCCAGCCGCCCGGCCAGCCATTCCATCTCGCGCCAAAAGCCCTGTACGGGATCGAAAGCGGCTTCGTACACCAGCTCGATGTGGCGCTCGTAGGTTTCCAGGCGATAGGTGAAGGGGTCGCGCTCGGGGCGCTCGGCGCGTGGTGGCAGCGGGGCCTGCCAGCTCCCACCCTGGTCCGGCAAAAAGCCCAGGCGCTCTGAGTAAGTCGCCAGACGCGGGTGAACCACTACCAACGGCGCTCCCCAGATAACCCTGGGATCATCATAGACCGGCTCCCAGGTATAGTGCACGCGATTCCCCTGCGCTGCGTCCTCGTCGTTATCGGTGGACACCTTCAGCCACTTTATCGCCCAGTCGATGCCCTCATCATTGGAGACGCTGTTGTAACGTTCCAGCCATTGCGCGGCGTACTTCTGCAGCGTGCCCGGATGCAGCCCGAACGCTGGCGCATCGAAGGGCGCATCCGACAATGTATCTGGATCGGCGTGGATGGTCACTAACTGCTGCTTGATGTCGCGGATCAGGTTCCCCTTATCCTCCGGGGAGTCGCCGCGCATCACGGCATACATTCGGCGCCGGTAGCCAAAGCTGTCCGCGCGCAGGTGATCCAGCATCTGCTGGTCACGCGGTCCGTGCACGTAGGAAACGATCTCCTGTTCCTGCAGGAAGTCGAGCGTACACCCCTCACGATCCTGAAACGCGGTCAGGGTGCGGCTGAATTCGTCTTCCTGCTTCATGTACGGCGCGACACTTTCGACCAGTTCGATCACACCGGCCCCATCATCGTCCAACACGCGCGGATAGATCGTGACATCCCCCGCTTCACCGGGATAACGGGCGCAGCGCCCCGCCCGCTGCAGAATCGCATTTGCCGGAGCCAACTCCGTATGCAGTTGCGTGCACGTGATGTCGAGACCGACCTCAATCGCCTGGGTCGAGACGACGATCACGCTGCCCTCCGGCGACGCGCCTTTGCCAAAGCGCTGGCGCACGTCGTCCTCGATCCGATCGCGGTCTTCTCGCAAGAAACGGCTGTGCAGCAGAATGACTTCCGCATTTGTCCCGGCGGTGGCGTGGGCGAGCGCAGCATGCATTCGGCGTGCCCGATCGACCGTGTTGCAGATCACCAGCGAACGCCCATTATGGGCGTCCAACACCGGACCGGCTGACAGCGGATTCCCGGCTACGTGATAGCGTCGCGTCTTCTGCTGCGATTCCAGCGTGCGCATGGCCTCGTGCTCGTCATCGGTACGGGGCAGTACCACAGCATCCAACAACTTAGCCAACCCGTCCAACAGGGTCGCGCTGAATGTGGCCGTCATGAGCACGAACGGCGTGATGCCCTTCAACATGCTGAGCATGTGTAGCGTCGTGGGCAGCGTCGAAATGGGATCGTAAAGGTGGAATTCGTCGAACACGAGATAGGAAGCGGTCACGGCGGCGGCGTTCATGTTCGCCTGTCCGCGTCGCAATCCGTACGGCGCGAGCAGGAGACTGCTGAGGGTTTGGTCGATGGTGGCGAAGATCAGGTCAGACGCGAGCAAGGGATCGGTTGATCTGTCGCCGGTCTGGATCGCAACCTTGAGATCGAAGCCATATTGGCGGGTGTAGCCGCGAACCGTCTCCGAATATTCCTCCACAAACTGCTTTGCCAGCACGCGCATAGGGACTGAGTAGATGCACTTGTTCGGGAGGTTACCGTGCAGCTCGTGCATGGGATCTGCTGCCGCCAGGAAGGGATAGAGAGCCGCGCGCGTCTTGCCCGAGCCTGTGGGTGCGTGCAAAATCACGTTCCTCCCGGACGTGACCAGATCGAACACCCGTTCCTGATGCGGCCACAAACCTGTCTTACTCATTCCCGCCCCCAAAGATATCGTTGAAGCGAGCGTGCTTATCACTCTCGGTGGAAGATGTGTTCCAGCCATACAAATGCGCTAACCGCCGCGCCTCCCCCATCATCTGATCCCGCAACGCATCGGGCGCAAGCACCTCGCAACTGGCTCCCCAGGTCCTGATCCAGGGCAGCAGATCCGTTGTATCGGCCACTTCGAACGTGATCAGCAGGTGATGCGGCTTCTCTTTATCCCACGAGAACGTTTGAGAAGGGTGCCATTGGGTTTCCTGGACTCGCTTTGTCACTTGAGGCGCGAAACGCAAGGTGACCGCCACCACACTTTCGCCGAAGTAGATCGACCACGCATTGCGCAGCAGTTCCAGGCCGGGAAACGATGTCGGGATCGTGTAAGTGTCGCGCAGGCGCAGAGCTGCGCGTTCGATGCGCTCGATCTTATAGGTGCGCAGGTCGTCCACCACGCTGCTGTGGCCAATCGCGTAGGTGGAGAATCCGATGGCAGACGGCTCGAGGAGGTAGGGCGCAAACACGGTTGCGAACGGCTGGCCCCGATAGGGATGATAGGTGATCTCCACCCGACAGCGATAAATGTAAGCGCGCATCATGGTGCGAAACACGTCCTCGTACCCGGGCCGGATCGGGCGATGAGCAAGCTCATGCGCCGCCTGTACGATGTCATCCTCCAGGCCCATGTCGCTGCTCAGGATGTCCGCCAGCCGCAGCAAAACCGTCTCTGCGGTTTCGTTGCGCTGGTCGCTATGCTTGACGTAAAGCCGCGAGGCAAGATACAGGACCATGGCCTCCTCTGGTGCGAGATCGAACCCGCGCAACACAGGCGTCTTGAACGGCCACGCGCACCAGACCTGACCATCCTTCTCAACCCTGGCCTCTGCCTCCAATTCGCGCAGATAATTGTTCGTTGTCCGGCGCTCCAGGTTGAGGTGTTCAGCAATCTCACGCTCAGTTAGGCCGTCCGGATACCTGCTCAAAAGAAACAGGACGCGTTCTTTGCGCTCGTGCTTGGTTTTATCGGGCACACGTGGCATTGGAACCCCTCCTGCTTATCTGAGTATCTTACACCCGTAACGTAACGATGACTAATGCGTGAGATCGTGCTCCATAATTCAGTATAAATCCTGGTTGGAAAATATTGTTCCAAATTGCGACAGATTTCCGATCTGGCCTTCGATTTGCCATTTTCTAGCCGAAAACAATTACAGCTAGTTCATGCTCATTGGAACGATCGGTCTTGTAAGTCAGGTGCAGGTGATGGAGAGGAAGGAGCATGCAAGTACGAGAGGTATATGGACAGTTCGTTCAATTCAGCAGGGAATAATCGGGGAATTTGATCACTTCCTGGCTCAGCCGGAAATCACTGGCCAGGGACGAGACTGATTTCGCTATTTGGCCCTTATGCTAGTTTTTCTAGACTGGGAAAGCCAGGCCCTTGATTTGCAGGAAATCAGGCTGTTCCAGTAACCGATTGATGAAAACACAAAGCGTATGAGCCGCCAACTTGGTATACAGCCGGGCACACAAGCCCCAAAAAGTATGAGCATGATTGTGCTCGATATGGAACTGCTCGGTCAGTTGGCCATTGACGGTTTCAATGATCTGGCGCACCGCGTTGAACGTCTTGCGGACTGGGGCAGGCACCTGGATTTTCTGGTTGGAGCGTGGCAAGGTCAGGAGCCGCAAGCGATTGGTTCGCAACAACTCCGCTGCGACCGCGGCGCTGATGTAGCCCTTGTCGCCATAGACCATCAGGTCGGTGTGCTCGACCAGCAACTCAGCGCCAACCGCCAGATCACCTTCGTTAGCCGGAGCCAATTCGAAATCCAGAATAACGCCGCCCAGGGTGATCAACAGATGCAGCTTGTAGCCGAAAATGGTCACTTTCTTGGACGATACCTTGCCATAGGTCGCCCCGTAGGCTGGCCAATCGCCCGTCGAACCCGGCACCAGATGAAA
>JAHDLB010000064.1 GCA_018432315.1 Anaerolineae bacterium
ACGCCGCGTGGTCTTCAACGAGTTCGGCGCGCTCGTCCAGGCGCTCATCAACGGCGAGATCGACGCCCTGCCCGCCGACGCCTCAGCCGCCGCTGGCTTCAAGAGCACCACCGCCGACGCCGTCATGCTCGTCGGCGACCCGATCTCCAAGGACGAGATGGGCTTCATCTTCCCCAAGGGCAGCGACCTCGTCGAGCCGATCAACGCCGCCATCGCCAGCATGCAGGAAGACGGCTTCCTCGACTTCCTGTACTACAAGTGGTTCATCGATTTCGTCCCGGCCCAGCAGTAAGCGGGGCGCCCGCAGCGGACCGCGGCGCGCGAGCCATCACGCCGCGCACGGATGAGCCGTGACACGCAAAAAGACCTCGGATTAGACCGGACCCTTACCGGGCAGTCGAAACGAGGTCTTTCTCATGCACTCGCCTGCGCTGGCAACATAAACGCTCGATTCTCCAAAGACACGCCGGGCAATCCGCGACGGCGTATTCGGGAGAATCGAGCGGCTGCGCCGGGGCGCTACCGTGCTAATCGGCGGGCGCTGGCGGCTCAGTTCCGCGCGCCTCCTCGCCGAAACGTTATGACGCGTTCAAGAGCGCCCGCGCGGCTTCGATGGCCTCGGCTTCGCTGGTAAAAAGCCCGTTCACTTGCGCGCCTTTGTACTGTTCCTGGCTGCCGAGGCTCTCGACGCCCAGCTTCACCCATTCGTCCGTGCCGACGAAGATGTTGTACACATCCTCATCGTACACGCCGCCTGCTTTGCCGCGCTCGTAGGACATCCCCACGACCATATCCCCAAAGTTGAGATTGACCTGCGAGAAGTCCAGGATGCGGCAGATCTTGCCCCCGGTCCTGTTCTTGAGTTCGGTGCCGGCAGCCAATGCATCATCCGCGTCGCCCGGTACGGCGATCGGATCCAGGTATGTAACAACTACAATAGGCGCATCGTCTACAATTCGCATCTTCGTTGACATTTTTCGTTTGACTCCTTAAACTATGGAAGGCAATAAGCAAACTGATTATATACCGAAATCAAATAGAAATTAAAGTGATTCGTCATGATCTAACGATCGTGTTTTGAAAAGGACAGATCAATTTAGTGCATGGAATAGTATCGCCCCTTCGGGCGCAGGCGTTTGCGGGGGGATCGTGGGGGGACGACTGCGGTTACCCTTATTTCATTTTTTTGAGAGGAGCATAGCATGAATCCCCCAACCAACTCCCCGCTCGACCTGGACCAGCTTTACCACGACATCAGCACGACCGCCGGGCTGGTCGACGTCCCCGTCGATGAGCCGGTCGTCAGGCAAATACTCGACGTCTACCAGGATCATTTCAGGCAAGGGTCGGTCGCCTTCCGCACCACCACTCACCCCCCCGGAAAACGCGAGTTGTCGGTGCGCTACATCGACCTGGAGCAGGATCACGATCCGTACACGATGGCAGTGCAGCACGGCCTGCTGGTCGAAACGGGCCACCCGATCGAGCGCCTGTTCGCGGACGTCGTGGCGCACTACCCGATCCTGGGGTATGGCATCGACATGGGCGTCTCGCACGGCATGGAGAAAATATGGCCCCTCTTCAGCAAGTCGTTGACCATCGATGACCTGTTCAAGCTGCCGTCCATGCCGCCGAGTGTCAGGAATTGCGTGGACCACTTCGCGCGTTTCGATCTCAACACGCACACCCTGTTCGCCATCGATTACGAACACAAGACCATGAATATCTACTTCCCCGTCAAGCAGCCAGGCCAGTACCCGGCGGAGCGCATCGCCGCCATGATCGAGGATCTCGGCCTGGAGGTGCCCGGCGACGAGGAGCTTGCCCTCAACGCCCAGACGGGCATCATCTACCACACGTTCGATTGGGAGTCCGACCACTGCCGGCGCCTGAGCTTTGGCGTGCCGCACGTGCCGGAGCACGATTTTCCCACCACGCTGCACCCGGTCTTCGAGCGGATGTTCGACGCGCCGGTCGTGGCGAGCGAGCGCCGGGGATCGATCCAGACGGCGTATACCCGCAACGGGACCGGCGACTATCTGAAAATCGAGATCGATTACACCGGCACCATGATGATGGCCCTGGGCGCCGCGATCAACGTCTAAGCCCGCGACGGCATTCCCGCGGAGCGTTCCGGCACAGCCCACCGGGCGGCATTTGCTGCGGTGGGCTGTTTGCTCGCCCGGCTGGGCCACGTGACAGGCTGCCATCCCGGCGCGCCCGCAGGAAATCTTTTCACCCTCCGGTTAAGCGAATACAATAGGTTAGGATAGATTTTGATCCGGCCACTTCTTATGAGGAGCCATTTCGATGCAAATTACGGAACGTCTTGAAAACGAAATCGTTGTATTCGTGATCGAAGGGCGCATCGACAGCCAGGGCGCCATCGATCTGGATGAGGCGCTGCAAAACGCGGTCGACAGCGGGCATTATCGCCTGGTATGCGACATGAAAAACGTGGCCTACATCAACAGCGCCGCGCTGCGCACGCTGGCCGACATCATCTCTCGTGCGCGGGCCAACAATGGGGATTTGCGCCTGGCCGCGCTGCCGCCGAAGGTCCGGCGCGTGCTCCAGATCGTGGGGTTCGACCGCTATTCGGCCATCTTCGACACGACGGAGGAAGCCCTGCAGGATTTCTAGGGCGCGCAGGCTGAAAGTCTCTGGACGCCAGGCAGGAGAGAAGGCCGGTTTTCGCAGGAGCGGTTTTCTGGCAGACGGTGATTCTTAAAAAAGTTTAAATAGAATTACCAACGCAAAGCCTAGATTCGCGCTAAGATTGAAGTGGTGCGATCGATTCGTCTGTCGAGGAAAACCCGAATGAAGAAGATCCTGCTCGTCGAAGATGACGACACCCTGCGCGAGACGCTGGCCTACAACCTCACCAAAGAAGATTACGAGGTCGTCCAGACCGGTGACGGCGCCGAGGCTCTGACGCTGGCGCGTGACACCACGCCCGACCTGATCGTGCTCGACGTCATGCTCCCCACCCTGGACGGCTTATCCGTTTGCCGGATCATCCGCAACGAATCCGAAGTTCCCATCGTGATGCTGACCGCGCGCGGCAGCGAGGTCGACCGGATCGTCGGGCTGGAGATCGGCGCCGACGATTACATCGTCAAGCCGTTCAGCCTGGGCGAGTTCCTGGCCCGCGTGCGCGCGGTGCTCCGCCGGGCACCATCCGCCCGCGTGATCGTCGACCGGCTGGAGTCCGGCGACCTGGTGCTCGATCTCATCGCGCGGCGCGTGACGCGTGACGGGGAAGAAATCCGCATGACGCACAAGGAATTCGACCTGCTGGCGACGCTGATGCGCAACCAGGGCGCCGTCCTCTCGCGCGACCTGCTGCTCGAGCGCGTGTGGGGCTACGACTACAGCGGCCAGACCAAAACCGTCGACGTCCACGTGCGCTGGCTCCGCGAGAAAATCGAGGCCGACCCGTCCAATCCGCTGCGCATCGTCACCGTGCGCGGGGTCGGCTACCGCTTCGAGGGCTGACCCATGTTTCCCTGGCTGATTGCAGGGCTGGCGCTGGTCGCCGCCGGGTGGCTGGCCTGGCGCCTCGTCCAGACACGCTCCAACGCGCAAGCGGCGGCCTACCATGCCGCGCAGGAAACACGCGCGCTGCAGCAGCAGATCGCGGCGCTGGAGCAACTGCGCGACGGCATCCTGCGCGCCACCGACGACGCGCTGCTCGTCCTCGATGCCCGGCAGCGCATCCTGGTCGCCAACGCGAGCGCCGAGTCGCTGCTGGGGCAGGACCTGGTTGGCAAGACGCTGTTGGCGGTCATACGCGAATCCGAGCTGGAAAGCCTGATCCAGGACGCGCAGATCGTGCGCGGCGAGGGGCTGGAGCGCCGCATCGAGCACGAGCGCCAGATCTTTCACGCGCGGGCCATCATCGACACGTCGCAGGAAACGATCGTCGTGCTGACGCTGCGCGACGTCACCGAGATCCAACGGCTGGAGCGCGCGCGCCGCGAGATGGTGTCGAACGTCACGCACGAGTTGAGCACGCCGATCACCTCGATCGGCCTGCTGGCGGACACGCTGGTGACCGGCGCGGCGCAGGGCAAGGTGAAGAAGTCGCGCAAGATCGCCTCCGAGATCCGGCGCGAGGTGGATACCCTCACCCAGTTGGTCCAGGAGATGCGCGACCTGTCGCTGATCGAGTCCGGCCAGATGCCCGTGCGGCTGACGCCCAGCGACCTGCTCGGTATCATCACGGCGGGTGTCGAGCCGCTGCAAACGCTGGCCGAGAACAAAGAGCAGACCATCACCATCGACGTGCCGGAGAATGTCCTGGTGCTGGCCGACGATCTGCAGATCCGGCGCGCGATCAAGAACATCGCTCACAACGCGGTCAAGTTCTCGCCCAACGGCGGGCAGATCCTCATCACCGCGACGACCAACGACGACGAAGCGATCATCGCCGTCAAGGACAGCGGCCCCGGCATCCCCGCCGCCGACCTGGAGCGCATCTTCGAGCGCTTCTTTCAGGTGGACCGCGCGCGGCGCACCGGCACCGGCCTGGGGCTGGCGATCGTGCGGCATATCGTGCTGGCGCACGGGGGCCGCGTGTGGGTCGAGAGCGTCGAAGGCGAGGGCGCGACCTTCTACTTCGCGCTCGCCCTGGCCGAGCCGATCCCGGCCCTGCCCCCCGCCTGAGTCTCCGCCCGCCCTCCCTGGGGCGCTGCTGCGCAAACTCCCTTCCCGCACATTAAAGGAAATTTACGTACATTCAAAGCCCACTTAACCGCGGCTTTCTTGGGGTTTTATCTCCCTCACTTACCATTCCACGTGGTTCTAGAGACAAACACCAAACTCTGAGCACTCTAGACGTGGCATGCATTCATTGAGGAGAAAAACATGCACAAGCGTACCTGGAAGTCACTGATCGGTTTCGTGGTTGTGTTGGCGCTGGCGCTGCCCTTCTCGAGCGCGATCGCCCAGGACGGCGGCGACGCCGAGCCGATCGCGCTCCCGGCTGTCGATCCGCTGAGCGTGACCGGCGACATCGCCATCGCGGGCAGCTCCACCGTCGAGCCGGTGACCATCGCCATGGCCGCGCAGTTCAACGAGGACGGCTTCAACGGCAACATCGCCATCGCCGAGACGGGCACTTCCGCCGGCTTCGAACGGTTCTGCAAGGAAGGCTCGACCGACATCTCGAACGCCAGCCGCGCGATCAAAGAGTCCGAAGTGGCCGACTGCGAAGCGATTGGCCGGGACGTGCTCGAATTCCTGATCGGCATCGACGCGCTGACCGTGGCCGTCAAGAAGGGCTCATTCGTCGAGGAACTCAAGCGCAGCGACCTGTTCGACATCTTCACCGGCGTGGTGACCACGTGGGACGAAGTCAACCCCGAGTGGCCCGCCGAGCCAATCGCGCTCTACACGCCCGGCGTGGACAGCGGCACATTCGACTTCTTCGGCGAGGCCGTGCTCGGCACCAAGGGCGCCTACGAAACCCGCGAAGCGCGCTTCGACGCCCTGCTGGCTCCCAACCCCACCACCAGCGAGAACGACTACACCCTGGTCGAGGGCATCCGGGCGAGCGACTACGCCATCGGTTACTTCGGCTTCGCGTACTACGTCGAGAACGAAGACACCCTGCAGGCGGTGGCGATTGCCGACGACATGACCAACGACGACGAGGGCAACCTGGTCGTGATCCCCGAGGAAGACTGGGAAGCCGAAGCGATCGCGTATGTCGCGCCCAGCGGCGAGACGGCGGAGAGCGGCGAGTACATGCTGAGCCGCCCGCTGTTCATCTACTCGGCGACGTCCGTCCTGGCGGAAAAGCCCCAGGTGGCGGCCTTCATCAACTACTACCTGACCAACGCCACCGAGGTCGTGACCGAAGTCGGGTATTTCCCGGTCAGCGTGGAAGCCTTGAACGCCTCCAAGCAGACCTGGCTGGACGCTGCCGGCGAGTAAAGCCCGGCGCGCCCGTCGCGTTCTTCGGCAAACAGGTATGGGGAGGGCTGGACGGCACTCCTCATACTGCCGTGTCAGGGCTGTGTGCATGACGTCGCTCGGAACATGCCACGTTCTATGATCGACACGCGATCACGCGCAATTCACGAGGAGACTGCTATGGACTCGACCATCATCCGCGAACGCACCCGCACGGTCGGAATGGCGCCGCAACAGCCGCCGCTCGGCCTGGGCAAACAGGTCCGCCCCGGCGAGAGCGTGATCCAGGGCTTCCTGTTTTTGTGCGGGTTCATGACCATCTTCACGACCATCGCGATCATCGTCGTCCTGGGGCGCGAATCGCTGCTGTTGGTCAACAGCAAGTACATCGACGAAAGCGGGGCCATCCATTCGATCGGCGTGCTCGATTTCGTCAACACCACCGAATGGCAGCCCCACCGCTACAAGGTCGGCATCGCGCCGCTGGCGACGGCCACGCTGTTGAGTTCGTTCATCGCCATGCTGGTCGCGCTGCCGTTCGGGCTGGGCTCCGCGATCTACCTGAGCGAATACGCGAGCCCGAAGGTCCGCAACACGGTCAAGCCGGTGCTGGAAGTGCTGGCGGGGGTCCCGACCGTCGTATATGGCTTCTTCGCGCTGCAATTCATGACGCCGCTGTTGCAGAGTGCGTTCGGCGCCAACACGGTCGAGATCTTCAACGTCGCGTCCGCCGGGATGGTGATGGGCATCATGATCCTGCCGCTGGTCGCCTCGATGAGCGAGGACGCGCTGAGTGCCGTGCCGCGCTCGCTGCGCGAGGCGTCGTACGGGCTGGGCTCCACCCGGCTGGAGACGACGGTGCGCGTCGTGCTGCCGGCTGCCGTCTCCGGGATCGTGGCGGCGTTCATCATCGCCATTTCGCGCGCCATCGGCGAGACGATGATCATGGCGATTGCCGCCGGGGCGCGGTCGAACTTCTCGCTGAACCCCTTCGAATCGGCCTGGACCATGACCGGCTACATCGCCAGCATCAGCGGCGGCGACCTGGCCTACGACACGCTGGACTATAACAGCATCTTCGCCGTGGGCCTGCTGCTGTTCCTGATGACGTTGGGGCTGAACATCATGAGCCGCGCGGTCGTCGCCCGGTTCCGCGAAGTCTACGAATAGAGGCGCCAATGGACCGTATCGTATTCGTGACCGTCGTGTTCCTGGGCCTGATCGTGTCACTCAACGGGGCCCTGTCCACAGCCCAGGCCGCCGCCCGCAAAGGCTACCGCCCCAGGCTGGGCGCGCTGCT
This sequence comes from Anaerolineae bacterium, assembly GCA_018432315.1. Classification (GTDB taxonomy): domain Bacteria; phylum Chloroflexota; class Anaerolineae; order Aggregatilineales; family Aggregatilineaceae; genus LM3-B42. The sequence continues at coordinate 7,220 of JAHDLB010000064.1, forward strand.
CGGCGTGGCGACCGGCCTGCCGGTCACCGTGCTGGCCGCGCTGGCGCTGAGCGCGCTGTTCCCCGGCCAGCCCATCCTGAGCGTGATCGGGGCCTTCGCCGCCGGGATGGCCGCGCTGGGCGCCCTGCGCCGAGCGCTCCCGGAGCGGGCCGCGGACCAGGACGCCCTGCCCAACGGCGAGGCCCTGCAGCGCACCATCGCCGCCCGGCACCTGCAAGGCTCCGTGCTGCGGTCGCTGTTCTTCCTGTCGGTCGTCCTGGCGATCGCCATGCTCGCGATCCTGCTGTGGACCGTGATCGACAAGACGTTCGGCCTGACCGCCGTCCAGTACACCGTGCAGCCCGAACAACTGGTCGTGAACGGCGAGCCGGTCAACCGCCCGCTGGACGAGCTGACCGGGGCCGAGCTGCAGGAAATCCTGGCCGACAACGCCCGCGTGGCGCGCCTGCGTGTGTTCGTGCTGGAGCACGTCACCAGGGCCGCCGATGCCGATTGGCCCGCGCTCAGCGGCGAGCCGGTCAGCCGCGTGTTGAAGGGGCACGAATACCCGGCGGAGCTGGCCGGTGTCGCCTTCAACGCGCTCGACGAGGCCCAGGTCGCGAGCCTGCTGGCGCTCAACCTGAACCGCGACGGCCTGCAAGAGCTGGTCTTCGACGAGATCATCCAGCCCCAGGTGGTCGATAGCTGGCCGCTGTGGGAATCGCTGACGCGGCGCGACGCGATCACCGCTTTCGTAGCGGACGAGTACCCCGAAGCCGAGGTCAGGTGGCGCTCGTGGGTGAGCTGGGAATTCCTCACCAGCCCGCTCGACCCGCGCAAGCCCGACGATACCGGCCTGCGCCCGGCGCTGATCGGCTCGCTGCTGGTGATCGCGATCACGATCGCGGTGGCCTTCCCGGTGGGCGTCGGCGCGGCGATCTATCTGGAGGAATACGCGGGCGACACCCGGCTCAACCAGGTCATCCAGACGAACATCAGCAACCTGGCCGGGGTGCCGTCGATCATCTACGGTATCCTGGGGCTGGCGATCTTCGTGCGCGGCCTGGAAGCGATCACCAGCGGGCAGGCGTTCGGGGCCAGCACGGCCAACGGGCGCACGGTGCTATCGGCGGGATTCACGCTGGCGCTGCTGATCCTGCCGCTGATCATCATCAACGCCCAGGAAGCGATCCGCGCGGTGCCCGCGTCGCTGCGGCAGGCGAGCTATGGCCTGGGCGCGACGCAGTGGCAGACGATCTGGCATCACGTCCTGCCGTATGCCCTGCCCGGCATCCTGACCGGCACCATCCTGGCGATCTCGCGTGCCATCGGCGAGACGGCGCCGCTGATCCTGGTGGGCGGGGCGACGTATCTCACGCGGGACCCCGAAGGCCCGTTCTCGATCTTCACGGCGCTGCCGCTGATCATCTACCGCTGGACCACCCTGCCCCAGGACGAATTTCGCAACGCCGCGGCGGCGGCGATCGTCGTCCTGCTGGCGCTGTTGCTGACGCTCAACTCGGTTGCGATCATCCTGCGCAACCGGTTTAGCAGGAGACTGTCATGACCGAAGGCACCACGAACGGCAGATACGCGATCGAAACGCGCGATTTGCACTTTTACTACGACACTTTTCTCGCCATCCGAGACATCAACATGCGGTTCGAGCGCAACCAGATCACCGCGCTGATCGGCCCGTCCGGCTGTGGGAAAAGCACGCTGCTGCGCTCGCTGAATCGCATGAACGAGCTGGTCCCCGGCACGCGCATCGACGGCGAAGTGCTGTTTCACGGCCAGAACCTGTACGATCCGGCAGTGGACCCGGTCGAGGTCCGGCGGCGGATCGGGATGGTTTTCCAGCGCCCGAACCCGTTCCCCAAGTCGATCTACGACAACGTGGCCTATGGGCCGCGCATCCTCGGCCAGCGCAACAAAGCCGTGCTGGACGAGATCGTCGAGCGCAGCCTGCGCCAGGCCGCGCTGTGGGACGAGGTCAGGGACGATCTCAAAAAGTCGGGCTTGGCGCTGTCCGGTGGGCAGCAGCAGCGGCTGTGCATTGCGCGCGCGCTGGCGGTCGAGCCGGAGATCATCCTGATGGACGAGCCATGCTCCGCGCTGGACCCGATCGCCACGCTGCGGATCGAGGACCTCATGCGCGAGCTGAAGGCTGACTATACCATCGTGATCGTCACGCACAACATGCAGCAGGCCGCCCGCGTCTCGGACTTCACCGCCTTCATGCTGCTGGACGAACACCGGGCCGGCGAGATGATCGAGTACGACCGGACCGAGAGAATCTTCAGCCGGCCCGCGGACCGGCGGACGGAAGATTACATCTCGGGCCGGTTCGGGTAACCGGGCAGGCAACCAGCGGCCCGGCGCGCCTTCGCCACCGCGATTCACGTCGTCGCCTGGCGAGAAGGAAGCGTCGCGCGCGTCATCTTCAGGCGACGGGCGAAATTGGCGAAATCGAGTAAAATAGGGGTCGGTTCAACACCAATGAGGGCCGGGCGGGCATGTCACAGCGACATGCCCGCCTGTTCGTTCAGCGGTTGAGCCAGGGCAGCGCCTCGCGGACGTTGTCCGGCTGCGTGCCCGCCGCGTATTCGCGCACGATAGTCGACTGGCCCAGCGATCCGCTCCACGCGACCAGCCCGTACTTCCTGGCGTAGAAGTACCGCTCGAACGGCTCCGCTTTGGGCTTCTTACCGGCGTCTTCGTGGGCCGCCAGCACGGCCACGTCGGCCAGTACTATCCCGCTGGGCAGCTTCAGCCGGTGGTGCACTGACTCGAGCTGGATCCAGGTGACGTGGGTGTACTTGCGCACCTCGCCGCCGTCGCTCTTGCGCCGGAAGATGACCAGCGGCATCCGGCGGAAAAACGTCCCGGCGGTCATGTGGCGGGGAATCCACGCGCTGCCGTACTGCCCGCCCTCGTACAGCGTGTAGACCTCGCCCGCGCCGGGTGAGGTATCGGTCCCGCGATAGATGAAGTTCTCGTCGGACCACAGCTCTTCCCATTCCTCGTTCTTGACGTGGAAGAACCGGTTTCCCTCCACCTGGGTCTGGATGCGCTGGCGCCCGCCCCCGGCCCAGTTGAATTCGAGATCGTACAGCCGCCCGTCCCCGCGCAGGAACGGGAGCATGTCGTACTGCGCGTCCGGGTCGACGACGTCGACCAGGGCGAACAGGTTGAAATCGAAGAAGTGGCCCTGCGGGTCGCGGCCCTTCCAGGTGCTCTTGTGCATGCCCGGTTTGTTGGGCGCGGTCAGGAACAGCGAAATGTCGGCCACCGTGCCCGGCTTGATGCGCGGCAGCGCGATGCTGTCGGGGCCGCGCATTTTGGCATCGCCGAAGAACGCCAGGTCATAGCCCGCGCGCCAGGTCGTGGTGCCGGTATTCCGCACGCGCCACGTCTTGACGAACGTCTCGCCGGGACGCACGACCATGCCATCCGGGATCGTGATGTCCGCCACGTAGCCCAGCTCGTCGACTTCAGGCGGCGGCTGGAGCGGGTTCGCCACCTCGATCAGCGCGAACACCTCGAAGTTGAAGAATCGCCCCTGCGGATCGCGGCATTTCCACGTGCTGCGATGTGTGCCCGGCGTTTGGGGCGCCACCAGCGGCACCGACACATCGACCACCGCGCCGGGCTGGGCGCGCAGCAGCGGCACGCTCTCCGGCCCGCCCATCCGGTTGTCGCTCCAAAACGCCAGCGAGAAGCGCTCGTCCCAGGCTGTGGCGCCGCTGTTGCGCAGGCGCCACGTTTTGACGAACGTCTCACCGGGCAGCACGCGGGCGCCATCCGGAATCGTGATGTCCGCCACGTAACGCGCCTCGCTCAGCCGGTTGTCGTCCGGCTCGGGCACGCGGATGTCGGCGTAGACGTAGTAATCGAAAAACTGCCCGTTCGCGTTCTTGAGCTTCCACGTGCTGCGGTGCCGTCCCGCCGCCTGGGGCGCGGTCAGCGGCACCGACACGTCGACGATCTCGTCAGGGCGCACCTGGCGATTGAGCGCCACCAGGTCCGGGCCGCCCATTCGGTCGTCGGCGAAGTGGGCCAGCGAATAGCGCGCATTCCAGATGGTGGTGCCAGTGTTGCGCAGCCGCCACGTCTTGACGAATCGCTCCCCAGCCTGAATCACCGTCCCGTCCTCGATGGTGACGTCCGCCACGTACGACGCCCGGTCGAACTGCTCCGCCTGCCGGACCTCGATATCGGCATACATCCGGTAGTCGAACCCGGCGCCGTCGGGGTCGATGAACTGCCACGTGCTCCGGTAGCGTCCGGGCCGGCCCGGCGCCGTCAGGGCCAGCCGCAGATCGGCCATCTGGCCGGGCTTGACCGGCGTGTTGGGCACGGCGATCCAGTCCGGGCCGCCCATCTGGTGATCCGCCACGAACGCGAAGCGATAGCCGCTGCCCCAGGTGGTGGTACCCGTGTTGCGCACGCGCCACACCTTCTCGAACGCGTGACCGCCCTCCAGCACGGTACCATCGGGAATCGTCACGTCGGCGAGGTACGACGCCTCGTCGAAGCGCGGCGGCGTGTCGAACCGGAAATACGGCTCCGGGTCCACGACGTCATCCACCACGTAATTCGCCAGCCCGTGCCCGATGTGCTGCAGTGTCAGGTGCAGGTGGATGCCGGACGAATACCCCGTGCTGCCGGCCATGCCGATCTTCTGCCCGGCGAGCACGAACTGCCCCACCTGAACCGCCACGCCGGAGAGGTGCCCGTACCACGTCACCCAGGTGTGGCTCCCCCACACGTGCACGATGCGAACGTACTGCCCGTATCCCTGCGCGCTGAAATCCACGCGGTCGACGATCCCGCGCTGGGCAGCCAGCACGGCGACCGGCTCGCTGTTGCCGCCAATCGCCTTGAGATCGATCCCCTCGTGGAGTTGTTTCTTGGTCGGCGCGAAGCTGTAGGTGCGCGGCGCGTTGAACCGGTCCATCACGGCAAAACTGCGCGCCACCGGGTTCACCAGGAAGAAATTAGGTCTTGGGGATGGCATCACCGCGCCTCCTGAATACACACCGTCGAATGGTCGCCCCGCGATGGGAATCGTCGCGCAAAACCCGCCCCCTGACGACCATTCTAGACGATTTTGGACCGGAAGAGAAACGAGGGCGACTCGCGTCACCCTCGTGTTCGTCTGCCCTGGCGGTGATGTGTGGCTCGCGATCAGGCGTGCATGTTGTCGATGATCGCGGTGGCGAACTCGCTGGTTTTGACCTCGCGCGCGCCGGGCATCTGGCGAGCGAAATCGTAGGTGACGACCTTCTGTTTCAGCGTGCGCTCGTAGGCTTGGGTCACCAGCGCGGCGGCTTCCCACCAGCCCATGAACTCGAGCATCATCACGCCGCTGAACATCAGCGAGCCGGGGTTCACCCGGTCCTGGTTGGTGTACTTAGGCGCGGTGCCGTGCGTGGCCTCGAACAGCATGACGTCGTCGCCAATGTTGGCGCCGGGCGCGATCCCGACCCCGCCCACCTCTGCCGCCACGGCGTCGGAGAGATAATCGCCGTTGAGGTTGGGCGCGACCAGGACGTCGAACTCGGTGGGGCGCAGCAGCAAATGCTGGAAGATGATGTCCGCGATGCGGTCCTTGACGACGATCTTGCCCTCGGGCACCTTGCCCCCAAACTGATCCCACAACTCTTCCTCGGTGATGATCTGGTCGCCGAACTCCTCGCGCGCGACTTCGTAAGCCCAGTTGCGGAACGCGCCCTCGGTGAATTTCTGGATGTTGCCCTTGTGGACGATCGTCACGCTCTTGCGCTTGCGCTCGATGGCATATTGCAGGGCGAACCGCATCAGCCGCTTGGTGCCGAACGCGCTGATCGGCTTGATTCCCAGCCCGCTGCCCTCGAAGAACTCCGCGCCCATCTCCTCGCGCAGAAAGCTCGCCAGCTTCTCATTCTCCGGCGTGCCGGCCTGGTATTCGATCCCGGCGTAGACGTCCTCGGTGTTCTCGCGGAAGATCACCACGTCCACGTTCTGCGGCTCGCGCAGCGGGCTGGGCACGCCTTCGTACCAGCGCACCGGGCGCACGCACGCGTACAGGTCGAGCACCTGGCGCAGTGTCACGTTCAGGCTGCGAAAGCCGCCGCCGACCGGCGTCGTGAGCGGCCCCTTGATCCCGATCAGGAATTCGCGCAGCGCCTCGAACGTCTCTTCGGGCATGTAGTCGCCGTCGTAAACGCTGGCCGCCTTCTCGCCCGCGTAAATTTCCATCCAGGCGATTTTGCGCTGGCCGCCATACGCCTTTTCGACCGCGGCGTCCCAGATGCGCCGCGAGGCCGTCATGATATCGCGCCCGATGCCGTCCCCTTCGATAAACGCGATGATCGGGTGATCGGGAATGCAGTGAGCGCCATGCAGGCAGGTGATTTTTTCCCCGTCAGACGGGACAACGATATGCTGATAGGCCATCCTCGCGGCACTCCTTTTTGGTAAGTGTGTTGTAGTGCAGGCACATCAATGCGCCGGGTCACAGCGGGGCAGCCCGGCGTTACTTCCACTTGATTGTACAGCCCACTGCCTGGGTCGTCGCCGGGGCCGGATCCCGGCCTGCCAGCACGGCATCCAACGCGTCGCGCAGGTAAGTGTGCTGGACGGCGTCGGGATTCTCGTAATTGTCGTCGATCGCGCCGCGATAGCGCAGCACGCCGCCGGAATCCAACAGGAACACGTGCGGCGTATGCGTGCCGCCATAGGCGCGGGCGACGTCCTGGCTGTCGTCGCGCAGGTAGGGGAAGTTGAAGCCCTTTTCCGCGGCGCGCGCTTTCATGTGCTCCATGTCGTCGTCGGGATACTTGACTGTGTCATTGGGGTTGACGGCGACCAGCGTCACACCCTGAGGCGCGTAGTCGCGCTGGATGGCAACCATCCGGTCTTCCCAGGCGCGCACGTAGGGGCAGTGGTTGCAGCTAAACATCACCGCCACCGCGCGATGATCTTTGAGCAGATCGGTCAGCGATACCGTGTTTCCATCCACGCCCGGCAGCGAGAAATCCGGGCCCTTCTGTCCTATATCCAGCATCGTTCCTCCTCCTTCAGCTCAACCTGTACGGCGAGTTACCGGCGCTGCGCGCTGCGAATCGCCCGCCGGATCATCTCGCGCGAAGGGAGCGGCGACGGGCGGCCATTTTCCTGATAATACAGGCGGCAGGTCAACCGCGACGGCATCCGCGACGCAGCAGGATCGATGTCTTCGCCGTCGACGAGAATGGTCGGTGAACCGGGAAACCCGTACTTTTCGGCGTCTTCGTCGGTGGTCACCTGGATGCGCTCGACCTGGGCCTCGGCTTGAAGCTCGGCCAGCACGTCCTGCAGGCGCTGCCACGCTTCCGGGTGAGATGGACATCCGTCCCACCACAGGAATTGAATGTGCATGGTTCCGCTTGTTTGATGCATGGTTGACCGCTCAGGATGCATTTTTCGAATATAACGCAATATACGCTCAAGTCCAACTGGCTTTCGAAGAGTTGCGATCAGGCGATATACTTGTGCGGAAACAAAGAAACGGCGGGGAATATTCCGGTCTGTTGGGCCGGCAGTCATTGATGCGTGTTTTACTGGCATATTACGGCCTGTTGATAGCCGGGTTGGCCGCCATGCTCGCCCCCGGCCTGGGCTGGCTGGCGCTGGCGACGTATTACGTCTGGATGCCGCTCGGCGCGCTCGGCGTGTGGGCCCTCAACGGCAGGCAGCCGAGGGACCTGGGCATCCGGCTCGGCTGGCGCGGGGCGCGTCAGTTCGTGCTGGGTGCGGGCGGCGCAGCCAGCGCCGCCGGGCTGATCGCCCTCGTCCTCGTCGCCACCGGGTGGGCCAGCGCCGGCGGGCTGAGTTGGACGGCGCGCCAGGTCGTGTTTGGCCTCGTCGTTCAGCAGGCCGTCGTCGCCGCCATCGAGGAACTGGCGTTTCGCGGCGTGTTGCAGCCCACGCTGGCGGCGGCCTGGGGACCGTGGCGCGGGCTGGCGGCAGCGGCGATCCTGTTCGGGCTGTTCCACCTGCCGAACATTCTCTACCAGGACGTCCCGCCCGCTCTCATCCCGGTGACGCTGTTCTCGCTGACGGTCATGGGGATCGCCTTCGGCCTCGCGTATCACCTGACGCGTGGGCGGTTGGCCCTGCCGGTGGGCCTGCATTTTGGCTGGAACGTGATCGCGTTCGGGTTCGAGGATGGCTTCGCGCCGGACTTCACCGGGCCGCAGTGGATCGCCGGGGCGCCTGAATGGTTCCCCGAATCCGGCCTGTTGGGATGCGCCGCGCTCGCCGGCTTGAGCGCGATCATCTACCGCTTACTCGCTCGACGAAGCCGCTCGACTACCGGGGCCGGTTAGGAGCCGGGTATCGTGGACACTTTTCGTCTGCAACAAATCTACGAGGCGATGCCCGACGCCGTGTTGATCGTCCGGCAGGACTCGCTGGAGATCGTCGATGGGAACCAGGCCGCGCTCGACCTGACAGGCTATACCCGGCCCGAACTCAGCCGCCTGAGCCTGCTCGACCTGATCCCGGCCACGCGCCACAGCCACATGCTCGACCTGCTGCGGGCGTGCCAGCCCGGCGACACGCGGCGCACCGAGCATCCCCTGCTCACGAGCGACAAAGCGGTCATTCCGATCGAAAGCACGATCAGCGCCGCCAACATCGACGGGCAGACACACCTGATGGTCACCGGGCGCCTGGTGGAAGAGAATCCCGCCCTGCGGAACGTCACCGCCCCGCTGGCCGAAGATTTCCGCGCCGTTTTCGACGAGGCGCCCCTGGGCGTTTTCGCGTTCGACCCGCACGGCCACGTCACCTACTTCAACCGCGCCCACGCCAGCATGAACGGCGTCGATTTCGCAGAAGCCGGCCATCTGGTCGGCATTTCGATCCTCGATGACAACACGATCATCCGGCGAAACGGCCTGCTGGAACCGCTCAAAGGCGTGCTGCGCGGGCAGCCGTTCATCCGCGAGATTCCCCGGTTCCACCTGCGCGGGGGCGGCACGATCAGCGTGTGCGTGCATGGCGTCCCGCTCACCGATGCCGGCCAGCAGGTGATCGGTGGCCTCGTCCTGGTGGACGACATCACCGGGCAGGTCCAGCCCGATAACCGGCTGAGCGAGAGCGAAACGCGTTACCGCGCGCTGACAGCCGCCATTCCGGACGCACTGCTGCGGATCGACCACGCGGGCATCGTGCTCGACTATAAAGCGCCGATCCCCGCGCCCATCCTCGCCACGCAGCCGGAGATCGGCCATTCGATCGCGGACGTCCTGCCGCCGGATCTCGTCGAGCAAACCCGGGCCGCCCTCGCCAGCGTGTTGAGCACTGGGACCGCTCAAGCCCTGGAGTATCGCGCCGCCCGGCCCAACGACGCGCGAGATTACGAGATACGTGTATCGGCCAGCATCGCCGGCGAAATCCTGGTGATGATCCGGGACATCACCGAGCGGAAAGCCGCGCTCGAGCGGCTGGCCGCCAAAGAGGCGATGCTCCAGGGCGTCACGCAGGCGACGATCCAGCTTCTGGCAAATCCCAATCCGGAGTTTGCCATCACGGACGCGCTCGCGATTCTGGGAAAAGTCACACACACCGGGCGCGCGTACGTGTACGAATGCCAGACCAGGCCAACCGACAACGAACTGATCGTCAGCCTGCGCTACGAGTGGGGCAGCGATTCGTCGGTGTATCTGCTGGACGATCCCCGCTTCCAGAACATGCCCTGGTCGAATATCGGCACCCGCGAGCAGTACCGCATGCTCCTGCGGGACGAACCTATCGGCGGGCCGGTCAACCAGGTGTTCTTCCACGGCAAGGAGTACCCCGGCAAGCCCGGCGCCAAAACGACCCTGGTCATGCCCATCTTCAGCGGAAACGGGCTGTGGGGCCTGATCGGGCTGATGGACTACGAGACCGAGCGCGTATGGACCAGCGCCGAGATCAGCGTGTTGCGCACGATGGCCGCCAGCATCGGCGCCGCCATCCACCGCCAGCAGACCGAAGACAGGCTGCGCGAAGAACGCCAGTTCGCCGATACCATTCGCGACGTGGGCAGGATTCTCAGCTCCACGTTGGATCGCGACATCGTGCTCCGCCGCATGCTCCAACAGGTCAAGCGCGTCATTCCCTACGACGCGGCCAACGTCATGCTGGTCGAGGGAGACACGGTGCGCGTTGCGATCCACACCGGGTACGACCGGTTTGGGGCCGACGAAGAGGAAGTCAGCCAACTGCGGCTCGAGATCGCGAACATGCCCCTGCTCAAGCGGATCGTCGAGGAGCAGACGCCCGGCGTCATCAGCAATGTAGACTACTACCCAGACTGGCGCCACATCCCCGTATCCGCCTGGATCGGCTCGTGGCTGGGCGCGCCCATCGTCGTGCAGGGCAAAACCGTGGGCGTGTTCTCGCTGGACTCGGCCCAGCGCGGTTTTTACGGCCCCGAACACCTCAAGCTGGTCATGCCGTTCTCGCAGCAGGCCGCGATTGCCCTTCAGAACGCGGACCTGTACGAACAGGTCCAGAACCAGGCCGCCGAGCTGGCCGTCAGTCTCGAACAACTGGACGCGCTATACGCGGCGGGCCAATCGATCCTCTCGACGCTCCAGCTCGACGAAGTGCTCACCCGGCTGGCGATCCAGATGACGCACCTCACGAACGCCACCAGCACCCTGATCTGCGAGTACGATCCGGCCAGCCTGTCCTGCACGATCCAGAGCGCCTACTGCCGCGATGACGTCACCAACCACGAGCACATGCGCGAGCCGGGCGACTCGGTCGCCCTGAATTCGCCCCTGCTCCAACGAGTGACCGCGACCGGCGAGAGCGTCCTGCTGACCGGCGAGGAATTCTGCCAGGCGCTGCCGGACAACCCCTGTACGGAAAACGTCCGGGCAGCGTTCATCGTCCCGATGTCGAACAAGGATCGCGTGGTCGGCGTGGCCATCATCCGCGAAAGCCGCCCCGATCACGAGCACACGTCCAACGAGTTGTGGATGTGCGAGGCGCTCGCCAACCAGGCCGCCATCGCGCTGGAACAGGCCACCCTGTTCAACAACATCCGCGAGCTGGAGCTGGTCAAGTCGGCCATCATCCGGCTGGCCTCGCACGACCTGCGCGGGCCGCTGACGCGGGTCAAGGGATTTTTCGACCTGCTGCGGCGCCAGCTCGCGCCCGTGCTCGACGACAACCAGCGCGACTATTTCGCCCTGATCGACGATGCCACGCGCGAGATGGACCGCATCGTGAACGATATACTGTCGCTGCAGCGGATCGAGGCCCAGCACCAGCGAGCGACGCCCATCGTCTGGGAAGATTTGATCGACAATGCCGTCGAGACGCTGGCCGTTGACCTGAACAACAAGGCGCTGACGCTCACCGTGGCGTGTGACGCGGACCTGCCCGCCATCCAGGGCGACCCGGTCCAGCTCAGCCAGGCGATCGTCAACCTGATCGGCAACGCGATCAAGTACACGCCCGAAGGGGGGCGGATCACCGTGCGCGGCTACACGCACGAGCGCAACGGCGCGCGGGTGGTGCGCATCGAGGTGACCGATACCGGCATCGGCATCCCCGACGACCAGGAGGCCGCGCTGTTCGAGCCGTTCGCCCGCGGAGCGCACGCCGAACACAACCGGATTCCCGGCGTCGGTTTGGGGCTGTCGGTGGTCAAAGCGGCAGCCGAATATCACCGGGGCATGGCCTACGCCCACAGCGAAGCCGAGCAAGGCAGCACGTTCGGGTTCTGGGTGCCCGCGCCCTAGCCGCCGGCCACGTACGGAAAGATCGCCACCGAATCGCCATCCCGCAGGATCGCGTCGGGCTCGGCGTGTTCCTGGTTCACGGCAAAATGCCACGACGCCTGGTGCCCATCCAGCGCAGGGAAGCGCCCCACCAGGCGCTCGATCGCCTGCTCCAGCGTGGCGCCTTCGGGCACGTCCAGCACGCATTGGCCGGTCCCGGCCAGCTCGCGCAGGCTGGCAAACAGCCGGACGGTGACGGTCATCGTGTCGTTTCCCTCGCGAACGTTCGTCATGAGTCGCCCCCGGATCGCTTGCGCGTGACGTCCGATTTCAACTGCCCACAGCCCGCCTGAATGTCGATCCCGCGCCGGACGCGCACCGTGCTGCTCACGCCGTGCGCTTTCAGGGCCGCCTGAAACGCCTTCACCCGGGCCGGATCGGACGGTCGCCCGGCGTAACCCTCGGTCGGGTTGAGCGGGATCAAGTTCACGTGGCACATCAGCCCGGTCAGCAGTCTCCCCAGCGTGGTCGCCTGCTCGACCGTGTCGTTTTCGCCGGCAATCAAGGCCCACTCGAACGTCACTCGCCGCCCGGTTTGGTCGATATAATACCGCACGGCGTCCAACAGCTCCGCCAGGGGCCAACGCTTGTTGACCGACAGCAGCCGGTCGCGCTCGGCATCGGTCGCGGCGTGCAGGCTGATCGCCAGCTTGACCTGCAGCCCCTCCTCGGCGAAGCGGCGGATGGCGGGCACCAGCCCCACCGTGCTGAGGGTGATGTGCCGCTGGCCGATATTCAGCCCCGCTTCATCGTTCAGCCGGGCGATGGCTTCGAGCGTGGCGTCGTAATTGTGCAGCGGCTCGCCCATGCCCATCAGGACGACGTTGCTCAGCCGCTCGCCCTCCGCTTCGAGCTGGCGGGCGAATATCAGCGCCTGCTCGACAATCTCACCCGCTGTCAGGTGGCGCGCGAAGCCCATCTGGCCCGTCGCACAGAACACGCAGCCCATCGCGCAGCCCGCCTGCGTGCTGATGCACGCGGTCCGGCGATGGCCGTCGTACTCCATCAGTACGGATTCGATCAACTGCCCGTCTGGCAGGCGCAGCAGGCGTTTGACGGTGTGCCCGTCGCTGGATCGCAGCTCGGCGGCCAACTCCATCCCGCCGATGCGCAGTTCGGCATCGAGCCGCGCGCGCAGGTCTTTGGGCAGCGTGGTCATGGCGTCGAAGTACTCGACCTTGTGCTGGTACAGCCACTCCCACACCTGCCGGGCGCGGTACGCGGGCTGGCCCCACGTCGCCAGCAGCGCCGCCAGTTCGGGCAGCGAGAGATCGTAGATGGGGGTTTTCTCCACAGGTTACCTCGTTTCTAGCGCCGCCGGCGCCTGCTCAGGGCCAACAGGGCCAGCCCGATCCCGGCCACGACCGCCGCCGCGATGCCCATGACCGGCGCCGGATCGATCCTGCCGTCCTCGTCGCTTGCATCCCCCGCCACCGGATCCGGACGCGTGGCGGTGGGCAGGCTGCCCGGCGGCAGCGGCGTATTGGTCGCCCGCCGGTTCGACGTGGGCGGCAGCGTCATCACGACCGCGGTCCGGGCCTGGTCGGCGAGGTAGGTCGAAGTCGGCGTCGGCGTGATAGTGGGCGTCGGGGTCACCGTCGCCGTGGGCGGCGGGGACGTATAGGTGGCCGTTGGCGTGGGCGTCGGCGTCGTGGACAGGTACGGCGTCCAGAGCACCGCCCGGTCCGCTTCCTCGAGGAACAGCCAGCGGGTGAACGCGTTCCACAGCGCGGCCTCGTCCAGGCCCGTTTGCCCCGCCAGCGCCGCCGCGAACCCCTGCTGCCCGATGTCCGCCGCCAGCTCGAACGGGGCCGCCGCGCCGAAACGGTCCGCGAGATACAACGCCAGCAGGTAGCTCTCGGCGTCCCACAGGGCGCGCTCCTGGTACGGCGCATCGTCCGGGGGGCGGGTCTGCAGGTCCGGCAGGGAGAGCAACGCTTCGGTCCGGGCGGCGCTGCGTGCCAGCGCCAGCGCCGCGCCGCCGGGCCGCTGCTGGTAGAGTTGCGCCAGCCCGCTCGCGAACCAGTCCGGCACCGCCGCGCTGGACCACGCCGCCCGGTACGCACCGGCCACCATGCGCCGGATGAGCAGATCGCGCAGGTCCGCGTACCCAAACGACGGGCGCTGCACGAACGCGATCCCCGCCTGGGCGTAGACCGCCTCGAACGCCTCGCGCGAGCACGGGAACGCGACGCCATCGCGCCCCGATACCACCACCGGGATCATGTCGCCGGTCTCCGGATCGGGCATTTCCTGGCACAACGGGTCGTCCGGGTCGTAGATCGCGAAGGCGACATCCGGCGCTTCGCCGGTATGGCGCCCCAACAGGTCGTAGGCAGCCAGCATATCGTCGCGGATCAAGCCCCCGCCCAGGTCCTCGTTGGACCAGTACAGCACCAGCGGCGCCTCGCCCGCCGATTTCCACTCGCCGCGCGCCGCATCGACCAGCGTGAGTTCGCCTTCCGAGTCAGAGCTTTGCCCGTCCACCGTCTCGACGTGCCACGCATAGACGAGCGTCTCGAACAATGGCGGCGCATCATCCCCCGCCAGGCTCCAGGAATACACCAGCTCCGACGCCCGGTCCGAGCCGCTCATCAGGTTCCGCTCCGGGTCGACCGTCACGCTGCGCTCCCAGCCGGACTCCAGCCGGAGCGTCAGCGACGCGCCCGCGATCTCCTCGACCGCGACGCTCACGGCCACGTAAAACCGGACGGTTGCCGGGAACAGCGCCTCGGCCTGGAACCCGTAGATCACGCCGAGATCGTCCTCTTCCTGGGCGAGTGCTGCCCGCCCGGCGACCGGGGCGAGCAGTCCGAACACGACCAACCACACGGCAAGACGCCGAAAAGTCATTGGACCTCATCCTGGGGTGGCGCTGAATTTCGTACCTGAATCCTATCACCAGATCGGCTGGTGACCAACAGCGCCCCGGTCCTGGTGCCGGGGCGCTGGGATGCTTTGCTAACAGAGCATGCCGTCTAGCGGCGGAACGGCGTGGGCGACGGCAGGAAGAACAGCGTCGGCGTGGGGAACAGTGTGGGCGGCGTATCCGACGCGCCCAGCCACACGCGCCAGCGGCTCTCGATCTCCTGGACCGTGAGGCCGGTCACGGCTTCGAACGCGGCGTTCTGCTGCATACCCTTGTCGAGCAGTTCGATCACCTGGCGGTGGCCCTCCAGCCCGTAATTGTCGACCAGCCACTTCCAGAACGTGTAGCCGATATCGTAGCCCCGCCGCGCGTTCTGGCCGCTGACGCCCGGCCCGGTGCCGGACAGCAGCGCGGGCAGCCTGCCGCTGGCCGCCAGGTCGCGGACGGACGCCTCGTAATCATACTGCTGGTTGAGCTCGAAGAACGTCGCGTTGCCTTCGATGAGCCAGCTCCCCGGCGCCATGATCGTGAATGCCGCCTGATACAGGTGGGCGATCTCGTGCGGGACGGTGCCGTATGCCAGGTCGACCAGATCGCCGCCGGACAGGACCTGAGCCGTCCCGCCCCAATCATCCGACGTCTGGCCGATCACGCGCGGGTTGCTCAGGCCCATGCGCCATTCCAGCCACGCCTCGCGATCCCCGAACAGGATGGCGCGCGGCTTGTACGGCAGCAGGTCGCCCCAGGCCGCGCGGTAGGTTTCGCGCTGCTCGGCCATGGCGTCCGTCGTCATCTGGTTGACGTCTTCGGGCAGGCCCTGGCTGACAACGATGATGTCCTCGCTCTCAGTGCGGATCCACTCGTGTCCGGTGTCCTCATATTCGGCGTACTGCGGCTCGGTCTTGAAGGCGTTCCCCTCCGCGTCGCCCAGGTCCCACACGTACGTGATACCCACCCACGGCGGGATCGACTCGCCCGGCCCGACCTCCCAGGTCGCTGTGAGCAGGCCCGTGTCCGGATCGACTTCCACCGGGCGGCTGCGCTGCGTGCCGGGAGCGTGCGACCAGATCACGCGCCCGCGGGTGATGGGGCCGGCGCTGCTGGTGATCTGAGCGCGGAACTCGAACCCCGCCGGGTAGTTGCTCTGGAATTCCATCGCCTCAACCGTCCACGTCACATCCGAGGCGGACGCGTCGTGCTCCCCGTCGTCCGGGGCCGCGCCGTCGCCACTCGCCGGGTACGGCGTGTCGGTCGGGTACGGCGTGCTGGTGGGATAGGGAGTCTGTGTCGGATACGGGGTTTGTGTCGGGGCGCTGCTTTGGGCCTGCGCGTGGCGCCCGGCCAGGGCAAAGACGCCCAACACAGTCACCAATACCAGGGCCACCACGGCGGCCCGCATGATCGAAGAACGCGTGCTCATCATCACCTGCTCCATCATCCAGAACCATCGTCACGTATATAGACCATAGCAGGCCGGGAGCGACCCGCACACCCTAGCGCGTTAGTTCGAGCGCCCGCGCCCACGCCCGATGCAGGTCGGCCACGTCCTCGAAGACGGCATCCGCCTGAATCTCGGACTCGCGGGCATGCTCCGCCGACACCACGCCGGACAGCACCAGGATCGCGCCCAGCCCGGCCCGCTGCGCGCCGAGAATGTCGGTTTCCAGCCGGTCGCCGACCATCACCGCCGCCTCCGGCCCGACGCCCAGCCGCGCCAGGGCGACCTCGAACATCGCCACTTCCGGCTTGCCGATGACCAGCGGCTTGACGCCGGTCGCTGCCTGGAGCGCCGCCAGCGCCGAGCCGTTCCCCGGCACGATCCCTTCCGGCAGCGGAAAGGTCAGGTCCCCGTTCGTGCCGATGAAATCCGCCCCGGCGCGAATGCGCAGCGCCGCCGTCTTGAGCTTGTCGTAGGTGAGGCTGAAGTCCATGCCCACCACGACCAGCCGGGCCGCGGCGGAATCCTCGGGAAAACCGGCCTCGGCCAGCGCCTGGCGGATGCCCACATCCCCGATCACGTACACCGGGGTACCGGGCGGATAATGGCGCCGAACGTGGTCCGCCGTGGCGACTGCGGACGTGATCACCTGCTCCGGCGTGGTCGGGATGCCGATACTCGCCAGCCGTTCCTGGTACGCTTGCACGGTCTTGGTGCTGTTGTTGGTCGCCAGCGCATACCCGATCCCGTGCTCGCGCAAAAACGCGAAGAACTCGGCCACACCCGGCAGCACCTCGGGGCCGCGCCACAGCACCCCGTCCATGTCGAGCACGGCGGCTCGTATCGAACCTAAGTTGATGGTCATAAGCCTTGCTTTGAACTAGGAAGAACGCCCCACGAGATTATCACATTATCGACTATTGGCAACCAGCCGGGGAGAGTGTTATGATTACGCGAACAACCGGATGAACCCGTTAACACTCTTATCCAGAGCGGCAGAGGGACCGGCCCCGTGAAGCCGCGGCAACCTATCGGCCTGGTTCAGGCAAGACGCCAGCCCGAAAAGGTGCCAATTCCGTCAGGTTTTCTGGAAGATGAGAGCGTTACCTGCACGGTCCTCGTGTGCCTGATCGACGAGGCGAAAGATGTGCGACGACGCCCCCTGAGAGTGTAACAGGGGGTTTTTTGATGCCTGCGATATTCTGCAGAAAAAGGAGCACTTGTGAGCGACAACACGCACAGCACGACTTTCATGTCATCCCCCCAGCTTTTCTTCACGTCGGAATCGGTCACCGAGGGGCACCCGGACAAGATCTGTGACCAGATCTCGGATGCGGTGCTGGACGCCATTTTGACCGATGACCCCCACGCCCGCGTGGCCTGTGAAACCGCCGTCACGACCGGTCTGATCGTCATCATGGGCGAGATCACCACGTCGACCTACGTCGATATCGGGACCATCGCCCGCGACGTCGTGCGCGACATCGGCTACACGCGCGGCAAATTCGGCTTCGACGCCGACACGTGCGGCGTCATCGTCTCGATCAAAGAGCAGTCGAGCGACATCGCCCAGGGCGTCGATCGCGCGCTCGAACAGCGCGAGGGCCAGCTCAACGAGGCGCAGCTCAACGCCACCGGCGCGGGCGACCAGGGCATGATGATCGGCTTTGCCTGCGACGAAACGCCGGAGCTGATGCCGCTGACGGTCGTGCTGGCGCACAAGCTGGTGCAGCGCCTGGGCGAAGTGCGCCGCAACGGCACGCTCGACTACCTGCGGCCCGACGGCAAGAGCCAGGTCACGGTCGAATACGCCTACGGCAAGCCCAAGCGGGTCGATACCGTCCTGGTGTCGAGCCAGCACGCGCCGGAAGTGTCGAACGAACAGATCCGCGCCGACATCCTGCAGCACGTCGTCCGCAAGGTGATCCCGGCGGAACTGCTGGACGAGAACACCAAGTATTTCGTCAACCCCACGGGCCGGTTCGTGATCGGCGGCCCGCTCGGCGACGCGGGCCTGACGGGGCGCAAGATCATCGTCGATACCTACGGCGGCATCGCCCGGCACGGCGGCGGCGCGTTCTCCGGCAAGGACGCCACCAAGGTCGACCGCTCCGGCGCGTACATGGCGCGCTACATCGCCAAGAACGTCGTCGCGGCAGGGCTGGCCTCGCGCTTCGAGATCCAGGTGTCGTATGCCATCGGCGTGGCGCGCCCGCTGTCCATCGCCATCGAGACGTTCGGCACGGGGACGGTCCCCGACGAGCAGATCGTGGCGCTGATCAACAGGCACTTCGACATGCGCCCGGCGGCCATCATTCACAACCTGGACCTGCGCAAGCCGCAGTTCCGCCAGGTGGCGGCCTACGGCCACTTTGGCCGCGACGACCTGGACGTGGCCTGGGAGAAGACCGACAAGGCCGACCTCCTGCGCGAGGAAGCCGGCCTGTAGCCGGGCACGATAGACGGCAGGCTGTTTGCAGGGGCGCGCCGGTCGCGCCCTTGCTGTTTTGTCCGAAACGAAGCATTGGACAAGAGTTGACCATCACTTGAGGCCGGGGTATGATGAGCGCAGTTCTGTCCTCGTCCGGCCTGTTGATCGGGCGCTCCACCGGTCACGCAAGGAGGCTCCAATGCAACGGTTCAGAGTGTGGTGGAACAGCTTCAAGACGGTCGCCCTGCTGATTTCGTTCGCGGTCAACATGGTCGCGCTGATCGTGCTCCTGCTCGTCCTGATGCAGTTGTTCCAGATCAAAAACGGCATTCTCGAACCGCTGGTTGACGGCCTGCACCGCAACTTCGTCGGCCTCGACGAAGCGGTGATCCTGCGCACCATCGACGTGCAAGACGAGATCCCGGTGGTGTTCGATCTGCCGCTCAACCAGACGACCAACGTCGTCCTGACCGAGGACGTGCCGCTGTTCGCCAGCGCGACCTTCACCCTGCCGGGCGGCGGCGGCCAGATCAACGGGCGGGTGGATATCGTGCTGCCGCGCGACCTGGTTCTGCCGGTCCGGCTCAACATGACGGTGCCGGTCAACACCACCATTCCGGTCAACCTGCCGGTGGACGTGGAGATCCCGCTCAACGAGACACAGCTTCACGATCCGTTCACCAACCTGCGCGACCTGCTCGAACCTTACGTGCGGGTGCTGGATCACCTGCCGGGCCAGTGGAGCGACGTGCCCGACTTCGTGATCGACGTGCTGCAAGGCGAGGGCCAGAATCTCGTCGCGCCGTCCGCCGACAGCCAGGATCCCTGGCCGGGCTTCACCACCGGCACGCGCGACAGCCGGAGCGGCGCCGGGCCGGGCGCGACCGAGTCCGGCTGGCTGATGCCACCCGGTCCCACCGCCACGCCGATTCAGGACATCGGGATCATCACCCCACCCCCATCTCAATAAGGACGCGACCTTGAACGATACACCTGTGCGCATCTGCGACTACGAAGGCTCAGGCTACCAGGCCGATTTCTGGGAGGGCCAGGGACGCGACTACGAAGACCTGACCGAGCGCATCGCCCTGCGCCGCCTGCTGCCCCCGGTGGGGCGCCGCATCGCCCACCTGGGCGCCGGGTTTGGGCGCATGACGACCGAGCTGGGCGGCTACGACCAGGTGATCGTGCTCGACTACTCGCGCACCATGCTCCAGCAGGCCCAGCAGCGGCTCGGCAGCGGCGGGCGCTACATCTACGTCGCCGCCGACATCTACCGGCTGCCGCTGGCGGCGGGGAGCTGCGACGCGGCGCTGATGGAACGGGTGATCCACCACATGGCCGACGTACCCGCCGCGCTGCGCCAGATCCGGTCTGCGCTAGCGCCCGGCGCGCCGTTCGTGCTCGAATACGCCAACAAGCGCAACCTGAAAGCGATCCTGCGCTATTGGCTCAAGCGCCAGAGCTGGGACCCCTTCGACGAGGCGCCGGTCGAGTTCGTCGAGCTCAACTTCGATTTCCACCCGCGCTACATGGCCGGGTGCCTGCAAGCCGCGGGGTTCGAAACGCGGCGGCGGCTGGCCGTGTCCTACTTCCGGATAGGGCTGCTCAAGCGAACGATCCCGGTGTCGATCCTGGTCGCGCTGGACCGCCTGCTCCAGCCCACCGGGCAGATCGCGCCGTTCTCGCCCAGTGTGTTCACGCTCAACGTCGCGGTGGGCGATGCGCCCCCCGGCGCGCTGGACGGCCCGCTGTTCCGCTGCCCGGCGTGCGGCGGCGCGCTGGTCGACGAGGGCGAGACGCTGGCCTGCGAGCGCGGCGATGGCCGGTGGGCCCTGCGCGATGGCATTTACGATTTCAAAGAGCCGGTCTAGCCTGCCCCGGCAGCAGGGCAAACGCATCAAACTTGAGTGAGCAGCTCGAATAGGAAGTCGGTATCGAGCGCTGCCTTGAAGCGTTTGCGTTTCAGGCTTAGCTTGGCTGGATGGCGTCGGAGTAGGTTGAGCACCATGCGGCGCAAGATAGCG
>JAHDLB010000065.1 GCA_018432315.1 Anaerolineae bacterium
GAGCCGCCACTGCGCCGCGGCGCGCGTCAGGCTGTGCCGGTTGCGCGGATCCTGCCAGAAGGCGTCGATGACCCGCTGCACGCGCTCGTCCTTGGCCTTGACGCTCACCCCGCGGGCGAAGGTGTAGGCGTTGTGCAGCATGACCGCCTGGCTGGCCGTCGGGTCCTGGTGGACGTACCAGCGCGCCAGCTGGTTCTGCGTGGCGCGGTCGATTTCCGACGCGATGAGCTCGCTGTTCGAGCCGCGCCCCAGCTCGCGCCAGCCCGGCTCCTGCAGCTGGGGCAGCGCCCGCAGTGCTTCGTCGAGTCCGTCGAGTTGGGCTTCCAGCCCTTCCAGTTCCGTCAATTGGGCTATCAGCCCGGCTGGCACGTTATCAGTAGTCAAGGGTGATCCTCACCGAATCGTCGTATACAATCTCGTCCACTTCGTACCCCTCGCCCTCCACCCCGGCCACGGCGTAGCGCAGCGCGTCCAGCCGGTGGTAGCGGTCCTTGTTGTGAATGGCTTCCGTCGGCTGGTCGTTGTCGTCCAGCTTGCGCCGGTAGCTGCCCAGCTCGTCCAGCACGCCGGCGCAGTCGTCGAAGACGAACAGCCGGTAGGTCTTCAACAGCCGGATGACGTGGTCGATGCCGCTCTCCACGTCGACGATGGGCGGCTCGGCGACGTTGAGCAGCCCCGCCGCCTCGTAGTCCAGCCGCTGCTGCTTCTCGGACTTCTGCCCCACGAACCACAGGATGACGCGTTCCGCATCGCTGTAGCTCCGGATGTCCTCGGCGTGCTCGCTCGTCGACATCTCCCCTTGCAGCGACTCGCGGTACAGGTAGTAGACGCTCGTCGCCGGGTCGTAAGCCAGCCACACCTTCGCGTGGTGGACCGCCCCCGGGTCGATGCCGCCCCAGCGCGGCCACTCGAGCGGGATGCGGAACGGCTGCACCTTGTGCCCGCCTTCGTGCTTGTAGCGGTCGACGAACGCGCTGTAGATGAGCCCCGCCGGGCGCTCGAACTGCCCCTCGTAGAACATGCGGAACTTCCACTCGTCCATCTCGCGCTTGCGCTCTTCGAACTCCTCGCGCGAGAAGGCCGGGTTGGCCGTGCTGGCGAACTGGATCACGCGGATGTGTTTCGCGCCGGCCCGCCACGCGTCGTACACCTTCTGCTTGAGCCAGCCCAGGTTGTACGGCGTGGTCGTGATGAGCACCCGCCCGCGGCTCAGGCTCAGCCGGCGCAGCACCGCTTCCCACGCGCCCAGCCCGAAGGCGTCCTGCCCTGCCTCGTCCAGCCAGGCGGCTTTGGCCGTCGCACTCTCAAGCCCGCCCTCCGCCGACGCCGAGCGCATGATGATGCGCCCCCACATCGGGTCGGAGGAGCGGGTCGCCTTGAACTGGCCGGGAATCGGCGCCCAGACGCCCGTCTCCTCGTCCCAGGCGTGCTCGCACAGCTCCAGCACGCCGTCGCCGGCCCACAGCCGCGCGATGCCCAGCACGTCGACGAACACCTCGAGCAGCTCGGGCAGCATCTTGAGCTTGAACAGGTCGAAGCTGGCCGTCACCGCCAGATAGTCGCCGGGACCGCCCAGGGCAATCTCGCGGTGCAGCCACCACGGCCCGAAGGACGTCTTGCCGCCCTGCGTGCCGGAGATGACGGCCACGATGCGCTCGACGGCGTCCCAGGCCGCCGCCTGCCCCGGGTGCAGGTCCAGCTCGACGCCCCGCAGCGGTGAGCCGTCCGGCGCGGTCTCCTCGACCACCCGGTACAGCTTGAAGGCCTCCAGCGGGGGCCGGCGCTCGCCGTCAGTCTGGAGCAGTGGTGTCGTCGCCGGCATCCGGTTTGCTGCCCCCTTTGGCGCGCACGAAGGCAATGGGTATGGGGTTGGTAAGGTGCACGTCGTGCTGCTGCTTGGGCGGCGGCACCTCCGCCGCCTGGCGCTGCAGCTCGCTGGCCAGCTTGAGCGTTTTCAGCAGGACATCCGCGTCCAGCCCCAGCGTGATGACCTCGCGGTCCGGCGCGCCGTCATGCCCGCGCAGCAGCCGGCGCGTGGTCTTGACGAACTGCGGGGCTTGCGCCAGCACCTTCGCCGCTAAATCGCGCAGCTCCTCGCCGGCGTCCCAGTCGCGCTCGCGGACGGCTCTGCGCCGCGCTTCCCAGCGCTCCTGGTCGTGCCGGTCGCGCTCGTCCTTGTACGCCGCCAGCCGCTTCTGCCAGGTGAACCGCACGGACCAATCCGCCAGGGTGCGCAGTCGCTGCGTGGGCGGTGATTCTGTCGCCGGTTCGTTGTCGCTTTGTTGGCAGTAGCGCTCATGCAGCTTGCGCAGACTGCGTCCCGGTCCCATCCGGACGTAGTCCAGGAAAGCGGCATGTGCTTTGGGCGTCTCCCCCGCCTGGCGGGCCAGCGAGTCCCAGGCGGACGGGTCGAGCGTCTCGTCGAGAGCGTGGGTGTGCTGCTCGGCCACATTCACGCACCCTCGACCCGCCGCGGCTCGAGCCCCATCCCCGCCAGCCGCTCCAATATCACCGCGACGAACTCCGGCTGCAGCTCCAGCCCGTACACCAGCCGCCCTTGCTGCTCACCGGCCACCTGCTGACTGCCGCTGCCCGAAAACGGCTCATAACACACCTCGCCCAGCCGCGTGTGCTGCGCCATCGGGATGGCGAACAGCTCGACCGGCTTGGAAGTCGGATGGTCGGTGCGCTCGCCGGCGGGCACCGTCGGGAAGTTCCAGACGCTGGCCGGGTAGTCCTCGCTGGTGCGCGGCGGTTTCTGCCCCTTCACCCAGCCGAAGAAGCACGGCTCGTGCTGCCACATGTACCAGCTGCGCGTGAGGATGGGCCGGTCCTTGACCCAGATGATCTGCTGGTGGACGAACGCCCCGTAGCGCTCCCAGACGCGCTCCAACATCGCCTGGTTGCGGCTGGCGTGCCAGCAGTACCACGCCGCGTCCTCGGTGATGGCGTGTTGGACGGCAACCGCCACGAAGCCGTCGTACAATTCCTCACCTTGTTTGGCGGCGTCCCAGTCGTGGTAGCTGTCGCTCCAGTCCTTGTTGGAATCCGGCTCGTTCCACTTGTGCGGATGGTTGGTGCCGTCGTAGTCCACCAGGTACGGCGGGTCGGTGGCGAACAGCCGCGCGCGCTCGCCGTTCATCAGGCGGGTTACGTCCTCCGCGCTCGTGCTGTCCCCGCACAGCAGGCGGTGCGCCTTGCCGGGGACCGACAGCGAGGGGATCTCCCAGAGCTGCCCGCGTGCCGTGTCCCATTTGGCGCGCAGTTCCTCGGCGCGGTCTACCTCGGCGCCCGGGTCGGTGGGCGGATCTGCCAGCGCCCGCCAGTCGACGCCCGCTTCGCCCGCCACGCGCCGCAGCAAGCCGTCCAGGCTCTCGTCCTCGGCCACCACCGGCGCCGCCTCCAGCTCGGCCAGCAGCGCCGCCAGCATGTCGCGGTCCGCCCGCGCCATGCCCGCCAGCGGGTCGTAGGTCGCCAGC
>JAHDLB010000026.1 GCA_018432315.1 Anaerolineae bacterium
CGAGCTGACGCTGGACTACGACGACGAGAACACGGGCGTGCGCATCGTGCGCCAGGCGCTGCAGATGCCCATGCGCGGCATCGTGGCGAACGCCGGGCTGGATGGCGGCGTGGTCCAGCAGCAGATCCTGGCCGAGCAGAAAGCGCAGAAGAACCCGAACATCGGCTTCGACGTGATGTCGGGCGCGTACGTGGATATGATCAAGGTCGGCATCATCGACCCGGCCAAGGTGACCAAAGGCGCGCTGGAAAACGCCGCCTCCATCGCCGGCATGATCCTCACCACCGAAGCCCTCATCACCGACATCCCCGAGCCGGAACCGCCGATGCCCGCCGGTGGCGGCATGGGCGGCGGCATGGGCATGATGTAAGCCTGAGAACCGCGACCGGGTGCAGACACGCTCTGCGCCCGGTTTTTTGTTGCCCCGCCCCCGCCTATGGCCCCGGCTCGGACCACGCGGGCGGCCCCAGGTGCGTCTGCAGCAGCGAGTCGATCACGGCGCGCCGGTAGGGATGGTCGAGGTAGTACGACCACATGCTCTGTGGCGAGTCCGCAAAAACGCCCCGTGGATTCGTCCAACTGAACACGAAGAAGACGAACAGGAACACGATCGAATAGACGATCAGCCCGGCCAGCGCCACGCGCCCGATCACCGGCCAGATCGCCCGCCGCTCGCGGAGCGCGCGCCCGCGCGGCAGGCGTCCCAACAGCGCCGCCGCCAGGATCACGTAGAACGGGTACAGCTCCGCCATGCGCCGCGCGCCGAACGAGTCGCCGCCGTACCAGTCGCGCGTCGAGCCGTTGACCAGCACCTGCGCGCCAATCGCGGCGACGGCCAGCAGCGCCCAGCGGCGGTCGAGACGCCACAAAAACGGGATGCCGAGCAGGCTCAGCGCCAGCACCGGCGAATAGTGCACGGTGCGGAACAGCACGCGGTGGGCGTTGACCGGCAGCCGGAGAAACGAGTCGCCGGTGGTTTCGTCGTACGGCACGACGAACGGCTTGCCGAACATCTCGTTCCAGATCAGCGGCAGCGGCAGCAGGACGATCGCGGCGGCCAGCGTGGCGATCGCCAGCCCGCGCCAGCGGCGCTCCCAGGCCAGCAGGCCCCACGCGCAGGCGGCCACCAGCAGCAACTGCCAGCGCACCAGCACCATCAACCCGGCGGCAGCGCCCAGCGCGATCCACAGGCCAACCGCTCCCGCGCCGGTGGGCGGCTCGTCCGCCTGCCGGAAAGCCCCCGTCAGCACGACCAGCAGCGCGGCGATACAGGCCATCAGAAACGCCCCGGGGTTGTGCGAATTGAGCGGCGAGACGGTGCTGTAATACAGCAGCGGCGTGCCCACGAAGATCCCCCAGGCGACCAGCGCGGCGCTCCAATCGCCCGCCAGCCGGCGCGCCATCCACCAGCCCAGGCCAATCGCCGCCAGCGCCATCAGGTTGGCGCCGGCCATCAGCGCCAGGCTGTACGCCTGCCGGACGCCCTGCATCTGGAGGAAATAATCGGGGTTGGCGTCCGGCCAGCCTGCCCCGGCCAGCACATCCCCCACCGCGTAAAACGGCGCCTGCAAAAACGCCACACCGAAGGGAAAGATATTGACGTACCGCTGCCGCTCGTCGTCCCAGGCGATCTGGTACGTGTTCACCGGGCGAAACCGCTCGAACTGGTTGGCGAGATCGACGTCGCGATCGCGCACCAGCGTATCGACCCAGGCCAGGTACGCGGTCCCGTCGCCCCGGATCAACGGGCGATCCAGCCGGATCATGGTGATCGCCGAGACGATCAGCAGGACCGCCAGCGGCAGCAGGGGATGGTGCAGGTGTCGTTTCATGCGTTCTCCGGATGGTGGCAGCGCGAACAGCAGGACATGATAACGGTTCCTGGGCGGTTTCTCAACAGGCGCCGTTGTGCTACAATCCCGACCATGCGTGATACGAACCCACTCCAACCAATCGCCAGCGTCCTGATCGCGCTGATCCTGCTCGCCGCCCCGATCTCCACGGCGGCCCAGGACGGCCCACCTTCCGCGCAGCCCACGCCGGGGCCGGATTCGACCGTGCGCGTCGTCAGCCTGCCGTTCAGCGACACGTTCGAGAGCACCGACACGTGGCTGTCCCACGGCGCGTGGGCGTTCGACACCCAGACGGCCTACGAAGGCGGCGCGTGGCGGCTGGACGCGTCCTGGCGCCAGAAGGAGAGCATCCTCGAATACCGCGGCCTGATCGACCTGAACGGCACGCTGGGCGCCCAGTTGATGTTCCGCCAGTTGGGGATGCTGCCCACCAGCGACCTGATCACGGTCGACGTCAGCCTGGACGGCGGGCAGTCGTGGGTGCTGGTCGACCAGCAGATTGGCGTCGCGGCGAACGAGTGGGCGCTGCACACGGTCGATCTGGCGCGGTTTCGCGGCCAGGTGATCCGTCTGCGGCTGCGCGTCAGCACCGGGATCGCGATGGTCAACGAGCCGGGCGAGGTCCCCCTGCTGCCCGCCTACGCCATCGACAACCTGACGATCCAGTACCGGCTGCCGGAAGAAGTCGAGCCGCCGGAAGGGCCGGGGCTGCCCGGCACGCTGGCCGGCCTGCACCTGACGCTCGGAGCCGATCCGGGCGGCGTGCTGGATTTGATCGAGAAGCTGCGCAAGTCCGGCGTGACGCTCGGTACGCTGAAGGGCACCACCGGCACCGAAGACCTGCTCAACGAGGTGGCCGAAATCTCGCCGGAGACGGTGATCGTCTACCGGTCGCTGCTGACGCCATGGGGCGAGATCGACTGCCCCGATCACAGCAAATCGCCCATCTCGGAGGCGCAGGTCTGGATGCACGGGCTGAGCTCGTTCTGGGACGAGGTCGACGCCGATTACTACGAGATCATGAACGAGTGCTTCGCGGCCATCGAGGGCAATCATGGCCGGTCGATCCCGATGGACTGGCTGGCGCAGTTCTCGATCGAGGCGATGCGCATCGCCAACGAACAGGGCCGCTGCCTGCTGCTGTTCTCGTTCGCCGGCGGCACGCCCGAAATTCACGAGTTCGCGCAGTTGACGCCCGTTTTCGAGTACGCGCTCAACAACCCCTGCCGGTCGGGGCGCTATCACGGGATCGCGCTGCACTCCTACAGCGGCGATCCGGGCGAGTTGGTGTCCGACTCGAACGACTGGCTGGGCTACCGCCACCGGCGATTCCTGGCCGAGATCGTGCGCCAGCTTCCCGCCGCCGTCGAGATCCCGGTCTACCTGACCGAGGCGGGGCCGGGCAACGGCTACGTGCAGTTCTCGTGCGAGGACATCGTGCGCGACATCCTCCAGTACACCGACCGCCTGAAGCCGGACACGTACATCAAGGGCTTCCACCTGTGGACGCTGGGATGGTCCGCCCTCGACCTGACGCCCTGCCTGGGGCTGATCGGCGATGCGCTGGCGAGCTATTACGCCGGGCGCTGAGGGGCAACTCCGGGCGGCGAGCGCGTATCACCTTCCAGAGCTTACCAGAGAAAGGTAGATAACATACGAGATGAGCAAACTTCAAGAGCTTAAAACGCACCTGGCCGACGTGATTCACCTGCAACATGCCGCCGGGGTCCTGGGCTGGGACCAGCAGACGTACATGCCGCCGGGCGGCGCGGAGGCGCGCGCCGAACAGCTCGCCACGCTCAGCCGGCTGGCGCACGAGATGTTCGTGGCCGAGACGACCGGGGCGCTGTTGCAGCAGGCCGCCGCCGAGGTGGACGGTGCCGGTTACGACAGCGACGAGGCGGCGCTGGTACGCGTCGTGCAGCACGACTACGACCTGGCGACGCGCGTCCCGACGAAGCTGGTCGAGGAGATCGCGCGGACGACGACGCTGGCCCACGAAGTATGGGCCAAAGCGCGCCAGGCGAACGACTTCGCCAGCTTCGCGCCCATGCTCGACAAGATCTACGACCTGATGCGCCAGCAGGCCGACGCCCTGGGCTACGAAGACCGCATGTACGACGCCCTGCTCGACCAGTACGAGCCGGGGATGAAAACCGCCCAGGTCGAGGCGCTGTTCGCCGAGCTGCGCGAGGAACTGGTGCCCTTCGTGGCGGCGATCTTCGAGCGGCTGGACGCCGTCGACGACACGCCGGTCAAGCTCAACTACGACGTCGACAAGCAGGCCGAGTTCGGCCTGAAGGTGATCGAGCAACTGGGCTACGACATGACGCGCGGGCGCCAGGACAAGGCCGTGCACCCCTTCACCACCGAGTTCTCGATCAACGACGTGCGCATCACCACCCGCTACCAGGAAGACTGGATGCCCGCCGCGCTGTTCGGCTCGATCCACGAGGCGGGTCACGCCATGTACGAGCAGGGCAGCGACCCGCGCCTGGAGGGCACCATGCTGGCGGGCGGCACGTCGCTGGGCGTGCACGAGAGCCAGTCGCGCATGTGGGAGAACCTGGTGGGGCGCAGCCGGGGCTTCTGGCAGTACTTCTACCCGGATCTGCAAAAGCTCTTTCCCGAGCAGCTCGGCGCGGTGAACCTGGACGCCTTCTACAAGGCGATCAACGCCGTGTCGCGCTCGCTGATCCGCGTGGAAGCCGACGAAGTAACCTACAACCTGCACATCATGCTGCGCTTCGAGATGGAAAACGACCTGCTCGAAGGCAAGCTCGCCGTCAACGACGCGCCGGACTACTGGAACGCCAAGATGGATTCGTACCTGGGCATCACCCCGCCCGACAACGGCAAGCACGGCGTGCTGCAAGACGTGCACTGGTCGTCGGGGCTGGTGGGCTACTTCCCGACCTACTCGCTCGGCAACTTCCTCTCGGTGCAGTACTGGGACAAGGCGCTGGCGGATGTGCCGTCCATCCCGGACGACATAGCCAGCGGTAACTTCGCCACGCTGCTCGACTGGCTGCGGGCGAACATTCACGTGCACGGGCGGAAGTATTGGCCGACCGAGCTGACCGAGCGCGTCACCGGCGAGCCGATCCAGGTCCGCTCGTTCATGCGCTACCTCAAAGACAAGTACACGCCGATCTAC
The DNA here is from genome assembly GCA_018432315.1 of Anaerolineae bacterium. Taxonomy (GTDB): domain Bacteria; phylum Chloroflexota; class Anaerolineae; order Aggregatilineales; family Aggregatilineaceae; genus LM3-B42. Next base: position 5,011 of record JAHDLB010000026.1, read on the forward strand.
GACCTGTAGATCGGTCTTCGGGGAGGGGTGCGACTGCCCCTCCCCGCCTTCCCCCGGCTGCCCGCCGCGATCAAAACGTGAGCGTCACCGTCCCCGCCGCGGGGATGCGCAGCACGCCGTCCTCGACCGCCGTCCCATCCGGCCCCTCGACCGCCGCCGGGAGGTACGGCAGCGCCCAGCGAAAGCCATCCGGCGGCGCGGCGCCTTCGAGCGTCAGGGTCAGCGCCCCGCGCCACGCGCCGTCCTGGTTTTGCAGATCGCCCGCCGCCCGCAGGCTCAGCGTCCCGAAATGCGTCGGCGCGCCCGTCACGGCGACGACGCGCTCGCCCTCGAACCACCAGACCGGCGCCTGCCGGAACAGCTCCAGCGCCGCGCCGTCCTCGGAGAGGAGCATCTCGCGGATCAGGGTGAAGTAGCTGCCCGACGCCCAGGCGTGCGGCATGTCGCCGCCGGTGAACCCACCGTTCGCCGGGCTGACCTGCTCCGCCCAGGCGAAGGTGCCCGGCAGCGTCTGGTTGGAGAGTGTCCAGGCAAGGATCTGGTGCAGCACATCGCCGCGCCCCAGGCGCAGGTAAGCGTGCGCCAGCTCGATGCCGCCATACGGCCAGTACTGCCCCTGGCGGTGCTGGTACGCGCCGTCGAAGGGCGCGATCCACTGCGCGTGATAGTGATCGAAGGAGCGGGCCAGCAGCGGCATGTCCGGCGCGAAGACGCGGTAGGGCCACAGCGCTGGGACCGTGCCGCGCGCCATAGCCGCGCTCTGCGTCTCCTCGACGGCGGCGGGGATGTACGGCGCGTCCTCGCCCATCACGACGGCGACCGAGTCGAGGATCGCGGCGCGCAGAGCGTCCGCCTCGGCGACCATCCACCCGGCGTCGGCGTCCTCGCCCAGCGTCCGCGCGGCGAAGGCGGCCTCTTCCAGCCCGGCCACCGCCCAGAAATCGTCCCAGTAGTAATGCTGGCCGCGCGGGCCGAGGTCCTCGGCGCTGAGGCTGGGCGGCAGCAGCCCGCGGACCGCCGGGTCCGCGCCGACGGTCTGGGCGCGCAGCTCGACCAGGAACTCAGCCGCCCGCCGGATGTGCGGGTAGTATGCCTGCAGCAGGTCACGGTCGCCGGTGTAGCGGTAATACGCCGCCGCCAGGAAAATCGCCTGCCCCTGCGAATCCCACTCGTCATCGTCCCAGGGAATCGACTCGCCCTGAATCGGCGGGACGCGGCCATCCGGCTCCTGGGCGTCGAAGATGGCCGGGATGTAGCCGCGCACGGTGTCGGCGTGCCCGGCCTGGAGCAGCGCCAGCCCGGTATAGGCGGCGTCGCGCACCCACACCGCGTCGTGTGCCAGCGAGCCGGGATGCGGGCCATCCGGGTCGTTCGCCAGCAGCAGGTAGCCGATCGAGGCCGGGACCGAGGCCATGATCCGGTCGTCGGGCAGCTCGAACCGGACGCGCCCGGTCTGCGCTTCCCACAGGTCGATCGCCGCGCTGAGCCGGTCTTGCACGTCCACGTTCGCGGGCGGGAAGTCCGCGCCCGGCGAGCCGGGGAAGGCGAAATGCAGCGTTGCCCCCTCGCCGCCATCCAGATCGTAGACCAGCGCCGCCGCGCCGTCGCCGTCCGGCGCGCAGTCGAGCGCGTTCGTCGCGGGCGCGGTCCCGCCCAGGGCCGCCGCCATCACGTCCGCCAGCGGGCCCGTCCCGGCGGAGTCGGGTGTCTGCGCGGCGACCATGAACGGCGCGCCGTCCAGCCACAGCCGCGCCGGGTCGAGCAGGCTGGCCGAATAGACCGCGTTGGCCGACTTGTTGGCGGCGAAGGGCCGCGCCGCGATCACCAACTTCAGGTCGCGCGCATCCTCGCCGGGCACAGCTTCCAGCCGCCAGCGCACCGCCTCGTCCGCCGCGTCGAAGAACAGCGTCCCGCGCACGGTGAACCCGCCGCCGCTCCACTCCCACACCGGCAGCGGCAGGTTGCCGTTGACCAGCGAGAAGACCGCCGATCCCCCGCCGCTGAACACCTCGCCCGTCGCCGGGTCGACCAGCCACGCCTCGACGGTGGGCGCGCCGGCCCAGGGCGCGACCGCGCCATCCATCGAGGCCAGCGCCTCGTCAGCGCGATCCAGCCCGCCGGTCAGCGTCCAGGCCAGCGGGCGGCCCGCCGTCCAGCCGGGCACCGGCCAATCCGGGTGCTGGTCCGCCCACCACGCGACGCGCTGCGCGGGCGTCATGCCGTCCAGCGGCGTCCGCGCCAGCCGCACGGGGTCCACCAACCCGCCGTACACGCCGCGATCGAGCACGCGGATCGCCAGCGTCACCGTCTCGCCGGGCGATGCGAGCGCGCGCAGGTCGGCGTGCGCCGTCCGCGAGTCGGGCAACTCCCACTCGCCGAGCGGCTCGCCGTTCGCCCAGGCCGCCCCCACATCGTCGATCCCGCTCAGCACCAGGTAGGCCGCGTCCCAGTCCGGCAAATCGATCGCGGCGCGGTACCAGCCCGCGCCGTCGTACCCGGCCAGGTCCGCGTAATCGCTGTTCTCCCAGGCCGCGCCCGGCTCCAGCGCGCGCCAGCCGGAGTCGTCGAAGGCGGGCAGGTGCCAGCCCTCGTCCAACCCGGCGTCGTCGGGATCGGTCTGGAAGCGCCAGCCGGTGACGATCTCGGCGCCGGGTGCGGGCTCGCACGCGGCGGCGCGGGGCGTGTCGTCGGTGGGCGGGGTGGGCTCGGGCTGGCTGTCGCCCGATCCGCACGCCGCCACGATCAACAGCAGGATCAGAGCCAGGGGGAGCGGGATGTGTTTCACGAGTCGCCTTTCGGATACGGTCCAAACGGGCCGCTATTATAGCGACCTTTTGCCGGGCAGCGCATCAGAAGAAACAAGACATCCTCTGCTTTTAGGAGAGCATCTCATGCGTAAACTGGTCATTATCGGCGGCGGGCCGGCGGGCATCGCCGCAGCGGCGGAAGCGGGACGCCTGGGCGCCCAAGTTACGATCATCGAGGGCGAGCACCTCGGCGGGCGCGCCGTGTGGCACAGCCTGCTGCCGAGCAAAGTCTGGCTGGCGGCGGCGGACCGGCTGGGCAGCTACGGGCACGATGCGCTGCTGGGGCTGCATCCCGCGGTCCAACGGATCGATTTCGGCGCGCTGACGGCGCGCATCGCCGCGTTGAGCGCAACCACGCGCGACCGCCACCGGGCCGAGCTCGACGGGCTGGGCGTGCGCGTTCAACATGGCGCGGCCTCGCTGGTCGATACGCACCGCGTCCGGGTGAAGGACGGCGACGGCGAACGCGTGCTGGAGGCCGATGCAGTCATCCTGGCGACGGGGTCCGGCCCGCGCCTGCTGCCCCAGGTCAAGCCGGACGGCAAGCGCATTCTCGCCCCGCGCCTGATGAGCCACCAGACAGCCGTCCCCGGCTCGACGATCGTGTTGGGGGCGGGGGTCACCGGGGCGGAATACGCGTACCTGTTCAGCCAGCTCGGCGCGGCGGTCACGTGGGTGACCGATCTGCCGGAGATCCTGCCGGTGTCCGATTCCGACATCTCCGGGCACCTGGCGTCGACCCTGGCCGGGCGCGGCGTGACCATTCTGACGGACAGCCCGGTCGAGTCGGCCATCGCGGACGAGAGCGGCGTGACGGTGACGCTGCGCGACGGGCGGACGCTGCGGGCCGAAGGCGCGTTCATCGCGCTGGGGCGCATTCCGCACACCGCCAGGCTGAACCTGGAAGCCGCCGGACTGGCGGTCGGACCGGCGGGGATCGCGGTCGACGGGTTCGGGCAGACAGCGGTGCCCGGCATCTACGCGGTGGGCGATGTGACCGGCCCGCCCATGACCGCCAACAAGGGCATGGCCCAGGGCCTGATCGCGGCCCGTCACGCCCTGGGGGCGCCGGTCGCGCCGTACCGCGCCGAGGGGGTAGTCGAAGCCATCTACACCGAGCCGCAGATCGCGCAGGTGGGGCTGACCGAGAAAGCGGCAGCAGCAGCCGGGCAGACCGTGATCGCCGTGCGGCGTGACTATGCGGCTAACCTCAAAGCGCACCTGACCGGCGAAACCGGCGGGTTCGTCAAGCTGGTGATCGACCCGGCGACGGGGAACGTGCGCGGGGCGGCGGCGGTCGGGTCGCATGCCGCGGACGTGATCGCCGCCGTGGCCGCGCTGCTGCCCCGGAGCCTCACGCTGGACGATCTGAAACCGGTCTTCGCCGGGCACCCCACCCTGAGCGAGCTGGTGTTCGATCTGGCGCGGTGGGCGCGCCCGGAGGACACGTTATAATCGGGCCGGACTTCGCACGCGAGGAAAACCGGTACCGATGACGACAGACGACATCACGCCCGGCACGTGGGACGACTTCGTAACGCGCCACCCGCGCGCCCACCTGCTGCAAACGCACGCCTGGGGTCAGCTCAAGGCCGCCTTCGGCTGGAAGCCGCTGCCGGTCGCCATCCGCGACGGCGAGGGGCGCATCACCGCCGGCGTCCAGTTACTGCTGCGGCGCCTGCCGCTGCGGCTGGGCTGGCTCGCTTACGCGCCCTACGGCCCGCTGGTCGACTGGAGCGATCCCGCCCAGGTGACGCGGCTCCAGGCGGCCATCGACCGCGCGGCGCGGGGAGCGGGCGCGGCCTTCCTGAAGATCGAGCCGGGCTTCGGGCTGGATGGCGTGGACTTCGCCCGGTTCGGCTACCGCCCCAGCCCACAGACGGTCCAGCCGCCGCGCACCATCGTGCTCGACATCACCGGGAGCGAGGACGACGTCCTGGCCCGCATGAACCAGGGCACGCGCCGCAACATCCGCAAGAGCGCCAAACACGAGGTCGCCATCCGCCACGGGACGCGCGCCGACGTGGACCGCTTCAACGCGCTGCTGGCCGAAACCGGCAGCCGCGCCGAGTTCGGCGTCCACGCGCCCGAATATTACGAGCGGGCGTACGATCTCTTCGCCCCCCAGGGCCGCGCCGCGCTGATCCTGGGGAGCTATGGCGGGCAGGACCTGGCGGGCGTGATGGTCTTCGCGCTGGGCGCGCAAGCGTGGTATTTCTACGGCGCGTCGTCGGACCGCGAGCGGCAGCGCATGGCGTCCTACGGCGTGCAGTGGGCGGGCATCCAGTGGGCGCGGGCACAGGGCGCGGGGACCTACGACATGTACGGCGTGCCGGATGCCGACCCGGAGACGCTCGAAGCGCACTTCACCGAGCAGAGCGACGGGCTGTGGGGCGTGTATCGCTTCAAGCGCGGCTGGGGCGGCGACGTGGTCCGCAGCGCGGGCGCGTGGGACCGCGCGTACAACCGGCTGGTGTATGCCGCGTACCGGCTGGCAGCCAGCAGATTGGAGCGCGAGTGATGCCTCCGTTCCCGCTCAGCGCGGGCGCCATCACCGAGCGCGCCGCCTGGAACGAGGCGCTGCGCGCGCTGCCGGGCGCGCACATCCTGCAAACGTGGGAATGGGGCGCGTTCAAGCAGCGCGAAACCGGCTGGACGCCCGACCGGCTGGCGTGGCGCGATGGCGGCGGCGCGGTCGTGGCGGCGGCGTCCGTCCTGACGCGGCGCGCCGGGCCGCTGCGCGTGATGTACGTCCCCAAAGGCCCCGCGCTGGATCAGACCAACCTGGACGCCCTCCGCGCCGTGTTGGACGCGCTCGAGGACATGGCCCGGCGGCGGCGCGCCGTCTGGCTGAAGATCGATCCGGACATCGTGGCGGGCACCGGGATTCCCGGCGGCGGCGATCCCGACCGGCCCCCGCAGGACGATCCCGCCGGGGGAGCCGTGCTGGACCTGCTGCGGGCGCGGGGATGGCGGTTCAGCGCGTCGCAGGTGCAGTTCCGCAACACGATCACGCTCGACCTGACGCAGCCCGAAGAGGCGATCCTGGCGGGCATGAGCCAGGGCACCCGCCGCAAGGTCCGGATGGGGCCGAAGAAGGGCGTGACGGTGCGCGTCGTGGCGAACGAAGACGACCTGCGCACGCTCTACGCGCTGTACACGGTCACCGGCGAGCGCCAGGGGTTCCTGGTGCGGCCCGCCGCCTACTACCGCGAGGCGTGGACGCGCTTCATCGAGGCCGGGCTGGCGACGGCCTTCCTCGCCGAGTGGGAAGGCCAGCCGCTGGCCGGGCTGGTGCTGTTCCATTTCGGCCCCAAAGCCTGGTACTTCTATGGCATGAGCAGCAACGACGAGCGCCAGCGGATGCCCACCTACCTGCTGCAATGGGAGGCGATGCGCTGGGCCAAGGCGCACGGCTATCCAGCCTACGATTTCTGGGGCGCGCCGGACACCTTCACCGAGGGCGACCCGATGTGGGGCGTCTACCGCTTCAAGGACGGGTTCGGCGGGACGGTGGTCCGGCACATCGGCGCGTGGGACTACGTCCCCTCGCCCGCGCTGTACTGGGCCTACGAGCGGCTGATGCCGCGCATCCTGGGCGCGATGCGGCGGCTGGCCCGGCGCGGCTAGCGCGCGACTTTCCCCGCCGCGCTGCGTACAGATAATCAGAACCAACCACGTGAGGAGGGATACGAGATGGGTTGTATGCGCGCGATTGTCTGCCTGATTCTGCCGCCGCTGGCCGTGCTCGATCGCGGCTGCGGGACCGTGATCATCGTCACCGCGCTCACGATCCTGGGCTACGTGCCCGGCGTGATCGCCGCGCTGGTGCTCAACTACATGGCCGAGAACTGACGCCCGATCACCCGGCAGCACAACGGCCTCTCCGCGCGGAGAGGCCGTTGTCTTGATTCACGCGATCGCCGTTAGTCGGTGGCTGCCTCGGCGGGTTCCTCTGCCGGTTCCTCCGCCGGGATCATCGCGCCGGATTCCGTCCCGCCGGTGATGGTGAACAGCATCCCGTCGCTGCGCCCGTAGACCTCCGGGAAGTAGAACTCCTGGCCGGTGGTCGGGATCACGTTGTACTCGCCCGCCAGGCCGGGATAGATCACGTAGTTGAACTGGTACGTGCCGCGCGGCAGGTACGTCGCGTAGAGCACGACTTTCTCGTCGCGCATCTCGATGTTCGAGAACCACCACCAGCCCCAACCCTGGCTCAGCGGGCGCTCGCGGTTGAGCCGCGGCTGCGTGCCGACCTGGCTGGTCGTCGTCAGGTTCGGGTTGACGGCCTCGGCGCCCGCCGGGATCGGGTCTTCGATCACGACGTAGTGCAGGTTGCTGGGCGCGATGATGGTCAGCGACACCTGCACCGGCTGGCCGACTTCGGCGCTGGTGATCGGCGCCCCGTCGGGATCGTCCAGCAGCGAGTACTGGCGGCTGAGGATGATCCCCCGGTTGAGCGCCTCGACCTCCGGCACCGGCAGGAAGGCGCGCAGGTGGGCGGTGTAGTACATGTTGCCGTCGCCCGCGCTGCGGCTGAAGACGAGCCGGTTGGCCTCGCCGGCCAGCAGCTCGCCCACCTCGACGATCAGCGTCTCGGTGGCCTTCACGTTGTCGGGCGTGGCGGTGTTGTCGTCCAGCGCCTGCCGCTCGCCGTTGAGGCTGACGTCGAACGTGTAGTCGGGATACAGCTCGTTGGTGACGACCATCCACTCGGTCAGCGCCATGACCGCCCAGGCCGTTTCCTGGGTGGTTTCCCAGGCGTCCGCCTGACGCGCCACCATCAGCCAGCGCACGATGTTGGGGATCATCTCGTTCTGCGGATCGATCTGGATCATCGCCATCAGGCCCAGCGCGTTGGTGCGCGTGTTGGTGTTCCAGTTCCACCAGTCCTGGTACGTCTCTTCCCAGTGGGCGCCCGACGCGCTGACGACCAGCGCGTTGTTCATATCGTTGAGCAGCTCCTCGGCGCGCGAGTCGTCCGGGGCCAGCATGTGGAACGTCATGGCGAGATAGGCTTTGGCGTAGACGCTCATGCTCTCGCGCTCGTCGAACAGCCGCACCGCCCGCTGGAAGTCGCCGCGCTCGGCCCGCGCCAGCGCGTAGAGCAGGAACGCCTGGCGGTTGATCTGCCACGGGCTGTCCTGGGCGCGGATGGTGGCGAGCGAGTTCTGGACGAACATAGTCGCCTTGTCGAGCACGTTCTGCTCGATGGTGAAACCGGCCCGCTGCGCTTCGACCAGCCCGATCAGCGCGTAGGCCGTGACGATCGGGTTGGACTCGTCCTGCGGGAACCAGCCCCACCCGCCATCGATCTTCTGCTGGGCGTAGAGCCGCTGCAGGGCGTAGCCCACCTGATCCTGGAGGTGAGCCTCCAGCATCGGGTCCTCGACGCCCAGATCGCGCAGCGCGCGCACCGTGATCGCGTTGGGCAGGAAGCGGCTGATGATCTGCTCGATGCAGTAGTGCGGGAAGTTGCGCAGCCACGTCAGGCCGTCCACGGTGGCCGCGGCCAGCGACCGGTCGACGCGGACCGTCAGCTCGCCCTGCGTCACGTCGAAGCGGCGCGGCAGCACGATCGCCTCGGTGCGGCTGCCCGCCTCCGGCCCGTAGAGCGTCCCGGCGGTGCCGACCGTCTCCGGCACTTCGTATTTGTAGACCGGCAGGGTGCGCTCGTCGCCCAGGCCCAGCGGCGGCTTGCTGGCGTCGGTGTACTGCCCGTCGCCCGCGTTGGCGAAGAACGTCACGTCCACGAACGGCACGTCGAGCACGTCCACCGTCCAGTTGACGCGGGCGCGGCCCTTAGCCGGGATGTTGACCATCTGGCTGAGCTCGGCGCCCTCGGCCAGCGTGAAGCCGGTCCCTTGCAGCGCGACCTCGGTCAGCAGGTCCTCGCTGGTGTTGTTGTTGACGACCGCGCCCAGCGTGGCCTTGTCGCCCGCCACGAAGAAGCGCGGCGTCGCGGGCCGGATCAGCACCGGCTTGGTGCTCAGCAGGTCGAACGTCGTCTGCCCGACCAGCATCGGCCCCTCGGCGCCGGTGGTGACGGCACGTGCGTCCAGCCGCCAGGTGGTCAGGTTGTCCGGCAGCGTGACGTCGACCGTCGCCTGCCCGTTCTCGTCGGTGACCAGCGACGGCGCCCACAGCGGCGTATCGACGAATTCCTGGCGCACCTCGAAGATGCCGCCCTCGCCATAACCACCGCCGCCGCCCTTGATCGTGTCGATGATCACCTGCGTGGCCTGGTCGACGCTGATCGTCAGCGGGTTGGACGTGCGCACGCTGATCCCGCGCTGCGAGTAGAAGAACGGCATCAACGCCGGGCTGTTGGGATCGGCGATGGTCAGCACGGCCAGGTCGGTCACGCCGACGCCGATCTCGGCGTTGGGCACCGGGGTGCCCTGCCAGTCGGTGGCGGTCAGCGTGTATTCGACCGTGTCGCCCGGCCCAGCGAACTCGCCCGCGTCCACGTCCACGCTCGAAGCCACGTCGAGATTCAGCACGAGCTGGCTGGTGTCCACGTTCAACTGGGCGACGCCCATCCGGAAGGCGGCGTTCGGGTTGTTCTCGTCCACACCCTTCGACAACAGCACGCTCACGAAGATGTTGGGCGCGTGCCCCGGCTCGATCGGCAGCCGGTAGACGGTGCTGTTGGTGTCCAGGCGGATGACTTCCTGCGACAGTATATCGCCGCGCTCGACCGTGATCATGGCGTAGGCGGTGCCCTGCCACGGGCTGGGGATCAGGATTTCGGCGGTGTCGCCCACGCTGTAATCGGTCTTGTCGGTGATCAGTTGGATGCGGTTCGAGTTCTCCTGCCGCCAGTTCACGAAGTCCTCGCCGCTGACCCACATGAACGCGCTCGACATGACCGTGTTACCGCGCTCGTCGGTGGTGGCGGCATACGCTTTGTAGACGCCTCCCGCCGGCGGCGTGAACGCGATCTGCGCGACGCCGTCCTCGCCGGTGGTCACCGTGCCGCTGGCCCCCGGCACCAGTTCCTCTTTCACGTCCCAGGTCCAGGTCGTGCGGCCAAAGTCGTCCTCTTCCTGCACGCTGAACCAGCGGCGCTCGACGACCCGGTATTCGACCTCCTGCCCGGCGATAGGCTGGCTGTCCCAGTCCACGGCCAGCACGTTGACCCGGTTCTCGTCACCGGCGCGGCCCACGTATTCCTCCGGCTGCAGGCCCACGTACACCAGCCCCTGGTGCACGACCACCTGGGCCCGGCCCGCGACCAACTGGTCGCTTTCGTCGGTGACCGTCGCCTCGATGGTGTAGGTCTGGCTGCGGACCTTCTCGCCCAGGTCGGCCTCCAGCTCGATCAGGAAGCGGCCCTGGTCGTCGGTCCGGGCTTCGCCCTCGTCCACAACCTCGCCATACGGCCCGTAGTATTCGGGCGCGTAAAAGTCATAGTTCTGGTCCACGAACGACCAGTAGCCGGGCTCGTCGCCGGTGTAGTTGAAGAAGTAGTCGCGGGCGAGCACGCTGTAGCGCACCGTCGCGTTGGACACCGCGCCGCCGAAGAAGTAGCGCGACTCGACCAGCACTTCGATCGTGTCGCCCTGGGCGACCTCGTCCACCGCCGGCGTGACGTCGACCTGGAACTCCGGCGCGCGGTATTCGGCCACGCTGAAGGCCAGGCTGAACGAGTCGCGGTTGTTGCTGGCGATCTCGGCCACGATGCGGTAGAAGCCGAGCGGCGCTTCGGGGTCGAGCGTCAGCTCGCCGTTGAACGATCCCTGCGGCGTGACGGGCAGCACTTCGTCGTAGATCACCTCGCCCCGGTCGTCGTAGATCTTGACCGGCACCTCGCCCACCGCCGGGACGGTGTAGGCCACGTCGTCACGGTCGCGGATGATGCCCTTGAAGTACACGGGCTGGTCGGGCCGGTAGATCGGGCGGTCGGTGTAGAGGTATACGGACAGGTTCTCCGGCTGGTAGTCGGCGGGGACCTCGAACTGCCACGGGTCCATGCCATCCGACCACTGGCTGACCGAGAAGCCGAAGTAAGGCCCGCTGTCGACCGTGGCGTAGATCGTGGTGTACAGGTCCGGCAGCGCGGGGATCGCGGCGGCGGCCAGCCCGTCGGCGTCCGTTTCGACGCGGGCCACCGGGTTGAAGTCCTGGTTGTAGAAGATCACCGGCACCCCGCTCACCGGCGCGCCGCTGTCCATATCGGTCACCCAGGCCAGCGCGGTGTGCTGGCTGAACTTGAGCGCGATGTTGGCCGACTGCACGATCATCACGTGCTGGCGCGGCTCTTCGTCGTAAGCGGTCGTCTCCGGCGACTCGATCCGCAGGTAGTAGATGCCCGGGTCGAGCGCTTCGGGCTGGTCCCCGGCGCCGCGCTGCGGCGCGTTGGGATCGGCGGGCTGAGTGCCCAGCGGCTCGAAGAAGTAGACCTCGCTGGAGCCTTCCGCCGCCCAGCCGGTGATGCCGTCGTCCAGGCGGATGTTCCACCACAGGTACCCGCCCTCGCAGAACGGGCCGTCGATGATCTGGAACGTGGCGCCGGGGTCGGCCTGGGTGATGACCTGCGCGCCCAGGTTCGGCTCCAGCCGGACGTTCAGCGGGCGCGGGTCCTCGAACGTCACGACCGCCACGTCCCCGATCCCGACGCGCGACTCCGGCGCGCCCAGGCATTGGACGTTGGAGATACCGCTCGTCCCGCGCTCGGAGATGTAGAGCAGCTCGTAGCGGCGCTGGTCCTGCTGGCTGCTGACGCCGATCGTCCAGCGGCGGAGCAGGTCGCGCGTGGCCGGCGTGTAGGCCTGCCACTTGTCGTAGCTGTCCGGCCCGGTGAGATCGGCGAGTTGGCTGAGCGACATTCGCCACAGGCCGAGGTCCATCTGCGAGATGTTGCGGTGCGTGACGAAAACGCGCGTCGTCGGGTTGTAGCTGCTGTAGACGCCCACCCGGCCAGCCGCCTGAATGGTGACCTCGGGCGAATAGGGCGCGGTCGTGTAGGTGACGACCATCCCCTCGTCGATGGTGTTGCCGTAAACGTCTTCCATGCCGGGCAGGATCGTGATCGTGTATTCGGTGCTCGGCTCGGTGTCGAACGAGAGGGTGTAGCTGTTGCTGTAGTCGTAGAAATAGGTGTCGAACTCGCGCCACGGCTCGGGCTCGATGATCACCTTGTCTTCGAGCGAGCTGATCCGCATCGGGCTGGCGAAGTAGATCGTGAAGCCGCCATACGGCGACGCGTCCGGCCCGCCATCGGCGGGCGAGGTGCGCAGGATGGACGGCGCGGGCACGGTGAAGAACACGCCACCCGCCGGCTCGCGCAGCGGCGCGCCGGTCGCGCTCAGCGTTTTCTCCGCGTCGATCACCAGCTCGTAGGCCGAGCCAAGCTCGAGCATCTCGTCCGGCGTGAACGTCATGACGCGGGCGTTGCGGCTCCACGTCATCTCGCCCGTCACGGGCACCGGCTCGCCGGTCGGTTCGGTTTCGCTGGGGAACGCCCCCAGGTAGCTCAGCGAGAAGCCTTCGGCCACCGCGTCGGGGTCCATCGCCTGGCTGAAGGTGACCCGGATCGTCGTGTCGAGCGGCACGTTGTTCTGTTCGATGCCCGGCGAGATCTCCACCACGTCCGGCTGGATGGTGGTGAAGCTCCAGCTATAATCCGTTTGCAGGATGCCGCCGGTCACGTCTTCCAGCCCGGCGAGGACCGTCACCGTGTACTCGGTGCCGCCCTTCAGCTCATCCGCCGGGGTGAAGAGGTAGATCGACGTGTTGAGCCATTCGCCCGTCCCTTCGACCGGCGGATCGAAGGCCAGCGGCTGCGGCAGGTCGCCCATATCCTCGACCGTCACCAGCGGCACGACCGGGCGATTGAAGATCACCGTGATCACGCTGTCGGTGTCGACCGCGGTGGTGTCCGGCGCGGGCAGCACCTCGGACACGTCCAGGTAGCCGGTCGTTTGCAGGCTCAGCGCGAACGCCTCCTCCATCGCCGCGCCCTGGGCCGAAGCCGCGCCCGTGTCGATGGTGAACGTGTACTCGGTGGCGCGGGCGTAGGACTCGGACGGCGTGAAGACGAGCGTCCACGCGTCCGGCCACGCCAGGTCGCCGGGCACGTCCGGCTCCACGCTGAACGCCGCCTCGACCGCCGCCGGGTCCATCGGCTGGTCGAAGTAGAACGTCACCGCGCCGTCCAGGGTCAGTTCCTGCCCAGGCAGGGGCGCCGTTTCGACCACCTGGGGCGGCAGCGCGTCGCCGTTCTGGGCACCGGGCGCGCCCCAGGCCACCGCCGGCCCGCCGAGGGCGGCAGCGGCCAGCACGGCAGCCAGCATCACAAAACCCAGTCCGCCTATCCAGCGAAAGGTGTATCGGTTCATAATCTTCTCTCTCCGCTCAACAAAAATCTGGCAGCCGTTGGAATCAGGTAGCAGCGGTCATGTGCTGGTCATTATACATGTCCGGTCAGCAGGCCGCTGAACGTCGCCGCGATCAGGGCCGGCGCGCCGCAGGATTCACCGCCGTGGCTCGAAACGGTGGGGCGGCGGCACAATGCCCTGTGATTCTATTGTAGGCGTTCGTGCAAGGGACACGCGACGGTTGGGCAACGGGCGCCCTACGCCTGATCGCCGGTCAGCGCGTCGTGCACCAGGGCATCCAGGTCGCGCAGCGTCACCGGCTTGAGCAGGTAGGCCGACACGCCGAGGGTCATCGCCTGCCGCCGGTAGTAGTCGTTGGCCGAGATCACCAGGATCGGCATGTGCCGGAGCTGGGCGTTCTGGCGAACGAACTCGATCACGCGGGTGCCGGGTACGTCGGGCATGTTCATATCGAGGATGATCAGGTCGTATCCGCCGCGCGCCAGCATCAGGATCGCGTCGGCGGTGCTCTTGGCGGCGTCCAGCGTGTGACCGCGCCGCGCCAGCATCATGGAATAGAGGTATTGCAGATCGGAGTCGTCCTCAACGGACAGGATTTTCGCCATACGGTCCTTCGTGCCTGTCTTCTCCCCGCTCTATGCCGCTACATCCTCTAGTGTACCGGAGAGCGCCCGCCCTGTCCGGCCCGGCGCGTGAATTCCGCATGAAATCAAAACACTTCCAGGTTCGTGTGCGGCAGCCCCAGCAGGGTCTTGGCCGTCTGCCAGCCCGTGGCGAGCACCTCGCGGGCCAGCCCCCAGGCTTTTTCACCGGCGTCCAGCGGCGGGGTCGTGCGCTGGGCCGGGCTGGGCCACACCGGCACGCCGTGCTCGGTGAACAGCCACGTCGCTCGCCACAGGTGAAAATCGTCGGTGACCAGCACCGCGCTCGTCCAGCCGCGCGCCCGCATGATGGCCGCGGATTCAATGGCGTTCTCCTCGGTGCTGCGGCTGCGCTCCTCGACCACGATGGCCCCGGCGGGCACGCCCTCGCGTCGGGCGACCCGCGCGCAGCGCCCGCCCTCGGAGATCGGCTCGTGGGCGGCATACGCGCCCGAACACAAGATGGCCGGGGCGTAGCCCTGGTGATACAGCGCCACGGCGTGCAGCGTGCGGCGGGTCGTGCCCGCCTCGCCGCCGCCCAACACGATGATCACGTCCGCGGCCCGCGCGCGGTCGGCAGTCCCGTAGCGGGCGATGATGATCGCCAGCCCCAGCAGGCTCAGCACGCCCCCGGCCCCGATCGCGGCGGCGCCCCACAGCAGGCGGCGCGGCCAGCCCGTCGCCCGCGCCGGCGGCTCAGTAGGGGAATGCGTCGAGAAAGGCATTCAGCGCCTCCAGGTCGCCGGTGGTGCGGGCCATGAACGCCCACTCTTCGCGGCTCCACACGGCCAGGTAGCCCCCGTGCCGGTCCTGTGCCGCGCCGAACGCCGTCCGCGCCCCGACTTCGGGCGTGCCCAGCACGGTTCGCAGCGCGGCGGAATCGAGCGTATATGTCACCAGATGGGCTGCTTCGGCGGGCGTATCGTAGCGGTAGGCGGTCAGGACGATCTGCCGGTCGCCCTGGGTATAGGTCGCCTGCAGCCCGCCGGTCTGCACGGCGGTGGCGTGGCCGGTCATGCGGCGGCGCACGAACTCGCCCGCCGAGAACGGCGCCTCGAAACTGAACGGATCGCCGGACGGCAGCGGGCGCTCGCGCGGGGTGGGCAGCCGCTCGGTCACGGCTCCGGCCCCACCACCCGCGGGCGACTCCCCGGATGGCGTCCCGTCGCCATCCGAGCCGCACCCGGCCAGCGCGATCGCGATGATCGCCACGCCAAACAGCCACCCCAAACGCGCCATACCGCCCTCCGCCATGGCCTGATGATCTGGAGACACTTTTAACACCACCCGGCCCCTGGCGCAAGAGGGCGATCCTACGGACTCCCACCGCCGCCCGGCGAACAACAGTCGGGAAAACGTCATTGCCAGGCCCGCGCCAGGTCTTTATACTAGGGTATATCGTCATTCCTGAGGAAATTCGACTCGTGGAAATCGTGATCTTACTCGTCGTGGCGCTGGGCGGCATGGCGGCATTCTTCGCCGGCGCCGTGTTGTTGTATTTCTACCTGCGTTCGGGCCGTGGGGGCGACTATTACGACGACGAGCCGGTCGTCTATGGCAACCTGGTCCAATGCCCGCACTGTGGGTACATGAATCCGCTGGAGAGCGCGGCGTGCCTCAACTGCCGGCAGCCCTTACCGCGCCCGGCGGGCTACCCCGCTCCGGCCAATTACGCGCCGCCCGCGCCCCAGCCACAGCCCCAACCCCAGACGCGCATGATGCCCACGCCCGCGCCGGGCGTCAATCCCGCGCCGGTGCCCAGCCCGGCCTCGCTGGAGCGCACGATGCCCGGCCAGAAATCCGAGCCGGCGCCCGTACCGCGCCCGGCTCCGGTCGCCAACCGGCCCGCGGGGATGCCCCACACCTGGCTCGAAGGCGCGCGCGGCGCGTTCCAGGGACAGACGGCGGTCGTCTCGCAGTTGGATACGCTCGTCGGGCGCTCGACCGTGTGCGACGTGCAGATCTACGATCCGAAGGTGTCGCGCCGCCACTTCCAGATCCGGTTCGCCAACGGCGCGTTCTTCCTGCAGGACCAGGGCAGCACGCGGGGAACCCGCATCAACGGCGAGCAGGTCAAGGCCCAGCGCCTGCACAGCGGCGACCGGATCACGCTGGGCGACTCCGAGCTGATCTTTCACGTCGAAACCTGATCGCGGCTGGCCTATCCGCGCGCAAGCAGGCCAGCGCGCCCGTTGTCACCCGGCGGGCCGATGGGTTAGCATCTCGATCATGAGCGATGTGCGCGTGTTGATCCTGGCGGACGATCCGCTGGCGCGGGCCGGGCTGGCCGCGCTGTTGGGCGACCAACCGGGGATCGCCATCACCGGGCAGGCCGCGCCCGGCGACGATCTACCCGGCGGGCTGGACGTCTATCGCCCGGACGCAGTCGTGTGGGACCTGGGCTGGGATTCCGGCCCCATCCCCGAGGCGCTGCTCGACTGGGCCGAGGATGGCCCGCCGGTGGTGGCGCTGGTCGCGGACGAAACGGGGGCCGCCGAAGCGTGGACGGCAGGGGCGCGCGCCGTGCTGCCGCGCAGCGTCCCAGCGGAGACGCTCGTCGCCGCGCTGGGGGCGGCGGCGCACGGTCTGGCCGTGCTCGATCCCGCGCTGGCGGACGGGCTGCCGTTGGCGCGCCCAGCGGCGCCTCCCGCCGAGCTGACCGCGCGCGAGTTGGACGTGCTGCGCCTGCTGGCCGAGGGTCTGCCCAACAAGGCCATCGCCCAGCGGCTGGCGATCAGCGAGCACACGGTCAAATTCCACCTCAACGCCATCCTGGGTAAGCTGGGCGCCCAGAGCCGCACCGAGGCCGTCGTCCTGGCGATTCGCCGGGGGCTGATCGGCGTGTGAGGCCCGCTCCCCCCCACATTTGCGGGCGTGCGCGAACCGGCAAACCGGCCCATAATAGAGGCACCGAATCCCGCTGCAAGGACACGTACCATGCGACCCACGCGCCAGCCGTTCCACATCCCGTTTCGCGCCGGGGCCATCGCCCAGGCCGTTCGTGTGCCACCGAACGTCGACCCGGCGCGGGCCCTGGATGCGCTGCGCCTGCCGCCCTTTCGCGGCGTGATCGTCATGCACGGCGGCGCGGGCGGCATGTCGCCCGAGGACGTGGGCACGGTGCGTCGGGCGCTGATCGCCGGGCTGGCGCCGGTCGCCCAGCAGAGCCGGCTGTTGATCATCGACGGCGGCACGCGGGCGGGCGCGATGCAGGCCATGGGCGACGCGCGCGCCGCCGTGGGCGGGACGTACCCGCTGCTGGGCGTGTGCCCGGCGGGCGCGGTGAGCTATCCCGGCGGCCCGGCTCCGTCCGAGGAGCGCGCCCCGCTCGACGCGGGCCACACACATTTTCTGCTGGTCGAGGGCGATCAATTCGGCGTGGAATCGGCGCTGTTGGTCGGGCTGCTGCGGGCCAGCGGCAAACCCGCCGCGGCGCTGATCGTCAACGGCGGCGAGATCGTGGAACGCGAGCTGGCGGCTCACCTGGAAGGCGGCAGCCCGGTGGTGGTGCTCGGCGGGTCGGGCCGGCTGGCCGACCAACTGGCCGATCCCGCCAGCGAAACGCGGGCCGCGTTGCCCGCCGCGGCCCACCTCGACACCATCGACGTAAACGACCCGGCAGCCCTGCGCGCGCGGCTGGCGCGCCTGTTCGATCAGCCGCCCGGATCGGGCACTTCGTAAGTAAATTCCCCGTTCACGAAGAACAGTTTTTCACGGTCCCGCCACTGGGCCAGCAGCGTGTCCAGGTTGCTCTGATCCGGGTCGCGCGCCAGCACGACGTCGCTGTCCAGGTACGGATCGGTGACGGCCATCAGCGCGGCGACGTCGCGCCAGTGATGCACGCCCCACATGATCACGACCAGCGGCCTGTCCGGCTCGCGGCGCAGGCGGTTGACCTCGTCGAGATTCGCCTGGGAAATGCGCCCGAACCCGCGCAGCGGCTCCAGGCGGGCCGGGGCGAAGACGATCAGCGAGTAGGCGACCAGCGCCCCCAGCGCGCCATAGACGGCCCAGGCAGGCCGGAAGCCGGTCACGGCGCGGCGCGCCAGCCGGTCCGCCAGCCGGGCCAGCCCGGTCACGCCCACCGCGCAGACCAGGATCACCGCGGTCAGGGCTTCGTAATAGTAGCGCGCGCTGTACAGGCTCCCGCCGATCCAGTAGGCGACGTAGGCCACAACCAGGCTCGCCGGCAGCGCGGCCAGCAGCCACGTCCAGCGCCGCCGCCCGCCCATCAGCAGGCCCAGCGGGACGAGCAGCCAGCTATAGCCCCGCCCACTGGACCCGCAGGCGTTCGCCGCCAGATCGACCTCGTCCGGCGCGGGCGCGGCCCAGCCGAACAGGTCGCGCGCGGCGCAGCGCAGATCGGTCTTCGTGTGGCGCCAGCCCTTTTCGAGCGTGTGGCCGTAGCGCCCGTGATCGTCGCCGAAGCCGACCTTGTCATAGTCCCACACGCGCAGGTACAGGTTGGTGTCGTCGTCGCCGCGCACGAAGCGCCCCAGGTACGCCGGGAACGACTCGCCCGGCGGCCCGCTGACACGGTAGTTGAACCACGGCCAGATCAGCCCGACCAGCAGCGCCGCCCCGGCCACGGCTGCCAGCGGCCGCAGCAGGCGCTCCCGCCACGCCCGCCGGACTCCGCGCCACAGCACGCGCCCGGCGAAATAGGCGACGAATGGCGCAGCGATTCCGGCGGCGGTGAACGGGCGCGTGATCAGCACCACGCCGAGCGCGGCTCCCGCCACCGCGCCCCACAGCAGAGCGCGCCGCCCGCGCTCCACGCGCCACAGGCCGAACACGAACAGCGTGGTGAAGAACAGCGCCGCGGTGTGGCCCATCAGCGTGCCGTTGATCAGCAGCGCCGCCGGACTGATCGCCGTCAGCAGGGCGGCGACGGCTCCCGTGGCCGGGTCGTAGATCTCGCGCCCCAGCCGGTAGACGAGCGCGACGACCAGCATCGCCAGCCACGCGTTGACGATCCACGGCTGGCCCAGCCGGGCGCCGGGCGCCAGCAGCAGCGGCCAGCCGGGCGTGTACTTCCCAAAGCGGCGGTTGCCATCGTTGACCAGGAAGGGCTGCCAGTAGGCGCGGATCGGCTTCGGCGTTTCGATATGCGTCTCGCCGCGCGCGAAGATGCGCGCCTGGTAGAGATACGCGAATTCGTCTTCGAGATGGGGCAGGCGGTCGAAGATCGCGCGGCTGACCACCGCCGACGCGCCAAATGCGAACCAGGCACAGAGCAAGGTGAGGAGGGCTGCACGTTTCATGGGGGGCGATTATACGGCAAACCACGCGTGTTAAAAAGATTTAGCCGCCGCCGCGCGCCATTTGCGCTACACTCTGGATGTATTCGTACATTCGACAGCTATCAGGAGAAAACAACCGCGTGAGCGTTGCACTGGACAGCAAACTCGACATCGACGCCATCCGCGACTGGATCGGCGAGGCGGGCGACGTCGCCCGGCACTATTTCGGCCACGTGCGGGCCGAGTGGAAAGGCATTGGCGATCCCGTCACCGCCGCCGACCGCGAGATCGAGCAGCTCCTCACGGCGCGCATTCAGGACGCGCACCCCGATCACGGCATCATCGGCGAGGAATACGGCAGCCACACCCCGGACCGCGAGTACCTGTGGACCATCGACCCGATCGACGGCACGCGCGTCTTCGTGGAAGGACTGCCCACCTGGAGCATCACGATCGCGCTGCTGCACCGGCGAACCCCGGTCTTCGGGCTGATCTACCTGCCGATGATCGACGACTGGACGTATACCGACGGCGACGATGTGATCCACAACGGCGAGTCGATCCGCGACCGGCTGGCTTCGTCATGGGAGCCCGCCTCGTTCGTGATGGCGCGCAGCGACGCCAACGCGACCACCGATATCCGGTTCGGGCGCATCATGACGATGGGCAGCACGGCCAGCCACATGGCCTACACCGCGCGCGGCGCGGCGGTCGCCACCATCACCCACGACTCCTACCTGTGGGACGTGGCGGCAGGGCTGGCGATCACCGCCAGGCAGGGCGGCGAGACGCGCTTCCTCAACGGCGACCTGCTCGACTTCCGGACGCGCGACCTCACCGCGCTGGTCGGCGGGACGTACGTCACCGGGCATCCGGACATCGTGCGGCGGCTGATCCCCCTGGTGACGCCGCGCGCCACGCCGATCCAACACCCGGCGTGGTGAGCCGCGCTAGCGGAACGTCTGGATATACGCGACCAGGTCGGCGACCTCCTGCCCGGTCAGGTCGAATTCCGGCATCAGCGTCGGGAAGCCGTTCACGATGGTCGTGTGCGGCTGGGTGATCGATAGCACGAGGTATTCCTGGGCCGTCAGCCCCGGCACGCGGGCCCCCGCTTCGCGCGCCATGACCTCGAGCATCGGCCCCACGCCGGGAGCATCCGGCTCGCTGGCGTGACACTCCCCGCAGCCAACCTCGACGAACAGCGCCGCGCCCGCTGCCGGGTCCCCGGCCAGCGCGTCGCCATCCTCCGGCGGAACAAGCCACAGCCGGATCGCGCGATCGGCGCCGCTGGTGGCGATCAGATCGCCGCCCGCGCTGGCATCCAGGCCGGTCACCGCGCCGTCATGCCCGTGCAGCAGGACGATCAGCTCGCCGGACTCGACGTCCCACACCGTCAGGCTGCCATCGCCGGTCCCGGCGGCCAATAATGCCCCACCAGGGACGAACGCCACGCGTGTGAAACCGCCCTCCTCCGGCGGCTGGAGCGCCGCGCGGACGTCGCCGCTCGCCACGTCCCACAGCCGCAGCGTGCCATCGTCCAATGCCGCCGCCAGGATCGCGCCGTCCGGGCTGGCCGCGAGGTGCAGGACCGCCGTCGCACCGTCGCCAAGCTGGCGCGCCTCGCCGCCGGGCACGTCCCACAGCCGGAGCGCGCCCCCGGCATCCCCAACGGCCAGGGTGTCGCCACCGGGCAGGAACGCCAGCCCGGTCACCGCCCCGGCGCTCCCGTTCAGAGTCGCGATTGAGTCGCCCGCCGCCAGGTCCCACACCAGGACGCGGCCATCCTCCAGCCCGGCGGCCAGGTGCGCCCCATCCGCATCGAACGCCAGGCGTGTCACGGCGCCCGCGCCCGCCGCGAGATCGGTGACCGCCTCGCCGGTCGGCAGGTCCCACAGGCGGATCGCGCCCCCGGCATCCCCGGCGGCCACCACGACGCCGCCCGGATGGACCGCCAGACTCGTCACGTCGAGCAGGGCATCACCGCCGGAGTCGGGCAGCGTGGCGAAGCGCTCGCCGGTAACCGTATCCCAGACCAACACGACCCCGCCGCGCCCACCGGAGGCCAGGAGCGATCCATCGGGGCCGAACGCCACGCCGGGCGCGGTCTCCGCGGCGCCGGGCAGCGCCGCCGACGTTTCCAAACGCGCGGCAGTCTCCGGCGTGACCGGTTGCCGCCCGCCGTCGTCTTGTGCGATAACCGGAGATGCGATCAGCGCAGCCAGCGCAAGTAAAGGGAAGATGTGACGTCGCATGTCTTGTGTGCAGCCTCATCGACTCGGGGACTATACTTCATTGTATCATCAGAATTTCCGCGGTATGGTAAGCACGCTCCCAGTGAGTAGACAAGGATTGGCATGACAACACATCATCACAGCCTCTCGCGCCGCCGCTTTCTCCAGACGGCGAGCCTCGCCGCCGGGGGATGGCTCGCCTCGCGCGTGATCCCGGTGGGAGCCGCCGAGCGCCCGAAAGTGGCGCTGGCCGCCGCCCGCAGCTATGACCGGCGGCTGATCCGGCGCGCGGTGCAGGACATGCTCGACGACCTGGGCGGCCTGGGCGACGTGATCCGCCCCGGCGACCGCGTCGCGATCAAAACCAACCTGACCGGCGGCGTGCACTGGGAGCAGCAGCTTTCCGTCCCCGCCACCGAGAGCTACGTCACCCACCCCGAGGTGATCCGCGCGCTGGGCGAGGCCGTGCTCGACGCGGGCGCGCGCGAGCTGGTGATCGTCGAGGCGGCGTACGACCGCGAATCGTTCTTTCGCTGGGGGCACATGGCCGCCGCCAGCCACCTGGGCGCGATGCTGGTCAACCTCAACGACCCGTGGCCGTACAAGGGGTTCATCCAGCGCCCGGTCGGCGAGGACTGGCTGGTGTACGAGAGCTTCCTGTTTCACCCGATCCTGGTCGACGTCGACGCGTTCATCTCGGTCGCCAAGATGAAATGCCACCAGAACGCCGGGATCACGCTCTCGATGAAGAACCTGTTCGGGCTGGTGCCGCTCCAGTATTACATGCTCAAGCAGGGCGACGGCCACCGCTCCGAGATGCACGGGCCGGACAACCATTACAAGACCCGCGTGCCGCGCGTGGTGGTGGACCTCGTGCGCGCCCGCCCGATCGACTTCGCGCTGATCGACGGCGTCAAAACGTCGGAAGGCGGCGAGGGTCCGTGGGGGGTGCAGTGGAACCCGGTCGAGCCGGGCGTGCTGGTGGCCGGTAAAAACCCCGTGTCGACCGATGCTGTGGCTGCCGCCGCGATGGGCTTCGAGCCGACCGCGCTGTCCTTCCGCGAGGAACCCTTCCGCTATTCGATCAATCACCTGTTCCTGGCGAACTGGTCCGGCCTGGGCACGCACCGCCTGGACGAGATCGAGACGGTGGGGGCCAGCCTGGAGTCGGTGCGCTATCCCTTTCACGCGTACGTCCTGCCCGGCGACCAGGCCCACGCCCGCCACCATCCCGGCCCGTACAATTTCGCCTAAAGGCTGCGCTCCGCCTCGGCAATCGCCCGGTCCATCGCCGGGCCCGGCGCCTCGATCACCGCGCCGTGACCCACCGCCAGCCGCGACGGGTCGAGCTGGCGCAGGCGGCGCGCGCTCTCCAGCGCGGTCGGTTTGTGCCACGTCGCCATGGCCGGCAGCGGAAACATCCAGCGCACCATGCCCGACACGGCGATCCCGCCCTGAGTCTGGAAGGCGTCACCGGCGATCAGCGTGCCGTCGCGCGTGTCGAGAAACGAGGCGTGCCCGGGCGTGTGCCCCGGCGACGCGATGACCTCCAGCGAGCCGACGCGGTCGCCGGGCTGCAGCAGGCGGGTGGGCGTCGTCTGGCAGACGGGATACCCGCCGCGCAGCTTGACCTGCGGCTCGCCGGGGTCCAGGCTCTTGTCCCCGTGCAGAAACCGCGCATCCCGCGCCGTGATCAGCACGTCCGCTTCGGGCAGTTGGGCGTGCAGGGCATCCAGCGACCCGACGTGATCGCTGTGCGCGTGCGTCAGCAGGATGCGCACGATCGGCGCGCCTTCGGCACGCGCCGCCGCCAGGATGCCGTCCGCGCTGCCGCCCATGCCCGTATCGACCAGCGTCAGCCCATCGTCCTCGCGCACCAGGTAGCAGTTCATGACCCATATGCGCGTCAGTTTGACCAGGTTCGACCCGTGGCGGGTGACTTTCATGCTCGTATCCTCCTTAGTTGAAATCCCCCCAGGTTATAAACCCATCGCCGCCAGACAGCACAACGGGCAGGAAGATTCGCCCTTCCTGCCCGCCGGGTCGCCGTGGAAAAAGCAGCGGCTACTGCGCCAGCAGATAGGCGACCAGATCGGCCAGTTCGGCCTCGCTGTACTGGTCGCCGTAGGTCGGCGGCATGATGTCCTGGTAGCCCTCGACGAGGTACGCGCCCGGATCGACGATCGACTCGTGCAGGTACTCCGCCGCGGTCATGCCCTCGACGCGGGTCGCCGCGCGCTCGCCCATGCCGGGCAGCGCCGGCCCCGCGCCGGGCTCAGCGCCGTGGCAGCCCGCGCACGCTTCGGCGAACAGCGCCTCGCCCGCCGCCGGATCGCCCGCCGCCGGATCGCCCGCCTCGACCGGCACCAGCCCCAGCAGCGTCTGCGGGTACTTGTCCGTCACCACCAGGAAGCCGCGCTCGTCCAGCCGCGCGATGCCCTCCCAGTTGCGCGCGTCTTCGCCCGGCAGCTCGAGCTGGATCGGCGCCTGGTCGAGCAGCGCGATCCCCTCGTCCGTGATCTGCAGTTCCACCAGGCGCTCGACGTGCGGCTGTTCGGCGTGGGTCGCGCCCTCGCCATACACCTCGGCCAGCGGATCGGATTCGGGCAGCAGGAAGTCCTCGCCGGGGAAGAAGTAGTTGATGGCCCAGAAGCGGCCCTCGGCGTCCGGCGCCGTCGCGTCGGTCAGGCGATATTCGAGCGCGTCCAGCGGTAGCGATCCCACCGGGGCGAGGTCGAACGAGAAGAGAAGCCCCTCGCGCACGGGGTTGACGTCCGCGCCGTTGATCTCGTAGAGCGCCACCAGCGACTCGCCGTAGACGAGCAGGCTCTCGTAGGACATGTTGCCGTAGTCGGTCTGGGCGTCGAGCTCGACACCGCCCTCCAGATCGAGCGCGATCCCGGCGAGGTCCGGCTCGACGGCGCCCTTCACCAGGACGCCGCGCATCGTGCCGTCGTCGTTCGCGGCCTCGATCAGCAGGTAGGCCGCCTCGTCGACGAACGCGATCGCCTCGAACCCGTCGAAGCCAGGGACCGTCTCCACGATGTCCGGCCCCAGGATCGGGACGGCGCGCGGCTCCAGCGGCTCCGGCGCATCGGCGTCGAGATAGGCCAGGATGTCGGCCTTGTCCAGCGCGAAGATCGCCCCGGCGCGCTCCTCACCGGCGTACAGGTTCGGGTTTTCGGCCAGCAGCACGAGCGTATCACCGTACCACGCCAGGCCGGAGAGCTCGGCATCCGGCTCGGCTGCCGGACCGCTCAGCTCGATGAGCGTGACCGGCGTTTCGGTGGGGGTGTCCTGCGCCGTGGTGACCGGTACGACCAGCCCCGCCACGGCGATCAGTGCCAGCGCGATCACAAGACTCCGTTTGAACATGGTGCTTCCTCCTTGAAATACTATCGAATGCCTTACATTGTACCAGGACCAAAAAAGCCGGGACGAGTCCCCCCTCCCGGCCAAAAAGCGAAGCCGCGCCCGGCTCACGACCCGGCTTCGGCCACGGTCAGCGTTTGCAGCATGCCGTCGTACACGCGCGTGAACAGGTCCCAGCCGTATTTCCCGGTCGTGTCGAGCTGGAGCACAATCGCGCGCCCGTCCGGCAGCTCGAACGCGCCGATCGTCGTGTTGCGCTGCGGCTCCTGCCCGGCGTCCAGCGTCACGCCGATGGTGCCTTCCAGCGCGCCGGCGTTCCATTCCGCCGTGTCGGGATCGACCAGATCGGCCAGCGCGGCATCCACCGATTCGGCGAAATACACCCGGAAGAACGCCTGTTCTTCGAAGCGGTAATTCTCGGACGGCGTGATCGCGATCAGCGCGTCCCCACCCGCCTCATCCCCCACCGCCGCGACGAAATAGCGGCTGGGGTAGTTGATGCTCACGCCCTCGAAGCTCGCCTCGCCATCGAGGGGCATGTCCAGCGGCGCCGGGCATTCCTCGCTGTCCGGATCGCTGCACCCCGGAAGCTGGCGCTCGTCGCCCGCGCCGCCGCCGGGGCCGGTCGCCAGGTCCGGCCCGCCGCCCAGGTCCGGCGCCGTGTTGAGGCTCAGGCCGCCGGTCGATCCGGCGGCTTCGGCGGTCGCCTCTGCGGTTGGGACGGCGCCCTCACCGCTGCCGTTGCCGTTATCGTCATCGCCGCCGCACGCCGCCAGAGCCAGCGCCAGCGCCGCGAAAATCACCAGGAGCGTTCGTTTCTTCATCATCCAGACTCCACTTCCAGACCCGATACAGCCACGCATTGAGTCTACCCAAACCCCGCGCGGAGCGGCAACCCCGCTTTGTGGATTGTTTCACAGATGACTTATACTAGAGGTACGGGTGGGGCGGTGCTGCCCCGCTGTCTACCGCACGTGTTGCTGGCCTCCGCATATTCAGCGAGGAGGGAATGATGCCAGAGGACACCGTATCTTGCACGCAGCCCACGCGAGGACCGCTCACCCAGGCGGCCCCGGCAGATGCTGCGCCCGAACCATCACCGAAGGAGGATGTTCGCATGATCGCACGAGTGGGCAAAGAGGCCCCCGATTTCGAAGCTATGGCGTTTGTCGGCGGCGGGTTCAAGCCGGTCAAACTGTCCGACTTCAAGGGCCAGTGGGTTCTATTGTGTTTCTATCCGGGTGATTTCACTTTCGTTTGACCGACCGAGCTAGCGGCAGTTGCCGCCAAATACTCCGAACTCCAGGCGCTGGGCGTGCAGGTCCTCTCCGCCAGCACCGACAGCCATTTCACCCATAAAATCTGGCAAGAAGAAGAACTTTCGAAGATGGTCCCCGGCGGCGTGCCCTGGCCCATGCTCTCCGATTCTGGCGGGCGGATTGGGTCGGTGTACGGCGTCTACGACGAAGCGGGCGGCGTGGACATCCGCGGGCGCTTCCTGATCGACCCGGACGGCGTGATCCAGGCGATGGAAGTCATGACGCCACCGGTCGGGCGCAACATCGGCGAGCTGATCCGGCAGGTGAAAGCCTTCCAGCACGTGCGCGCCACCGGCGAGGTGACCCCGGCGGGCTGGCAGCCCGGCAAGCCGACTCTCAAGCCCGGCCCCGACCTGGTCGGCAAGGTGTGGCAGGTGTGGAAGCCTGACTTGGCGTCCGAAACGAGCTAATTTACAATGGGGTCGGACCCCACCAGGCCGTGATGACGGGCTGATCTGCACGGTCAGCCCGTTTTTTGTTGGGTCGTGCCCGGCACTCGAAAGGACACGCACACATGCAATTCGGCGAAATGGACGCTCTGGCGCTGGTTGGGATCATCATCCTGTGGGCGTTCTTCCTGGGCCAGATCTTCCGGTTGATCGGCATCCCCCAGGTCGTCGGGTACATCGTGGCTGGGGCCCTGCTTGGTCCTTCGTTCTTGAAAATCGTGCCCGAACAGATCAGCGACAGCATGGACTTTATCACCGAGCTGGCGCTGGGACTGATCGGGTTCGACATGGGCGAGCACCTGCGCTTTGCCGAGCTGCGCAAGCTGGGCAAGAGCATCATCACGATCGTGGTGCTGCAGGCGGCGGGCGCGTTCGCGCTGGTCGCGGCGGGCACCCTGCTGGTGACCGGATCGACGCCGACCGCGCTCATTTTCGGCGCGCTGGCGATGGCGACCGCGCCCGCCGCCACCGTCGACGTGCTGGCCGAGTACGGCGCGGAGGGGCCGCTCACCACGACGCTGCTGGCTGTCGTCGGGATCGACGACGCGCTGACTCTGCTGGCCTACAGCGTGGCCGCGTCGCTGGTCGAATCCATGTTGATCGGCGAGCACGTGTCGATGGTGGAGATGTTCGAGCTGCCACTCGTGGAGATCGGCGGATCTCTGTTGGTGGGGGTGGCGTTCGGCCTGTTCCTGAACGTGTTCATGAGCCACATCCTGCACCACCACGACCCGCAGCATCGCCAGCACGACGCGATGGCGGTGTCGATTGGGCTGGTGCTGGTTTGCGCCGGGCTGTCGCACATGCTCGAACTGTCGCTCATCCTCACGACGATGACGATGGGGATCGTGATCGTGAACACCAATCCCCACAACGGCCACTACATCCGCTTCACGATCGAGCACGCCGGGCCGGTGATCTACGTGCTGTTCTTCGCGCTGGTGGGCGCGGGGCTGCACGTGGATACGCTGCCCGAAATGGGGCTGTTGGGGCTGTCCTACATCGTCCTGCGCGTGATCGGCAAATACGGCGGCGCGTGGCTGGGCGGCTTGCTCTCCGGATCGCTGCCGCAGGTGCGCAACTACCTGGGGCTGGCGCTGCTATCGCAGGCCGGGGTGGCGATCGGGCTGGCCCTGAACGCCAGCCATCGATTCGCCGGCCTGGGGCCGGCGGGCGCCGACCTGGCGCGGCTGGTGATCAATGTGGTCACCGCGACGACGTTCGTCGTCCAACTGGCCGGGCCGGTGCTGGTCAAGGTCGCGATCGGCAGAGCGGGCGAGATCGGCAAGGCGGTCGACGAGACGCTGCTGCCCGATTTCGACGCGTGACCGCCCGCTCACCCGGCGGGAGGGGTGAGATGTGGTATGCTTATACTGAGGTCAGGTCCGATCTCCACGCTTCCCCACGCTTCCCGTTCGTTTCAATCACACACACTTTGAGCTAAGGAGAACACGTATGTTGAGGTTCCTGGCCGGTATCTTCGTGATACTGCACGGCCTGGTTCACCTATGGTATGTCACGCTGAGCGCCCGCCTCGTCGAGTACAAGCCTGATATGGGCTGGACCGGCGAGTCGTGGCTGCTGACCGGCCCGATCGGCGATTCGGCGACGCGCGCGCTGGCGAGCGGCCTGTACGTCCTGGCGACCGTCGGGTTCGTCGCCGGGGGGATCGGCCTGCTCGCCCGGCAGGACTGGCGGGGCGCGGTCCTGGCCGGGTCGGCGGTGTTTTCTACCGTGATCATCGTCCTGTTCTGGGACGGTAACACGAGCATGCTGGTCCAGAAGGGGCTGATCGGCCTGCTCATCAACCTGGGGTTTCTGGTGGCGCTGTTCGCGCTCAAATGACCGGCCCCGGCGGCGGAAATGTGTGGGCATGAAGCCGCGCGTGCGTATAATCTCCCCAGGAGCGCGCCATGCACACCTTTTTTTCGCTGCCACCTGCCCACCGCTTCACCCGCCGCTGGTGGGTCCGCACGCTGTCGATCAACGCGGCCATCGTCGTCGCCGCGTTTGGGTTGATCCAGCTCGTCCCGGTCGGGCGCGACAACCCGCCCACCCTGCGCGAGCCGGCGTGGGACGCGCCGCAAACGCGCGAGCTGGCGGTGGGCGCGTGCTTCGACTGTCACAGCAACGAAACCGCGTGGCCATGGTACGCGCGCGTCGCGCCCGTCTCGTGGGTGATCGGGTACGACGTGGTCGAGGGCCGCGAGGCGCTCAACTTCTCCGAGTGGGACCGGCACGCCCGCTCCGAGACGGTCGATCCGGACGATCCCTTCCCGCCCAAAACGCTCAGCGAGCGCATCGAAGACGAGATTCGCAACGGGACCATGCCGCCCGGCACGTACCAGTTGATGCACCCGGAAGCGCGGCTGAGCGAGGCCGAAAAGGAAGCGCTGATCGCCGGGCTGATCGCCACCGTCCGGCAGAGCCAGGACGCCCCGCCCGCCGAGTAATTCAATGAGCACAATTTGACGAGGCACTCATGACCTATCACGACCTGCTCGCCGCCGCGCAGCAGAACCCCGCGGAAGCCGATTTCCACACGCTGCGTATGGCCTACGCGCGCTCGGAGGCATACGCCCCGTACAGCCACGACGTCGAGGCGGTCGAGGCGCTGCGCGAGGCGCTGCCCGCCGCCGACTTCGAGGCCGCGCTGGCGGCTATCGCCCGCCTGTTGGAGGCGAGCTACCTCGACATCGAGGCGCACATCGCGGCGGACTACGTCTACACGCGGCTGGACCGGCCCGACCGCTCGGTCTACCATCGCGGATTCGCCCAGGGGCTGCTGGGCGCCATTTACGACACCGGGGATGGGCGCGCATTCGATACGGCGTTCATCGTCCTCGCCATCCCGGAGGAATATACCGTGCTGCGCATGATGGGGCTGCGACCCAGCGGGCAGGCGCTGGTCGAGCACGAGGGGCACTGGTTCGACGTGATCGACGCCACCCACGCGCAAACCGGCGTCCCGGCGAAGGTCCACTTCAACATCGACATCCCGCACGCGTGGCTGCAGCACCACGGGCCGGGGCACGATCACGGCGCGGAATAGGGCACGCCCGCCGGACCACTTGCTTGAATCGCCCCGTAAACGGACGTACTATTCAAGAAAGGCGGCCATCGCCCTGCAGATTAACAGGAGGGGCTATGAACAGGCGCATGTTGGTCGTGTTCGTGGGGATTGTCCTCGTGCTTCACGGGTCACTGCTGGCCGGCCCGCCCGTCTCCCAGGCGCAGCCGGATTCCACTCCCTTCCGCATCGATTTCCTGACCGGGACGGACGGCACCGACAACACGCTGGTCATCGAGCTGTTCGGCCCGGACGCCCCAGAGCCGTTCTGGCGCGTGACCGCCGCCGAAGGCCCCGGCGATCTCCAGCCCGGCCAGCTCAACAGCTACACCTTCCCGATTCCGGTGACGTTTTGCGACGTGGTCCAGGTGCACGTGCTCAAACCGGCGAACGTGCTGGCCGGTGACGATGCCTGGGACATCCGCGAGTTTTACGTGTACGTGGACGATACCCAGGTCGCGTTCGACCGGGTTGCCTACGAGGTCTTTTCGCCGTTCACCACCACGCACTGGCCGATCAACGTCAACTGGCAGGGCACCGAGGCGTACCAATCGCGCTGCGGCGTGGCGGCGCTGCCCTCCATCGCCGGCGACCTGATCCCGGTGGGGCCGGGGGCGTTCTCGGTGATCAACACGCCGGCGTTCATCCTGCCGCCGCTGGACCTCAACGCCATGCCGGTCGCCGCGCCGACGGCGGTCCCCAGCCCGCCCGCTCCGGCCCAGGCGATCACGTGCCCCGGCTTTCTGCCGTCGCGCCTGCAGATCAATCACCAGGGGCGCGTGCTCCCCGGCGCGGCCAACAACCTGCGCAGCGCGCCCACGACCAACAGCCAACTGCTCGGCCAGCTTCCGGGCGGGAGCGTGTTCAGCGTGCTGGAAGGGCCAAGCTGCGACCAGGCCGGGATCGCGTGGTGGCGCGTCTCGTTCCAGAGCCTGACCGGGTGGACAGGCGAGGGCCAGGGCGACACCTACTGGGTGGAACCGGTGCCCTAGATCGCCTGGTGGCCGGGCACAGGGGCGCGGCGACCTGCCCGGCGATCTACGGCCCGTGGCGGCGAATGGCCTCGGACACGTCGGCGTTGAAGACGAAGTCGTCGACGGTGAAGACGGCCCAGGGCGTGCCCTCGTCTTCCCAGGTCACGGACATCACGCGGGGGAGCGTCAGGCCGTGGAAGCTGCCCCATTCGCTCGCCTCGCAGATCCAGCGGATTTTCTCGCCGTCCTTGTCCTTGTAGCGCATGGCCTCCATGGTGGTCAGCAGGCCGGTGTCCGGGTCGAAGTGGACGGTGAACGAGTCTTCGCCGTCCTCGAACGGCACGACGAGGCGGGCGGTCGTGTCGTCGATCGCTTCCCAGCGGACGCGCGGATCGGTGAGGAAGATCGACGGCAGGGCCATCGACTCGCCCCACAGGCCCAGGTTGGCGGCCTGGTTGACTTTCGGCTCGTTCTCGACCGTGCCGAAGGGCAACTCCAGCCGGCTGTTGCCGTCCAGGTAAAACTCGTTGACCTTCATCAGCGTCTGGCCGAAGAGGGTCAGCTCGATGTAGTGGCGGTAATTCTGCCCGGCCTCGTGAATGAACCGGTAGCGCGCCGGGAACGTGATCCCGCCGAAGCGCATCTTGGCCGGGCCGGTGAGCACCGCCGACTCGATCACCGGGATCGACTCCCCGGCGACGGCCCGGTAGAAGCGCGCGACCGGCGCGGGCAGGTCGTCCGGCAGCGGGACAGTCTGGTCCAGCGTGGTGTCGGCGGGATAGGTGGGCAGCGGGTCCGGCGTCACCTGGAGGCCGATCCAGCCCACGAGCGCTATGACGAGCACCAGCGCGATCAGCACGAGGGCGAGGAGTGCGATCATTTTGCCGATCCTTTTCATCTTGGCTTTCCTCGATTCTACAGCACGAACGTGGCGCACGAACTGCCTCCCCCCTGCCGGCTGAAAGCCGGAGCCCCTCGCCGGGGCGAGGGGCCGCAACCGACGGTTGCCAGGGGGGAGGCGCCGGTCAGATCGTCGCCCGGCCCGCCGTGCGCGAGGAGAGCATAATCACCAACGCCGCAAAGAGCAAGATCGCCCCCAACGGTCCCGCCACGTCGAGCAGCGACTCGCCCTTGATCATCACGTCGCGCAGCGCCTGGTTGGCGTAGGTCAACGGCATCAGCTTCGACAGCGGCTGAAGCCAGCGCGGCATGTCCTCGATCTGCCAGATCACCCCGCCGAGCAGCCCTTGCGACACGACGACCAGCGGCACGAACTGGAGCACCTGGAACTCGTTCTGCGCGAACGTGCTCAGGAAGATGCCCAGGTTCACCGACACGGCGACCAGCAGCACCTCCACGACGAAGATGTTGAGCAGGTTGCCTGCGTAGTGGATGTCCAGCACGAACACCGTGAACAGCAGCGTGATCGCGCCCTGGATGAGGCCGAACAGCAAAAAGCCGCCCATGTAGCCCAGGATGATCTCGTGCGCGCGGATGGGCGTCGCCTGGAGCCGTTCGAGCGTCCCCGCCAGGCGCTCGCGCAGAAACGAGACGCACGTCAGCAGGAAGACGAAGAAGAACACGAGGAAACCGATCAGCGCCGGGGCCATGTAGTCGAGCGTGTCGTATTCCGGCCCGCTGTGGATGTAGCGCGCGTCGATCGTCGCCGTCAGTTCGGGGAGATCGCTGGCCGTCGGGCTCGACGCCACCAGCACGAAGTTGTTGGCCGCCTGGAGCGCCACGCGCTCGAAGATCGTGCGCAGCCGGTCCGAGATCATCGGGTTGGAGCCTTCGAAGGTCACGCGCAGCGCCAGGTGCCGCGTCTGCGTGACCTGCGTCGTGAAGTCCGGCCCGACCATGATCACCGCGTCCGCGCTGCCATCCTGCAGGCGGCGATCGGCCTCGCTGGCCGTCATCACCTCGGCCTCGAATTCCTCGAAGCCGCCCAACACCTCGGCCAGCCGGTCGCCCAGGTTGACGGCGCGGCCCACCAGCGTCACGCCCTGGTCGTCGTTGACGATCCCGACGACGAGCTTCCCCGGCTCGGCCCGGATCAGAATCCCCAGGAAGCTGAGCAGAATCACCGGCACGACGACGATCAGCGCCAGCGTCCGGCGGTCGGCCATCATCTGCTGGACCACGCGCCGGGCCAGGATCAGGGTGCGGTTAGTGCTCATTGTTGCTGACTCCTCTCTGCTCGGCGAAAACCAGGAACGCCTCTTCGACGGTGTCGCAGCCCGCCTGCTCGCGCAGCGCCGCAGCGGTGCCCTCGGCGATGAGCTGCCCGCTCCGCACGAACCCCAGCCGGTCGCAGCGCTCGGCCTCGTCCATCACGTGGCTGGAGACGATCAGCGTGATCCCTCGCTCGGTCATGGCGCGAAAGTGCGCCCAGAACTGGACGCGAAGCTGCGGGTCGACGCCGACGGTCGGCTCGTCGAGCAGGATCACGTCCGGCTGGTGGGCCATCACGCTTGCCAGCGAGACGCGCTGGCGCATCCCGCCGGACAGCGTCGCTACCCGGCTGTCGCGCCGCTGCGCCAGATCCACGAACGCGATCGCGGCGTCGATGGCGTCCCGGTCGCGGCAGCCCATCAACCCGGCGAAAAAAGCCACGTTCTGGAACACCGTCAGCTCGTCGTACAGCGCCGACGCCTGGGTCATGTAGCCCACGCGCGCCAGGATGTTTTTGTCCGGCATCGCGTGGCCCAGCACGGTCACGCTGCCCGAGTCGGGCGCCAGCAGGCCGACGATCGTCCGGATCAGCGTGCTCTTCCCGGCGCCGTTCGGACCCAGCAACCCGTAGATCTCGCCCCGGTGGGCTTTGAGAGTCAGCCCCTCGAGCGCGTGGACGGTCCCGAACCGCTTGTGAACCTCGTTGACTTCGACAGCGTAGCCGGTCATGACTCGGTCCTTTCTGACGCGGAATCGCCGCCCGGCGCCGCCAGCCCGTCCAGCAGCGCATCGACCAGCAGCGCGCTCCACTCCGCGCGGGAATAGGCGCCGAAGATGCTGCGCGGCGCGAGCTGCTCGGTGACGAGGAACCCGAGCACGAGGCTCGCCATCAGGCGCAGGAGCACGAGCGGGTCGGTGGGCTTGAGGCCGGGCAGGGTCTGCACCCGGTTGAGCACCGCAAACATCCGGGGAAACAATTCGTCTGTCAGCAGCTCCTGCACGTTCCGCCCCTCGAACTCACGCATGTCGATCTGCACCAGCTGGATGAAATCGTAGTGGCGCGGCATGACCTCAAACACGGCCCCCAGCGCGGCCCGCATGAAGTCCGGCGCCGTCTCGGCGCGGCTGAACGCCTCGTCGAAGATGGCGAACAACTCGCCGTAAGGGTTCTGTTCCTCGATCAGCGCCTTGAAGATCGCCTCTTTGGTCGGGAAGTGGTTGTACAACCCGGCCACGGCGCGGCCACCGGCCTCCTGCGCGATGGCGCGCATGCTGGTGCCATTGAAGCCCTGGCTGATGAACAGCCGCCGGGCCGCGCTCAGGATCTCGGCGCGGGTGTGGTCGCCCCTGGTGGGGAATTCGGTCATCCTTTCCTCCGTGAGTGACATGAACGATTGTTCATATTCCGGCACATTAAAAATGAACGAGCGCTCGTTCACATCCAGTATACACCCTGCCCGGCAGATGTCAAGCGGTTAGTCTTGCCTCACCTGCGAGGCATCCCCTATACTGAAGGCAGGCTATCGCAACGCGCGGCACGGGAGGGCGCACATGGGAATGCTGATCATGCTGGCGGTGATCACCGGCGGGATAGCGCTCGTGGGGTGGCTGTTGGCGCAGGATCGCCCCAAACAAAAACGCCGCCCGGCGCAGCGGCGCGAGTACGCCGTCTACGAGGACGACACCGGCATCGAGACGCCGTTGGGCCTGGTGGACGATCCCGAAGACGAGTGGATCGAGTGGGCCATCATGGACGACATGCTCAACGACGGCGACGGGGATGGCTGGTGGTGAACGGCAGCCCGCGGCTCACACCGCGCGGATCATCACGACCCGCCCCGCCGGGTCCAGCCCGGCGCGGGTTTCGTGCGCGACGATGGCCCGCAGGCCGGGCGTCCACGCAGATGGCGACAGGACCTCGAACCCGAGCCGCCGGTAGAACGGCGCGTTCCAGGGGATGTCGCGCTCGGTGGTGAGCGTGACTGCGGGCAGGCCCGCGGCAGCGGCCCACGCGCACACCCGCTCGACCAGTGCCCGGCCCAGGCCGCGCCGCCCGTGGTCGGGATGCACGTCGATCTCGTCCAGGTGGGCGCGCCCGTCCACGATCGACGACACCGCGAACCCCACCGGGCGATCATCGGCGTCCGCTGCCACCCACAGCCGCCCCGCAGCCAGCGCCGCGCGCAGCGTCTCCGGCGGCGTCGCGCCGGCGAGCAGGTCTTCGTCCCACCCCCAGGCGGCGAACAACTGGCTGGCGGCGCGCTCGATGCCGGGCAGCGCGGCGATGTCGTCCGCGCGCGCCGGGCGAACGGTGTAACCGGCTTCCATGTGATCGCCTCCTTGCCGTTGCTCGTCCAGCGCCCGGCGCATCACGATGACGGCGTGTTCGCGCGCGCCGAAGCGTCTCGGTTCTGTGACGCGGACGGCGGCAAACCCCACGCGCTCCCAAAACCGCCGGGCGCCCGCGTTGGCCTCGACCACGCCCAGGCCCAGCGCCGTCGCGCCCTGCTGGCCTGCATACGCCTCGAACGCGCGATAGAGCCGCGCGCCCAGGCCGCGGCCTCGCCACGCGGGATCGAGCAGCATCAGCCCGATCCACCACACGCCGGGATCCGGGTAGTCGCGCATTCCTTCCAGCACCGCGATCAGCGCGCCCGATGGATCGAGCAGGCCGATCACGAATTTAGCCTCCGGCGGGTGGCCCGGCGGCCCGTCGGCGAACAACTCGCGGGCGGCGTCCGGCCCAGGATCCTGGCCGTCAACCAGCCGCGCATAGTCCGCGCCCCGTTCGAGCAGCGCCTGGAGCGCCGCGCGATGGATTGCGCCATCCAGAGCAATGGCTTTCAGCGCGCCCACCCGGAATAATTCCACCATGCACCGCCTCGTTGAATGATCAAATAGGGTGTGATTCCCAGCACTGTGATTCTGTTTGTATCGTCAAGCAAGCGACTCACTTTTTTTGAGCCGTACTGGATGATGCTCAAATACGCTTGTGTCGGCATTATACTCTGCATATAGTTAAGAGTACCTGCCAAAATTGATGTAGGAAACCACATGAAAAGAGAAAATATCCCTACTTTTGACGCACTTATGAACCCCTTGATTCAAGCCCTAAAAAGCCTGGGGGGATCCGGAACAATCGAAGAAATTGATGCTAAAGTTGCTGAGATCGCC
The DNA here is from genome assembly GCA_018432315.1 of Anaerolineae bacterium. Taxonomy (GTDB): domain Bacteria; phylum Chloroflexota; class Anaerolineae; order Aggregatilineales; family Aggregatilineaceae; genus LM3-B42. The sequence goes on from JAHDLB010000026.1 coordinate 40,809, forward strand.
GGGCTAACTGACGAACAGCTTCAAGTACTCCACGACCCGGAAAAAAGTGGGCAGACTGAGGTGGAATATAGGCTTGCATGGACTCGAACCTACTTGAAGAAATACGGAGTTCTCGAAAACTCAAGTCGAGGAGTCTGGGCATTGACCTCAAAGGGATCTCAGCTTGAGAAAGTTAATCCGCAGACTGTCAAACGATTTGTCCGAGAGCAAGATAGACTCAAGCGCGATGTTCCTGGAGAAGGTGAAGATCTAGAAGATGATGTTGAACCCAGTTGGCGGAATGAACTACTGGCCGCTCTTCAAGCAATGCCCCCAGACGCATTTGAACGGCTAACACAGCGCATCCTGCGCGAGTCCGGTTTTATACAGGTTGAAGTCACGGGTCGGAGCGGGGATGGTGGCATAGACGGCAAAGGCATCATGCGCCTGGGCGGCCTGTTGAGCTTTCACGTTATCTTCCAGTGTAAACGATATAAGGACACCGTTTCGTCCAGTCAAGTACGCGATTTTCGCGGTGCGATGGTGGGAAGGGCCGACAAAGGGTTGCTGATCACAACGGGAAATTTCACAAGGGACGCGTTGCAGGAAGCAACTCGGGATGGAGCTCCGGCAATTGATCTCATCGATGGCGACAAACTGATCGATCTGTTACGCGATCTTGGGTTAGGTGTAAGTGTCAAAAAAGTTGAAGTAGAGCAGATCACGATTGACCATGATTGGTTTTTAGGCGTGTAAATTCCGGGTCTTCTTGGCATAGGAAAAAACCGCGTGCCCCTCACCATTCACGACCTGCACCCCTGGGACCTATCCCCCGCCGACGCGATCCGGCTGCAGAGCGAGCTGGCGGCCCAGGTCGTCACCGACCAGCCGCTGCCCCTGGACGCGATCCGGCTGGTGGGCGGCGTGGATGTGAGCGTCAAAGACGGCACCAGCCGGGCGGCGGTCGTGATCTTGCGCTATCCCCAGCTCGACGTGATCGAAGCCGCGACCGCCGAGCGCCCGACCGCCTTCCCCTACATCCCCGGCCTGCTGTCGTTCCGCGAGGGCGCCGTGATCCTGGACGCCATGCGCCGCCTGTCCACCGCGCCGGACGTGTTCATCTTCGACGGGCAGGGCATCGCCCACCCGCGCCGGATCGGAATCGCCAGCCACATCGGGCTGTTCCTCGACGTACCGACGGTGGGCTGCGCCAAAAAACGGCTGAGCGGCGCCCACACCGTCCCGCCCGCCGGCAAAGGGAGCTGGCTGCCGCTGGTCGACCGGGGCGACACGATCGGCGTCGTGCTGCGCACGCGGACGAACGTCAAGCCGGTGTACGTCTCGGTCGGGCACCGGGCCACGCTGGACACGGCGCGCGAGCTGGTCCTGCGCTGCACGACGCGCTACCGCCTGCCAGAGCCAACCCGCACCGCGCACAACACGGCGGGGACGCCCCCCGACGCGTCGCAACTGCCGCTGCTCTAGTACGCCGTGCAGATCACAACGCCCTGCTCCGCCGGACGGCAGCCGGGCGGTTCGCGGTAGGGCGCGGCGGTCACGGCGTGCGCGACGGCGTTGTTGGCCGGGTCGAGGTCCGGCTCCTGCGCGGTGACGCTCGCCGCCACCGTGAAGGCCGCCCCGGTCGTGCCCGGCCCCAGTACCGCCCTGATCGTCGCCGTGGCCTGGGCGCCGGGGTCCAGCGCGCCGAGGTCGCAGGCCACGCCCCCGCCCGACAGCGTGCAGCCGCTCCCCTGGCTGGCCGACGCGGACTCGAACGACAGCGCGGCGGGCAGCGTCACATCCAGATCGATCCCGGCGGCGTGGTCCGGCCCGGCATTCGTCACCGTGAAGACCAGATCGAGCCGCTGCCCCTCGACCGGCAGCGCGGGCACGTGCGCCGCCGCCAGCGCGAGATCGACGCCCGGCGTGACCCGGTAGGCGTACACGGCTCCCACGTCCGGCGCGCCGACCAACAGCCGCCCGTCCGCGAGCGCCACCGCCGCTTCAAACGCCGCCGATTCACCCGGCCCGGCCAGCCGGGCGCCGCTCGACCAGGCGCCCCCGCTGCGCGTGTAGAGGTAAGCCGTGCCCGCCGCGGTCCCGACCAACAGGCTGTCGCCATCGAGGGCCACGGCCCGCCCGAAGCGCCGCCCAAGCGCGTCCTGCCAGTCGCTGACTTCCGGCTGGAGCCGGGCCTGCTGCGCCCACGCCGCGCCATCCCACACGAACACATAAGCCGCGCCGGCGTCGGCACGCTCCGCCCCATCGACGAACTGCGAGTCGCCGGGCGAACCGGCCACGAGGGTATCGCCGTCCAGGGCCAGCGCCGCGCCGAAATTCAGCGCCCCGGCGTAACCGGGAACGACCGGTGACCGGAGGCTCCAGGCCGCCCCGCCGCCGGTGAACGCGGTGACGGCGCTGCCCGCCCAGTCTTCGCTAACGGCCAGCCGGTCCCCCGCCAGCGCTAGCGAGGAACCGAATTTGTCGCCCGTCGCCGGCGCGGGATTAGCAACGACCGCCGCTTCGGTCCACGCCGCGCCCGCACGCACGAAGATCGTGACCGCGCCGCAGTTGTCGTAGACGGAGCAATCTCGCCCCGGCGCGGCAACCGCTGCCGTATCGCCGTCCAGGGCAACGGCCCGCCCAAACGCGTCGAAAGCGTTGGGATCGCCGGCGGTCAGCGTGGCTTGCAGGCTCCAGGCCGCCCCGGCGCGCACGAACACGTAGGCCGCCCCGGCGTCGTTTTCCGCCACGTGATCGACCCCCGGCGCGCCCACCAGGATCGTATCGCCGCTGATCGCGACGGCGCGCCCAAACGCGTCGCCATCCGCCGGCGAAGGGGCCACGATCTTGGCCTGTTCGATCCAGGCGCTGCCGTCCCACACCAGGACGTACGCCGCCCCGCCGGAAACGCCCGGCGCGCCGACGACTACGGTGTCGCCGTCGATTGCAATGGCCGCCCCAAACCCGGCAAGCGCTCCCGCGTCCGAGACGGTCACCAGGACGGGCGCCGTCACCAGCGGCGGCGCGGGCGGGCCGTCCTGAGCGAACGCCCCGCCGGCCATCCCCAACCCAACCAGTATCCCCAACAACAGACTGATCCGGCGCACGTGTCCCCCTTTCGCGGCTGAACCTGTTTCCAGCATACTTGAAACCGGCGGCGAGGCGCAGCGCGTAGTTGTGAAATTTTCCCGAAAAACCGGCGCGTGGCGCGGGCCGGATCGCCCGCCGCGCCGCTTCTGCGCCTTGCGCCGGGATGTGCGGTACAATAGCCGCCATCGACCGGAAACCGGTGAGTGACACCCTTATGAACGATCTGTCCGGCTCGGCTCTGGGCCCGTACCAACTCAAAACGATCATCGGCAAAGGCGGCATGGCGACCGTCTACCGCGCGTACCAGCCCAGCATGGATCGCGACGTCGCGATCAAGATTCTGGCGCCCGATCTCACCCACGATCCGGAGTTCATCGCGCGGTTCGAGCGCGAGGCGCAGATCATCGCCGGGCTGCAGCACCCGAACATCCTGACCGTGTACGACTTCGGGCGCGCGAACGGGCTGATGTACCTCGTCATGCGGCTGATGGAAGGCGGCAACCTGGCCCGCGAGCTGAAGCGCGGCGCGATGGGGCCGGAGCGGGCGCTCCGGCTGGCGCGGCAGATCGCCGCGGCGCTCGACCACGCCCACCGGCGGGGAATCGTCCACCGCGACCTGAAGCCGACCAACGTGCTGCTCGACGACCAGGACAACGCCTACCTGACCGACTTCGGCATCGCCAAGATGATCACCGGCACGCCCGCCGCCGGGCTGACCATGACCGGCACCGTGATGGGCACGCCGACCTACATGGCGCCCGAACAGTGGCGCTCGGAGCCGGTCGACGGGCGCACCGACGTCTACGCGCTGGGCATCATCCTGTACCAGATGCTGGTCGGCCAGGTGCCGTTTCACGCCGAAACGCCGCACGGCCTGATGTACCAGCACCTGGACGCCAAACCGCCCGCGCCGCGCTCCGTCCGGCCCGACCTGCCGCCGTCGCTGGAGCCGGTGCTGGGCAAAGCCCTGGCGAAACACCGGGACAACCGCTACGCGTCCGCGTCCGACGTCGTGCGCGACCTGGAGCACGTCTTCCAGTCGCCGCAGCGCCTGCCCGAAGAGAGCCGCATCGACCTGCCGCCTGCCCGCCCGCCCCGCACGCTCGACGACGATCTGCACGACGAGATGGTCGAGGAAGAACTGCTGGCGATGGCCGGCGAAGACGAGGGCGCCGACCTGGAAGCCACGTTGCCGCCCACCGCGCCCCAACCGAGCTACGATCCGCCCCAGCCGACCATCCAATCGCCGGTGCGCGTCGCGCCGCCGCCCCCCTACCAGCCGCCGATCCAGGGGCCGCAGCCCGGCTCGACCCCGCCGCCGCAGTGGCCGGGCGGCGTCTACACCGGGCCCGTGTCGGAGTCGATCGAGCCGTACCGCGAACCGGCGCGGGGCGAGAACCCCGTCGGCGGCATCTGGATGGTCGCCGCCGTGGTGCTCAGCCTGATCGCCATCATCGCGATTGCCGTGCTGGGGATGGTGCTGCTCTCCGGCGACGAGACGCCCGCCGAGCCGACCGCCCCGCCCACCCAGACCGACGTGCCCACGCCGACGACCGATCCGGCGCTGCGGCCCAACGTGTTCATCACCGCGCCCTACGACAACGCCGCCGTCGAGCTAGGCGGCGCGGTGCAGATCGAGTTCAGCGCCAGCGCCCAAGGGGGCGTGACGCGCGTCGAGCTGCGGCGCTTCGGGCAGGTGCTGGACGTCATCGAAGCGGGCAGCGTGCCGACGTTCCAGGGCTGGTTCACGTATTATCCCGACAGCACCGGCCCGCACACGTTGGAGATCGTCGCGCGCAGCGGCGACGTGGAGAGCCTGCCGGCGCACCTGACGATTCAGGTTCGCTGAGTCAGGAGAGGCCCAGCGCCGAGAGGGCGAGGATGCCGGCCACGCTGAGCGCGCCAACGGCTAGCGAGGCCGCGAGACCGGCATAGAACGGCTTGAGGCCCAGGCCGCGAAGCTGCTGGAAGCTGGTCCCCAGCCCGACGCCCGCCATCGCCATCGCCAGGAAGTTCTCGGCCCAGGTCTGGACCGCGCCCGTCAGCGACTCCCAGCTCGCGGCGTCGAGCGCGCCGAATGCCGCCCCGGCGTCGAGCGTGGCGTCGCCCACGCTGCGCACCACCGCCAGCAGGATGAAGCCCAGGATGAACGTGGGAAACAGGCTGAGGAAGCGCAGCTTGCGGCGCGACTCGGCGTCGCGCGCGGCCTGCGTTCGCCGCTGGTACACATACGCCATCAGCGGGATGACCAGCGCCATCAACACGTTACGGACCAGTTTGGTCACGGTCGCTACGTCGAGCGCCTTGTCCGCGTCGTACATCTCGGCATAGATCAGGCCGCCGCCCGCGACCTGGGCCGTTTCGTGAATCGACGTGCCCAGGAACAACCCGGCGTGAGTGAGGTTGTCCGCAAACAGGCCGTGACTCACCAGCGGGTAGACCAGCATCGCCAGGATGCCGAACACGGTGATGTTCGCCACGGCATAGGTCAGCTCTTCCTCTCTGGCCTCGATGGCCGGGCCGGTGGCGACGATGGCCGTCGCGCCGCAAATGCTCGTCCCGACGGCGATGAGTGTGCTCAGCCGGTCCGAGAGCCGCAGCCGCCGCCCCAGCCAGCCCGTCACGAGCATGGCCCCGGCGATGCACAGCACGATCAGCGGCACGCCCAACGCCCCCAGCCGCAGCACATCCCCCAGGCTCAAGCGGATCCCCAGCAGGATGATCCCCAGGCGCAGCACCGCTTTCAGGCTGAGCGCGATGCCCGACTGGAACCACTCCGGCAGCGTCACGCTGTTCCGGATCGCCAGCCCGATCACGATCGCCATCATGATCCCGGAGATCGGGCTTTTGTCGAAACCGAGCAGGTCGCGGCCAATCCACGCGCTGGACGACAGGCCCAGCCAGGCCACACACGCGGTGAGGGCCAGGCCCGGCGCAGCGCGGAGGATGGCGCGGCGGGGCAAGGAGGGGCGCGGAATAGCGGCGCGCATGGGGCGAATCCTTTCGACACCGATTAATTTTTCAAGTTAACGAATTAATTGTATATCAGGATCGCCCACCCTATCAACCATTTGATGCGCCCGCCGCAAATTTCGTGTATCCTACCCGCGCACAAGGCGGCCTTTTATTGCTGGAGCACACACCATGACCGATCCCATCGACCCGATCCTGCTCGATTTCCCCGACCAGTTCGAAACGGAGCGGCTGGTCCTCCGCCCGCCGCGCCCCGGCGACGGCCCGCCGATGAACGAGGCGATCCGCGAATCGCTCGCCGAGCTGCGGCCCTGGATGCCCTGGGCCCAGGTGGCTCCCCGCGTCGAGGAATCGGAGGCGCTCGCCCGGCGCAAGGCGGCCCAGTGGCTGCTGCGCGAGGACCTGATGCTGGCGTTGTGGCGCCAAGCGGACGGGGTGTTCGTCGGGGGGAGCGGGCTGCACCGCATCGACTGGGGCGCGCGCTGCTTCGAGATCGGCTACTGGGTGCGCACCAGCCTGAGCGGCCAGGGTTACGTGACGGAAGCCGTGCGCGGGATCACGCAGTTTGCCTTCACGCACCTGGCCGCGCAGCGGATCGAGGTCCGGTGTGACGCGCTCAATATCCGCAGCGCCGCCGTGGCCGAGCGCGCCGGATTCGCGCTGGAGGCGCGCCTGCAGCGCCAGGCCCGCAGCACGAGCGGCGAATTGCGCGATACGCTGCTTTACGTGCGATTCAGTGAGACGCCGTGACCGGCGGGGCGGAGTTCAGCCGGGGATGGTTCTGGATGACGGCCAGCGCCTCGTCGAGCGTGTCGCGGAAGACGAACTCGCGGGTGTCGTTGGTCAGTCCCAGGCTGATCGCCAGCGCGCGAAGGTACGAATTGGCCCCGATCACCACCACGACACAGAAGCGGGAATCGGTCATCAGCCGCATGTGCTGAAGCCGGGGAAACAGCGGCGCCCCGATCGTTTCCAGCGCGTCGAAATCGGCCACCACACCCAGGCAGCGGTCGCCGGGCAGGTCCGCGCAGATCGTGTCTTCGCTGGCGTGCAGGGTGTCGAAATCTTCAGGCGTGACGTGTCCGGCGAAGCGGTAGTACAGACAGGTTTCGGACTTCAGGGATTCAACGGCAATCGGCACAGCGTTCGAGACCTCCTGCTTCAACAATACTTCGCCCGGCAGGTGCGCGCGCCGGGTTGCGTCGTGTAACTTCATTATAGGGGAAACATACCGCGTGTAACGGGCTCGTGACAACAATTCATGGGAAATTCAGAGGGCAACCGCCGGGTAGCGCGCGCCTCACGGCTGGACGGGCGACAGCGTGAAGCACACGTCCGGCCAGGTGACCACGTCGGCGCGCACCCAGCTTCCACCGGCCAACTGCCACCAGGTGAAGCCCTCGGCGTCCTGGGCCCAGCCGGTCGCCTCGACCGTTTCGTCCAGCGCCAGACTGCCCGCCACGTCGTAGCCCGTGCCGGGGCCGGCCCGCAGGTTGATCTCGTCGAACCGCGCGGTGACCAGGCATCCCGCCGGGTCCGGCGTGCTGGTGGGAACGGCGGCGGCATTCGCCGCGGGCAGTGTGGCAGCATTCGCCGCGGGCAGCGTGGCGGCGAGCGCGTCGTCGGGACCGTCCAGCAGGGGCAGCGTCGCGGTGGGGGCCGGATCGCCCGCCATCTCCGCCTGGCGCACGCCCCACAGCGCCAGATACGACGCGCCGCCCACCGCCAGCCGCGTGCCGTCCGGGCTGAAGGCCACGTCGTTGACCGGCGCGTTGGGATCGGGATACAACACGCGGAGCGATGCGCCGGTGGCCGGATTCCACACGCGCACCGTGTTGTCCTGAATCCCGCTGCCCGCCGACACCAGCAGGCCGCCGTCCGGGCTGAACGCGGCGCTGCTCACGCTCTCGGTGTGGCCTTCCAGCACGGCGAGCGTCGCCTGCGTCGCCACATCCCACACCCGCACGGTCGGGTCGCTGCCCGTCGCCGTGGAGGCCAGCCGCGATCCGTCCGGGCTGAACGTCACGCTGGTGACGTTGCCCGCGTGGCCTTGCAGCACGCCCAGGTCCGCGCCGGTGGGCACCTTCCACAGCCGGATGGTGTCGTCCTCGCCGCCCGCCGCCACGACCGTCCCGTCCGGGTTGAATGCCACGCTCGTCACGTAGGACGTGTGACCGTCGAGCGCGACCAGCACCGTATCCGCCGACACTGCCAGGTCCCAGACGTACACGCGCCCGTCGTCGCTGCCGGCGGCCAGCAGTTTGCCGCGCGGGCTGAAGGCCAGGCTCTTGACCGGCGCGGTCGGGCCGGACAGCGGCGCCAGCGCGACCCCGGTCGTCAGGTCCCACAGCCGCACGAGGTTATCCTGCCCCCCGGCGGCGAGCACCGTCCCATCGGCGCTGATCGCCACACTCTCGACCCATTCGCTCTGGCTGCTCAGCGCGGTCAATTCCGCCCCGGTCGCCACGTCCCACACGCGAATGCTGCCGCCCCGGTCGCCGGAGGCCAGCCGCGATCCGTCCGGGCTGAACGCCAGGCTGCTCACCGCGTCGCTGTGGCCCATCAGCCGGTCCTGAAGCTCCAACCGCCCGATCGTGTCCGCCGTGATCGCCACCAGGACCGCCGGGGGCTGTGTCGGCGCCAGCGGCGGCGGATCGGTCGGCGCGGGGAGATCCGGCGTCAGCGTGGGCGGCGGCGTCAGCGTCGGCTCGTCGCCCTGCCCGTAAGGCACGATCCGGTATTCGGGATCGCTGCCGAACACCAGCGGCCCCACCAGGAAGTAGATCAGCCCGCAGGCGCCCGCCACCACCGCCAACACGACGACCAACAGCGGGACGTTCAGGCTGCTCTCTTCGGCTTCGCCGCGCCGGTTCTTGATCTTGCGTTTGATGAACCTCATGACCCTGCTTCTGGGTATCCCGTCCTCTGTCCTCGTGACGTGGCGCCCGGCTGCGCGCTCAGCCGCCGCCCAACGTCGCCTTGATGTTCTCGGCAATATCGCGCGTGATGCCCGGCACGGCGATCAGCTCGTCGATGCTGGCGGCCCGGATCGCCTCGATGTCGCGGTCGAACGCCCGCAGCAGCGCCTTGCGCCGCGCGGGTCCCACGCCGGGCACGTCTTCGAGCTGGCTGGCGAGCCCGGCCTTGTGGCGGCGGTTGCGGTGGCTGGTGATGGCGAACCGGTGCGCCTCGTCGCGCACGCGCTGGAGCAGGTACAGCCCCTCGCTGCGGCGCGGCAGCAGGATCGACCGGGGACGGTCCGGCAGGAAGATTTCCTCGAACTGCTTCGCCAGCCCGCACACCGGCACGCGGTCGCGCAGGTCGAACGCTTCCAGCACCTCGACCGCCACGCCAAGCTGGCCCTTGCCGCCATCCACGATCAGCAGGTCGGGCAGCAGGCGCCACGTCTCGTCACGGTCCTGCTTGCCTGGCGCCACCGCCGCCGGGTTCTCGACCGCGTCCACGTAGCGCTTGAAGCGCCGCGTCAGTGCCTCGCGCATGGACTGGTAATCGTCGGAGCCTTCGTGCGCCACCGACTGGATGTTGAAGCGGCGGTACTCGCTCTTGCGCGGGACGCCCTGCGCGAAGACGACCCGGCTGGCGACGATGGCCGTGCCCTGCGTCGTGCTGATATCATAACACTCGATGCGGTTGGGCGGCCTGGGCAGGTCCAGCGTCTCCTGAATCTCGCGCATGGCCGCTTCCTGCTTGACGGTGTCGCTGGCCCACTGCGAGCGCAGGATACCCAGCTTCTCCGCGGCGGTCTGCGTGGCAAGCTGGACGAGTTCGCGCTTGTTGCCGCGCTTGGGGACCGTCAGCTTCACCTTTTGGCCGCCGCGCCGGTCGCGTAGCCACCGCTCGATGATGAGCGCCTCGTCGATCTCGTTAGGCAGGACCACCTCGCGCGGGATGTCGGTCGCCTCCTGGTAGAACTGGGTGAGGAATCCCTCGATGATGTCTTCGGCCTGTTCGTCCTCGGTCCCTTCCAGCGCGAAATACTCGCTGCCGATCAGGCGCCCGTTGCGGATCAGGAACATCTGCACGACGGCGTCGCTGCCCTCCTGGGCGAACGCGATCACGTCCTGGTCGGCTTTCACGTCGGCGACCAGCCGCTGACGCGCCGAGATCTGGGCCACCACCCTGATCCGGTCGCGCAGGATGGCCGCCCGCTCGAAGTCCAGGTCTTCCGAGGCGGCTTCCATCTGGGCGCGCAGATCGCGCAGCACGTCCTCGGCGTGGCCGCCCAACACGCGCATCAGGCCGTTGATGTTCTCCCAGTACTCTTCGCGGGTTTGCGCACCAATGCACGGCGCGCCGCACATGCGAATGTCGTAATACAGGCAGGCGCGCTTGTCCTGCCCGGTGATCTCGCGGTCGCAGGTCAGGTAAGGGAACGCCCGGCGCAGCACGTCCAGCGTCTCGCGCACGCCGCCCGCCGACGTGAACGGACCAAAGTAGCGATGCCCGTCGCCCCGGTCCACGCGACGCGTCATCTCCACGGTGGGGAAGGCGTCGCCGGTCGTCACGCGGATGTAGGGATAGCGCTTGTCGTCTTTGAGCAGCACGTTATAGCGCGGCTTGTGCACGCGGATCAGCTCGGCCTCGGTGATCAGGGCCTTCAGTTCGTCGCCGGTCAGGATGAACTGGATATCGGCGGCGTCGTGGCGGATCCGCAGCACTTTCGGGTCGTGGTTGGACGGCTGGAAATAGCTGCGCACGCGGCTGCGCAGGTTCTTCGCCTTGCCCACGTAGATGATCTTGCCGGTGGGATCCTTGAACTGGTAGACGCCCGGATCGGTCGGCAGGTTGTCGAGAATGTCCTGTATATGGTCGGAGGGTGCGTATTCAGCCATCGTGCCTTACTGCTTTTTTACGGTATTTTTAACGCAATGCCAGGAATTCAGCCAGTGTCCCGATTGTAGCACATTTGTGCGAATAAAGTATCCCGAAATGGGCCCGACACCGCCGCGCGCTGGACCGGATCGCCGTCCGGTGGTACAGTTCCGGATGGCTGCCGCGCCACCCTGCCCGGCAGCCGGATGAGCCAATACCAGACTGGAGCGTGCCACCCATGACCGGATCGCGTCTGCAAACCCTGTACGACATCATCGCGCGGGCCAACCTGGACGCCGTCGCGCTGATCCCCGGCCCCAACCTGCACTACCTGACTCACACCGATTTTCACCTGATGGAGCGCCCGCTGGTGACGTTCTTCGTGCCGGGGCGCGATCCCGTCGCCGTGGCCCCCGCCCTGGAAGCGGACCGGCTGGCCGAGAGCGGCATCCCGTTCAAGCTGTTCGCGTGGTCGGACTCGGAGGGCTATACCGGGGCGTTCGCCGCCGCCGCCAGCGAGCTCAAGCTGGACGGCAAGCGCGTCGCCGTGGAGGAACTGCGGATGCGCGTGCTCGAAGCGGACATCATCCAGGAGCTGATGCCGGGCGTCCGGCTGGTGCACGGCGGCGACCCGCTGGCGGAACTGCGGCTGCGCAAAGACGCGGACGCCATCGCCAGCCTGCGCGCCGCGATCAAAATCAGCGAGGACGCGCTGCACGCCTGCCTGGCGGACGTCCGCCCCGGCATGACCGAGCGCGAGATCGCCGGGCGGCTGGTCGTCGCGCAGCTTGAGCGCGGCGGGGGCAAGCATCCCTTCGAGCCGATCGTGCTCGCCGGGCCGCGCAGCGCGCTGCCGCATGGCGAGCCGGGCGACCGTCGCGCCGCCGAGGGCGAGCCGCTGCTGTTCGACTTCGGCACCACGGTGGATGGTTACGCGTCGGACATCACGCGCACCGTCAGCGTGGGCGCGCCGTCCGCACGGCTGGCGGAGGTCTACGCCGTGGTGCAGGCGGCCAACGCCGCCGGGCGCGCCGCCGCCGGGCCGGGCGTCCCCGCGCAGGAGGTCGACCGCATCACGCGCAAGGTGATCGAGGACGCCGGTTTTGGCGCCTATTTCACGCACCGCACCGGGCACGGGCTGGGCCTGGAAGCCCACGAAAGCCCGAACATCGTCGAGGGCAACACGCGCGCCCTGGAGCCGGGCATGGTCTTCACCATCGAGCCGGGCATTTACATCCCCGGCGAGGTCGGCGTGCGCATCGAGGACAACGTGGTGATCACCGCCGGTGGCGCGGAGAGCCTGACGACCTTCCCGCGCGACCTGCTGCGCGCCGGAGGGTAAGCGTCGCTGGCGCTGCCCGTCAGAAAAGGGGATACTCGGCGTATGGTCACGCCGGGCGACGCAGCCCGGCAGCGATTACGTGCGCGTGGGGTCGCACGTTTGCCCTTTGAGGAGAAACATGATGTATAAGGTCCGAATCACCCGTCTGGCCGCGCTGCTGGTGGCGCTGCTGCTGGCGGCCACACCGCTCACCGCCCTGGCCCAAGGCCCGCTCGACGAGACATTCGTCTCGCCGGATGGTGGGTTGAGCTTCTCGTATCCCGCCGGGTGGGCGGTCGAAGGCGAAGTCGGCATGGTCCGGCTGACGAGCGACGCGGCAGCCATGGAGTCCGACACGATTCCCCCCGGCGAGATCGGCGTGATCATCGTGGATCCGTCGGGCGTCGGGATGCTGGTGTACGACATGCCCGATCCCAGCCTGGAGAGTATCACGACGACGCTCGCCGAAGAACTCACCTACGGCATGGTCGAAGAGGATACGCTCGTGCCGGAGCCGCTCACGCTCGCCGGTCGTGATGCCATGCGCATCGCCACCACCCTGGAAGCAGAAGGCGACATCCTGCTGTTCACCATCGACTTCGAAGGTGGGAACATCATGGTCGTCATCGGCATCGCGGCGCCGGGCAATATGTCCGAGTTCGAGCCGACGCTCCGCGCCATTGCTGACACCCTCGACTACACGCCGGGCTGGAACGCCGTGCTTCGCGGACACACCGACTGGATCGACGGCGTGGCCTTCAGCCCGGACGGCGCGCTGATCGCCTCGGCCAGCGACGATGGAACGGTGCGCGTGTGGGACGTCGCGAGCGGCACGGAACTGCTCGCGCTGGAGCACCCCGACTACGTGAAGGGTGTCGCCTTCAGCCCGGATGGCGCCTCGATCGCGTCGACGGGCGACGACAGCACGCTGCGCGTGTGGGACGCCGCCACGGGCGAGCAGCAGTTGGAAGTCACCGGTCACAGTGGCCGGGTGCGCGGCGTCGCGTTCAGCCCGGACGGCGCGCTGATCGCCACCGCAGGTGACGACAACATGGTGAAGGTGTGGGATGCCGCCACCGGCGATTCCGTCCTGACCCTGGAAGGCCACACGGACTACGCCAACGCGGTCGCCTTCAGCCCGGACGGCACGCTGATCGCCACCGCCAGCGATGACGGCACCGCGCGCCTGTGGGACGCAGCGACCGGCGCCGAAGTGCGCGCGCTGGAACACCCCGACTATCTCAATACCGTCGCCTTCAGCCCGGACGGCGCCACTCTGGCAACCGGCAGCGATAACGGTATCGTGTATCTGTGGGACGTTGCCAGCGGCGAGTCGATCGCGGAGCTGGAAGGGCACACCGACTACGTGAACAGCGTCGCGTTCAGCCCGGACGGCGCGCTGATCGCCTCCGGCAGCGACGACAGTACCGTGCGCCTGTGGACCGTGGCCGATGGGGCCGGCGGCGAGCCCGTGGTCCTGGCCGGACACAGCGACTGGGTGAATGCGGTCGCCTTCAGCCCGGACGGCGCGCTGATCGCCTCCGGCAGCGACGACAGCACCGTGCGCCTGTGGGACGTCCCCCGCTAAACGCCGGTTGACAACGCACCATCCCCCATCCCCGGCCTGCCACATTTCACGACGGATGGGCTCGGGGATGGGGAAACCGCGCTTCCGGTTCCCTCACTTGATTTCTGGTCGAAGTCACTCAAGCCGCGCCCGGCGGCCTAGCGGCGGGCGTTTCACCCGCTGCCCGGCTTGGGCGTTGGCTGTTTGGGCAGGTAGGCCAGCCGGACCTGATTCAGGCTGTTGTAGGCGGGCAGCAGCCGGGACTCGAGGAAATTCGCCGTCCCGCCCGATCCGCGCGCGCTCTGGCAGTAGAGGTTCCATTCGTCGTGGGCCTGGCCGATGAGCGTGGCTGCATAGGCCAGGTGGTCGGCCAAGCTGGCGTCGCGCGGGCTGGCCTCGCGCTGGCGCTCGCTGAGCGTAACGGGCCGGTGCTCGAACGTGCGCGGCGCGCAGATGTCGCCCTCGATCGCGGTGTGCGCCCGGGCGTAGTTCATGTTGTTCCACAGCCAGTCCGCTTGCTGGCGCAGGGAGCTTTCGTAGTTCAGGAACTGGCGCTCGCGGCTGCTGCCCAGCAGGCCGCCCTGGCAGCCCGCCAGCAGGATCAGAACCAGCAGCCACACCGGCCACGCCCGCCCGCGCATTCGCATCACCCGCCGGACGTCAGCGGGTGGCCGCGCGCCGGTCCAGCGCGTCGCGCACGATGTTGAGGCTCCGATAGGCCGGGGTCAGCCGGGATTCGAGGAACATCACCACGTTCATCGCGGAAAGCTCGTCCCGGCAGTGCCGCGCCCATTCGTCGCGCGCCTGGCCGATGAGCGTGGCCGCGTAATCCAGGTGATCGACCATCCGGGAGGCGGTGGGGTCCAGACGGCGCGCCTCAGCGTCCATGACCACGGGCTGGTGACCCCAGTCGCGCTCGGCGCAGCGGTCCGCGTCTGGCCGGGGATTGGTGCGGGCGAGGTTCATGTTGTCCCACAGCCATTTGGCTTCCTCGCGCAGCGACTGGTCGAGCCGCCCCATGCGCACGTCCAGCGATTCGTTCATCCGGGGGGCGGACGTGGGCGTGGCGTCGGCCTCGTTTCCATCGCCGCTGCACGCCCCCAAAACGGCAACCAGCACCACGACCAGCAACACCCTCGCGGGGATCGTCCGGCGCATGTCAGTCTCCTCGTGGCCTTCGTCTCAGGGTCGAGTCAATCCGTACCATACACCGAATCAACCGGGAAGGCCACACACGATGGTCCTATTTCAGACGGATTTCACGCGCCCGGCACTGTGGGGATCCGCGGCGGGCAGCCGCACGGTGAACGTGGTGCCCTGGCCGAGCGCGCTCGCCGCCTCGATCGTGCCGCCGTGCGCCTCGACGATCTGGCGGGCAATCGCCAGCCCCAGGCCGGTGCCGCTGCGGCGGCCCTGGCGGCTCTTGTCGACCTGGTAGAAGCGCTCGAAGATGCGCGCCAGGTCCCCGGCGGGGATGCCCTCGCCCGTGTCGCGCACCGTGGCGACGATCTCGCCGCCGGAGTCGGGCGCGGCGGAGAGCGTCACCGAGCCGCCGGACGGCGTGTGCCGGAAGGCGTTGTCGAGCAGGTTGGTGAACACCTGCGCCAGCCGGTCGCCATCGCCGGCAATGCGCGGCAGGTCGGGCGGCACGTCCACCGCCAGCCCCACGCCCTTATCGCGCGCCTTCACCGACAGGCTCTCGCCCACCACGCGCAGGATGTCGCCCAGCTGCACGGTCTGGCGCAGCATGTCGGGCTGCCCGGCCTCGATCCGCGCCATGTCGAGCAGGCTCTCGACCATGCGATGCAGGCGGCCCGCCTCGTCGTGGATCACCAGGGCGGCGCGCTGGGCGGCCTGGGGATCGGAGGCGACGCCCTCGGCGATGGCCTGCGAAAAGCCCTGGATGCTGGTCAGCGGCGTGCGCAGATCGTGCGAGACGTTCGCCAGAAAATCGCGCTGGGCCTGCTGCGTGGCCGAGACGCGCGCGGCCATCTCGTTGAACGATGCCGCCAGCGCGCGCACTTCCTGCGGGCCGCGGACCGGCACCCGCTGGTCGAAGTGGCCCTCGGCGATGCCTTGCGCCGCGCGGCTCATGTGCTGGAGCGGGCGGGCGACCGACCGGGCGATCACGAAGGCCAGCCCCAGCGCGATGAGCAGCCCCAGCCCCCCGGCCCGCGCCAGCGGGCGGAAGAAGTCGTCGCCGAACAGGCGGAACACTTCGCGCAGCGAGGGATGCGGCACCGGCTCGGCGACCAGCAGCAGCATCTGCTCGTCCGGTGACTGGTCGGACATCATCCCCGATCGGTGGCCCATCTGGATGGCCGACCGCATGAACCCCAGCAAGGGCTGGAAGGTCTGCGCCACGTAGATCCACTCGGCGCCGTCCGGGTTGGCGAACGTGCCCTGGAACACCTGGCTGAGCATGGGCCGGGCAGTCCGCGCCGAGATCAGCGGCTGCTGGTCGAGCCTGGGGACCGGGTCGTTTGCGGCGAACGTCCCGGCGGAATCGAACTGGACGCGCCCCTCGCCGTCGATCACCAGCGTGCGCACGTCGCGCGCCTCGGATTGGTCCGCGAGGTACGTGGTGACGCGCAGTTGGATCGCGCCGAGGGCGGAGTCGGCGGTGGAGTCAGTGAGCGAGCCCCAGTCCAGGTCCAGGGCGCTGGGGTCGAGCTGCCAGTCCTCCGTCACGCGCACGTCGAGCAGCGTGGCCGTCAGGTCGCGAACGATCTCGTCGGTGGGCAGCGGGCGCGATCGCAGAAAGACCAGCAGCGTGCTGCCGATCAGGGCCAGCATGACCAGCAGCAGCGCGCCGTAGGAAGCCAGCAGCCGGTTGCGCAGTGTGTTGAACATCGCGACGTTCCTCATCCGTCCAGGATACCGGCAAAATGTAAACTTTTTGCTGCCCGATCGTTAACGTTTCCGCCAGATACCGTGACGATCAGGGGGCGCTGAGCTTGTAGCCCACGCCCCACACCGTCTCGATCTCGGCGGTGGAACCGGCCAGCTTGGTGCGCAGGTGGGCGATATGCACGTCGACGGTGCGCGTCTGGCCGTAGAAGTCGAACCCCCACACGAGGTCGAGCAGTTTTTCGCGGCTGAGCACGATGCTTTTGTTGTCCGCCAGCGCCAGCAGCAGGTCGAATTCCTTCGCGCGCAGATCGACCGGGCGGTCGCCGACCAGCACCTCGCGCCGCGCCGGGTCGATCACCAGGTTGCCGACGCGCAGCGGGCGGTCGTCCTCGCTGGCGGCGCGGCGCGGACCGGCGCGGCGCAGGATCGCCTTCACGCGGGCGACCAGCTCGCGCGGGTTGAAGGGCTTGGTCAGGTAGTCGTCGGCGCCCAACTCCAGCCCGACGATCTTGTCGACGTCGTCGTCGCGCGCGGTGAGCATCAGGATCGGCAGGTCGGACTCGGCGCGAATCCGCTTGCAGACTTCCCACCCATCCAGGCGGGGCAGCATCAGGTCGAGCACCATCAGCGCGGGGCGATCCTCGGCGACGCGTTCCAGCGCGGCCAGGCCATCCCCGGCGCTGATCACGCGGAAGCCGTCCTGCCGGAGATACATGCTCGCCAGCTCGATGATGTTCGGCTCGTCGTCCACCAGCAGGATCAGGTCTTGAGACATGGCGCGTCACACCTCAACCAGCAGCGTGTCGTAGGCGAACGTGATGTTGAAGCCATCGCCCTTGAGCATCACCTCCAGCCGGATCAGGTCGTCGTAGCCCAGCCGGCTCGGCTCCTCGATGTGCGTCATGATCACGCGCCCGGCGTCCAGCTTGCGCACGATGTCCAGCGTCTGGCGGAAGGTCGCCTCGGATTCGAGCACGGGGTGATCGGCGGGGATGAAGCGCTCGCCGGTGAAGGGATCGAACTCCGGCAGGCCCATCGGGATCACGGCGAGGTCCACGCCGCGCACGTCAGCGGGCGGGTCCCAGCCGAACAGCTCATCGGGCGCGATCAGGACGCGCGTCCCGCCGTCCTCGAAGACAAAGGCGTAGACGTAGTCCTCGGCCACGCGGAAGGGGCGAATCCGCACGCCGTTCAGGTCCACGGTGTCGCCGTCGGCCAGCTCCACCACGCGCACGACGCCGAACCGCTGCAGATACATGAACTGCTCCCACGCGCCGAGCCGGTGCCGGAAGTCCTGCGCGACCTGCTGCGGCAGGTAGATGTCGGTGCGGCGATGGTGGGCGGGCCAGTTCAGCCAGTCGGCGTTCATCGTCTCCCAGACGCGCATCCCGGCGACGTGATCGGGATGCCAGTGGGAATACAGCGCCGCGTCGATCTGCGTCACGCGCGAGCGCAGCAGCCCGGCTTTGATCTCCTCCGGCGTGTCGATCAGCACGTTCGGGCCGTGGACGAAGACGCTCGGCCCGCCCCGGCTGTAGGGGATGCCCTTGGCCCGCGCTTCGACGCACAGGCGGCAGTCGCAGCCGGGCCGGGGCGTGGTGATGGCGCCGCCGGAGCCCAGGAATTCGATCTGCATGGCGGGACTCTCGCTAACCGGGCAGGGCCGCGATCGCTTCGATCTCCACCAGGCCGTTCAGCGGCAGACCGCTGACGCCAAACGCGGCGCGGGCCGGTGGTTCCTCCGGGAAAAACGTGCTGTAGACGGAATTCATCTCGGCGAAGGTGTTGATGTCGGCCAGCAGCACGGTCACCTTCACGACGTGGCGCATGCTGGTGCCTGCCGCCTGCAGAATGGCGGCGATGTTCTTCAGCGCCTGCTCGGTCTGCTCGGCGACGGTGCCGCCGGCGAACTGCTTGGTGCCGGGCACAAGGCCCAACTGGCCGGACACGAACACGAAGCCGTTGGACTTGATCGCCTGCGAATAGGCGCCGACAGCCGCCGGCGCATCGGGGGACGAAACAACCTCACGGTACATGGTAACCTTCTCCTTAACGGGGCCAGGATTCTGCCCCCATTGTACGGTGAGGCCGCTGAAAAACCGAATCGGCGGGCGCGGGCGGGGTAAAACAAACAGGGCGGGCACGCGGCCCACCCTGTCGGATGTTCAACGCTGTGGCGTCTTACGAGCAGTGCGGATAGCCGGGCACGTTCCCGTTGTTGAAGTTGTCCAGAATGCCGGCCAGCTCCAGGAACTGCTTGCGCAGCGAATCGTTACCCTTGAGCGCGCCAATTGCATCGGGAGAGTAGGTCGCGAGCAGGGTTTCAGCGTCTTCCCAGGCCTGATACACCCCACCGGGCAGGAACTGAACCCGACCGGAGCTCCAGGTCAACTGGGTTGCGATGTGCTGCGCCGCCAGGATAAACCAGGCGTTGCCGCCCTGCGGGGGCGAGTTCAGAACCTGGTAGAACGTATAGCCGCTGCCGCGATAATCCCAGTCGGCCATATCTTCGCCATAGGTGGAAGAAATCCATCCCGCGTCATACGGAGCCGGGCCATACTTGGAATGCGTCTTCCAGTAACCCTGGGTCAGGGTACACCCGCACTCTTCCTCACCACACGCCAGCGCCGGTGTAGCCGAAACGGGCACCAGGCTGAGGACGAGCACCACCAACATAGACAATGCGATCCATTTCTTCATTTGTGCTTCGATGCCTCCACAATGAGTTGTCGCCAAGGCGACTTGAGCAAAATACCGCCAGTTACGGTTAACGATACGACATACACGTGCGATAGCACATTTCGATGATTGAGGTTTCCCCCTTTCCCCCAACCGCAACGGCGTCACGGTTGTCCCACGATGAAAGCTGAGGAGAGAGCCTACTAACTGGCATCCGAAAAACTGCTTGAGGGACGCCAATGTCGCACGAAATTTGTGATTCTCTAATGTAATTTATTAAAACTTAATCATGCGACGCGTTCTCAGGCGTTTTTGGGAGCGTAGACCCTGCGTTTAGTCTACATGAGGTTTCTAATTTTTCCGATGCATTTCTCGTAAATTCTCGCAAAAAACTGATAAAACCTGGCAGGAGATAGACTATGTTTGATGCTGAACTGCTTGACGCACTGGACGCCGCCCGCCGCCGGTGGGAAGACACGACGCTCCGCCAGGCGGTCGAGCGCCGGGCCGAACGCGCCGCCACGTTCACGACGATCAGCGGGCGCCCGGTTCGCCGCGTATACACACCGCTGGATGTCGCCGGGTCCGACTATCTGCGCGACGTGGGGCTGCCGGGCGAATACCCGTACACGCGGGGCGTGCATGCCACCGGCTACCGCGGCAAGCTGTGGACGATGCGCATGTTCGCCGGCTTCGGGACCGCCGAGGAGACTAACGCGCGCTACCGGTACCTGCTGGAGCAGGGCAACACGGGCCTGTCGGTGGCCTTCGACCTGCCGACGCTGATGGGCTACGACACCGACGTGCCCGAAGCCCTGGGCGAGTTCGGTAAGTGCGGGGTCGCCGTGAGCAGCCTGCGCGACATGGAGATCCTGTTCGACGGCATTCCGCTGGGCGAGGTGAGCACGTCGATGACCATCAACGGCCCGGCGGCCATCCTGTGGGCGTTCTACATCGCCGCCGCCGAAAAACAGGGCGTCTCCATGGACCGGCTGCGGGGCACGCTGCAGAACGACATCCTGAAGGAATACCAGGCGCAGAAGGAGTACCTGTTCCCGCCCGAGCCGTCCATGCGGCTGGTGACGGACACGATCGCGTTTGGCTCGGAGCACCTGCCAGAATGGAACACGATCAGCATCAGCGGTTATCACATCCGCGAGGCCGGATCGACCGCCGCGCAAGAGCTGGCCTTCACGCTGGCGAACGGCATGGAGTATGTCCGGTGGGCGCTGCGGCGCGGGCTGGATATCGACGCGTTTGCCCCGCGGCTGAGCTTCTTCTTCAACGTGCACAACGACTTCTTCGAGGAGATCGCCAAACTGCGGGCGGCGCGGCGCATCTGGGCGCGCGCGATGCGCGAGACATTCGGCGCCCACAACCCGCGAAGCTGGCTGATGCGCTTCCACACCCAGACGGCGGGCGTCAGCCTGACCGCCCAACAGCCGGAGAACAACATCGTGCGGGTGGCCCTGCAGGCGCTGGCGGCGGTGCTGGGCGGCGCGCAGTCGCTGCACACCAACAGCATGGACGAGGCGCTCGCCCTGCCATCGGAGCAGGCGGTGACGATCGCGCTGCGCACGCAGCAGATCATCGCCCACGAGTCCGGCGTGGCGAACAGCGTCGATCCGCTGGGCGGCAGCTACCTGGTCGAAGCGATGACGGATGCGATCGAGGACGAAGCCTACGCGATCTTCCGCCGGATCGACGAGCTGGGCGGGGTGCTGGCGTGCATCGAAAACGGCTACTTCCAGCAGGCGATCGCCGACGCGGCGGCGCGGTTCCAGCGCGAGGTCGAAGCCGGCGAGCGCACCATCGTCGGCGTGAACGCCTACCCGAGCGCCGAACCGCCGCGCATCCCGATCCTGGCGATGGACCCGGCGGGCTACGAGCGGCAGGTTGCGCGGCTGACCGATCTGCGCGCCACGCGCGATGGCGAGGCGGTCCGGCGGGCGCTGGCGGCGCTGGAGACCGCCGCGCGCGGGACGGACAACCTGATGCCGTTCATCCTCGACGCGGCGCGCGCGTATGCCACGCTGGGCGAGATCACCGGCGTGCTGCGCGAGGTGTTCGGCGTGTACACCGAGCAAACCGTGATTTGAGCCGCGCGGGAGTCCGCGCCTGGCGCACGCGCGACGCGCGTCAGGGCGACCGGCGGTCGCCCTGGGCAGGGCTTGCCCTGCCGCGCCAGGCGCTCGCGGCGCGACTCGTTCGCATCCGGCCCACCCTCGCGCCGGGGCAGGATGGTATAATCGCAGGATAGCGTCCCATTTCTCAGGAGAGCCAACCCGATGCCCGTCCACCCCACCGCCCCCTCGCCCGATGACCGGCTGGCCCAGTGGTGGGACAAGCTGGTCATCTCGCTCGAAGTGGCCGACCTGACCGATCCGGAGACGCGCGCCCGCCTCGATTCGACGGCGGCCAAAGCCAACAACCAGGGCATTCAGGCCGCGGGCGCGTGGAACTACGGCGCCGCGCTGCCGCTGCTGACCGCCGCGATCGAGGTCTGGTCACGGCTGGATCACGGTCCCGCCCAGGTGACCGCCCGCAACACGCGCGGCGGTGTCTACCGCAAGCTGGGCGACGTCCCAGCGGCGCTCGACGATCACCGGGCGGCCCTGGCGCTGGCCCGCGATCTCGGCTTCGCGGCGGGAGCGATAGCCGCGCTGGTGGGCCTGGGCGCGGCGTACGTGGAGGGAGGATCGTTCGACGAGGCGGAGCGCACTTTGCAGGAAGCGCTGGCGCTCAGCACGGGCGCGGATGACCCCGGCGGCGCGGCGCGCGCGCAGGACGTCCTGGGGCACCTGGCCGAGGCACGCAAGCAGTGGGATGCGGCGCTGGCCGCTTACGGCGCGGCGTTCGAGGGCTGGGACGCATTGGGCGCGCTCGCCGAATCGATCGAGGCCCTGGCCGGGCTGGCCCGCGTGGCGCTGGCCCAGGGCTACCTGGCCGATGCGCGCAGCCTGATCGACCGCGTGCTGGCGCACCTGGGCGAATACGGCCCGGCGCGGCTGGACGATCCGCTGCGCGTCTACTGGTCGGTCTACCAGGTCCTGCACGTCGCCCGCGAGGAAGACGACGCCCGCGAGATTCTCCGTGCGGCGCACCTGATGCTGGAGCGCCAGGCCGCCGGGCTGAGCGACGACCAGCGGGCGCAGCTCACCACCGCCGTCGCCACGAATCGGGCCATCCGCGAGGCGTGGGCCCAGGCGAACACCCCCGATCACGAATGAGGCGGCTCGCCATCCTCGCAGCCGGGACACGCGCGCACGCCGGGCTCGTCCTGGCCCTGCGGCTGGTTCGCGGCTAAGCCCGGCTCGATCACCTCGCGCCGCAGCAGGTCGAGCATTTGCAGCGTCAGCAGGTTGCGCAGCGCGTGGCCGGATTGCGTTTCCTCACCGGTGAAGGCGACGGTGGCCGGGTGGCCGCCGGACTGGCTCGCGGTCAGGTGTGTGTAGTCGGTCACCAGGCCCAGATTCGGCAGATCGCGCGCGGCACGCCAGAAGTTGATCAGGGGGATGTCGTATTCCTCGGCCAGGTCGACGAGGATCACGTTGTAGCGCAGCGCCCGTTCCCACATCTGATCCTCGTGCCAGGTGAAGGTCGTCAGTACGGGAATCACGCCCCGCTCGATGGACAGCTCGATCACGTCGCGCACCGCCCCGGCAAACTGCGCGTCGTCCAGGTTGAGCATATCGTTGGGGCCGAACATCATCACCGCGACGCTGGCCCGCGTGCGTGCATACTCGCAAGCCAACGGACCTTCGCCCGCCTCTGCCGCGCACAGCGACGGATCGACCCACAGCGACTCGAGCATGGTCAGCGCGTTGAAGCCCACCTGCCCGGCGAGGCTTTCGTGCCCGAACCACCCGGCGAAAAACTCCACCGTCGGCTGGAGGCGGTCATAAGGGCCCAGGTCGTACAGCCCCTGGTCGAACCCGGCCAGGAAGTACGAGTGATGCGTGTTGCAGTCGCCCACCTTGGTGAAGGCGGTGGGATCGTTGCCCTGGGCCAGCCCCTCCACGAAGATGCGATGCGCAGTGCTGCCCGCGTCCGAGAGCAGCGGCTCGGCCATCAGCCGGTCGAATTCCGCCGGCAGCGCGGGCTCGGCCACCGTGGGCACTCCCTCGCAGCCGCCCGTCGGGCGCACCACGTCGGATCGCACCCAGACGCCCGGCGGCACCTGCCACCACACGAACCCATCCGCGCCGGTTCGCTGGCCGGTCACGATCGCGCCCCGCCCGGCGGTCAGCCGCCCCACCGCCTCGAAGTCGGTCCCCGGCCCGGTCCGCAGGTTGGTATTGCCCGGCGAGATGATCACACACGCCCCGGCGGCGGCTTCCAGCCCGCTCAGCACCTCGATCTCCTGCCACGACACCCACGAGGGACTCTCCAGCGTTTCCACGCGGAGCGCCCCGATGCCGTCCAGCCCGACCGGCAGAGTCGCCTCCAGCAGGTCGCCCTCCGAGGTGAATCCCCGGAACTCCGCGATCAGGATTTCGAGGTCGCCGCGCAGCGCCCACACGCGGTGCAGCGTCTCGCCGGCGGGCCACTGCGCCACGCGGAGCCGCACTTCGCCCAGCGGCACGTCCGGCGGCAGCGTGATCGTGATCCACTGCGGTGGATGCTGCCCCGAGCCCCACTGCGCCGGGCCCCCATCGACGGCGTTTTCGGGCGGCTCGTCCGGCAGCGCGCGCGACGCCGTCACCGGCTGGCCGTACGCGACATTCCCCGTGTCCAGCAGGGCTGGCTCGCACGGGTCCGGCTGGTTGGCCGGGGCCAGCGCGCTCATCAACACGCCGTTCTCGTCCACCAGCCCCCAGCTCGCGTCGCCGATGGCCTCCGGCGCGCGGTAGAATCCCCAATACAGCCAGCCGTCGAACCCGTACTCGCACGACTCCGCGATCCAGGTCTGCATGGCCCGCGCCGCCGACTCGACCGAGGGATACGACGCGAGGAACGCGCCCACCTCGCCCATGATCACCGGCTTGGATTCGTAGCCGGTCATGCCGAAATTCTCCACGTACTGCGGCAGGCTCAGCTCGACGCCCGGATAGGCGTGAAAGTCGAAGAAATCGAGCGCGGCCAGGTTCAACAGCGGCGCCGTGTCCACGTAGCGAAAATCGCCGATCCGCGCCGGGTTGGGGCTGTCCGGGTGGAAGAACCCCATCGTGATCAGCGCGCCCGGATCGGCCCGCTTGATCACGGCGCGCACCTCGTCGATGTAGTGCACGATGCCCTCGACCAGCATCCGCCGTTTCTGGGCCGGATCGTCCAGCCGGTAGGTGCGCTCGTTGGCCGTCGTCACGCTGCCCGACGTCAGCGAGAGCGGCGGCTGGTCGTTGAAATACCACTGCTCGTTGAGCAGCGACCAGCCCAGCACCGCCTCGAACGGCGCGCCGCGCGCGGCCAGCCCATCCAGCAGGTCGCCCCAATAGCGCGTCGCGGCCAGCACGCCATACGATGTCAGGTAATGGGCATTGCGATAGCCCTCGAAAAACCGGTTCGCGCCCCGGTTGGACAGCTCCCAGTAGCCGCCCTGGTCGGGCAGGTCGTTGGACGTCAGCAGCAGGTACAGGCCCTCGTCGCGCGCGATGCGCATCACCTCGGCGACGTTGTCCAGGTACGCCTCGTTGAGTCCGCTGCCGGTAGCGCTGCCCATGCAGCCCGGTCCGCTGCCGCACGTGTCGAGAAAGATGCGGACCGTGTTGTAGCCGTTGTCGGCCAGCGCCGCGAAGTCGGCCCGCACGCGCCCGGCGTCGTACTCGTCCACGCCGAACACCCGGTCCTCGAACCCGCCATCGACCGGCACGATAGTGAAGTAGTTCACGCCGCGCGGCACGAACCGCTCGCCGGTCGCCACGTCGTAAAACTCCGCGACGCCGTCCACCTGCCGGATGGCGATCCGGTGCCGGTCCGTTCCCTGGGCCGCGCCGCGCCCGGCCCCTAACAACACAGTCCCCACGAGCGCCAGCAACAGGGCCGCGATCGTCCTGTAGCGCATGAAGTCACCTCCGATGTCGTCTGGTTGAGTTTACTGGCGTTCTTCCCATTCGCGGACCACTGCCACCAGCAGGGCGCGCACCTCGTCGTCTTCGACGTCGCCCACCCCGTCGTAATACGTCCCGTCTACCTCGATCCGCACGCCGCCATCGATCGCGGGCTTGATGTGGATCGACCGCTGCTCGTAAGCCGGGTCATCGGCGATTCGCTCTTGCAGCAGGTCCTCGATCTGGTCGGCGATACTGATGGCGGGCTTGTCGGGGACCGGCTCCGGGGCGTGGCCCATCGCCGCACGCGTCATCTGGCGCAGCATGGAGCCGGGCGTCATCGATGGCACGGACGGATCGTCCGTCTTCGGCGCGGGCGCTTGGCCTCCCTGGGCCGGCGCAGCGGCGGCGGGCGGCGCGGGCGGGCGCTCGGCCAGCCCGTCCAGGTCGCGCACCACGTTCAGGAAGCGGCGCTCCAGGTCGGCGCTGCGCAGCTCGGCCAGCGACTGGAAGCGCCGCCCGCCGATCTCGACGACCAGCGACCCGTCCGACAGGTCGCGCCACACGCGCAGCAGTTCGACCGCATCCGACGGCGCGGGCGCTTCGGGCGGCGGCGCGGGAACAGCGGGCGTCACCGGGAACATCTCGGCAGGTTCGGCAGGCTCGGGGGCCGACGCGCTCTCGTCCTCGGCGGCGGGCTGCGCGGGAGTCACCGGCAGCTCGTCCACGTCCGCGGGCTCGTCCCACTCCGCCGCCGGTTCCGGCTTGTCGTCCGCGGCCAGCGCGGTGACGTCCGGCTGGGGCAGATCGCCGGTCAGCAGCGACAGGTCCGGCGCGGGCGCCGCCACCGATCGCGACGCGGGCCGCTGGCGGGAGGCGGGTGGCGGGGCGGGCGATGCCGTGGCAGGGGCGGCGGAGGTCGCGCCCCACTGGTCGGCCAGCCAGTGATAGAATGCCACGTGCACGCCGGGCAGCGGCGGCAGTCCCTCGGCAGCCCGGCGGCGGCGTTCGCTGGCGCGCTGGAAGACCAGCGCCATCAGCCCCATCCAGACGATCCCGGCGCCGCACGTCAGGACCAGCAGGCCGGAAATCTGGCCGATGAAGTCGCCCACATTCGACGAATCGGACTGGGCCAGGAAGTAGGTTAGTTCTGGGAACATAGGCGTTTCTCGCGCATACTCGCGGGCCGCGGCCCGAGGGCGGTGATCTCAGTATCGCCGGGTTTAGCGCGGCTGGCAAACCGGGCACAGGTGCGTGCCGCGCTGGCCGACGACGATCTTTTCGATGGGATGCCCGCAGCGCGGGCACGGTTGGCCGGTTCGCCCGTAGGCGCTCAGGCCGTCCTGGGCCGAGCCTTTGGTCCCGTCCGGCTTGCGATACCAGTTGACGCTGGCCCCCTCGCGCGCGACGCCGTCGGCCAGCACCTGCCGGATCGCGCCATACAGCCGGGCGATGTCGTCATCGGAGAGCGTGGCGGCGCGGCGCAGCGGGTGGAGCCGGCTGGCGTGGAGCGCCTCGTCGGCGTAGATGTTGCCGATCCCGGCGACGAACGCCTGGTTGAGCAGCAGCGGCTTGAGCAGCCCGCTTCGCCGGGCGATCCGCTGGCGGAAGACGTCGAGCGTGAAGGCCAGGTCGAGCGGCTCCGGCCCCAGCGCGCCGGTCACCTGCGCCGGGTCGGACACGAGATACACGCGCCCGAACTTCCGCGAGTCCGAGAACCGGAGTTGGTGGGCGTTGTCGAGCTGGAAGGTGAAATGCACCCAGCGGTCGGCGTGCTGCTCGGCGTCGTCGGGCACGACGTACAGCCGCCCGGTCATCTTCAGGTGGATGATCAGCGTGTCGGGGTCGAGCGCGATCAGGATGTACTTGCCGCGCCGGTCCACGCGCCGCACTGGCTGCCCGGCGATCCGCGCGGCGAAGACGAGGCGATCGGGCGTCACCAGCCCGCCCGGCCAGTCGGTGGCCGCGCCCAGGATGGTCCGCCCGGCGAGCGGCCCGCGCAGGCCGCGCACCACGGTCTCGACTTCGGGCAGCTCGGGCATGGTCACTCCCCGGCTTTCTCGGCCACGATGCCGATCCACTCCGCGCCGGGGGCGTACGGCGTTCCGGCCAGGTCGCTCCAGAAGCCGCGCACGGCGAAGCCCTGCTGTTCCAGCGCGGCGGTGATCGTCTCCGGCGTGTAATCCTGGAACCAGTTGCGGTACACGCTCACCGTCCCGTCCTGCTCGATGACCACGAACTGGTCGAGGTAAATGTCGTGTTCGGGATAGTCGAACCCGTGCTGGAGCACCAGATGCGGGCCGGGCTTCCAGAACCCCGACTCGGCGACATACCACCCGTGGCGACAGCCTGCGCGCGCGCGCAGGTGGCGCGTGGTGACGTCCAGCGCGAACCGCCCGCCCGGCTTGAGCGCCCGCAACACCGCGCGCAGCAGGCTGTCGCGTTTCTCCGGCGCCAGGACGCACAGATCGCCGTAGATCAACAGCGCGGCGTCGTACTGGGCCGCGTCGTCCAGCGTCAGGTAGTCCTGGCAGCGGTAGGTGATCGGCAGATCGTGCTCGGCGGCGTAGGCGCGCGCGTAGGCGATCGAGCGCCGCGAATAGTCGACGCCGGTCACGTGCAGGCCGCGCTCCGCCAGCCGCGCGGCGTACAGGCCCGGCCCACAGCCCAGGTCGAGCACCGCCGCGCCGGGCGCCAGCTCCAGCGCGTCCACCAGCCAGCTCACCAACCGGTCGATCTCGGCGGGGGGGCGGCTGGCCGCTTCGGTGTCCGGGTTCAGGTGCTCGGCGAGCATCTGCCCGGAGATGTGCGGATCATCCCAAAACAGCCGTTCGCCAGGGGCGAACAGCGGCGGCTTCTGGCTCAGCGACCGGAGCAGGTCCAGCCGCAGCGTTTGATTGTGAATGAGGGACATCGGTGCCATCCTATGAGCGGGATCGGTCTGCCTGCCAAACGACTCACGCTACATACTCCCCCTATCCCCGGCCCTTCCCCCACCAGGAGGGAAGGGGCAAATCCGCTTGTCAAGCCCCTCCTTCTTGATGGGGGAGGGGTTTGGGGTGGGGGTTTCTGCAGCCGTGTTCTACACGGTGATTTTAGCGCATTCCGTCGCGCTTGAGGATAGCACTACGGAACCAGAGACCCACCGCCGATCGCATTTTTGCTATACTATATCGAAACATCGTCGACACACTGGGGATGGGACCATGACGTCAGAACTGTACCTGCGTCGCAAGCTCACCTTGCGCGCCCACGGAAAACAGGTCGTCTTCGTCAAGAAGTCGAACGAGCGCCCCGAACACGTCATCATGAAAGCCTTGCTGTGGGCGCTGTACCTGCCGCGCTACCCGCAAATGGGCGTCGAAATCGCCATCGGCGACCGCTACAAGCCGGACGTCGTGCAGCTCGACGAGCGCGGCAATCCCCAGTTCTGGGGCGAAGCGGGCGAGGTCGGCGAGGACAAGATTCGCTCGCTGGTCAAGCGCTTTCGCGGCACGCATTTCGTGGTAGCCCGCTGGCACACGCGCCTCGATTCGCTGGCGGACATCGTGCGGGATGCGCTGGACGGCGTCAAACGCTCGGCGCCCTTCGACCTGGTGAGCCTGCCCGACGACAGCGCCGACCGGTTCATCGACGATGGGCGCGACATTCACATCACGCTGAACGACGTCGAATGGATGCGGCTGGGCTGAGATTTGCCCGCAAGCCGTGTATAATCAGACGCGCGCCTGAACCCCATAAGGATATTCGGCCATGACAGCACGTTCCAATAACGGGGTAGTCCCGCACGACTACCACATGCACAGCACGGCGAGCTGCGACTGTCACGCCTCGATGGCGGAGATGTGCCAGAGCGCCCTGCAGCACGGCATCGCGGAGATCGCCTTCACCGAGCATTTCGATCCCAAGCCGGAGGACATCTGCGCCGGGTTCTACGATCCGGCGGGGTACTTCGACGCGCTGGAGGCGGTGCGCCGGGTCTTCGGCCCGCAGGGGCTGACGATCCGCGCCGGGGTCGAAGTGGGCGAGATGCACCGCTATCGTGACGTCGTCCAGCCCGTGCTGGAGGCGTGGCCCTACGACATCGTGCTGGGCAGCCTGCACTGGTCCGGCGAGAACAGCGTCTTCGACGAGGACTACTTCCGCCAGACGCCGCCCGAAACGGCGATCCCGGCCTACTTCGACGAACTGGCCGAGATGGCGCGCGGCGGCGGCTTCGACGTGCTGGCGCATGCCGACGTGTTCAAGCGGACGGCTTACGGCGTCTACGGGAGCTTCGACGTCGCGGACTGGGAAGACTGCGTGCGCCCGGTGTGGGACGCCTGCATCGGCAACGGAATCGGGGTCGAGATCAACACGGTCGGGCTGCGAATCCCGGTCGGCGACACGCACCCATCGCTGGAAGCGCTGCGCTGGTACCGCGCCATGGGCGGCGAGCGGCTGACCCTCGGCAGCGACAGCCACCGCCCGGCGCACGTCGGCTATGGGCTGGCCGCGGCGCTGGACCTCGCCCGCGAGGCCGGCTTCACCCGCGTGTGCCGCTACGAGAACCGCCAGATCGTGGAATGGATCGCCATCTAGTCCCGCACTCACCGCGTGGTACGCGGGGAACCAGTCGCGCAGGAACGCGATTTGCGCGATAATGATACGCATCGACGAGGCGGTTGCTCGCCCAGGCGCAGCCGGCGAAAGGACGGGACGCCATGCAACACTGCTCTCACTGCGGCGCGCAGAACATAAACGGCATCATCTTCTGCGAGAAGTGCGGCATTGCGCTGGTGCCAACCCCGCTGATCACGCGCCGGCTCGGCGAAGGCGCCGTCAAACACGCGACATCGGAGTTGAACGACGAGAACGTGTTGATCCTGCACGTCGATTCGGTCGAATCGCCGGTGATGCTCCAGCTTCGCGGCGAGCTGATCCTGGGGCGCGTCTCCGAACAGGCCGAGAACGTCACCTACCTCAACCTGACGCCCTACGGCGCGGACGACATGGGCGTATCCCGGCGCCACGCGCGGCTGCTCCGCGACGAGAAGGCCGTGTACCTGACGGACCTCAACAGCACCAATGGCACGCGGCTCAACGGCGAGCTGCTGCCGTCTTCGGTCGAGAAACGCCTGCGCGATGGCGACGAGATCGCCCTGGGCAAGCTCAAGCTCTATGTCTACTTCAAGATCTAGATGGTCCCTGGTTTGGGCCGGCCTGCTGGCCCTGGTACTGGCTGCGTGCGGCACCGGCGGCGCCAAGATCGACGACCCGCTGATCCTGGTTGCGACGTCCGTCCCGCCCGACGCCAACTTCATCGACTACACGCACCCGTCCGGCGTGTTTTCGCTGCGCCTGCCGCCGGACTGGATCGCCGGGGACCTGCCGGACCCGAACGGGGTGCGCGTCCAGTTCACCACCATCGAGGACTCCCAGGCCGTCACGCGCCTGAGCGTGTACGTGGTCAACACCGGCCAGCCGATGACCGCCGAAGCGTTCGCCCAGGCAGCCAACGCCTACCAGCCGCCCGATGACGTGGCCGGGTACGAGTGGGCCGAGATCGAGCGGGCGGCCCAGCGCGACGGCAGCCGCCGGATCACCGGCGTGCGCACCTACCCCGTGCTGGGGCCGCGCAGCCTCAACATCTTCCTGCAAGGGGATGGCGCCTTCTTCAGCGCGCTGGAAGCCGACGTCACCGGCATCGACGCCGCGACGAGCGAGCAACTGGCCGCGGTGATCAACACCTTCCGCATCAACCGCGACGCGGACCTGACGATCGGCACCGTCCAGCAGGCGGCGGGCGTCACGTCGTACACCGGCGTGATCGGCTTCGATGGCTACCTGGCCTGGACCGACAGCAGCGGCACCTTTCACCTGACCGGGCAGGCCGTCAACACCACGTCCCAGGCCATCGAAGCGGTGCGGCTCTCCGGCGTGCTGTACGACAACCAGGGCCGCCGCCTGGCCGAGCAGTCGGACATCCTGCCGCTGGACGTGCTGGGGCCGGGCGAGGCCGCGCCGTTCGACCTGCGCTTCGAGGGGGGCAAGCCCGCCACCGCCGTGCGCTACGAGTTGAACGTCGCCGGGCGTCAGGCGGATTACGCGCTGCAAACGTACTACGGTCCGGACAATTTCGCCGTGGCGAACGACCGCGCCGTCTACAACGATCGCGGCACGCTGGTCATTCAGGGCGAGCTGGCGAACACCGGGCCGCGCGCGGCAACGGCGGTGAAGATCGTGGTGACGATCTGGGACGACCGGGGGCACGTCGTGGCGACCGAGACGGTGTTCGTCGCCCGGCCGCAGCTCGTCCCGCAGGAAGCGGTCGCGTTCGAGGTGCCGTTCTACGATCTGGGCGGCCCGGCGGTCACCTACACGCTGACGGTGCTCGGCACGGCGGCGGGCGGCTAGCGCCGCGAAAACCCCAGTTCCCCCTCGATCAATTCGATCAGCGTCCCGTCCGGGTCGGTGAAGAACGCGATCCGCGCGCTACCAGTCGAGTTCACCGGCCCGACGGTGAACGGGACGCCCGCCCCGGCGAGCTGGTCGGCGATGGCGTCCAGCCCGGTGACGCGCAGCGCGAAATGGCGCAGCCCCACCTGCCGGTCGTCGCCCTTCCAGCCGGGCGGCTCGGTTTCCGCCTGGGTGAAGCTGAACAACTCCAGCACCCCGCGTCCGGTGTCCAGGTGCGTGAGCGTGAAGCCGCGCTCGTCGTTGGGGAAATCGAGGTGGCCCAGCACGCGGAACCCCAGCAGCCCCTGGTAGAAATCGAGCGCGCGCTCCAGGTCGCTGACGGTGATCGTGACGTGGTCCAGGCCGTGAAAGCGCGGCACGGGCCGGTCGGCTGGCTCCGCGGCGGGCTTCTCGACCGGGACGGTCGGCGACGGCAGGCGCACCGGCGGCGCGTCGCCCGCGAAGATCGGCGGCGGGTAGCGCACCGGGTTGTCGATGTAGCGCACCAACCGGCGGATCAGCCGGTGGACGGTCTTCGGCTCGGTCGGCACGTAGGGGTAAATCGGCAGGGCGCTGCTCAGCCCCAGGACCTCGCGGATCTCGTCGGACGAGAGGGCGTCCGGCTCGTTCTGGCGCCCGGCAGCGACGATCAGGTACGCCTCCGGGTGCAGCTCGTACAGGCGGCGCAGCGTGTTCTGGATCGTCTTGGGGGCGAGGATCTTCACCGCGTCGATGATGGCGACGTAGCCGCTGCAGTTACACAGCCCGGCGCCGGGCGCCAGCCGGTCGCTGAGCGCCTGGACGTAGACCGGCTGGGTCGTCAGGCCGGTCAGCTTGACGAACCCGCTCGTCTCCGGCGCGCCGATGCGCGTGGCGGGCGGCTCCATCTCCCACACCGTGCGCATGAAGCGCCGGGTGCTCACCGGCAGGTCGTAATCGTCCGCCGCCGTGTGGACATGGTCGGGCCGGTAAAAACCAAAGACCGCGATCTTGAGCATGGCTGTTCTCTCTCCCAGGCGCGACGGTGTATGGCACCTGCATTATACCGTGTTTGCGGCGCGTCGCTGGCCCGCCGCCCAACAAAAAAGGCACCCGGTCGCGCCGGATGCCTTCGCACGTGGTCCCCAGAGGGGCTAGAGGTTGAGCATGTGCCCTTCGACGCCGTGCGCGATCTCGTGCAGGACCTCGGTCAGCGTCGGGTGGGCGTGCACGTTGTAGGCGATCTCGCGCCCGGTCAGCTCCCACTTCTGCGCCAGGGTCAGCTCCGGCAGCAGCTCGGTGACCTCCGGGCCGATCATGTGCGCGCCGAGCAGCTCGCCGTATTTCTTGTCGCTGATCAGCTTGGCAAAGCCGACGCCCTCGCCCAGCCCCAGCGCCTTGCCGTTGACCTGGAAGGGGAACTTGGCGACGACGATGTCGAAGCCGGCCTCTTTGGCCTGCTCCTCGGTGTAGCCGAACGAGGCGACCTGCGGCTGGCAGTAGACGGCACGCGGCATCATGCGGTAATCGAGCGTGGTCGTCTCGACGCCGGCGATGTTCTCGGCGCAAACCACGCCCATCGCGCTGCCGACGTGGGCCAGCATCAGCTTGGCGGTCACGTCGCCGACCGCCCACACGCCGGGCACGCTGGTCGCCATGCGCTCGTCGACCTCGATCCCGCCCTGCTCGTTGGTCTTCAGCCCGTCGATATTCTCCAGGCCATAGCCTTCCAGGCGCGGCGCGAAGCCGGTCGCCATCAGGGCTTTCTCGGCTTCGAGCACCTCGGTCTTCTCGCCCTTGGTGACGGTGACCTTGACGCCCTTGCCGGTGTCCTCGACCTTGTCCATCCGCGTGCCGGTCATCATCTTGATCCCGGCCCGCTTGTACTGCTTTTCGAGCTCGGCGCTGACCTCGGCATCTTCCAGCGGCAGCAGGCGCGGCAGGTATTCGACCAGCGTCACGTCCACGCCGTAACTGTGCATGATGTAGCTGAACTCCACGCCAATGGCGCCCGCGCCGACGATCACGATGCTCTTGGGCAGCGTGTCGGACATGATCGCTTCCAGGTAGGTGATCACGTTGTCCGACAGCTCGACGCCGGGCAGCAGCTTGACGTTGGTGCCGGTGGCGATGATCAGGTTCTTGGTCTTCAGAGTCTCGCTCTTGCCGTCGCCCAGGTCCACCGTCACGGTCGATTTATCCTGAACGGTGCCCCAGCCCTCGTAAGTGTCGATCTTGTTCTTCTTCATCAGGAAGCCGACGCCCTTCACCAGCCGGTCGGACGTCTTGCGGCTGCGGTCGAAGGCGACGCTGTAATCGACCGGGACGCCCTCGCCGTTGTTGAAGCCGAATTCCTTCATGCGATGCTGGACGATGTGCGCCAGTTCCGCGTTGCGCAGCAGCGCCTTGGACGGGATGCAGCCCACGTTCAGGCAGACGCCGCCCCACCATTCCTTCTCGATGATGGCGGTCTTGAGGCCCAACTGGGCGCTGCGGATGGCCGCGACGTAGCCCCCCGGCCCGGCTCCCAGCACGAGAACATCGTATTCTTTCGCCATGTGCACAGACTCCTTTGGCTCACGTTTTGATCACGCCGGTGCGTGCTAATAGCATCAGGTTCTGTGCAAAGCTTAGCGCAAACCGGCCCGTTTCGCCCACCGGAGGGCGCACAAGAGCACCCGCGCGAGGGCCGCAAAAAAGCCCCCACCGGATGGGTGAGGGCTGTGCAGTCGGGCGGCCCGGCTACGCGTCGGGGCCAGCGGCGGAGATGCTCACCAGTCGAGCGCGCGTTTGAGGCGCTCCACCACGTTGAAAATGATCGGGCACTGGCCGGCGCCCGCCAGGATCGGCTCCATCAGCCATAGAAAATCCGGCGTGAGGGCCGGATAGTCGCGGCAGGACTGCGGGCGGTGCGCGTACGCGGCGCACAGCTTGCCGCGCAGCAGCGGGCACGGCGGGCCGCACATCACGCCCCACTCGCCGTTGCGAGCGCCCGCCGCCCGGTTCACCACCCCCCCGGCGACCGCGCCCGGGGGCCGGTCCAGCCCGCGCGCCAGGCGCGTCACGTCGTCGGGAACCAGGCCGACAGGCAGCGTGCGGCAGCAGTTGGCGCACGCCGTGCAGTCGATGTGCGGGACGACACCGGCGGCGACCCGGTCTACCAGCGCGTCCAGCTCGGCGCTGCTGCGCTGTTCGCGGAACCACATGGTTTCGACGTAGTACCGGAACGCGGCGAGATCATCCCGCTGTTGTTCGGCCAGCGCCGCGATCCGCTCCAGGTTGGTTTCGATGGGCGGCATGCGGCGGAACAACACGGCACCTCTACGACGACGGACCTTCGCTCTTCGCCTTCTCGGCGCGCTCCTGGAGTTGGTCCAGAATTTCGGTGAAGGTCGCGCTCAGGAAGTTCGTGATCTCTTCCGATTCTTCGAGCTCCTCGGCGGCGACGTCCTTCATCGTGGCGATGAACGTATCCTTCGAGATGATGCCCTGCTGGATCAACAGGCGGGCGAGCGCCTTGGCGATCACGAAGCCATCGACGCCGCGCGCGCCCAGGCTCGCCAGCCCGCCGAACAAATCCCCAAAAATTTCCTGTGTCGTCCGGATGTCTTCTTGTTGCACTGACTCTCTCTCCCAACGCCGTTCGGCTATGCTTCAGTGGGCTCGATGGTTTAGCGAGCTTGATTGTATCGCGGAGCCGGGCAGTTGTCAGGTAGGGAGGCGCAGTATATCATCGTGCGACCTGACCAGGGAAAGAGAACGCCATGATGACACGCCGCACCCGCCTCATCCGCCGGATCTTACGCTGGCTCGGCCAGATCACGATTCGCCTGCTGACGCGCACCACCATCACCGGGCGCGAGCACCTGGAGACTCCCGGCCCGGTGATCTACGCCGGCAACCACGCGTCCACCTTCGACGCGCTGTTTCTGCTGACCATGCTGCCGTTCGAGACAGCGTTGGTCGGCCCCGGCGATTTCAAGCTGTTGTGGCCCGCCAACTGGGTGATCGAGCACGTCGGCCTGATCCTCACCCGGCGCGGATCGGTGGACCGCGACAGCCTCAAGCAGATGCTGGACGTGCTGAAGGGCGGCGGGCGGCTGGCGCTGTTCCCCGAAGGCGGCACCTGGGAAAAGCCGATCGACGACGTGAAATCGGGCGCGACGTACCTCTCGCACGCGACCGGGGCGCCGATCGTCCCGATGGGCTTCGGCGGCACGTACCAGGTCTGGCGCGAGATCGCCCGGCTGCGCCGCCCGCGCGTCACCGTGCGGATCGGGCCGCCGCTGCCGCCGGTGACCGTCCCCGCCGAGCGCGCGCGCCGCCAGGACGCGCTCCAGGCCGCGGCGGTCGACCTGATGTGGCACATCTACGACCTGCTGCCGCCCGAAACCCGGGCGCATTACGACCGCATGGCCCGCCTGCAATTTTCGGGCCGCCTGCTGATCGACTCCAGCCAGGTCGCGCTGCCGGACGTGTCGCTCGACGCGCTGGCCGAGCTGGTCAGCAAGCCGAACCTGTTCAGCCCGCTGGTCAAAAACGCCCGGCTGCCGGTCAAACCCTTCCTGCGCCCGCGCCAGTTCTTCCCCGCGCACGAGATGCGCACCGCGGCCTGCGCGCTGCTGGACGCCTTCAGCAC
This sequence comes from Anaerolineae bacterium, assembly GCA_018432315.1. GTDB lineage: Bacteria > Chloroflexota > Anaerolineae > Aggregatilineales > Aggregatilineaceae > LM3-B42. Next base: position 77,150 of record JAHDLB010000026.1, read on the forward strand.
GGGCGATTTCGCCGGGTACCTGGAATATCGCCTGGGCGAGGACAAGGCCGACGAAGTCCGCGCCGCGCTGCGCGCCATCACCGGCGTGATGGACGAGGCCGAGAGGGTCGGGGCGAAGGCGTCCTTCCAGCCCGCCGTGCGGGAGATGATGCCGGTCGGGCGAAGCTGATCGCCCATTCATAAAAACCTATAAAACTCCCATAAAATAGCCGCTACACTGCTCACTGGCGCGGCGAATACGTGCTAGATTGTGATAAGACACACGAGGCTACGTTCGCACGCGGGTGGGTATTCTTTCATGATTTTGGGGATCATCATCTCGGTTTTCATCCCTCTGGCGTTTCTGTACATCATCTGGACCTTCGACATCTACCAACTCAGCCGGGTCCCGGTGCTGTTCGGCGCGCTGCTGTGGGGATGGTTCACGTTCGCGGTGGCGCTGAACGTTCAGAACGCGCTGATGCGGGCCGGGATGCTGGACTTCTGGCAGATCTCGCTGTTCAACGCGCCGGTGCTCGAACAGCTTCTCAAAGCCACGTTCCTGATCTGGCTGGCGTCGCAGATGCGGCTGCGCAGCGCGATCGACGGCGCGGTGTACGGCTTCGCTGTCGGGACCGGGTTCGCGATGGCCGAAAACCTGCTGTACGTCAGCGGCACGCCGGATCGCGCCCTGGGGATCGCGCTGGCGCGCGTGCTGTCGGTCAGCCTGATGCACGCTTACACGACGGCGATCGTCGGCACGGTAGCCGGGGCGAGCCAGTACATGGCGCAGCAGGCCCACACCCGCCGGATCGGGCTGGCGCTGCTGGTCAGCGTCATGCTGCACGGGCTGTTCAACCGGCTGGTGATGACGGTCGACGGGCTGCCGCTGATCAGCGTGGCGATCGCGATTGGCCTGGGCGGGACGGCGCTCATCGCGCTGGCGATGCAGCGCGCCCTGCTGGCCGACATAGCGCTCATCGGGCGCGAGCTGGGCACGCTGGCCCCGGCGCTGCCCACCCTGGAGGCGCTCACTCCGCCGCAGCTTGCGGCGCTGGCCGCCGAGGCGGGCGCCGATCGCCAGGGCCAGCGCGAGCTGGTCCACGCGTACATCGCGCTGCACGCCGAGCGCAGCGTCCTGCGGCGCGGCCTGGAGCAGAACGAGCGTCCCCAATTCGACGCGGTGCTGGCCGGGCGGCTGGCCGCCATCGACCGGCGCCTGGAGCACCTGCGGGACCAGATGGGGCTGTATGCCTGCGTCTGGCTGGGCGCGGTGCTGTATGGGTCGCATCACGGCAAGTGGGACCAGGTCCGGGGCCGGCTGATGGCCCGCCAACCCGCCCCGGCACGGGCCCTCGACCTGCGCCAGCGGGCGCCGGTCCGGTCGAGCAGGCACACCACACACGCTTGAGTCCCCGATTCCTCCATCGGGCCAGCGCGCGGCGGCTGCGGCACACCATGCCCGAGGTCGCCGCGCCGCGATCCGACGCCCGCCGTACGCTCACCCTCCGGCCATCTAGACAAACGCCCCACAGACACGCTATACTTCGGACGCTGAACGATAGTCACTCATTGCGACAGTAAGAAATGCAGGTAGGCTCGTGAACCGACTATTCGCTCGACTCATCCTGGCTGCGGCGGGGCTGGCCCTGCTGGCCGCCCCCGGCATCGGGACCGGCCTCAGCAGCGCCCAGACCGAAACCGGCGCGATCTGTGTGGCGACGTTCGCCGATGCCAACGGCAACGGGCTGCACGACGAAGGCGAGGGCTCCCTGGCCGGCGTCAACGTGAACCTCGCGACGGATGGCGCGATCATCGCGACGCACGTCACCACCGGCGACCCGGCGGGGCACTGCTTCGAATCGCTGCTGCCCGGCATCTATACCGTCACCTTCACCGACAGCCCCACCTACCGCGCGACGACCTCCACCGAGGGCACGTTCGCCCTGGACGGCGGCCAGCGCCTGACGATCAACGACTTCGGCGCGGTGTCGATCCCGCCGGAGGCGCTGCGCGCCGAAGTGGCCGCCCAGATCGCCGCCGCGGAGCCGGACGAGGAACCGCTCGATACGTCGGTGCGGCTGCTGCTCTCGACGGTGGGCTCGATGGTGGTGATGATCTTCCTGATTGGCGTCGGGGCGATCATCTTCGGCCTGTCCGACAGCCGGCGCAAGCGCCCGGCTCCGCGCCCCGGCCAGCCGCTACCCCCGGCGCCCACGCAGATCCGGCCCCCGGAGCCGCGCACCGACTAGCCGCCGCGCGCCCTGGCACGGGTCCGGCTTTCAAAACGCCCGGCAGCATGGTATAAAAGAACGGCATACCGTTCGCATACCTGTTGCCGGAGCCGAGTTTGGCCGACTTCACCGAAGACAGCATCCAGACCGAGCAAGACCTCGCACAGCCCGATCCGGAACCGGGCGGCGGTGCCGCTTTGCCCGGCGCTGCTCCGGCCTTGCCGGATCCGGCAGACGTGCCGAACGAGACACCGGGCGCGCCCGGCGCAGAACCTACCCGGCGCGCCCGGTCGCCCAACGCCGGCCACTGGTACGCCCTGCCCGGCATCGCGGCCCCCGCCGGTGACTCCGAGGACGTTCACCGGACGGCCGGCCCGCGCCGGAGCCGGACGCGCCAGACCACCCGCGACCGGGTCCGCCGGCGCAAGCTGAAGCGCATGAGCGGCGCGCCGGATGACTGGGCGTGGGTGACCATCGCCTCGGCGCTGGTCGGCGTGACCGCGGTGATGACGATGATGATCTTCTTCCTGTACCGCGCCGCCAACAGCACGGGCAGCACCACCGCGACCAGCATCCCCGGCGTGGAGCCGACCTCGATGTTTTACACGGGCGAGGGCGGCCTGCTGGGCGACCAAAGCATGGTGATCCAGCCGTGGAGCGGCAGCGAGCGCTTCACCGTGCTGGTGATGGGCATGGACAAGCGCCCCGGCGAGACGGGCTTCGCCTACCTGACCGACACGATCATGATCGTCAGCCTGGACCCGCAAAAGCAGCGCATCGGCGTGCTGAGCGTCCCGCGCGACCTGCAGGTCGAGGTCCCCGATTTCGGCGTGCAGCCGATCAACACGGTGTATCGCCTGGGCGAGCTGGACGGCCCCGGCGGGGGGTCGCTGCTGGCGATGACGACCGTCCAGTACAACCTGGGCATCCCGGTCAACGAGTACGTCGTGGTCGATTTCGAGACGTTCATCACCCTGATCGACCTGATCGGCGGGGTGCAGATCAACGTCGAGCACACGATCGACGATCCCGAATACCCGGACATGAATTACGGCTACGACCCGTTCTACCTGGATGCTGGCTGGCAGCACCTGGACGGGACGACGGCGCTCAAGTTCGCCCGCAGCCGCCACCAGACCGACGACATCGACCGCGCCCACCGCCAGCAGCAGCTCCTATACGCCGTGCGCGACAAGGTCGTGTCGGCGCAGATGCTGCCCGAGCTGGCGGCCAAAGCCTACCCGCTGTGGGCCGAGCTGCGCGACGGCATCGACACCGGCCTGGACATCGACCAGATCCTCGAGCTGGCGTGGTATGCCAAAGACGTCCCCCGCAACAACATCGTCACCGGCGTGATCGGCTGGGATTACATCGTGGCCGAAAACTGGAATGGCCGCCCCATCATCCGCCCCAACCGCGAGCGCCTCGGCACGCTGATGGAGCAGGTCTTCGGGCCGGACTACAACCAGCAGCCGTAACAGACCCCCCCAAGGTTTGAATCTCGTAAATTCCCCCGCTTTCTATAGTTTTCCTGTGCTTTGTTAATGGATTTCTATTACTTGTTCGATACACTGTTATCGCTGCTGATGCAGAGAGTATCACATGCCGGAGGCGAGATTTGTGAAGACGGACAACACTCACCCGGACCCGGACCGCGACGAGCAGATCGCCGAAGACACCGCCGCGGACCCGGTAGTCGAGGACGAAGCGACCCAGACGGTCCCAGACGAGCAGGCAGCCGCGGACGATCCCGGCGCGCCCGCCGCTGAGGACACGCTGGCTGAGGAAGGCGAAGTACCATTGACCGCACAACTTGAACAGGCCGAACTGCGCGCCGAAGAATACCTGGACAGCCTGAAGCGCGAGCGCGCCTCGTTCCAGAACTACCGGAAACGCGTCGAGCACGAGCGCGTCGAACAGCAGCGTATGGCGACCGGCAACGTGCTGATGAAGCTACTGCCGATCCTGGACGACTTTCACCGCGCGATGGACGCCATCCCCGACGAACAGCGTAACGAGTGGTTCGAGGGCGTGGCGCTGATCCAGCGCAAGCTGGAGCGCTTCATGCAGGACGAAGGCGTCACCGAGATCGACGCGCTGGGCCAGGTATTCGATCCGAACTTCCACGAGGCGGTGGGAGTCGACGGCGATGCCGGCGCCGAGAGCGGCACCGTGACGCAGGTGCTCCAACGGGGCTACAAGCACGGTGACCGGGTGCTGCGTCCGGCCATGGTGCGGGTTGCGGAATAGGCCGACGGACCAACGGAATTATCTGACGTTCAAACATCAACATGAGGTGACACTATGGGTAAGATTATCGGTATAGACCTGGGGACGACTAACTCGGTGGTGGCCGTCATGGAAGGCGGCGAGCCCACCGTGATCGCGTCCGCGGAGGGCGGGCGCCTGATTCCGTCGGTGGTCGCCGTCAACAAGCAAGGCGAGCGTCTGGTCGGCCAGTTGGCCCGCCGCCAGGCCGTCATGAACCCGGAAAACACGATCTTCTCGGTCAAGCGGTTTATGGGCCGCAAGTTCGAGGATCCCGAGGTGCAGAAGGCGCTCAAGTCGACCCCGTATAAGGTGAGCGCCGCGCCGAACGGCGATGTGCGCGTCCACATGGGCGACCAGGCGTACAGCCCGCCGGAGATCTCGGCCATGATCCTGCAGAAGATCAAAGCCGACGCCGAGGCGTACCTGGGCGATGAAGTCACCCAGGCGGTGATCACCGTCCCGGCGTACTTCAACGACAGCCAGCGCCAGGCGACCAAAGACGCGGGCCGCATCGCCGGCCTGGAAGTGATGCGCATCATCAACGAGCCGACGGCGTCCTCGCTGGCCTATGGCATGGACAAGAAGCAGGACGAAACGCTGGCCGTGTACGACCTGGGCGGCGGTACGTTCGACATCTCGATCCTCGACGTGAGCGAGGGCCTGATCGAAGTGCGCTCGACCAACGGCGACACGTTCCTGGGCGGCGACGACTTCGACGAGCGGATCATCAACTGGCTGGCCGACGAGTTCAAGAAAGACCAGGGGATCGACCTGCGCCAGGATCGCCAGGCGCTCCAGCGCCTCAAAGAGGCCGCCGAGAACGCGAAGAAGGAACTCTCGACCACCATGTCGGCGGAGATCAACCTGCCGTTCATCACGGCGGACGCCAGCGGCCCCAAGCACCTGAATATGACGCTGTCGCGCGCCAAGCTCGAAGACCTGGTCAGCGACCTGATCCAGCGCTCGATCGACCCGTGCCGCCGCGCGTTGGAAGACGCCAACCTCAAGGCTGGCGACATCAACGAGGTGCTGCTGGTCGGCGGTATGACCCGTATGCCGGCCATTCAGGAAGCGGTCAAGAAGTTCTTCAACAAGGAACCGAACAAGAGCGTGAACCCGGATGAGGTCGTGGCGATTGGCGCGGCCATTCAGGCGGGCGTGCTGGGCGGCGAGGTCAAGGAAGTGCTGCTGCTGGACGTCACCCCGCTGACCCTGTCGATCGAGACGCTGGGCGGCGTGGCGACCCCGCTCATCGAGCGCAACACGACCATCCCGACCAAGAAGAGCCAGGTCTTCAGCACGGCGTCGGACGGGCAGACGCAGGTCGAGATTCACGTCCTGCAGGGCGAGCGCCCGATGGCTGCCGACAACAAGACGCTGGGCAAGTTCATCCTGGACGGCATTCCCCCGGCGCCGCGCGGCGTGCCACAGATCGAAGTGACGTTCGACATCGACGCCAACGGCATCCTGAACGTGACCGCGCAGGACAAAGCGACCGGGCGCGAACAGAAGATCACCATCACCGCCAGCAGCGGCCTGAACGAGAGCGAAATCGAGCGGATGGTGAAGGAAGCCGAAAAGCACGCGTCGGAAGACGCCCGCCGCCGCGAGCAGGTCGAGCTGCGCAACCGCGCCGACAGCATGATCTTCACGGCGGAAAAAGCCCTGCGGGACTACGGCGCGCAGGTGCCCGAAGACACGAAGAAGGACATCGAGGGCAAGATCGAAGCCGTGCGCAAGGCGCTGGAAGGCAGCGATACGGACGCCATCAAGAGCGCGTCGGACGAGCTGGGCATGGCGATCCAGCAGATCGGCTCCAGCATGTACGAGGCGCAGCCCGGCATGGACGGCCAGCAGCCCGGCGGCGATGGCTCCGGCCCTGGCTATGGCGAGCCGAACGACGAAGACGTGATCGAAGGCGACTTCACCGAGTCCTAAGGCGAAGCGCACCACCAACAGCGCCCAGGGAGCAGGCCGTGCCCTGAGCGCTGTTTTCGCATCTGGCGAATTCTCCCTTGTACACACCGGGCGCACTACGCTAGAATCTCCCGTATCGAGGAACGCACCATGGAACGGACTATGCCACGAGATTACTATGACGTACTGGGCGTGTCCCGCAGCGCTTCAAAGGACGACATCAAACGCGCGTTTCGCCGGCTGGCGCGCCAGTATCACCCCGACGTGAGCGACGCGCCGGACGCCGAAGAACGCTTCAAGGAGGTCAACGAGGCGTATCGCGTGCTCTCGGACGACGACAAGCGCGCGGCCTACGATCGCTTCGGCCACGCCGGCGTGAACGGCGGGATGCCGGGCGGCTTTGGGGGATTCAGCGGGGGCTTTCCGGGATTCGACGAAATTTTCGAGGAGTTCTTCGGCGGGTTCGGCATGGGCACGCGCCGCCGCCGGTCCGGGCCGATTCAGGGGCGCGACCTGCGCTACGACCTGACGATCGACTTCGAGCAGGCGGTGTTCGGGGCCGAGGTCGATATCGAGGTCAAGCGCCGCGACACGTGCGACGTGTGCCACGGCAGCGGCGCCAAGCCGGGCACCAGCCCCCGCACCTGCCCCGACTGCAACGGCACCGGCCAGGTCCGGCAGGTCCGGCAGACGTTTCTGGGCAGCATGGTCAACGTGAGCGACTGCCCGCGCTGCCGTGGGCGCGGCGAGATCATCGACTCGCCGTGCGAGCAGTGCGCCGGATCGGGCATCGTGCAGAGGGCCCGCAAGCTGACCGTGTCGATCCCGCCCGGCGTGGACGACGGCACGCAGATCCGGCTGGGCGGCGAGGGCGAGCCCGGCCAGCGCAACGGCCCGCCCGGCGATCTCTACGTGGTGCTGCACGTCACGCCGCACGAATTCTTCAAACGCCGCGACAGCGACATCATCCTGGAAGTGTCGATCAACGTGGCGCAGGCCGCGCTGGGCGATTCGATCCACGTGCCGACCGTCGATGGCGAAGAGGAAGTGACCGTGCCCCCGGGAACACAGTCGGGCAAGGTGATCCGGCTGCGCGGCAAGGGCGTGCCCAGGCTGCGGCGCGACGGCACGACGTCCGGGCGCGGCGACCAACTGCTGGTGATCACGGTCGACATTCCGACCAAGCTCACCAAAGAGCAGCGCGACTTGTTCGAAGAACTGAGCCAGACGTTGGGGAAAGAGGTCACGCCACAGAAAGCCGGTCGCGGCTTCATGGACCGCGTGGCCGACTTCTTCAGCGGTACGTGAGGCGGCGTGAGAGCGCCAGACGAGAAATGGGCACCCTGCTGGAGGGTGCCCATTTCTCTTGCGCGTATCACTTTGAGGAGGAGGACAGGGCCCACTGGTCACGATGGGGCTACGATAACTGGTTCAGCACGCGTCAATGAGGGCCCCGTCAAGTTCTATGATAGCACATTTTTTGAGACTGGCAATATATCTATCATAAAAATCTAGAATTTTATATGGTTTTCTAACACTCCATTCATTTTTACTTGATCGCAACGAGGGCGAAGGCATGGATTGGATCGAGGTGTTTGTCGAAGTGGACGGCGAGGCCGCCGAAGCGGTCGCCGACGTGTTGCAGCGCTACGGTCACCAGGGCGTGGTCATCGAGCAGCCCGGCTTCCCGATCGAGGTCTGGCCGGACGAGATCCCGCCCGCCGACCGGTTGATCGTGCGGGCGTACTTCCCCGCCGACGAGCGCGCCGAGGACGCCAAACAGCGGCTCCGCGAGGCGCTGTGGCACCTGGGCCGGCTGTACCCCATGCCGGAGCCGACCTTCAACACCGTCCGCGACGAGGACTGGGCCGAGGCGTGGAAGAAGCACTATCACCCGGTCCGCCTGGGCCGCCGCCTGTACATCCGCCCCGAATGGAGCGCGATCCCCGACATGCGCCCGGACGACATCGTGCTGGCGCTCGACCCCGGCATGGCCTTCGGTACCGGCACCCACCCCACCACGCAGCTCTGCCTGATCGCCGCCGAGGAACTGCTCGCCGGGTGGCCCGCGGTGGACGTGCTCGACCTGGGCTGCGGATCGGGCATTCTGGGCATCGCGGCAATCAAGCTGGGGGCGCGGCGCGTCCTGGCGCTGGACACCGACCCGCTGGCTGTGACGTCCGCCCAGGAAAACGCGGCGCGGAACGGCATCACCGATCAGATCACGATCCAGCAAGGCAGCCTGGACACGCTGCGCGCCTCGCCGCGCCATTTCGACCTGCTGCTGGTCAACATCCTGGCGAAAGTCATCGTCGAGATGTGCGACCAGGGGCTGGGCGACGTGCTGCGCGAAGGGGGCAAGGCTGTCTTCAGCGGCATCATCGAGGACCAGGCGGATGACGTCGAGGCGGCGCTGCACCGGGCCGGGCTGGAACCCTACCGGCGGCGCGCCCAGGGCGACTGGGTCCTCATCGAGGCGCGCAAACCGCCGCTGTAGCCCGCGCCGCGCACCGCAAAACACAAAAGCGGCGGCACCCACCGGCGCCGCCGCCACCTCTCACCGCCGCGCAATCACTCCGGCAGTTCGTAGAGTTCCACCAGCACGCCGCCCGCGCTCTTGGGATGCACGAACGCGTAGCGCGTCCCTTCGTCGCGCACGCGCGGCGTCTCGTTGATCATCTCGACGCCGTGGCCGGTCAGCCGGGCGATCACCGCGTCGATGTCGTCCACCTCGACGCACAGGTGATGCATGCCCTGGCCCTTCTTGGCGAGGTACTTGCCGATCCCGCTGTCCGGATCGGTCGGCTCCAGCAGCTCGATCTCGCTCTCGCCCAGCGGCAGAAACGCGATATCGACGTTCTCGCCGGGGTTTGCCTCGGTCTTGCTCAGCGGCAGGCCCAGCGCATCGCGCCAGAATCGCAGCGCGGCGTCCAGGTCCTCGACCACGATGGCTACATGGTTGATGCGGTTGATCATCACGTCTCCTTCACTGCCGGGCGCCGTCAGGACGGGCGCCAGGCTTCCACCAGATCGCGCCAGGTTTCCCAGACCTCGGTGCGGCCCCCGATATCGACCGTATCGCTGAAGAGGGTGCCGCCCTCCTGCAGGAAACAGCCGTAGTCGCTCGGCATCACGCCGCTGATCGATTCCTTCTGCGCAAAGGCGACGGCGACCTCCAGCCATTCGGCGTCGAGGGCCATGCTCCGCTGCGGGGCGAGGCAGTAGCCGTACCACGTTTCGGCCAGCCACAGGGCTTTGCCGCTGTCGCGCGGGTGCCCGCGCTCGGCCAGGATGTCCTCGATCACCTCGAAGGCGCCCGGCTGGTACACGCGGAAGCTGACGAAGTCGATCCCGTCCAGCGCCAGGATGCGCTCGTAGTAGTCGAGGTCGAAATCGCTCTGGATGGCGATCGTCACGCCGATCTGGGTGTCCGGGCTTTCCTCGTGGACGGCGTCGCGCAGCGTTTCGGTGTGCGCCACCCACAGCTCCAGCCGCTCGGCCTCGTCGTCCGGCAGGTCGATGGCGCTGTATTCGCCGTAGGCGTTCGGCTCGGTCACCACTTCGTAGCGGGCCGGCTGGTATACCTGGGCGTAGCGCCGGACGCGATCCTCGTGCAGCGCGGCGAAATCGGTCCACGGGATGTCGCCGTCGTCGTTGGCCCACACCAGCAGATAGGGCGAATACTGCGAGTCCGACAGGTGCAGCTCGGCGCCGGCTTCCTGAATGCGGGCCATGTAATCGGCCTCGTAGGCTTGCTGGCGGGCGATGCGCTCGGCGGCTTCCTGCCGCTCGTCTTCGGTCGGCTCGGCGTCTTCGTCGTCGCCTTCACCGCCGCTATCGAACAGGCGCGGCTGCTCTTCCTCCAGCCACATATCGCCGCTGGCCCCCAGCCGGACGGTCGCCACGTTCGCATCGAGCAGCGCCTCAAGCTCGGCCATCCGCAGGTCGAAGCGGGGATCGTCGTCCTCGTTGGCGGTGGCGAAGCTGTAGCCGAGCGTGATGTTGGCGTTCGCGCCCAGGACCAGGCTGCCGGGCGCGGCCTCGGCGGTCCAATCGTCGCGGCGCTCGTCCAGCCAGCTCTGGCGCTGGGACTGCTGCAGGAAATGGAAGCCGACCGCCAGCAGGACGACCACGCCGATCCCCACGCCCCACACGACCAGCCCGCGCGGCACGACCGGGTTCAGGCGCTTCCAGTAGAACAGCGTGATCACGTGCAACGCCAGCGCCGCGATGAGCGCCAGCGCGACGAGCAGAATCGCCGGGGCGAACAGAATGCCGATGGTGCCCAGCGGCGAGAGCGCCGCCGCCGCCGGCACGAACGTGCTCCACAGGTAGCCGACCACGGCCAGCACCAGCAGCGTCCCCAGCGTGATCAGCAGCGGGGTGCGCCGCCCGTTCCACACGCCGCGCGTGGCAAACAACACCACGCCCCCGCCGACCAGCAGCAGGGCCGGCCCCCACATGTAAAATCCGAACCACAGCGCCACCATCACCATGGGCACGCTGAGCAGCGTCAACAGCAGGCCGCCGCACCCCTGAATGCCCGCGCCGAGCCGGGTCACGGTAGGCGGCGGCGGGGTGTATTCGCGCTTGCCGCCCTTCGCTTCCATCGTGCTCATGCGCGGCAGGTCGCGGATCATGTTGACATACGCATCCTTGCGCGCCTCTCCCATGACGTCGGGCTGATCGTCGCGCCGGTTCACATCATCACTCATCCAGTTCACTCCTTAACAATCGGTCGGCTGAACCGCCCGCTATCCTCAGCGCAGCCCCAGTTCGTTGCGCGCGATGACCAGCCGCTGAATTTCGCTGGTTCCCTCGTAGATTTCGGTGATTTTGGCGTCGCGGAAATAGCGTTCGACGGGCATTTCCTTACTATACCCCATCCCACCGTGAATTTGAACGGCCTGATGGGCGATGAACATGGCCGTTTCGCTGGCGAACAGCTTCGCCATGCTGGCCTCGGTCGTGTAGCGCGCGCCGGTTTGCTTGCTGCGCATCTTCGCCAGCGCCGCGTTGAGCGTCAGCAGGCGCGCCGCTTCCAGCCGCGTTTTCATGTCGGCGATCTTGGCCTGCGTCATCTGGAATGCGCCGATCGGCTGGCCGAACGCCTCGCGCTCGCGGGCATACGTCACCGACGCCTCGTATGCCGCCTCGGCGATGCCGACCGCCTGCGCCGCGATCCCGATCCGCCCGGCGTCGAGCACGGTCATCGCGATCTTGAAGCCCATCCCCGGCTCGCCCAACACGTGCTCGACCGGGCAGGCGTAATCCTCGAACACCAGCTCGCTGGTGGCGCTGGCGCGGATGCCCAGCTTAGGCTCCTTCTTGCCGCGGATGAACCCCGGCTGGTCCGCCTCGACCAGAAACGCCGTGATGCCGTGGTGGCCCTTCTCCGGCTCGGTCATGGTGAACAGCAGCACGATATCGGCCACCGGCCCGCTGGTCACCCAGCTTTTGCGCCCGTTGATGATGTAGTGCGTCCCGGCGTCGTTGAGCACGGCGCGGCTGCGCATGGTGGCCGCGTCGCTGCCGCTCATCGGCTCGGTGAGCGAATACGCGCCGATCTTTTCGCCGCTGGCGACGGGGACCAGGAAGCGCTGCTTCTGCTCCTCGGTGCCGAAGCGCAGCAGGGCATAGTTCACCAGGCTGTTGTTGACGCTCATCACCGTGCTGTGCGACGCGTCCGCCTTCGCGATCTCGGTCACGGCCAGCACGTACGCGATCGTATCCATGCCCGCGCCGCCGTAGTCTTCGGGCATTTCGATGCCCATCAGGCCCATTGCGCCCATCTTGCGGATCGTGTCCAGCGGGAACTCGCCCGTTTCGTCGAACTCGGCGGCAATCGGGACGATCTCGCGCCGGGCAAATTCGCGGACGGCATCGCGCAGCATGATGTGCTCGTCGGTCAGTTCCAGGGTGGGTCCGGTGGTGTCGATCATGAGTCAGTCTCCCTGAACAGGTCGGCTCGCGGCATGCAGCCGATCGGGCACCTATTGTACTCGGTTTGGCGTCCCGGCCCCACGTGAAAGATCGCGGCGGGCGGCGGCGCTAGAACTTCGTCAGATTCGCACAACACGCTTGGCAAACGAGTCGGGCTGCCTTATAATAGGACCAGATCGTTGGATTAATCTGACAAAAATCAAGGTAAATCGAAGCGCAATCATGCTTTCCCACACACTGGCTTGCTCCTGTATCTGCCGTTCGACCAGGCGCCATCGACGCTTGTGGTGTGATTCTGGGAGCTGAGTCCGCTTAACTGAGATCAGCATCGACCGGATCGGTCACGCAGCACAAGCGTGGCCGATCTTTTTTTGTCCGATCACCTGACACAAGGGGAGCCATTATGACCATCGCAGAGAAAACCAACATCGCCGCTAACGTGACCGAGCTGGTCGGCAACACGCCGCTGGTGCGCCTCAACCGCGTGGTGGGCGACGCCCCGGCGACGGTCGTCGCCAAGCTGGAATACTACAACCCCGCCAAGAGCGTGAAGGACCGCATCGGGCTGTCGATGATCGAAGCCGCCGAGCAGGCGGGGAAGATCGGCCCGGACACGCTCATCGTCGAGCCGACCAGCGGCAACACGGGCATCGCGCTGGCGATGGTGTGCGCCCAGCGGGGCTATCGCCTGGTGCTGACCATGCCCGACACGATGAGCGTCGAGCGGCGCAAGATCCTGCGCGCCTTTGGGGCCGAGCTGGTGCTGACGCCCGGCGCGGACGGCATGAACGGCGCGATCGCCGCCGCCAACCGCCTGGCCGAAAAAAACCCGAACGTCTTCATCCCGCAGCAGTTCCAGAACCCGGCCAATCCCGAAGTGCACCGCCGCACCACCGCCGAAGAGATCTGGCGCGACACGGCGGGCAAGGTCGATATCCTGGTGTCGGGCATCGGCACGGGCGGCACGATCACGGGCGTGGGCGAGGTGCTCAAGGAGCGCAAGCCCTCGGCGCAGGTCGTGGCGGTCGAGCCGGCGGCCTCGCCGGTGCTCTCCGGCGGGCAGAAGGGCCCGCACAAAATCCAGGGCATCGGCGCGGGTTTCGTGCCGGAGGTGCTGAACACGAGCATCTACGACGAGGTGATCACCGTGACCGACGAGGACGCCCTCGCCACGGCACGGCGCATGGCGACCGAGGAAGGGCTGCTGGTCGGCATCTCGTCCGGCGCGGCGACGTGGGCCGCGCTCCAGGTCGCCCACCGCCCCGAAAACGCGGGCAAGCTGATCGTCGTGGTCATTCCGTCGTGGGGCGAGCGCTACCTGTCGACGGCGCTCTTTGCCGACCTGGAGGACTGATCCGCACATACCGGCGGCGGCGGGCCGGAACGCGGCTCGCCGTCGAAAGCACGAGGAGGAGCGAATATGTTCGACACGATTCGCCAGGACATCAATTGCATACTGGAACGTGACCCTGCCGCCCGCAGCCGGCTGGAGGTGATCACGTCTTATTCGGGCCTGCACGCGGTATGGCTGCACCGGATCGCCAACCGCCTGTGGCGCGCCCGGCTGAAGCTGCCGGCGCGGTGGCTGTCGCAGTTGGCGCGCTGGCTGACCGGCATCGAGATTCACCCCGGCGCGACGATTGGCCCGCGCCTGTTCATCGATCACGGGATGGGCGTGGTCATCGGCGAGACGGCAGAGATCGGCGCGGACGTGACGCTGTATCACGGCGTCACGCTGGGCGGTGTCAGCCTGGAGCCGGGCAAGCGCCATCCCACCATCGAAGATGGCGTCGTGATCGGCGCGGGGGCGAAAGTGCTGGGCGCGATCACGATTGGCCGCAATACACGCATAGGAGCGAACGCAGTGGTTGTCAAAGATGTAGAACCCGACATGGTCGTCGTCGGCATTCCCGGCAAGCCGATCCACCGCAGCGGGCCGGAACCGTCCTCGCACCGGCCCGACCTGGCGCATAACATCCTGCCGGATATCCTCTCCGAGCGGCTGGATCGCATCCTGGATCGCCTGGACGAGGTCGAGCACACGATCCGCGCCAACGGCGGCGGGACCGACAACGAAGCCGGGCGCGACGAGGAAAACACGATCGAGATCGAACTCGACTACGTGATCTAGCGGCCCAACAAAAAAACCCCACGCCCGTCAAAAACTGAGGGGTGTGGGGCCGGTTGGCTACAAGTGCCGCCGGGTGCGTCACGCGTCCGGCGTGTGGGTGGGCCGGGGAGTATAGGTCGGCTGGGGTGTGTACGTCGGGCGCGGCGTGTAGGTCGGCTGGGGGGCGAGCGCCGGGGCGCGGCGCACGTCCAGCGAGCGAACCAGCGGCTGGGCGACCATCTCGTCCAACTGCTCGATATCGCGCACCGTTGGCGCCACCAGCAGCACCGCCACCCAATCCGTCGCCGAAAGCTCCACGATATAGATCACCCCGGCGGACCCGGTGTCCACGTCCGGCGCGAGCGCGCGCACGGCGGGGTACTCGAGATCCACATACGGCACGCTCAACTCCCGGTCCACGCCGAAGTGCTCTTCCATGAGATCCTCAGCCGTTTCCACACGAGCGAACTCCGGCTGGCTGAGATCCACCCGCACAATGCCCAGGGCGGGCGCGGTGGGTGTATGCTCCGGGTGCTCGGCGTCGGCGGGACTCACGTAGAACAGGGTGTTGGACGTGCCCGGCGCGCGGGCGGTCAATGCCTGATCGGTGGTCATCGTCCAGTCGTCCGGCACCAGATACGCCAGGCCCAGGTCGGCATCCACGTACTGGCTGAGCGAAATCTCCAGGGAGAGCGCGATGGGTGTCCCAGCCGGTGCGGATTCGTCCGGCGGCGGGAACAACGCGGCATCGAACGGGCTTTCACCCACCTGGATCGAGCGCACCAGCGGCTGCATGATGGCCTCGTCCAACAGCGCGACGCTGGCCGGGGGCGGCGCCACCAGCGCAGCAGCCACCCAATCGGTCTCGGACACGATCACCAGGTAAAACACCGCATCGAACTCAGCCTCGGCGCCGCCCTGGCGAAGCGTGTAAGTCGGGTAGGTTCCCTGCTCGAACTCGCGCACGCCGGCTTCATCGACGCCAAACACATAGCTTATCGCTTCTGAGGGGTCCGAGAAGGTATGTGCCGGCGCGATGGCCGACACGTACGCACGCATCAGCACGATGGCGGGATAGTTCGGCTCGGGCAGGTCTTCCTGAATGTCGCTCGGGTTCTCGAAAAAGATCTCGGTCATGAACCCTGCCTCGGGATCGGCGAGCGCCTCCGAGGAATACGGAATCCACGCGGCGGGGACCTCGGCTGACAGGCCGAGCACGTCGCTGTCGTAAGTTTGCAGCTCGATCGGCGCGGCGGGCGTCGCCGTCTCGCCCGGCGGGGGTGTGGCCTCGGTCCCGGCATCGTCCGGCGGCGCGGCCAGCGCGATCGCCAGCGGGTCGAAGACGTCCGCGCGGTAAGCGTCGAACTCGTCCGCCGGGGCGCTCGCCGACACCAGCGCCAGGTCGCCATCCGGCAGCGTGATCAGGTACACCGCCCCGCGCATCTCGTCGCCCTCGGTCAGGATCAGGCTGATGTTCTCGTCATCGAAAGGCGCCACCTGCCCCTCCAGCCGCTGCGCGATAAGCTCGGCAGCGTCATCGCGACCGGCCACGTCGTCGGGAATCTCCCACAGGCCCTTCAGGTCGTCACGCTGGCCGGCGTAGACGAAGACCTGCGCCGCGCCATCGGTCAGGAAGACGGTGTTGGCGTCGCGCCGCACCGGCTCGTCCCAACCCTCCGGCACCTCGATCGTCACGGGGAATTCTTCACCGGCCAGGGCCGCCGCGGTGGCGGTTGCCTCGCTCACGATCGCCGTGGCGGTCGCGTCCAGGTCGGGCGTGGCGCTCGGTTCGGCTGTCCCCTTGGATGCCGCCGCGGCGGTCGCGCCGGCGATGATCGCCGTCGCGGTGAACTGCCCTGGGCTGGTGGTCGGCGGCAGCGGCGTGCCCAACTCGCGGGCGGCAGCCGTCGCCGTGACGTCGACGATGAGTGACGTCGCGGTGATCTCCGCCGGGCTGATCGTCCGCGTCGGCGTGAGCGTGAATTCCGGCTGCGCGGCGTCCATCGTCGCCTGCTGAATGACCGACGTCCCGGTGAGCTGCATCGGGCGGAGCGTCTCGGTCGGCGTGACCGGGATCACCGTCACGACCGGGCTGGGCGGGATCGCCGTGCCGGTGAGCGACGCTTCGGCGGCGACGCGGGTCGCTTCCTGCACGATGGCAGTCGCCGTGGCGAACAGGTCCGGCGTGGGGCCAGCCGGTGAGGAGGTCACGGTCGGCGGGACGGCGGACGGCGTGGCGGTGGGGACGCGCGGCGTGCGCGTGGGCTGGCGCGTGACCGTCACCTCGAAGCGCATCGGCGTGAGGGTGGGCAGCGGCGTGGGCACAAACGGCTCCAGCGTGGGGCGCGGGGTAGGCGTGGGCGGCGGGGCGCCAATGGTCAGCGAGGCAACCAGCGGCTCGAAGACCGCCGCCTCGAACGCGTCGACCTCCGCGAGCGGCGCCTGGCTCCCCACGAACACCCACTCGGCACCGTGCCGGAGCAGGTAGTAATGGAAGCCGCTGGTGTCGTCCTGGCCGGTGGCCTCCCAGGCAGGCTCATCGAAGCGGTCGGTTTCCGCGATCGTCGACTCGATGCCGTACAGCGTGTCCTGGAGAATGGCGACGGGCTCGGTGCTGGAGAATATGCCGGCCTCGACCAGTTCATCCGGCAGGCCGCGCACGAAGACGATCAGGACCTGGTCCGGGTCGGTGGGCATCCCGACTGCCGTGAACGGCGTGAGCTGGTTGGGGGGGCGCCACTGCGCCGGATAGTCGAATTCCAGCCCCAGGCCCTCGATCGCCGTCCGGCGCAGGGCGATCTCGACCGGCGTGGCCGTTACCACGGTCGGCGACGGCAGGGCGGTCGGCGATGGCGGTTGCGTCAGGGTGGGCCGCGGAGTCGCGGTGGGCAGCGCCGCCAGCGTCCCCTCGACCGCCGATTGGACGGCAGCGGCGAACTCAGCCTGTTCGGTCGCGTTCGCCGAGCGCGTCCCCTGCAGGTCGATCGTCGGCGTCAGGCTTGGTTCCTCGGTTGGGATGGCGGTGTACGTCGCGCTCGGCGTCAGCGTCGGCGAGGCGGTGAGCGTCGGGGCGGGCGTGTCGGTGGGAATCGGTGTATACGTCGGGTAGGGCGTGCTCGTCGGCAGCGCGCCCACCGTCGCCTCGACCGCCGCCGCAAAGGCCGCCTGCCCGGTCGCATTCGCCGAGCGCGTCCCCTGCAGGTCGATCGTCGGCGTGAGCGTCGGCGCTTCGGTCGGTATGGCGGTGAACGTCGCGCTCGGCGTCAGCGTCGGCGCGGGCGTGCCGGTCGGAATCAACGTGTGCGTTGGGTAGGGCGTGCCGGTTGGCAGCGCCTCGACCGTCGCCTCGACCGCCGCCGCAAGCGTCGCACGGTCAGCCGCATTCGCCGATCGCGTGCCGCGCACGTCGATCGTCGGCGTGAGGCTCGGCGTCAGCGTCGGGGCGGGCGTGTCGGTGGGAACAAACGTGTGCGTTGGGTAGGGCGTGCTCGTCGGCAGCGCCTCGACCGTCGCCTCGACCGCCGCGGCAAAGGCTGCCTGCTGAGTCGCGTTCGCCGACCGCGTCCCCTGCAGGTCGATCGTCGGCGTGAGCGTCGGCGCTTCGGTCGGTATGGCGGTGTGCGTTGCGCTCGGTGTCAGCGTCGGCGCGGGCGTGTCGGTGGGCGGGAGCGTGTTGGTCGGCTGCGCCGTCAGCGTCTGCGCCACAGATTCGGCCACCTGGGTCGCCTGTTCGTGCGCCACCGCCGTGAGATCCGGGGAAGGCGTGGCGGTGGGCGGGATTTCAGTCGGTGTGGCGCTGGGCGGAATCGCAGTCGGGGTATTGGTAGCCGCCTCGGTGGGCGTTTCGGACGGGGCGGCGGTGGTCGGTGTTGCGGTTGGTGGAAGTTCCGTCGGCGTCTCAGGAAGCGCGGTCGGGCTGGGAAGGACTGTGGAGGTGGGCTGCATCGCCTGGGCGGTTGCATCCTGCGTGAGCGTGGGCGTCGGCTCGACGGTGCTCACGCGCCCCTGGCAGGCAGCCGCAAAGACCAGAAGTCCCAGTGCGATCAGGGCGATTCGAAGGCTCTTACGCAGCACGGTTCCCTCCTTGTCCGCACATCCAGGCAACGATTTATCCCGAACAGCGTGTGATACTTTCCGTTGGCGCTCGCCAGACAGTATACATCAGGCCAGCCGGAGATAAAAAAACGCGCCGGAGAGGCGCGTGGGAAAAGCGAGCAGGTATAGAAAAAGAATGAGGTCGGATGAGTTGGCGACGACCTACGCTCCCAGGGGGCTGCCCCCCCAGTACCATCGGCGCGGGCGGGCTTAACTACCGGGTTCGAGAAGGGACCGGGTGTACCCCCACCGCTACAGTCACCAACCACCGTCCGA
>JAHDLB010000039.1 GCA_018432315.1 Anaerolineae bacterium
ACGTGGCCCGGGCGGGAGCGGACATCAGCGAGCAGGTGGAGAACATCAACCGGTCCATGGAGGAGCAGGGGCGGGTGACGGAATCCATCGCGAAGGCGGCCGAAGAGCTTGTGGGGCTGTCGGAGGAGATGCAGAAGTCCGTGGCACGGTTCAGAATTGCCCAGGAATCCTCAGGCCTTGTTCCCCGATAGGAGAAAGGGTACAATTTTTTCAGGGAAACGCTTTTTCCACTATCGTGCAAAAGGGGATGGAGTTGTGAAACTGAACCGACTTGGTGCCCGCATTCTTCTCGTGGTGCTTTCTCTTCTGGTTCTTTCGGTGGGAGGCATAGGATTCTATGCCATGAACGCCGGAAGCAGCGGTCTCAACGCCGTGGTGGATGATTTCGAGAAATCCCTGGCCAACGGCCTCGCCCATGAACTTGACGCGACCTTCAACAGTTTCGAGGGCATGCTCCAGGCGCTGTCGGCCCTCGTCACCACCCGCTTCACCCCCCAGATGCTCAACCCTGACGTCGGCGAGGTTGTGGTCCGCCAGTTCGGCGCCCAGAACGGAAAGTTCATCAACGACCTGGGCGTACAGTCTCCCCACGCGAGAAGCCTCTTCATCGTCTTCAACCCGGAGCATTTCGGGACGAAGGACGTCTTCATGGTGGGTTTCCGGAGGGCCGATGAAAAATCCCTGTATGTTTACATGGACTCCGTAGGTTCCGGCCCGGCGGAGCTCATCGACAGGAAAAACCCCGAAACGGCATGGTTCTGGACGCCCCTTGACTCGGGCGGAGAATACTGGGGTGACCTCAGAAAAACCGAGGAAGGCTTTGACGAGGTGCTCTACACCATGCCGGTGAAGATGGGCGACCAGACGGCGGCCGTGGTGGGCATTTCCTTCGACTTCGCCTTCGTCCACGAGACGCTCAACGCGGTGAAGGTCTACGACACGGGATACGTCTTCCTCATGAACAGGGACCTCCGGTTCCTCCACCACCCTACCCTGAAGTTTGACGGTCCCACCATCCGGGAGGTGTCCGGGGGATCTCTCGCTCCCTTCGCCGACCAGTTTGTGACCCGGAAGAACGGCCGGTTCTCCTATGCCTACGAGGGAGAAGAGAAAACCATGGCCTTCCAGGGCCTCACCAACGGGTACATCGTCGCCGCTGCCGCGACCACGGCCGAATCTCTCGCCGCGGAAGGAGCCATGCGCCGGGCGGTCTACATCGGCATCATAGCCGTCCTCGTGGTGGCCTCCATCGTGGTCATCCTCTTCTCCAGGAGCCTGGCCCGGCCCCTCCGGGCGGCCGCCGAGCGGGCCCGGTACGTGGCCGAAACCGGCGACCTCACCGCCTCCGTGGAGGCGGACACGTCCATCGAGGAAATCCGGAACGTGGCCGACGCGGTGAACCGGCTCATCTCCGGTACCGCCGGGACAGTCAGGGGAATCCTCGAAAGCGCCTCGAAGGTGCTCTCCCGGGCCGAGGACATGAGCGCCGCGTCGGAGCAGAGCAGCGCCTCGGTGCAGGAAGTGATCAACCTCGTGGGCAAGGTATCGAAGAACACCCACGACACGGTGAGCGCCATCGAGGAAGCCAACGCCGGAGTGGAGGAAGTGGCGAGCGCGTCCCAGGCGGGGGCGAAGGCGGCCGCCGAATCGGGCGAGCAGGCCCAGGAAATCTCTCTGGCGGC
>JAHDLB010000040.1 GCA_018432315.1 Anaerolineae bacterium
CGGACGGTGGTTGGTGACTGTAGCGGTGGGGGTACACCCGGTCCCTTCTCGAACCCGGTAGTTAAGCCCGCCCGCGCCGATGGTACTGGGGGGGCAGCCCCCTGGGAGCGTAGGTCGTCGCCAACTCATCCGACCTCATTTCTTCCTTTGCGGTAGCCGGAACCTGGCGAGATCGATTCAAGCTTGACATGTGGACGTTCTGTGGCTACTATTAGGCTCACGAAGTAAACGGGGCGTGGCGCAGTTTGGCTAGCGCGCTTGCATGGGGTGCAAGAGGCCCCCGGTTCAAATCCGGGCGCCCCGACACGTTTTTCGCGTTTTTGTACCTTTTTGTATACCCAATTCATGACCCTGTACGCGGCTTAGTGATAAGTCGAGCGGCAGGGTTTTGTTTTATATCCTCCTGCCAGGTAGATCGCCGCGTGCTCAACAACCTTCCCGCGTTCCGCAAATCTGACTCATCGACATCCTGATAGTATTCTAGAGTTGTCGAAACATTGGCGTGACCGAGATAATGCTGGGCGATTCGTGGTGCCACCCGTTCGCGCGCAAACCCCAACCCCACTCTATGACGCAATGAATGCGCCCCAAGGGCGCGTTTCAGACCTGCGGTCCGAGATAGTCGACGAATGATCTCGGTGATCGCTCGTGGCGATAGCGGACTCCGATCGCGCATTGACAGAAACACGAAATCGTGTGATACGTCGGGGCGAATCTCCAGCCACGCGCGAAGCGCCTCGGTAGCGCCTTCATAGAAGTAGATTCGACGGCGAACATCCCCTTTACCATCAACGATAGCAGACATCGACTCCAGCTCTAAGTCACGGATTTTCAATCCAGCTGCCTCTCCTGCCCGACACCCAGACTCGGCCAGCAGCGTCAAAAGCGCCAGATCGCGGGGTTTGAACTGTGCCGCCGCCAACAGCAGCTCCAACTCCTCATCCTTGCAGGCTTTCCCTTGTCCCAATGGGCGCACGGGTCTTTTGTTTACCAGGAAATCCGCCGGGGATTCCGCCAGGTGATGGTGATCCACGCACCACTTGAAGAAGGTCTTAATCATCTGCACGTTCTTGTGAATAGTGGATGTGGAAAGGGGTTCCTGGACTATGGGGCGGCGCCCATGGCCCTCGTACTTGACGGTGCGGTTGCGCATCTCGTCGACGAACTCGGCGATGTCCTCCGGACGGATGCTTTGGAGCTGGCGTTCAGGGCCGATGGTATTGACGAAGCGGCGTAGGAATTTCTCGTAAGTTTCGCGGGTCTGTTTGGAGCGATCAACCAAAAGAAATAAAGCCAGTGCTTCCTTGAGTTTCATGACTTCAATCCTCCTGATGCGCAATGTCTAATTTACCAGACAGGGGAATGAAGTTCAAACAAGATTAACAATCACATACAAAAACGCCCGACAGTCGAGAACACTCTCTGACTGCCGAGCTGGCCAGCACACGGGGCGCGACCGTGTGGTGGTTGAGCGAGAGTATACCGCTTTCCCCGCTCAACTTCCACCCGGCGCCCGGTGAACACGAGAGGCCCAGCAACATGCGCGGAAACGCAAAGCGCCCGTAAGTGGCGGGCGCGGCGCGTATTCTGTCGCACAAGGAGGTAACCCTATGTGCGCTACTCAATCGGATTCTAACCCGACTGCAGGAAGAGATCAACTCCCCACGAGAGAGGCCGCGTCCGCGTTTGCGGCCCCGGATACGGTCTGCGGGCTGACAGGCAAGGACGACGAAACATGAGCGTCAAGATGATGACAGCGGTCTGGGATCATTCCCGGGCCAAAGGGAGCGCGCTCCTCTTGCTGCTCGCTATAGCAGACAATGCCAACGATTACGGCCTGGCCTGGCCGGGCATCGAAACGCTCGCGCAGCGGACGCGGATCGGGAAGCGCGCGACCATCAAGCAGTTGGAGAAGCTCGAGAAAACTGGCGAACTCATGATCTACCGCCGCTCCGGCCAGCACAATCATTACATCCTGAACGTCAATGCGACCGACGAGATGAGGGCAGTTGCTATTAGCGCACTGGCCGCCAAGCTGGGCGAATCTGTCGAAGCGATCAAGTCTGGCCTGGGGCCACTGGTGAACCCCAGTTCACCAGTTACGGAAAGTTCACTGGTGAACTCCAGTTCACCAGTCGATGAGCCCACTGGTGAACCCCAGTTCACCACTACTGGTGAATCAGGGTTCACCCGATCCATCAATGGATCCGATGATGATGAATCTCCTGATCCAGAGATCCAGGATCATCAAACAAACAAGCGCACTTGGGACGATGGGACACGCGCGCTGGTCGCGGCGGCGTGGAAAGGCATGGGGCTGTCCAAGGCGCTGCGCGAGATGCTCCTGGCGCGGGATCCGGAGACGGCGCTCGGGCTGGTCTACCACGCCCGCGGCGAAGCGAAGACGAATGCCGCCGGGCTGCTGCGCACGATGCTGAAGAACGGCGACGAGCCGATAGCAAAGTACGCCGATCGGGCGGCGTGGGCGCTGACCAGTGAGCCGGCGACGGATGACAGCTCGGATCTCCAGGTGCCGGTCGACGCGATGTATGCCGAGATCGCAGCGCGGTTCGGGCCGATGGTCGCCGACTCGATGCGGCAGGCGGAGGAACAGCTCGCGGCGAGCGAGCCGGCGCCATCCGAGCCGTCGCCGGAGGTGCTCGCCCTCGACGAGGTGGGACCCGGCCAGAAGACCAGCATGCGCAGCGCCTGGCTGGTGGTCATGGGGCAGCTGGAGCTGCAGCTCAACCGCTCGACGTTCGACACGTGGCTGCGGCGCGCGGAGCCGGTGCGGTTCGCGGATGGCGTGCTGACGGTGAAGGTGCGCCATGCCTACGCGCCCGACTACCTCCCGCAGCACTTCCCCGACATCGAGGCGATGGTGGCGAGGGCGGCGGGGATTCCGGTGAAGGTCGTCTACGAGTGCGACGTGAAGCTGTTCAACCACCACCGCAGCCCGGCGCCGGCGGAGTCGGGTCATGACTGAGCTGGCCGCGGCGCTGGCAGCTCTGCGCGCCAGCGTGGCGGAATGCGAGTGGAGTTCGTTCTATGAGGATCAGGTGCAACAGGAGGTGAACATGCCTTTCATACCCGACAAGCTGGAGCTTCGAGCGCAAGAGGTGCCGTACTTCGAGGACAGCCAGCAGCGCGACATCCCTGGCCGCGCGACGCACAAGACCGTCGCCCAGCTCCAGCGGGAGGTCATCACCATGCTGGCGCGGCTGGGCGCCGGCAGCGTGCAGTTCGTGCCGGGGGTCCACGACGGCCCGCGCAAGCGGCACGGCTACCAGATCCTGTTCTGGTACGGCGGGGTCCAGGGGCGCATCGACTGCGCGGCGCTGCCGCTGCGGAGCGAGACGCCGGGCAAGAAGGACCGGGCGCTGGCGCAGGCGCTGTACCTGCTGCGCGACGAGCTGCAGGCGATGGTGCACAGCGCGGTGTACAAGCCGGGCGCGGTGCCGCTGGTGCCGTACCTCATCGGGCCGGGCGGCAAGACGGTGACCGAGTGGCTGGTCGAATCGCAGGACGTGCCGCAGCTGGCGGCGCGGACGTGAATCAGACGGCCCCGACCGCCGGAGCGGCCAGGGCCAGGAGTGAGGAAAGGATACCACAGATGAGCGAAAAACCCATCACGCTGACGGCGTACCTGCGCAAGGGCGGCGTCGGCAAGACGACGCTGGTGGCGCTGCTGGGGCAGTACCTGGCGGGGCTGGGCTACCGGGTGGCGATCATCGACCTGGACCGGCAGGGGTCGCAGGCGGCGGTGTTCGACCTGGTCGACGAGACGGGGCACGGGGGCGAGGTGCTGCACCTGGTGCTCAAGCGGCGGGTGGACATCCTGGCGGCGCTGGCGCCGGTGGCGGTGCCGCGGCTGGCGGGGCACGAGCCGGGCGAGCTGTACGTGGTGCCGGGCGGGCCGCAGACGGCGGAAGCCATCGAGGACATCGCGGCCAACCCGGTGCGCTACAAGATGCCCGACACGCTGGACGTGGTGCGCGGTCCCATCGCCCAACTGGCGGGGCACGTCGACTTCGTCCTGATCGACATGGGACCCTCCGACCAGGTGACGGCGCTGGCGGGGCTGGCGGCGACCGACCGGCTGCTGATTCCCACCACGATGGACTACCTGTCGGTGACGAGCATCGCGCCGGTGCTGGACGAGGTGGCGGTGGCGGGGCAGGTGAGCCCCTCCCTGGCGGTGCTGGGCATCGTGCCGATGATGACGCGCTACTACTTCGGGGGCTTGCGCAAGAGCCAGAACGTGCAGGCGGGCGAGGCGTTCCTGATGGCGAACTACGGCGAGCTGGTGCTGCGGGAGGGCAAGGCGATGCTGGACTTCCCGTACCACGAGGAGGTGCACAAGGCGACGTGGGCGGGGATCTCGCTGCTGTCGGAGGAAGTGAGCAAGCCGGTGCGAGCGGACGTGCTGCGGCTGCTGAACGGGCTGGCGGCGCGGTTGGAGATCCAGGGGGTGGCGTATGCCTGACTACAAGTCGCTCATCAACGCGCGGATACAGCGGGCGGGCGAGCAGATGGACCTGCGCGCGCTGCAACACCAGGCGGCGCAGAACGAGACGGTCGAATGGGACACGACGGTCGACGCCGAGCTGTCGCAGATCACCGTCGACGAGCGCATCCAGGTGCGGGTCGGCGGGCTGGACCAGGACAAGGTGCGGGAGTACGCGGTCGTGATGTCGGAAGGCGGGACGTTCCCCCCGGTGGTGCTGTTCCGTGAGGGCGAGACGCTCTACCTGGCGGATGGCTTCCACCGGGTGGCGGCAGCCCAACAGGCGGGGAAGAGCCAGATCCGGGCCGAGGTGCGTCCGGGCGGATTCGCCGGCGCCGTCGAGTATGCCGAGGACGCCAACCTGACCCATGGCTTCGCGCTGAGCACGCGCGACAAGCGGAACATCTTCGAGCGGCGTGTGCGGCGTGGGCATGAGTGGCTCAACCTGAGCGACCGCCTGATCGCCCAGGCTCTGGGAGTCGCACACACGACTATTGGGCGCTGGCGCGATGCCCTTGAAAGCGAGTTGACTGGTGCAAATGCACCAGTCGCCACGACACGTGTCGGCGCAGATGGGCGTGTTTACGACGTCGGAGGAATCCAGGAATCCAACGAGCAGCGCGCCCAGCCAAAGCCACCCCGCGCGCCATCTCCGCAACGTATAGACCAACACGACGGTTACGACTTCAACCAGGACAGCGGCTACGAAGAGGGCGCGCTGGACTACGGCGAACCGGAAACCTGGCGGGACGCGCCAGATCCACGCCCCACCCCGGCACATATCCCCGGCGAGAGCGCCGCGCGACGGGTGAACGTCGCGCTGGTGGCGCTGCTGAACGCCGTCCTGGAGACGGCAGCCGCCATCGAGACGATGGACGCTGACCAGGACCACTTCACCGCCGACGAGCTGCGCGAGATGGAAGCCTCGGCGACCGAGGTGCTGCAGTACCTGCAGGGGTACCGCTCGCGGCAGGGGCAGTGGGTGACCGGGCTGCTCGACCTGGTGGATGGGCTGCGGCGCTTCGCCGCGCAGGGGTGAGCCATGAGCGCGACGAAGACGACGATTCCCCTCGACGTGGCCGAACGCGCTGCGGCGCGCCTGGTCAACACGCTGGCGCCCGCCTGCTCCCGGATCGAAGTCGCCGGCAGCATCCGCCGTGGCAAGCCGGAGGTGGGCGACATCGAGCTGGTTGCCATCCCCAGCACGGTGCACGCCGTGCAGCGCGACCTGTTCGGTGGCGTGGTGACCGTCCAGACGCGCAACCTGCTGGACGAGGAGCTGGAGCGGCTCATCGCCATGCGGGCCATCCGCCGCACGCCGCCGGACGGCGCCCGGGCTGCCTGGGGCGAGCACTACAAGAAATTCTGGCTGGCCGCCGGCGGGCAGGTGGTGCAGGTCGACCTGTTCCTCGCCACACCGGAGACCTGGGGCGCCCTCTTCTGCATCCGGACCGGGCCGGCAGCCTTCAGCCAGGCGCTGGTGACGCACCTCAAGCTCCGCACGCCCTACCGCCAGCAGGACGGCGCGCTGGTGGTCGAGGCGACCGGCGAGGTGGTGCCGGTGCCGGAGGAGGCGGACTACTTCCGGCTGGCCGGCGTGCCGGTCATCCCGCCGGCGGAGCGCACGGCGGGGCGGCTGCACCGGCTGCTGAGCCAGGCGCGTCCCGCTCCCACGCCCGGCGTGGCCAACATCCGGGACCTGCCACCGGGCTGGCAGCGCGACCCGCGCTACGTCTACATCGGGCGCCGCAACAGCCGGTACGGTGTGGCGGACTCGAAGTGGCTCAACCCGTTCGTGGTCGGGCAGGACGGCGATCGGGCGACGGTCATCCGCCTGTACCGCGAGCACCTGGCGGAGCGTCCGGACCTGCTGGCGGACCTGGACGAGCTGCGGGGCAAGACGCTGGTATGCTGGTGCGCGCCGGCGCCGTGCCACGGTGACGTGCTGGCCGAGCTGCTGGCGTGCGGCGGCAGCCCCGAACAGTACCTTCGACGACAGATTTCACACGAAAAAACTAACCAGGAGGACAAATCATGAAAACCCGACTCTCACTCATCACGCTGGTGATCCTGCTGCTGGTGGCGGCAGCGCTGCCGGTCGCACCGGTGGCCGGCCAGGACGGCGACGACACTGAGGTGCGCTGCGAGCGCCTGCGCGTCGCGCTCGCCTGCAACTGCCTGGCCATCGTCACGCCGGATACGTTCGTCTACATCCGCCCGCTGACCGCCGAGGAGCTGGACTCGTACCTGGCACTCTACGACGAGCTGGGCTGCGCGGCATTCGAGCCGACTAAGGAACCTGAGTCGGAGCAGGAGGCGACGCCCAAGTCGAAGCGCGAGAGCGTGCTACGCAGTGAACAGTCTGCCAGTGTTCCACCGGCGCCCGCCGCGGCCACACCGCGTGACCCGGCCTGCCGCGTG
This sequence comes from Anaerolineae bacterium, assembly GCA_018432315.1. Classification (GTDB taxonomy): domain Bacteria; phylum Chloroflexota; class Anaerolineae; order Aggregatilineales; family Aggregatilineaceae; genus LM3-B42. Next base: position 6,929 of record JAHDLB010000040.1, read on the forward strand.
ACCATCATTCCGGACGATGCCGTGCTCGTCGAGCTCGTCGAGGACACGCGGCTGTTGTGGGCGCCGGATGCAGCGGCGCAGACCGAGTACACGGTGCCTGCCGGCACGACCGCCTGGCAAATCGCTCTCGACGAGAGCGGCGAGTATGCGGCGCTGGCCTGGACGTGCAGCGTCGTGATCTACGTCCCGGTCGACCACACCGCGCCGGCGCGCGCGGACTGACCGGTCGGCGCGCATCCGGTATACTACCGGCGCAGAGGACCCGAAGTGCCCGGCGCGTGGCTCGAGACGCGCGCCGGGTTGTCGTGATGGAGAGGAGACACATGCCCAAGCGGACGGACCGGACCCGGGTGATGGACCACGAGCTGCACCAGTTGGAGACGCTCAAGACGTTGGAGCCCAACACCACGCCGGCGCGGTGGCGCCCCTTCTCGGACGCGCTGGTCGACGTGGCCGTCGAGGCGCTGCGGATCGCGCGCGAGCTGGAAGCCGGGCGCAAGCTGGACCGCTACCAGATCCAGCACCTGGTCTCCCTGGTGCGGCAGCTGCCGGACGCCGCGCCCAGGAAGTCGCCGGACGAGACACCGGACGAGGAGTGAGCATGGCGGGTGCGTGTGGGAGCGGATATCACCAACTGGGCCTCTTCGAGGAGGTCACCTGTCCGCGCTGCGGATACAGCTTCCAGCCGCGGGCCCGCCGGCAGTCGCTGTCACCGGTGGCGCTGGCGATTCTCGCCAAAGTGCCGCAGCGCTATCTGCGAGGCGATACGCTGCCGGTGCGCGACATCGCCCGCCTGATTGGCTACAGCACAACGCACACCTGGCGCGGCTTGCAGGAGCTCGTCGCGCTGCGGCGCGGGGTGGAGCGGCACCGCGTCCACGAGCGACACGTCTACCGCTGGGCGCCTGACTCGGGAGGTGAGGAGGAGCGCTCAGAAAGATGGAACAAAACGGAACAAATTTAGCCCAAATCCATGTTACACTGATTCTGACTTGAACATGCGTGCTGTGCCGGCCACGGGGCTCCGCCGGCACAGACGAGGCGGACGGGAGCCCGACATTGGGGTCGCACCCGGTAACAACCCCTCCTGATGGTGACACGCGCATAGAACTGCGACCCCAATCTCTCCCACCGGACTGGCTACCCGGTGGCAGGATAACCCAGGCGGTCCCCTGCGACCGCGCGAGACGACAGCGGCAGGGCGCTGGACATGGCGCCCTGTCGCTTTTTGTGTTGGAGACGTGCATGACCGGCGACACCGTGACGACCGACATCCCCGCCGCCATTGGCCCGTACCGCAACCGGGTGGTGGGCTTGCGGGTGATGCCCGCCGGCGAGCTGCTGGACAACCCGCGCAACTGGCGGCAGCACCCGCCCGCCCAGAAAGCCGGGCTGGATGCCGTCATGCGCCAGGTAGGGGTCATCGACGTGGTGCGCTACAACGCGCCGACCAACCGCCTGTGGGACGGCCACCTGCGCAAGGAGCTGTTCGGGGCGGACCCGGCCACGCCGGTGCTGGTGCTGGTCACCGACCTGACCGAAGAGGAAGAGGCGGTGGCGCTGGCGACCTACGACCCGCTGGCGGGCATGGCGCGGGCGGACCGCGACATGCTGGCGGCGCTGCTGGCCGAGCTGGAGGCGGCGCCGGTGGTGGCCGAGGACGAGAGCCTGGACGGCTTGCTGCGGCGGGTGGCGGGCGAAGCGGGCGTCGACTGGCGCGCCGTGGCAGATCCGCCCACCGACCCCGGCGCCGAGGTGGACCGCGCCGAGGAACTGCGCGCCAAATGGGACACGGCGCGCGGGCAGCTCTGGGAGATCCCCTCGCTCAGCGTGCCCGGCAAGGCGCACCGCCTGCTGTGCGGGGACAGCACGAGCGCCGAGGACGTGACCCGGCTCATGAATGGCGAGCGCGCGCGGCTGTTCGCCACCGACCCGCCGTACCTGGTGGACTACGACGGCACCAACCATCCGCACAAGTGGAACGAGCCGGACGCCAACAAGGACTGGAGCGACAGCTACCACGACTGGGACGATGCCAAACAAGGCGAGGAATTGTACGACGGCTTCGTGGCGGTTGCCGTCCAACACGCCATCGCCGAGGACGCGGCGTGGTACTGCTGGCACGCCAGCCGCAACCAGGCGATGTTGGAGCGCGTCTGGGAGCGCTACGGGGCGTTCGTGCACCAGCAGATCATCTGGGTCAAGGACCGGCCCATCCTGACGCGCAGCTGGTACATGTGGCAGCACGAACCGTGCTTCTTCGGCTGGGTGAAGGGGCAGAAACCGCCGCGCACCAGCGAGGACTACCCGGCCAGCGTCTGGACGTTCCCGACGGTGCCCGCCGGCGAGCGCACGGATCACCCGACCTCCAAGCCGGTCGAGCTGTTCGCCATCCCCATGGCCCAACACACGCGGCTGGGCGAGGTGTGCTACGAGCCGTTTTCGGGCAGCGGCAGCCAGCAGGTGGCCGGCGAGCAGAACGGGCGGCTGGTGTACGGCCTGGAGCTGCAGCCGGAGTTCGTCGCGGTGATTCTGGAGCGGCTGGCGGGGATGGGGCTCGAGCCGCGGCGGGTCGAGGGTGCGTGAATGTGGCCGACCGTCCGCTCTGGGAGCGCCAGCCGTGGGACACCACAGCGAGCTTCGACCGGTTCCACCGCTTCTATTTGCCGCAGGAACGGCCGCGGTCGCTCAACGAGGCTTACCGGCGCTACAGGTCAGAAAAAGGCCAGAAAGAGGCCAGACCTGACGCCACTCTGGAAGCGCCCGGCTCGTGGCGGCGCTGGTTCCGCGCTCAGGACGGTGCCGGCCAGCCCATCGATGGCGCGAAGACCTGGGAGCAGCGGGCGCAGGCCTACGACGACCACCTGGCGCAGCTGGATCGCGAGCGCTGGGAAGCGCGGCGCAGAGCCGTCCGCGAGCGCGACTGGACCGCCGGCGAGGAGCTGCGCGACTTAGCGGCGAAGGTGCTGGCGCAGGCGCCGCAGTTCGTCAAGACGACGCGCCGGCTGCTGCGCGGGCATGACGGCGCGCCGGACCGCGAGGTCATCACGCTCGGCCTGGACGCCGACGCGCTGCTCAAGACCCTGAAGCTCGCCAGCGAGCTGCAGCGCCAGGCGGCGGAGGTGCCGCCGCCCAAGCAGCAGCACGACGTGCACCTTACCAACCCCATACCCATCGCTTTCGTGCGGGCTAAAGGGGGCAGCAAACCGGATGCCGGCAACGACGACGCTCCAGCAAGCTGACGGCGACCGCCGGCCACCGCTGGAGGCCTTCAAGCTGTACCGGGTGGTCGAGGAGACGGCGCCGGACGGCACGCCGCTGCGCGGCGTCGAGCTGGACCTGCACCCCGGCCAGGCGGCGGCGTGGGACGCCGTCGAGCGCATCGTGGCCGTCATCTCCGGCACGCAGGGCGGCAAGACGTCCTTCGGGCCGTGGTGGCTGCACCGCGAAATCGCCCTGGGCGGTCCCGGCGACTACCTGGCCGTCACGGCCAGCTTCGACCTGTTCAAGCTCAAGATGCTGCCCGAGCTGCTCGAGGTGTTCGTCGACGTGCTGGGCATCGCCCGGCTGTGGGCCGGCGACGGCGTGCTGGAGCTGTGCGAGCACGCCTGGGACGAGGAGACGGGCGTCTGGGCGCCGATTCCCGGCCAGTTCAAGGCAACCCGGTCCTCCGACCCAATGTGGGGGCGCATCATCATGCGCTCGGCGTCGGCGGAAGGCGGGCTGGAGTCGGCGACGGCCAAGGCGGCGTGGCTCGACGAGGCCGGGCAGGACGCCTTCGGGCTGGGCGCGTGGGAGGCGGTGCTGCGCCGGCTGTCGCTGAGCCGGGGGCGGGTGCTCATCACGACCACGCCGTACAACCTGGGCTGGCTCAAGCAGAAGGTGTACGACCGCTGGAAGGCGGGCGACCCGGCCATCCGCGTGATCCAGTTCGCCAGCACGGCCAACCCCGCCTTCTCGCGCGAGGAGTTCGAAGAGCGCAAGCGGGAGATGGACGACTGGAAGTTCCGCATGTTCTACGAGGGGCAGTTCGAGCGCCCGGCGGGGCTCATCTACAGCGCGTTCGTCGACCGCTACAAGCACGAGGGCGGGCACAAGGTGCAGCCCTTTCGCATCCCGCTCGAGTGGCCGCGCTGGGGCGGCATCGACCCGGGGGCGGTGCACCACGCCAAGGTGTGGCTGGCCTACGACCCGGCGACGAGCGTCTACTACCTGTACCGCGAGTCGCTTCAAGGCGAGATGTCGACGAGCGAGCACGCCGAGGACATCCGGAGCTTCCCGGACCACGAGCGGGTGGTGCTGTGGTTCGTGGGGCAGAAGGCGGAGAAGCAGCAGCGGCTGGACTACGAAGCGGCAGGGCTGCTCAACGTGGCCGAGCCGCCCATCGTCGACGTGGAGAGCGGCATCGACCACGTCATCCGGCTCTTCAAAACGTACCGGCTGTTCGTCTTCGACGACTGCGCCGGCGTGCTGGATGAGCTGGGCAGCTACCGGCGCAAGCTGGACGACAACGACCAGCCGACGGAAGTCATTCACAACAAGGACCGCTACCACCGGCTGGACGCGCTGCGCTACGCCGTGGCCGGGGTGGAAGGCGAGGGGTATGAAGTGGACGAGATTGTATACGACGATTCGGTGAGGATCACCCTTGACTACTGACAAGGTGTTGGCGGCGCTGAACACACAACTGGCCGAGATGGAGCGTCTGGAGGCGCGGCTCGACGCACAGCTCGACGAGGCACTGCGGGCGCTGCCCCAGCTGCAGGAGCCCGGCTGGCGCGAGCTGGGGCGCGGCTCGAACAGCGAGCTCATCGCGTCGGAAATCGACCGCGCCACGCAGAACCAGCTGGCGCGCTGGTATAGACACCAGGACCCGACGGCCAGCCAGGCGGTGATGCTGCACAACGCCTACACCTTCGCCCGCGGGGTGAGCGTCAAGGCCAAGGACGAGCGCGTGCAGCGGGTCATCGACGCCTTCTGGCAGGATCCGCGCAACCGGCACAGCCTGACGCGCGCCGCGGCGCAGTGGCGGCTC
>JAHDLB010000041.1 GCA_018432315.1 Anaerolineae bacterium
CTGTCCTGACCAACTTCTCCAATTCTTCCCGTTCACTATCGCTTAACCGGATCGGGTAGTGCTGTTTCCTGGCCATGGTATCCTCCGTTTTTCATAAGGATACCTCATTTCCTCGCCTTCCTGTGTGGTCGACCACTAGGCTTGTTGCTGTCCGCCTTCGGTTGGGCCTGGGATGCGCGCCTGATCCGCTCGGTAGTCTTGAGCTTGCGCGAGCGCGATTTCACCAAGACCGCCATGCTTTCGGGTACAGGAACAGTCAAACTGGTGCTAAAGGAATATACGCCCTTTACCATGCCGTTGATTTTCTCAACTTTGATCAACAATATGTCGTGGGCAATTGGGTTGGAGATGACACTCGCCATACTGGGCCTGGTCGATCTCAACAATCCCACCCTGGGCACGATGTTAAACTGGGCGATCGTCTACCATGCGATTCTATTAGAACGCTGGTGGTGGATCTTGACGCCGGTGATCTTATCGCTCTTTATGTTTATCGCGCTCTACTGGCTCTCGGTCAGCATCAGCGAATACCTCGATCCCCGCACACGCATTCAGCGGGTTGGAGGGTAGGGAAACGCAGACATGGCAGAAACTATGGCAAAAACAAAACAAGTCGTCCTACGCACCGAACAGCTTAAAGCTTTTTATGTACTGGAAGTGCGCGGCATCCAGAAAATTGTTAAGGCCGTTAACGACGTGGATTTACAGATATACGAAAACGAAATTTACAGCATCGCGGGGGAAAGCGGTTGTGGCAAGACCACATTGCTGAAGGCCCTGTTTAACGACATCGTGCCGCCCTTACGCCTGCTGGAAGGCAAGATTTGTTATCGTATCAACGATGAGGAAATCGACGTCACACGGTTAAGCAAGGAAGAAAAACGAAGACTGCGCATGGAGTACATCTCGTTTATTCCGCAAGGCTCGATGAGCGTGTTTAATCCGGTGATCAAGATTGAAAGCGCCTTTGCAGACTTCATCGGCAGCCACGTCAACGAGCGCAATCGCGCCGAAATCTTTGAATTGGCACTCAGGCGTATTCAGGAATTGGGCTTACCCAGTAATGTCCTCGATGTCTACCCGCACCAGTTATCGGGCGGTATGCGTCAGCGAGTGACTATCGCCCTGGCGTCAATTTTGAACCCGCGCATCATGATTGGCGATGAGCCAACCACCGCGCTCGACGTGGTTGTGCAACGCGGCGTGATTCAGATGTTGATGGATATTCAGCAAAATCTGAAAAATACGATCATCATGGTCACGCATGATATGGGCGTTCATGCCAACATCGCGGACCGGATTGGTATCATGTATGCGGGCAAGATCGTTGAAGAGGCTTCGACCGAAACAATCTTTGCCGAGCCAGTGCATCCCTATACCCAGTTCTTGATCAACTCCCTGCCCAAGTTTGGTGACAAGAGTATGCGCGACAGCGTGCCTGGCAGTCCCCCCGCGCTGTCAGACTTACCGAGCGGTTGCCCTTTTCATCCGCGCTGCCCGTATGTCAAAGACATTTGCCGCCAGGAAATGCCTGACTTTTCGCAACTGGATGAAAACCATCGAGTCGCCTGCTGGTTAGTTGGAGAGAACTAAAATGGAAAAACTACTTGAAGTCAACAACCTAACCAAACGGTACGCTCAAGGCAATGTGCTCGCCCGCATCAGCATTACCGCCGTGGATAATGTCAGCTTTTATGTTAAACCCGCTGAAATCTTCACGCTGGCGGGCGAAAGTGGCTGTGGCAAAACGACAACAGCTAAGTTGGTCCTTGGTTTTGAAGAAGCCACTGCCGGGACAATGCTCCATAACGGGAATACACGGTCCCGTAGAGAAAAAACGTGGCTCACCAAAGGCGTGCAAGCAATCTTTCAGGACCCATTCAGCACGTTCAATCCGCTGCGCACCGTGGATTCCTATTTTCATGAAACCGTGCGGAACTTTCGGCTGGCGCGCTCAAAGAAGGATGCCATCGCGCACATCGATCAAAAGCTGCGCTTGGTGGGTTTGACCTATGAGGATTTTGCTGGGAAATACCCAAATGAGTTTTCCGGTGGGCAGCTTCAGCGCATTTCGATTGCGCGTGCATTAGTCACTGATCCGAAGCTGCTAATCGCAGATGAGCCGGTTTCAATGGTTGATGCCTCGCTGCGCATGTCAATTGTTAACTTGTTCAAGCGGCTCAGGGACGAATTAGGAGTGAGCATCCTCTATATCACTCATGACCTGGCAACAGCCTATTACGTCAGCGATCGGATTGCCATTATGTTCCGGGGCAACATTGTTGAAATGGGCACAGTGGAAAGGGTGTTGATGAATCCTCGGCATCCCTATTCACAGTTGCTGCGTGATTCTATCCCCCAGGCTGATCCCAAAAAACGCTGGGCAACAAAGGTTACCCTTGCTGAATTAGAACAGGAAGAGTACTTGCGGCAAGGCTGTAAATTTGCGGGCCGGTGCCCCGATGTCATGGATGTGTGTAAAAGCGTGGTACCAACGGATATACACATTGACGATGTGTTCGTGAAATGTCACTTATATGCCGAGGAAAAAAAGTAGCGTTTACATCGTCGGATTGGTAGCGGTGAACAGTTGACTGATAGCGGTTGCTCAACTGCCCTGTGGGGGCCAAAAAGTCGATCAGCCGCCGATTCTTCGCTCAAACAACCCGTCGATAGTCGTGGTGAAGACCCCCAAGGACCGGATATCCAACGATCCGTGATGGCACCTCCCTGTCTGCAGTCAGAATGTCTTCCGGTGGATCAGGAGTACGTTGGCCAATTCCTTGATGAGGTCGTGCGCGATTGAAATACGCGACATACTCACAGATAACACGATGGAGATGGCGTTCACTCAAAATGAGGACATGATCGAGGCATTCGCGTCTCACACTGCCAAGGAAGCGCTCACAGATCGAATTGACTTGGGGTGCCTCCACCGGAGTTTTGAGCACCTCAATTTGACTGTCCTCGGTGATGCGGGTAAAGCACCGCCCATACTTCTTGTCATTGTCTCGAATCAAAAAGCGGGGTCCCTCAGCGTAAGGTGTTGCCTCTCTGATCTGCTGGGCGACCCAGACATCGCTCGGTGAGCGGATCACTCCGTAATGCACAACCTTGCGCGATCCCAATTCAACGATGAAATACACAAACACGGTACGAAAAAACAGGTCATAGGTCTGCACAAAGTCGCACGCCCAGATCTCATTGGCATGATTCGCCAGAAACGTCGCCCAGGTCTGGCTTCGTTTGAGCGGTGGTAATCCTTTTCTGGCGCGTCGCATGTACTTCTTGATTGTTTCCTTGCTCACCTTGATCCCCAGCTTGAGCAGTTCGCCCTGAATCCGTTTGGCACGCCAGGTTCGATTGTGGATCGCCATCGCCTCGATCAGGGCGATCGTTTCCGCTGGGATCGGTGGTCTGCCCTGCCTGACCCGCGATTTTCGTCGCCAATACAACCCGAAGCCCAATCGGTGCCAGCCGATCAAGGTGTCTGGCTTCACGACGATCAGGGCTTCTTTCCACCCTCTGATCCGACTCGCCAGTAACACCAGCAGCTGCCGTGTCACGAACGGTGATATAAGTCACTAAAACGCCGACATAAAAAGTCCCCCAAACATCGCATATACTGTCCCTTCAAGAGACCAATCAAGGAGGGACGCCATGCTGAAGTTGGAGGACTACCTGATGATTAAAACACTGAAACGCCGCGGTGTCTACCAAAAGGACATTGCCGCTGAGTTGGGAGTGCATCCACGCACGGTCAGCCGCGCCCTGAAGCGTGGCGGGGCGCCAGAGCGCACACGGGACAAGCGAGGGAGCAAGCTGGACGCCTACCAGGGGCAGATCGACCGGTTGCTGGCGGAAGGGGTGTGGAACGCGGTGGTGATTCTGCGTGAGATCCAGGCTGCGGGGTACGCGGGCGGCATCACCATTCTGCGCGACTACATCCGACCCCGGCGGGTCCAGCGAGCCAGTCGCGCGACGGTGCGCTTCGAGACGCCGCCCGGACGCCAACTGCAGACCGACTGGGGCGAGGTGGTCACGGAGATGGCGGGGGTGGAGACCAAGGTGTGCTTCATCACCAACACGTTGAGCTACTCGCGGCGCTTCCACTTCTGGTGCACCGACCGCATGGATGCCGAGCACACCTATGAAGGGTTGGTGCGCAGCTTCGAGTACCTGGCGGGCGTGACAGAGGAAGTGCTGGTGGATAACCAGAAAACAGCCGTGCTGGAACATCGAGCTGGCGCGGCGCCGCAGTTCACCCCGCGGTTCCTCGACCTGGCGGACTATTACGGGTTCGTTCCCCACGCCTGCCAACCCTACCGGGCGCGCACCAAGGGCAAGGATGAGCGGGTGGTGGGCTACATCAAGCAGCACTTCTTTGTGCGCTACCGCTCGTTTGAGAGTTGGGAGCATCTCAACCAACTGGCCGAGCAGTGGCTGCGCCAGGAGGCCGATGAACGGGTCCACGGGACCGTCAAGGAGGTCGTGCGTGTTCGCTTCAAGCGCGAAGCGCCGGCCCTGCAACCGCTGCCCGCGGTGCGCTACGACACCGCCTACCTCGAGCATCGGCGCGTCGGGTGGGACGCCTACATCGACGTGCGCGGCAACCGGTACAGCGTGCCGGACCACCTGGCCGGGCAGACGGTGATGGTGCGCATCGGGCTGGATGGCCGTCTGCGGGTCTACGCCAACGACCAGCTGGTCGCTCAGCATCACCTGCAATCCAGCGCCGAGGGATGGGTGACCGTGCCGGACCACCACCAGCAGTTGTGGGCCGAGACGCTCAAGGTCCACCACCGCTCGCTGCAAGCCTATGAGGCGGTGCTGTAATGGAACTCGACACCCTGCTGGACAAGCTGAAACTGGACCACCTGGAAGCGCAGCTCGACAGCCTATGTGAGCAGGCCGCCCAGCGCGAGCTGGACTACAAGAGCTTCCTGGCCGAAGCCTTGCGCGCCGAGTGGCAGGGCCGCTTCCAGCGTGGGATTGAGACCCGCTTGCGCCAATCCCGCTTCCCCTGGGTCAAGACGCTCGAGCAGTTCGACTTCGACTTCCAGCCCAGCCTGGATCGCCGCCAGGTGCGCGAGCTGGCCGGGCTCAGCTTCGTCGAACGCGCCCACAATGTCGTGGTCCTCGGTCCGCCTGGCGTGGGCAAGACCCATCTGGCGGTCGCTCTGGGCGTCAAGGCCGTGGAAGCCGGCTATTCGGTGCTCTTCCACACCCTCGAAAGCCTCATGACACGCCTCAACCGCGCCCAGCATGAGAACCGGCTCGACGCCCTGCTCAAGCAGCTCACTTATCCCAAGCTGCTCATCCTCGACGAGTTGGGCTACCTGCCGCTGACCCACCACGAGGCCAGCCTCTTCTTCCGGCTCATCGTGCGGCGTTATGAGCGCGGCAGCCTGATCGTCACCAGCAACAAGAGTTTCCTGGATTGGGGCGAGGTCTTCAACGACCAGGTGCTCGCCACAGCCATTCTCGACCGGCTGTTGCACCATGCTACCACGATAACGTTCCGCAAAATGAGCAGAATGGTCAAGAAGGGCCGCAGCAAGACGAACAATATGTAGTGCTGCCCGGTCATCCATTCTATGGTCGCCGCGTGCAGGTGTTGGGGCGACGAGTAAGCCAAACTTGCACCCGGTGCATCATTGAAGACCCCGCCCATCCTGGATTTCACTATCACATGTTCGAGCGTTGGCTGAGCACATCGCCACCATCTGAACCGGACGCAGTCATTGCACAGATGCCGATTGCCCTTTCGCTGATTGCCTTGGATAACTTGGTTCAAATGATGCTAACCAAGACCCCCAAGAGGAGGCACAGCGATGACAACTCAGCCGATGAACGAAGCCAATCCAAGGATTTGGGCGCAACTGCCGAACCACTACAAAACCCAACTCATCGAACACCTCTTCTTCCTGGTCCTGAAGCAGGTAGGAGGGATTCGCCATGACCCACCCCAAAGTCAAGACTACGCATCTGGATCGCACAGCCGTGATCTATGTTCGGCAGTCATCACCGCAACAAGTGGAACTGCATCTCGAGAGCCAGCGCCGCCAATACCAATTAGTGGAATTGGTTCAGAAATTAGGATGGAGCGAAGCACAGTGTGAAGTCATTGACGATGACCAGGCGATTTCCGGCTCACAAAGCTACAACCGGCCAGGCTATCAGCGTTTGGTGTCGATGCTTGCGTTGCAGGATGTGGGCATTATCGTCGGTCTGGAGGTGGCACGGCTGGCGCGGAACAGCCTGGACTGGTATCAACTCCTTGAACTGGCTGCCGTATTCAATGTGTTGGTAGCCGATGAGGATGGCGTGTATGACCTGAATGATTTCAACGACCGGGTGTTGCTGGGTCTGAAAGGCATGTTCGCTGAAATCGAACTCTACCATATCCGAGCACGGTTGGTAGGCGGGCGGCTTAACAAAGCGCAGCGTGGCGAGTTTCGCGTGCGATTGCCCGTTGGGATGGATTGGGATGACATTACCGACAAGCCACGCCTGGCGGTCGACCAAAGTGTTCACGATGCCATTGCCCTGGTATTCCGGTTATTTCGGCAGCTGCGGTCCCTGCGAGGTGTGCTACACTATTTGAAACGCGAAGGGTTAGAATTACCCTATCAACGTCAACAACGTGGCGTCGGACGGATCATCCGGTGGCGTCGCCCGTACTACGATGCGATTCGCTCGATACTGACCAATCCGGTCTATGCGGGCGTGTACTGTTTCGGGAAACGCGAGCGACGGGTGAATCCCATCGAGCAAACCGTACACGTACATCACCGTCCACGTGAGGAATGGGATGTGTTTCTGCCCGATAACCATCCGGGATACATCACCTTGGCCGAATTCGAAGAGAACCAGCGCATCATTGCCAACAACGCCTACCAGTTTCCCCAAAGCCAAGGCGCAACCCGGCGTGGCCCGGCACTCCTGCAAGGACTGGTGGTCTGTCAGCACTGCGGGCACAACATGCGGGTCCGCTACAGTAACGGAGAACCTTACTATACGTGTGATCTGGCCCATCGACGTTACGGGGAGGCGATTTGTAATCAAGCCAGTGCGAAACGCGTCGATGCGTTAGTGGAAGAATTGTTTCTGTCGGTCGTGAATGCGGGCACACTGGAAGTCTCCCTGGCACAGGATGAGCAGTTACGTCAGGAAGCCCAGGCGGTGGATCGTGGTTGGCAACAGAAGCTGCAACGGTTGGAATACGAAGCCAACCTGGCCCGTCGCCGTTATGAAGCCGTAGACCCTGACCACCGCCTGGTGGCTCAGACACTGGAAACCGAATGGAATCAGAAGTTGCTGGCCCTGGCGGACACGCGTAAAACGTATGAAGCGCAGCGGACCACAGCGTATCAATTGGCCAGCACGTTAGAGCAGATGCAAGACGTGGTGACCCACCTGCGCGATTACTGGTTTGCCGACCACATCACTGCGCAGGATAAGAAGGAGCTGCTCCGCTGCCTGATTGAGCAAGTCGTTCTCGAAAGCCGCGGCAAGGTTATTCGGGCCCACGTCCAGTGGTATGGCGGAGCTACCAGCGAATTGGATGTGCCGAAGTATTTGTTCAGTTCGCCGCATATCTATCACCGGATCGGCGAGTTGGCGCGTGAGCACACCGACCACAAGATCGCTGAATTGCTGAATCAAGAAGGTCTTACGACGGTTAAAGGCAAACGCTGGACACCGCACCATGTGATGGATTTTCGGCGGTCCAACGCGATTCCATCCGGCTTCACCACCAATGCTGACTTACGCATTCCCGATACCGGCTATATCACCAGCGCCGAAGCGGCGCAACAACTGGGCGTCAATGTCACCTCGATCCAGAAATGGTACAAGTGGGGGATTCTATTCGGTCGGCAAGATGGGCCTGGAATGCCTCTATGGATTGCATGGAATGAGGATGTCATGCTGCGTTTGAATGGTGGAGCGACGCCTGATCCGCGGATGGTCTCTGTGCGCTCACTTTGCATCGATCGGGGTCAACGTCCAGATGCGATTTTTGCCTGGGCCGGCGAGCACGGCCACCAGATCTATCGTTTACGGCGAGCCAGTGCCTTACGGTTCTTTATTTTGCCACACGAAGTATCAACACCGCCTGAGTAGACTGAGGTGCTTACTATGCCAATCACTATCGCTCAACATCAAGGGGGAGAGCTATCGGCTCAAGGAGAAGCGCAAAGCTGGGCTGCTAGGGCGGGCCAAACCCACCGATGAGGCAGAGGAGACGCCGGTTCAATCCGAGGAGGTGATGCCTATCGTGACCTGAATTTCACCGGCGGAGGGGGGACCCGCCAGCCGGCGTTCAAGTGACATCTTATCCCGTTGTTTTGGCGACACCTTAACTCGATGTTGACAGCCGATCGCGCTGGGTTATCTTCGGACGGTTCACCTGTCGTTCCAGCACCACCAACTGCTGGCGCAAAAACATGTTCTCCGCGATCAACTCGCGCTTGCTTCGCTTCAAATCCGCCAGCGTCCCTATCACCTGTTTGCTGGTCGCTGGCTTGGTCCACTGCTTGAGCCGCGACTCAAGCCAAGTCATCCCTTGGTGTATGACCTGGTTTATCTTTCTTATTATAGGGTTGCTGATCAATGGTTGACTGACCTTTGGGGGAAATACTGCTCATTACCACTTGATAATGCGAGGAATTCTACCCAACTTCAACCCGGATTGATTTTTTGACCCCCACAGGCTAAACGCACTGTGATGGGGAACTTCCTCATCCAGGTCATACCCGATATACCAGCGATACACCAGATTGACCTGCACCTGTTCCATGAGCTGTCGCTCCGAGCGGATCCCCTCAAAAAACATGATGAGCTGCAGTTTGAAAAACACCACTGGATCGATTGACGGTCGTCCGCGTTCCGCATAGCAATGAGTCACCAGATCCCGCACAAACTCAAGATCCAGTATGCTTTCCAGTTGGCGGTAGAAATGACGGGCTGGAACGAGCTCTTCAAGGGCTAAGCTTGGATGGGTTTTGAACTGTCTGGATTTTTGGCCGAGCATTGTTCACTCTCCACCATCGGCTGTCCAGCGCCATCCTAACACATTTCC
>JAHDLB010000058.1 GCA_018432315.1 Anaerolineae bacterium
CACCATGGATGTGACCGGCACCATCGAACTGCCCGAAGGCGTGGAAATGGTCATGCCCGGCGACAGCGTCAACCTGAAGGTCGAATTGATCACGCCCGTGGCGCTCGAGCGCGGCTCCAACTTCGCCATCCGCGAAGGCGGTCTCACCGTCGGCGCCGGCGTCATCACCGAAATCCTTGAGTAAGCATTCGAGGGCCGGGCACCTATCTGTCCGGCCCTGACTTCCCGCTCTACGGGAACAGGTGGATCATGGCAAAAAAGAAAGATGTCCGGCTGGTAATTCATCTCGCTTGCACCGAGTGCAAAGAGCGGAATTACACGACGATGAAAAACCGGCGTAATGACCCGCAGCGCATCGAAAAGAAGAAATTCTGCTCGCGCTGCCGGAAACACACGTTACACCGTGAGACGAAGTGACCTAAGTAATCAGTGAGTTGACCGGGGTACTTTGCCCCGCCAATTAGGGGTGTAGCTCAATTTGGCAGAGCAACGGTCTCCAAAACCGTAGGTTGTGGGTTCGAGTCCTACCACCCCTGCCTGATGATGACTCGCTTGCTACGTTAGACACCGTCCTCGCGACGGTGTCTTAGTATGGGCAAATGTACGCCGAGGAGCTGAAAGTGGCACGCACACGTACCCGCATGGACGATCACGACGAAAACACGGAACAGTCGAACGACGCTGTTCTGTCCGACAGGCGGCGCCGCCGCCGGCAGCAAAACGAAGAGAGCGCCGAAACCGCGCAGCCGCTGCGCAAAGACCGCCCCACCCCCAGCTCGCGCCAGGTCAAGCCGCGCGGCACAGGCTCGACGGGCCTGGTCAACCGGATCCCGGTCGTGCGCGGCGTCGTCGCCTACTTCCGCGGCGTGGCCTCCGAGATGCAGAAAGTGACGTGGCCGACCCGCGAAGAAACCCGGCGCCTGACGCTGGTCGTGCTGGGCGTTACCATCGCGTTCTCGATCGGTCTGGGCCTGCTGTCGAGTTTCTTTAGCTGGTGGTTCCAGCAAGCGTTCCACGCTGATTCAGAAACGACGTTTCTCATCGTGGCCGCTGCCGTTGCCGTTATCGTAGGTGGCTCATACGCCGTATTACGGGATCGGATTTGACCCGACCGCACAAAATAGCATGGCGAAAGTGGCACTTGCACTACGTCCGACGATTTAGAAGGTTGAGGTGTTCCTGATGTATGACGACGATTACAACAACGAGGACGTAGATTTCGATCCGGAACCCGTCTATCTGGACAACGACGCCGACGACACCGAAGAGGAGTTGCCCAGCCAGCGCGGCGAGCGTCTTGGGGATGTCGCCAGTGTGCTCGGCGATTCGCTACTCGACGACAAGGAAGAGCCGGAAGACGAGCGAAAATGGTATGTCGTCCATTGCTATTCCGGCCAGGAAAACAAAGTGCGACACGCCATCGAGCAGCGCATCGAGACGATGGGCATGCAGGATAAGATTTTCGACGTCGTCGTGCCCACCGAAGAAGAAATCGAGGTGCGCGAAGGCAAGCGCCGGACCATCGAGCGCCGGGTCTTCCCCGGTTACATCCTGGTCCAGATGATCATGGACGAGGATTCGTGGTACGTGGTTCGCAACACCCCCGGCGTGACCGGCTTCGTCGGCATGGGCAACGAGCCGACGCCGCTCCGCCCGGAAGAAGTCTCGCAGATCATGCGCCGGATGGAAGCCGAGGCGCCCAAGATCAAGGTCACCTTCCGGCCCGGCCAGAAGGTCCGCATCATCGACGGCCCATTCAACGAGTTCATCGGCACCGTCGGCGACATCGACATGGAAAAAGCCAAAGTCCGGGTGTTGGTTTCGTTCTTCGGACGCGAAACACCGGTCGAGCTCGACTTTCTACAGGTCGAGAAAGCCTGAGCAGCGCCCGATTATTCTCACGAACGACAGCCCCCTGTCCTGGGGGCGCATTGTGTGTAGAGTACAAGAAGGAACAATGTCATGGCTAAGAAAGTGAAAGCAGTTGTCACGCTCCAGATCCCGGCTGGCAAGGCCAACCCCGCGCCGCCTATCGGCCCGGCACTGGCCCAGCACGGCATCAATCTGATGGGCTTCTGTAAGGAATACAACGCGCGAACGAGCACCCGCATCGGCGAAATCATCCCCGCCGAAATCACCATCTTCACCGATGGGTCGTTCCGCTTCATCCTCAAAAGCCCCCCGACCGCCTTCCTGATTCGCCGCGCGGCTGGCGTCGAAAAAGGCTCGTCCGAGCCGAATCGGGACAAGGTCGGCAAGCTCACCCGCCAGCAGGTGCGCGAGATTGCCGAAGTCAAGATGCAAGACCTCAACGCCATCGACATCGAGGGCGCTATGCTCCAGGTCGAAGGCACCGCCCGCAGCATGGGCATTCTGATCGACGGGTAAGACACGTTAGGCCGTGGGAGGGCTGCACGCCCACTCGCACCACAAAGGAGAAACCAAATGGGTAAGCACGGTAAGAAATACCTGGACGCCGCCGCGAAGATCGACCCGGCCACACTCTACAGCCCGGATGAAGCGGTCGCCCTGGTGAAGCAGATCGCGCCCGCCAAGTTCGACGAAACCGTCGAGCTGCACCTGCGCCTGGGCATCGATCCGCGCCACAGCGACCAGCAGATCCGCACGACCGTCATCCTGCCGCACGGCCTGGGCAAGACTGTCCGCGTGCTGGTCTTCGCCGAGGGCGAAGGTGCTCGCATCGCGCAGGAAGCCGGCGCCGACGTCGTGGCCGACGACGAGGTGATCGCGCGGATTGCCAACGAAGGCTGGACCGAGTTCGATGTGGCGCTGGCCGTTCCGGATATGATGCGCAAGATCGGGCGCCTGGGTAAGGTGCTGGGCCGCAAGGGCCTGATGCCCAACCCCAAAGCCGGCACCCTGATCCCGCCGGAAGACATCCCGCGCGCGATCGAAGAGGCCCGCGCCGGTCGTATCGAGTTCCGCAACGACAAGACCGCCAACATTCACGTTCCGATCGGCAAGATCAGCTTCGAGGAAGCCCAACTGCGCGACAACATGGCCGCCGTGATGGATGCCATCCGCCGCGCCCGTCCCGCCGCGGCCAAGGGCACCTACGTGCGCCGTGTGGTGTTGACCTCGACGATGGGGCCGGGCATCCGTGTCGAGCCGAACGATGCACTAGCCATGACTGTCTCAGCGTAAGCCCGGCACTGCTGGCCGCTTGAGAATCGAGTACCGGAAGGTGAACGCCTTCCGGTACTTTTTTTGGAGACTGAGCCGTGACCGTAACCTTCACGAACGAGGGGGACATCTTCGCAGCCGGGACGCAGGCCATCGGGCTGGCGCTGGCGGCCAACGGACAGGCCACGGCCACACCCTTCGCCACTACCCTGCACGATCGCTACCCGGTGTTCGTCAGCGAGTACGGCAAGCGCGGGCGCGCCGGGACGCTGCTACCGGGCAGCGTGTGGCTGTGGCGCGACGCGCAGCCGTGGCTGGTGGGCCTGATCGTTCGCGAGACGCCACACAGTCCCGCCCGGCTGCGCTTCATCGAGCAGGCGATCCTGGCACTCCAGCGGGACTGGCAGCGTGAAGGGCTGCGGGGCCTGGCGCTGCCCCGCCTCGCGGACCCGCCCGAATGGCGGGCGGTGCGCGACATGCTGGGCCACTACCTCGACGCGCCGCCGCTTCACATCGTGGTCTACGAACACGTGCCGGGCGGCTGAGTCGCGGCCTGGGGATTCAGCCGGCGACGCCTGCCGACTGGCTCCGTCCGGCCTGGACACACAGGCGCTCGCCCCCGGCGGCCAGCCAATCCTTGAGCGTGTCGCTCGATTCGACCCCGTTCTGCACGTCCGCCCACAACCCGGTTGCCCAGCGATAGTAATACTGCGTCTCGGCGGCCCAGGTGCTCCGATCGCGCTGGGTGACGCTGGGGCCACCGTTGTAGCAGGCCAGGGCTTTGCCCAGGTCCCACCCGGCGAACTGCGTCAGGCATTCGTAGAACACGCTCATCCCGCGCGCGACGTTCGTGTCGGGATTGAGCATATTCTCCCCGTTCTGAAAATGAAACGGCATCACCTGCATCAGCCCCAACGCCCCGGCGCTGGAGATCACGTTGGGGTTCCCGCACGACTCGATCTGGATGACGATGGCGATCACGTTCGGGTTGACGTGATGTTCGCGCGCCCAGCCCTCAATCTCGTCGCGCCAGTACAACACCTCGGGGCGAAAGAATGACACCAGCGGCGCGTCCGGGTTGGCGATGCTCTGCGAATGCGAGCGGCCAAATGGCCACACCTCGACGGCGACCGCCACCAGCGCGGCGAAGACCAGCGCCGCCACCGCCCAGGTCTTGCGCCACCGGAATGCCGACGCTCGTTCGGCGCGCGGCGAAGTCTTTGGCTGCGATGTTCCCTTCCGTCGGGTCATTTAGGGTTGAACCAGGTGCAGCGGATTCGGCACGAACACGAGCACGAACACAATCATGGCGGCGTATCCCAGCCAGCGGCGGCGCGGCCCCAACTGGGTGATGGTATCGAGCGGGACGGCATAGGCCCGGCCCAGGAACATCAGCAGCAGCGTCCAGAGAATCCACGCCGAGTTGAACAGCGACAGCAGCAAGAACACGCCCAGGATCGGATAGTAAAAGCGGTACGCCTGTTTGCCGAGCAGGGTGAAGACCACGTGACCGCCGTCGAGCTGGCCGAGCGGGATCAGGTTCAGCCCGGTGATGAACAGGCCCGTCCAGCCGGCTTTGGCGAGCTGGTTGATGAACACGTCCTCTTGCCCGTTGGGCAGCCATTCGCCAAAGATCAGGAGCTTGGCGGCGGCGTACAGGATCGAATCACCTTCGAGCATGTAATCCTCGGTGGGCAGCGGCTCGACGTTCGACGTCGCCAGGCCAATGATCAGGATTGGCAGCGCCACCACCAGCCCCGCCAGCGGCCCGGCAACCCCCACGTCGAACAGGATTTTGCGGTTGCGCATCGGCTCGCGGAGCTGGATGAACGCCCCCAGCGTGCCAAACCCGATCGGCGCCGGGATGAAATACGGCAGGGTCACGTTGACGCGGTGGTAGCGGGCCGCGAAGTAGTGGCCCAGCTCGTGCGTTCCCAGGATCAGGATCATGCTCAGGGCATACGGCCAGCCGCGCCACAGCACCAGATCGGTCTCCTCGCGCATCCCCGCCTCGTGGACAGCGCCCGCAAACAGCAGGCTGAGCAGCGTCATGACCAGCAGCACGGCATTCGGCCAGCGCGGGCGCGGCTTGGGCTTCACCCGCCCCTTGAGCGCCATGATCACCGGCTGGTCCTCGTCGTTGGTCGTCAACAGGACGTGGTAATCGAGCGGCGCGAACTGCTCGTCGACCTGCTCGAACGCCGTTTCGCTGTCCAGCAGCAGCCGCCCGGTGAAACTCGCGCTGATCGGCGGCGCGGGATCGTATTCCGCCCGCTGGATATCCATCACGCCCGCGACGGCAGCCTGAAGCTGCGCGCGAACCGGGTCGGGGGCAACTGCTTCGGGGATTGCCTGGTCGGGGGATGCCGCCTGCCCCGCCGCCAGGATGGATGGTTCATTCAGCATCGATCGGTCCGTTCATCGGCCATCTCGTCATCTACTCCGGAGTCTCACTTTCCAGCGGCAGCAGTACTTCCCAATCATCCTCGAATGCGTCGAGCGCCATGATTCCCCCGTCCCGCAGGCGCAGGTAGGTCGTCGCCACGCTCGGCTCAACCGAGTCGGACTGGTACATGCCCTCGTAGGGTATTTCGGGCGACGTCGCCCAGCCCAGCCGTTCCTGCACGCGCGGATTGCTGCGCCACACCAGCCCGAATCCGCGCACCGGCTGCTCCAGGCCGGGCGGGGGCGCCAGGCTGTCATCCCGCTCCGGCACGCCCTCTCCGAATTCGTCCGGATACTGTGCCCACGCCGGCGCAACGCCGTCCTCGAACACGACGTAAATCCGGTCCAGCGCCTGCACCCAGATCATACGCCCCCGCTCGAACGTCTGCTCGGCCTGCGCCGAAAACTGGCCCGCATCGGCGGGGCACGCGTCCGGCGGCGGATCGAAGAACCAGACCTCCGGGCAGCGCAGCGGGATGAGCAGGTCCTGCTCGATAGTCGCGCCGGGCACCTCCGCCGTGAGCAAGAACCGCGCCACGTCACGGTCGGCGCGCCGCGTGGCGACCGTGATCCGGCCCGCCGCCGCCACATCCCACCGGAACAGCCGCTCGCCCTCAGCATCCACGCGGAAAATCCGCGCCCGGTCGGCGCCGCGCACGCTCCAGAACAGCGTCACGTTGTCGCCGGGAATCACGTACTCGCTGTCGGTGGTGAAATACTCGACCGACAGCCCGGCCAGCGTCGGGGCGCGAGTGGCCGTCAGCGTGAACGGGGCCGGAGTCGTGGTCGGCGCCAGCAGGCTGGTCGGCGACGGGCCGGGCGTGGGCGTGGTCGGGCTGCGCGTCGGCTCCGGCGTGGCGCTGGCGGCGGGCGCGGTCGGGGCGCTGCTCACCGGCGCGGCGGTCGGGCTGGGCTGGGCGGTGGGCGTTTCGGTCGGCACGAACGTCACAATCGCCGGTTGGGCGTTGCCGCCACAGCCTGCCAGGACGATTCCCACCCCGATCGCTCCCAGCAGGGAACGCCAGGCACAGCGGGCAGACGAAAGGGCGCGCATCATAATGGGCACTGTCTCTCCAACTCAGGATTTCCCTACGAGGATACCACAAGAACCGCTATTCGGGGCCAGGCACGCCCAGCGGCGGCAGTTCGGCGGTGGCCGGGGCCCGGACCGGCAGCGCGAACGTGAACGTCGAGCCGACGGTGTCGCTGCGCACCCAGATCCGCCCGCCGTGCGCCTCGACGGCCAGCTTGCAGAACGCCAGCCCCAGGCCGACGCCGTGCGGCATGTTACGCTGCTTGACGCGCGCGAACTTGTCGAAGATAACGCGCTGGGCTTCGGGCGGGATGCCGGGGCCGCTGTCCCGGACGCGGAGGTACACTTCGCCGTCGCTGGTGGCCGTGCTGACGGTGATGGTGCCGCCGGGGGGTGAGTATTTGATCGCGTTGTCGAGCAGGTTGATGATCACCCGCTCGATCATGTCCTGGTCGATGTAGAGCGCCGGGAGATCGTCCGCCAGGGCGAACCGCATCTCGATCCGGTTATCATCCGCCTGGGGCCTTACCTGCTCTGCGGCGGCGTAAATCAACTCGTTCAGCAGCACGTTGGCGCGGTTGAGCAACTTCTTGCCCTCCTCCAGGCGCTGGATATCCAACAGAGAATCGATCATGCGCCGGACCTGGCGCTCGCTGCGCGTGGCGACCTGCAGCAGGGCTTTCACGTTGGCGTCGGCGCTCTCGCCGAGCAGCCGTTGCAGCGCCTGCAAGCTGCTGTACACGTTGCCCAGCGGGCCGCGCATGTCGTGATACATCATCGCCGAGAGGTCCTGCCGCAGCCGTTCGAGCGTGAGCTGCGAGGTGATGTCGTGCTCGATCCACTGGATGGAGTCGCCTTCGGCGGCGCTGTAGACGCGCTTGGCGTAGACGTGGACCGCCCGCTCGTCCCCGTCCCTGGTCCATACCTTCGACTGGAAATGTACCTCGTGGCCGTGCGCCAGGCTTTGGAACCGGTCGCTGCCCAGCGGCCCGGTGCCCATGCGGTGCACCGCCGCGATCGTCAGGCGGAGCATCTCCTCGCGGGAATAGCCCAGAAACTCGCACGCGCGCCGGTTCACCGCCCGGATGTGCCCCTGCAGGTCGGTGACGATGATCGGCACGATCACGTCGTCGAACAGCGTCGCGTACCGCTTTTCGGCCTCGCGCGCCGCCTCGAGCAGCAGCGCAGACGAGAGCGCCGCCGATCCCATCTCGCCGATCATGGTGATCAGGTTGACCGCGTCGGCGGTGAAATAACTCGTCGCCGGGTGGGCCAGCGTCATGACGCCGACCATATCGCCCGCGTGAGTCAGCGGCACGCACAGCGCCGAGCCGGTCTGCGGCGACAGCGGATCGCCGGGGAGCGCCAGCCACAGCGGGTTGCTCGTGATGTCGTTGACGATGATCGTCCGGTAGTTATACATCACGAACCCGGCCAGCCCGTCTTCGAGCACGAGCCGCACCGACGGCAGCGGGTCGCGGTCGCCCCCGCCCAGGGCATACGCCGCCAGCACCTGCCTGTCCTTGAGCGCGATGATGCTCGCGTATGGCGTGCCCAGCGCCTCGGCGGCGGCGTTCAAGACGCGCTTGAGCACCTCCGACGAGCTGAGGTCGGCATTCAGTTCATGCGATAACCGGTCCAGCAACGCAAGGCGCAGCGTCTGGCTCAGACGCGACTGAAGTCCATGCATAATCCCCGCCTCCCTGGCATACTCACACCCCAATATCGAGTCCAGGTTTACAGCGCTAACCTATCAGGTTTTGATGGGCGGCTCCAAATAGCGAACCGGAGCCGGTTCCAGGCATTCGCGCACACCACCGATGATCCAGTCCCGCGCGGCGCGATCGCGCTGGAAATCGACGCCGTCGGTCGGGACGATCAGCACCGGGCAGCTATTCCACCGCTCGATCCACGCTTCGTACAGGGCATTGAGCTGGTGCAGATAGGCCGGCGAAATCTCGCGCTCGAAGTCGCGCCCGCGCAGCCGGATCCGCGACAGCAGCGTGTCCACGCTCCCCTTCAGGTAGACCAGCAGGTCCGGCGGCGGCAGGAAGGCGCGAATGCCTTCGTACAGGTCGTGATAGGCCTGGTAGTCGCGCTCGGACATCTGCCCCTGCATGTACAGGTTGTGCGCGAAGATTTCGGCGTCTTCGTACACGCTGCGGTCCTGCACCACCGAGCCGGGATGATCGACGAGCTGGCGGTGGTGCTGCAGCCGGCGCGACAGGAAAAACACCTGCGAGTGAAAGCTCCAGCGGGTCATGTCCGAATAGAAATCGGCCAGGTACGGGTTTTCGTCCACTGCCTCGTAGAATGGCTTCCAGCCGAACGCCTCGGCCAGGATGCCGGTCAGCGTCGATTTTCCAATGCCGATGTTGCCGGCGATTGCGACGAATTTCTTCTCCGGGTTCGGAAGCTGGATCATGCCTGGTCGCTTTCTGAGGGAGCGGGCGGGTGCCACTTGCGCCCCTCGTTCGCCTGCATCTTCTGCAGATACGCCTCTTCCAGATCGATGCCGGCATAGTTCGCCAGCTTGAGCACATACGCCAGCACGTCGGCCAGTTCTTCGCGGATGGCGGGCAGCGTTTCGTCCGGCCCTCCCGTCGATTGGGCGATCCATCGCTGCGCGAACGCCTTCGCCAGCTCGCCGATCTCCTCTTGCAGCCGCATGAAGTTGAAATACAGGTCGGTCGGGAAGCGCTTGTCGTCGTCGAGCCGCCGGTGAAACTGCTGGAAATCGGCCAGGCGGCGCGACGTGCCCTCCAGCGTAGCCGGAGCCGGTTTCGGCTCGGCCAGCGGCGCCTGCCCGTGATCCAGGCCCGGCAGCGCGGGCTGGCGCGGCCCCTCCCCCAGCGCGCCGCGAATCCGGTCGAAGATCGCGTCACGGTCGGCCTCGTCCCGCACGAAGTCGATCTCGTTGGTGTCGATCACCAGCACGGGCGCTGCCGTGTACGCGCCGAAAAAGGCGTCGTAGGCCACGCGCAGGCTGTCGATGTACTGCGGGTCCATGTTGCGCTCGTAGGGGCGATCGCGGGCGGTGATGCGGTTCATCAGCGTCGCCGTGTCCGCCTTGAGAAACACCACCAGGTCCGGCAGCGGCACGTTTTCGGCCAGCGCTTCCTGCACGCTGTAATACGTCGCCAGCTCGTCGCCGGAGAGATTCACCTGGGCGAACAGGCGATCCTTGTCGAACATGTAATCGCTGATCAGCGGGCGCGGGATCGTGGCGAGCTGGCGCTGCTGGTGGTAGCGGCTGAGCAGGAAAAAGATCTGTGTCTGGAAGGCGTAGCGCGCCCGGTCGGTGTAGAAATCGGTCAGAAACGGGTTCTCTTCGAACACCTCCAGCACCAACTGGGCGCCGATCTCTTTCTGAAACATGCGGGCCAGCGTGGTCTTGCCCACGCCAATCACGCCTTCGACTGCGATATATGCTTGCGTTGTATTCATTTGAACTGTCCAGACACCAAGAACCACCCAGGCGGAGAGCATGTCTCTGGCCCAGTATACGTCCCGACGCCCGGAATGTCCACTTGGCGACCCGGCCCCCGCGCCCGGCGTACCGGAGTCCTACATCCAGCCCGGCCATTTGCGCTAGAATCACGTCATGAAAACGATCCGAAAGGCAGATCCATGCGACGACTTACCGCGCCCGCCATCGCGCTGCTCAGCCTGCTGGCGGCGGCCTGCACCCTGACCGCCGGCCCATCGAGCGACGCCCCGGCGAGCACATCCACCATCCCCCAGGTCATCGATACGCCGGCGCCCGCCGCCACCGCCCCCACGCCGGCAGCACCGTTCGCCACCCTGGAATCCGACACCGGCCCGTATGCCGACCAGGTCGCGCTGCTCGACGGCGTGTGCTTCGAATACCTGGCGATGCTCAGCGGCAGCCAGTGGACCTGGACATCGCCGGGCGAGCTGGCGGCGTTCTACGACGAGGTGGATGAATCCGAGCTGTGCCCGGGGCTTGTGGCGCGCGGCGCGTTCGACTTCGCAGAGTCCGCGCTGGTTGGCGCGGTCAACACGGCGACCGGCTGCGACGCGGCCCACCGCGTGATCGGCCTGGACGCGGGCACGCAAACGCTCCAACTGGCGTTCGACGTGGTGCCGGGCTGCGACTACGAGCTGGTCCAGCCGTTCCTGATCGCGGTGCCGCGCCCCCCGGAGGGGGCCGCCATTCAGGTGGTCGTCATCGCGCCCGCCGGCCCGCCGTGAGTGGTCCGGCAGGGGAAGCAGGCATATAATCGGGAGACGTGCGCCGCACCCTGCCGGAGTTGTGAGTATGCAAATCGCCTGCCATGCCTGGTCCTATAACGATCTTTCGCTCGAAGACGCGGTCGGCACCATCGCCCGGCTCGGCTTCCGGTACATCGATCTGGGATCGGGCCCGCATCTCGACACCAACCGCGCGACCGCCTACCCCGAAGCGGAAGCCCAGACCATCCGCGATTTGCTGGATGAATTCGACCTGACGCTGACCGATCTGTACCTCATGCTGCCGATGGTCAATTCGCCGGACCCGGCCCAGCGCGAGGTGCAGCTCACCCTGTTCGAGCGGCTGATCCCCTTCGCCGTCAGCCTGGGCACGCCCGGCATCACCGTCTCGCCGGGGGTGATCCACAAAGACGGGCCCGAGCACAGCCTGGCGCGCGCCATCCCGGCCCTGCTGCGGATGCTCCAGGCCGCCGAGGATACCGACCTGCGCGTTTCGTTCGAGCCGCACATGGATTCGGTCGCGCAGCGGCCCGAGCAGGCGCTGCTGCTGTTGGACGCGGTGCCCGGCCTGAGCGTGACGCTGGATTATGCCCATTTCGTCTGCCAGGGAATCGTGCGGCGCGAGGTCGAGCCGCTGATGGAGCACGTCGCCCACGTCCAGGTGCGGCAGGCCCGGCGTGGCAACCTGCAAACGCCTCACGACGAAGGCACGATGGACATCCCCCAACTGCTGCAGGACCTCCACGCGCTGGGCTACCGCGGCGCGCTGACCGTCGAATACATGACGACCTTCGGCTGGCACAGCATGAAGGCGATCAGCATCAGCAAAGAGACGGTCCGCACGCGGGACGCGCTCCGCGCTGCGCGCGCCCGGCTGGAAGCCGCCCCGGCCAGGCACTGAGCGCTCCCCTCACGCCATCGAGACAGGTCAGGTTACTCTGCGGGGCCGGAACGCGGGCGCTCCTCGGGCGGAATCCACGTGCCCACACGGAACGGTACCGCGCCGGTAGTGAGGCTGGTGCCGTCGTCCAGATCGATCACGGCGGTGAGCTCGTGCTCGCCGGGAACCAGCGGCCACCAGTGATCGAACGGCGGCTCCTCGACCGTCGCCAGCAAATCGCCGTCCAGCCAGTAGGCGACGCGTTCCGCGTGGCTCGGCACAGCCACGGCGAGCCGGATGCGTTGTTGGTCTTCCGGCAGCAGCGGCGTCAGCCGGAAGACGGTATGCGGGTCCGGCGACAGCAGGCGCGCGGGGATGCTCTCGCCCCCGGCGATGCGCGCGCCAACCGGCGGCTGCGGGATGCCCTGGCGAATCGCCCAGTCGCGCGCTTCGGGCGGCAGGATCAGGTAGACGCGCTCCTCGCGGTCTTCGGGCGGCGTGGTCTCACCGGCCAGCAGGCCGGTCCGGCGGTCGAGCGCGAAGGGCTGGAAGAACGTGTCCGGCTCGGTGGGCACCGTCCCCTCGATGAACCACTCCCAGCGCGTCTTGGGGCAGAATTCGGTCGGCAGCAGGCCGGACAACGCGCACACCTCCGCCCGGACCAGCCCCTCAGGCGCGGCGAATTCCAGCTCCGGCTGGCCCAGCAGCGCGCGCCGCATGAACTCGTGCCAGATCGGCCCCGCGCCGCTGATCCCGCTGACCTCGACCATCGGCGTATTGTCGGCGTTGCCGACCCACACCCCGGCCACGAGGTTGGGTGTGTAGCCCACCGTCCAGTTGTCGCGAAAATCGGTGGTGGTGCCGGTCTTGGCCGCCGCCGGGCGCGCGATGTTGAGCGCGCTCGCCGGGCCGAACGACGGGATGCGCGCCTCGTTGTCGCTCAGGATGTCCGTGATCAGGTACGCCACGCGCGGATCGATCACCGGGCTTTCGTGCTGCGGCGGCGTCCACTCGTACAGCACCTCGCCGTGACGATCGCGTACTTCGAGAATGTAGGCAGGGTCCACGTGGTAGCCGCCGTTCGCCAGCGCGCCATAGGCCGCCGTCAGGTCGACCAGCCGCACCTCGCCGCCACCCAGCGTGAGCGACAGGTCGAGCCGGCTGGTCGCCGTCAACGTGTCGATCCCCAGCCGGGTCACCAGCCGCACCAGGCCATCCACCCCGATATGATCCAGCGCGACCACCGCCGGGATGTTGTACGACGACGCCAGCGCCTCGCGGATCAGCACCGGCCCGTGCTCGACCAGCCCGAAATTGGCGGGCGTGTAGCTCTCCAGCCGCCGCGTCACGAACGGCGTGCGGACATCCAGGATCATGGTCGCGGGCGTCCACGGCTCCGCCGCCTGGGGATCGAACGCGACGGCATACGTGAACGGCTTGAGCGCCGATCCGGGCTGGCGGGGGGCCAGCGCCGCGTTCACCGCGCCGTCGATGCGCTCGTCGAAATAGTCGGGACTGCCCACCATCGCCAGCACCTGCCCTGTGTGCGGATCCATCGCCACCAGGGCGGCGTTCTGCGCGTTGTGCGCCGGCGAGCCGGGCGCGGGCGTGTTCAGGCGTTCCAGGTGGCGCCGGACGGCTTCCTGGGCCGCGGTCTGCCAGTCGAGATCGAGCGACGTGACGACCTGCAAGCCGCCCGCGTAGAGCGCGTCCGCATAATCGCGCTGAAGCTGCGTCCACACCGCCGCGACGAAATGCGGCGCCTCGATGGGGAACGGCGTCGCGGCGAAGTCGAGCGCCTCGGCGTGGGCCCGGTCGGCCTGGACCTGGGTGATGTATCCCTGTTTCGTCATCAGGTCGAGCACGACGCGCTGGCGGGCTTTGGCCGCTTCCGGATCGGTCAGTGGATTGGTGAGCGCCGGGGCCTGGGGCAGCCCGGCCAGCATGGCGCACTCGGCCAGCGTCAGGTCCGCCGCGCTCTTGCCAAAATAAGCCCGCGCCGCCGCCTCGATACCGTAGGCGAGGTTGCCGTAATACGTCTGGTTGAGGTACAGCGCCAGGATTTCGTCGCGCGAATAGCGCTGCGTCAGCCTCAGCGCGAGCACGCCCTCGCGCAGCTTGCGGCGGAGCGTCCGCTCGGCCCGCTGGTTGGGGTCCAGCAGCAGATTGCGCGCGACCTGCTGCGTGATCGTGCTGCCGCCCGCGACGACCTCCCCACCCTTGACGTTGATCCACGCCGCGCGGATCACGCCTTCCACGTCCACGCCGGGGTGTTGGAAGAAATTCGCGTCTTCGGTGGCGACCGTCGCCTGGATCATGCAGTCCGGCAGGTCGTCCAGGCCGATCACGCGGTTGAGGCCGGTGTCCGGGTCGGCGATCTGGTACAGCAGGCGACCCTGGCGATCGAAGATCTGCGTGCTGGGCAGGGCCAGCCCGTCGTCGAGCGCCTCCAGCCGGGGCAGACCGGCGAACAACCAGCGCTCCAGCGCCACGCCTCCCGCCACGGCGATCAGGCAAATCACGATCAGAACTTGCTGCCAGCGGGCGCGCCCGCCCCACAGCGTCCGAAAATGCCGCATACTCCACTCGCAGAAACGAACCTTCACAGTCCCATTGTAGGCAAATCGACCCGCCGCCGAACGTCAGGCATCCGGCGCTTGCCCCACGCTTCGCCTGCGCGCCTTCACTCGTCCACGGCGTCGACGTCCGGCCCGGTGATTTCCAGGTCACCGTGCGCCGGATCGTACTCCACGGGCCAGCCCACCATCTCGCCCGGCTGCGTCACGCCGAAATCGCGCGCGATATCCGCCCACAGCCCGGCGTCGATCTCCACACCGCGCAGGCCCATCCCCGTCTCGATGATCAGGGTGAGGCCCGCCCGGCCCTGCTCGACCCGCAAGATCGTCCCTTTGACCAGCATGAGCGCCTCCAACGCGGTCTTCGCCGCGCCTGATTTCCTGTTATAATTGCTTCCGCGTATCCTGCTCAGCATTTTAAAAACGCCTATGAAAGTCGAACGCCTGGTGCGGTGCAGCCGCGATCTGCTGGGGCTGGACTTGGGCCCCGACACGCAGCGCGCCTTCAGCCTCTACGCCGACGAGTTGCTGGCGTGGAACCAAACCACAAACCTGACGGCTATCACCGCGCCGGAAGATATCGAGATGCGCCACTTTCTGGATTCGCTCTCGGTGTCGCTGGCGATCGCGCTGACGCCCAACCTGCGCGTGATCGACGTGGGCACCGGCGCCGGGTTTCCCGGCTTGCCGCTGCGGCTCGCCTTCCCCCACATCGAACTCACCCTGTTGGAAGCCACGGCCAAGAAGACCGCCTTCCTGGAGCACATCGTCGACCATCTCAAGCTGGCGAACGTGCGCGTCATCAACGCCCGCGCCGAGGAAGCCGGCCAGGACCCGGCCAGCCGCGAAAAATACGACCTCGTGCTGGCGCGCGCGGTCGCCCAGATGCCCACTCTGGGCGAATACCTGCTGCCCCTGTGCCGGGTCGGCGGGCGGTGCGTGGCGCTGAAGGGCGAAAACGCCGTAGCCGAAGCCCAACAGGCCGAAAACGCGCTGCGGATTCTGGGCGGGCACGTCGAGAAGGTGATCCCGGTGGAGCTTCCGCAGGTGGCCGAAACGCATTACCTGGTGGTCGTCCAGAAGATCGCCGCCACCCCGCCCCAGTACCCGCGCCGCCCAGGGATCCCCACCAAGCGCCCGCTGTAACGCGCCCCGGCTCACGACGACGCCGGCGACACGGTCACGATCTGTCCCTGGCGCACTTCCCAGCGGGTGGCCCG
Source organism: Anaerolineae bacterium (assembly GCA_018432315.1). Lineage (GTDB taxonomy): Bacteria > Chloroflexota > Anaerolineae > Aggregatilineales > Aggregatilineaceae > LM3-B42. The sequence goes on from JAHDLB010000058.1 coordinate 15,514, forward strand.
CTGCAAAAACTCCGCCGTGAAGATCTCCGGCTCGGTCGTGGTCAATAGCACCTGGTTGGCGCCGTCGATGCGATCCAGCAGGTAGGCCCGCCGCGCCGCGTCCAGCTCTGCGATCACCTCGTCGAGCAGCAAGATCGGCCACTCGCCCACCACGTCGCGCATCCATTCCAGCTCGGCCAGCTTGAGCGCCATCACCGCCGTGCGGGTCTGCCCGCGCGAGCCGTACAGACCCAGGTCGTGCCCGTTGAACAACAGGCGAAGCTCGTCGCGCTGGGGGCCGATCAGCGTCATGCCGCGCGCGATCTCCTCGCCGACCGTCTCGCCCAGCCGCTCGCGGAACTGCCCCGCGATCGCCCCCGCGTCGAGCTGCCGGTTCAGGTCCAGGCCCAGCACGTCGAAGGACAACTGGCCGGTGTTGTTCGCCGTGGGCATGAAGCCGGGCTGGTAGCACAGCTCGAGGTCTTCCTCGTTCCCGGACAGGTCGCGGTGAATCTGGCGCGCCTTCACTTCCAGCTCGCGCAGCAGCCGCTGGCGCCCCGCGACCAGCACCGCGCCGGACTCGGTCAGTTGGTCGTCCCAAAACGCGAGTTCGTCGGGCGAGCCGTCGCTGTCGGCGATGCGCCGCAGCAGGGCGTTGCGCTGAGTCAGCACCTTGTCGAACGTCGCCAGCGCCTGGCAGTATTCCGCGTCGGTCTGGCACAGCGTCACGTTCATGTAGCGCCGCCGCTCGGCTGGCGCGCCCTCAATCAGCGCCATATCCTGTGGCAGAAACATCACGACGTTGATCTGGCCGATCAGGTCCATCACGCGGCGCGACACCCCGTTGACGCGGATCTCCTTGTTCAGGCGCGCCCCGTTCAGGCCGCCGTTGGCCTCGGTGAGCGTGATCTCGATCCGGTTGAGCGCCCGGCTGGTTGTGACGACCTCCGCGCCGATCTTGGCGAACGGCAGCAGGTCCTGATCGGCGTTCCAGTTGATCAACTGCCGGTCGGACGTCGTATAGGGCGAGCGCGACGTCGCCAGGTAATAGATCGCTTCGAGCAGGCTGGTCTTGCCCTGGGCGTTGGCGCCATGCAGCAGGATCGGGCCTTCCGGCAGGGAGATTTCCAGCCGCGCGTAGTTGCGGAAGTTCTGCAGAGAGAGATGTTCAATGCGCATGAGTGAGGTAGCCGGGCCCGCGTCCAGAATAGTCCAACACCGCCAAGTATAACGCTCCTGGCGGGCCATTCCCAACCCGGTCAGACATCCAGCAGCAGCGGCACGCCCAGGCCAAAGGCCACGTACAGCGCGTGAAGGTACGTCTTCAGCGCCGCGATGGTCTCGTCGTCGCCCGGCTCGTACCGGGGCCGGAACGGGATGTTCGCGGCAATCCACTCGGCGGATGGCGCCAGCCCCAACTGCATGATCTGGCCGGCGTCGAGCTCCTGCGAGATCGCGCCGCTGAACTGGAGCAGCATCGAGCCGTGCGCCGGTTGGATCGGGCCGGACAGGAAGAAAATCTCGAACACCTGATCGCCCGTGATGACGATGCCGTCGATGTCGCGCTCCAGCGGGTGAACGTTCTCCAGAAAGATACCTTCCTGGGCGCGCAGCCGGGCGGCAGCCTCGCCGGTATACCCCAGCTCGAAGATCGCCTTTTGCAGCAGCACGAACGGCAGCGGGTGATCGTTGCCCGGCAGTTGGTCGAGCAGCCAGCGCTCGCCCCGGCTCGACAGCGGATAGTTGATGCTGCCCACGCAGCCGAACGGGACCCCGGCGCGGTTGGCCGGGCACCCTTCACAGGCCGGCTCCCAGGGTGTCAGGGCTTCGGCGGCGTCGAGCAGGTCCTGCACGACGATGATCTCGACGTCTTCGCCGCCGTCCGCCGAGCGCCGGACCATCTCGAAGCCCATCTCCGACGGGGGCCGGTGATCGCCGTTGTCCCGGTACAGGTCGATGATCGCGTGCGCCCGCTCGCGCCCTTTCAGATAGCCCATCAACCCCTCGACGGTCAGGGCGCGCTTCGGCTCGCAGTCGTAATGAATGATGTAGTCGATACCCACAACTCACCCCCAAAGAAGACCGCCCCACGACCAGACGGCGCAGGGCGGTACGCAGTTCTCACGAATCACGCGGCTGGCGCGGTCAGCGGATCGGCAGGTCGCTCACGCGCCCTTCGAACAGCCGCACGTACGCCGCGTTCACCCAGCCTTGCGTCCCCTCGAACGTGATGAGGTACCACGCGCCGTTCGTGTTGCGCCCCTCGATCACCATCTCGGTGTCCGCCGGAACCGTGCCCAGCATGTCACCGCGCAGACTGGCGGCATTGCGCAGGTTGAGGTTGTTGAGCGCGCGACCGCGCACGGTCACCGGCTGCCCGGCCTCATCTTCCGGCACGAACACGCTGCCCGGCGGGGGCGGCGGCACGATCTCGTTGCTCACCAGCAGGTCGCTCACCTTGCCATCCAGCAGCCGGACGTAGAGCGCGCTCACCCAGCCGCGAATGCCCTGGTACTCCACCAGGTACCACGCGCCGTTGCGATTGCGCGCCTGGACAGTCACCTCGGCGCCCTGCGGAACCGACGCGATCACCTCCGCCGCGTAAGCCGACGGGCCGTCACGCAGGTTGAGCGTATCGGTCGCCTGGCCGCGCAGGGTTATGAAGCTCTCGCCTTCCGGCGGGACCGCCGCCGGTGGAGCCACGTCGACCTCGATGCGCGGGATGTGGTCCACAAAATCGGGCTGGCCGCCGCCGGTGGTGTCCTCGTTCATAGCCGAGTCCGAGCTGTACAGGTAAACCCAGTCGTTGGTCACCCAGCCGGTCCGCGTTTCGTCCAGCTCGATCAGCAGCCACGACAGGTCGGCCACACCACCCAGGACCCGGTAATCGTCGGGATAGAAAATCTGCGCAATGGTCGGGTTGCCGAGGCCGGGGCCGGTGCGGACGTTCACGTTATCCGCCGTAACAGCCGCCCAGACGGGGATTGCCGGGCGCGCGGGCTGAGCGGGCGTGCCGCTCGTTTCCTCGTCGCCGCCCAGCAGCTCAGGGGGCAGCGTGCGTTTCTGCCAGTACAGCTTGATCCGGGCGTTTCCACCGGGATCGTAGTATTCGACGCGCAAGACGTGCGCGCCTTCGGTCAGCTCGTACAGGTCGGCGCGGTATTCCTTGTAGGTGTCGCCCGGATTATTCCACGCCTCGATGATCTGCGTGTCGTCAACCCACATCCGCACGCCACCGTTGGCGCCCAGCACGAACTGCCACCAGCCCGACTGGTTGAACTGCACGGGCGCGGTCCACCGCGCGCTGAACGCGTCATCCGGGATTCCGTCAGCCGGCGAGCCGGTCTGCCAATCGAATTCGACCTTGAAATCCTGGCGCGTTACCGTGGGGCTGCCGGCCAGGTCGGGCGTATTCCAGTATTCGCCCTTCCAATCGGCGGCATCACCGATCGCGTCGGGCGTGTCCGCGCCGCCGGGGTTGGTCGTCGCGCCACCGGGGCCGGTCCACGACGCTTCGATCCGGGCAACGCCGGACGCCTCGAAGTATTCGATCCGCAGGTCGTGGTTGCCGGCGGTAAGTTGATCGACGCTCACCTCATACACGGCAAAGCCTTCGGGCGATCCCTGCCATTTATCGATAATCTGGAGCGTATCGATCCACATGCGGACGCCGTCATCGACGCCGACTCTAAATGTCCACGTGCCAGAAGTGGGGAAGAAAACCGTCTTGGTCCAGCGGGCGCTGAAGTTGTCGACCGGCACACCCTCACCGGGCGACCCGGTTCCCCAGTTGAAGTTCACCTGATCGTCCACGCGCGTGAGCACCGGTGAACCCGACAGGCTCTGGTTGTTATAATATTCGGCGTTCCACTGCGTGCCCGGGTTGGCTTCCGCCACCTGGGGGGCCGGCAGGTCGGGCACGCCGAGGCCAAGCAGAACCACGGTCATCACGACGACAAGGCCACATATGGTCAGTTTTCGCATCACACTTATTCCCTGAATGTTAACCTTCAACAGTACATGCCCCCGAATTATAGAAAGTGGATCCCCATCTCGCAAACTCTGTTTGCCTGACGCTTTCATGACGAGGGACGCGCCGCCATCTCCAGGGCTTCGATCGCCTGCTCGGCGGCGCGCTGCCACGTGAAGCGCCCGGCCTGCACGAATCCCCTGGCGATCAGGCTGTCGCGCAGCGCGCTGTCCGCCACGATCTGTTCGATCCCCGCCGCGATGGCCCCCACGTCGCGCGGATTGACGAGCAGCGCCGCCGGGCCGGCCACTTCGGGCAGTGACGACGTCGCGCTGGTGATCACCGGCGTGCCACAGCGCATCGCCTCCAGCACCGGGAAGCCAAAGCCCTCGTGCAGCGTCGGGAAGACCAGCGCCTCGGCCCCGCTGTACAGGGCCGCGACGTCGGCATCATCGACGTAGCCGGGCAGCACGACGCCGTGCACGCCTTCGGTCCAGCGCGGATCGTAGAGCCAGCCCTGCGGCCCGGCCAGCACCAGCCCGACGTCCGTCCCGCCTTGCGCGGCCCGCCAGCGCCCGTATGCCTGGACGATGCGCGCGATGTTCTTGCGCGGCTGGAGTGTGCCCACGAACAGCAGGTAGCGCTCCGGCAGCCGGTAGCGGGCGCGCACTGCCGCCAGCGCAGCCGGGTCGCGCACCGGGGCGAGCGACTCGTCCACGCCGGGATAGACCAGGGTGATTTTGCTGTCGGAGATGTGATAGTGCGCCGCGATGTCGTTGGCCGTCGCCAGTGAGTCGGCCAGGATGCGCGTCGCGCGCCGGACGTTGTGCCGGGTGGACCAGTCGAGATAGCGCCGCGAGAGGTCTGGATGCGCGCCGGGGAAGTACACGTAGCCCAGGTCGTGCACCGTCACCACGGCGGGGCCGGGAAACGACACCGGCAGCACGTGCGACGGCACGAACGTCACATCGGGCCGGTCGCGCCACAGCGCCGCCGCAAACCGGACGTGCGTCCACAGCCGGGGCCAGGGGATCACGCGCCGGTCCGCATCGGGAAACAGGTCGCCGGGCGGCTGGTCGCGGAAATAGAGCACCAGCCGGTGCGGCGTGTCTAGCGCCAGCATCGCCCGGATGAGCTGCAAAGCGTAATTCTCGGTGCCGGTCCGCTGCGCGGTAGTGGTCCGGCTGGCGTCCACCGCAATCGTCAGCGGGCGCATGTCAGGGCGATCCTGCCCGGCGGCGAAACACCAGCGGCAGCAAGCCGATCCCGATCACCGAGAACAGCAGCGGCCAATAGTCGGCCACGTCGTCGAGCACATCCTGCTCGATGGTTCCCTGGGTGACCAAAAACGCGACCGCGCTCATGACCAGGATCGTGAGCCCAAGCAGCAGCAGGCGCGCGTCGTGCAGGCGCTCGAACAGGTAGGTGACCACCAGCGCCAACCCCAGCGAGACCAGCAGCAGCGGCCACCACTCGGTGGCCTCCGGCTCGCCCTCGATCCCCAGCATCACCAGCGCGATCGATCCGGCAGCCAGCCAGATCCAGAACCCGAAAAACAACAGGCCACGCTCGTGCCGCCCAAACACGATGGCGTGGAAGATGAACGTGAAGCCCACCACCAGCACCGCGATCGCGCCCAGCGTGAGGGTGGAATAGTCCGGCAGGTCGCGGACGTCGCGCTCGCGGGCGATCAAATAGGCGCCCAGCGCGATGGCGAACAACGCCAGCGGCAGCGTGCCGATCTGCATCCGGAGCCGCCGCCGGAAGCTCTGGGCGCGCGGCTGGCGCAGGCGCTCCGTTTCATCGACGGGCGCTATCTCGCGCTCGTCAGGCTGCTCGTCGTACTCATCACCGGCGGGCTCCTCCGGCGGAAGCTCGTCCGCCGGCTCGAACGGCGCCTCCTCGGCCTCCTCCGCCTCGCCCGGTTCGTCGAAGTCGTCGAATTCATCCGGCTCCGCAGCGTCGAGGGCGTCCAGCGCCGCGTCGAAGGCCTCTTCCGAAACCAGCTCATCACTGCCCAGGGAATCGGCATCAGACTCCCATTCCTGGGGTTGATCCTCGTCCGACCACTGCTCGCGATCATCGGTCATAGGTGTATCCTCCGCCCCTTATTTTAGCGGTCCCCTGCCCGAAAGCAACACTGGCCCAAACCCCACACAGCGGGGTACAATGCGGCTGTATCGTGATTTTCAGAGCAAAGGCAACCGTCCGGCCAACATGACCGCCCAAGCCGAAGCCCACCCGCGAGTCACTATTCTGGGCGTGCCCATCGACCCGGTGACGTTCGACCAGATGCTCGACCGCATCGCGACGTGGATCGCGGCAGGCGACCGCCTCCACCAGATTTGCACCGTCAGCCCTGAATTCGTCATGATCGCCCAGGACAACCCGGAATTCATGTGCGTCCTTCGCACGGCGGATCTGTGCGTGGCGGACGGCGTCGGGCTGTTGTTCGCGGCGCGTTACCTGGGTCATCGCCTGCCGGAGCGCGTCACCGGGTCCGACGGCACGCCGCTGATCGCCCAGCGCGCTGCGCGCGAGGGCTGGTCGCTGTTCCTGCTGGGCGCGGGTCCCGGCGTGGCCGAACGCGCCGCCGACCGCCTGATCCGGCAGAATCCGGGCCTGCGCGTGGTGGGCACGTGGGCAGGCAGCCCCGCCCCGGAAGAAGAAGAGGAGATCGTCGCGCGCGTCAACGCCGCCGGCGCGGACATCCTGCTGGTCGCCTACGGCGCGCCGCGCCAGGACCTCTGGATCGCGCGGAACCGCGACCGGCTCGATGTCAGCGTGGCGATCGGCGTGGGTGGCTCGCTCGATTTCGTCGCGGGCGTGGTGCCGCGGGCGCCGCGCTGGATGCGCCGGCTGGCGCTGGAATGGCTGTTCCGGCTGATGCGCCAACCGTGGCGCTGGCGGCGAATGCTGCGCCTGCCCCGGTTCGTGTGGGCCGTGCTCCGCCACCGCGAGCGCGCGATCGCCCAGGAGGGAGAACCATCGTGACCATCTACGTTGATGTGTCCGCTGCCGTCAACAGCCGGGCCGGGCTGGGGCGCTATGCCCGGTCGCTGGCCCAGGCGTTGATCGGCGAAATGGACGCGCCCCCCACCCTGTTCTACAACCGGACCGACCAGGCGCAGGACATCCCCGAATGGGCGGCCATTCCGCGCCGTTCGATCCGGATCGGCTACAAACCCTGGCGCTTGATGATCTGGCAGGCGCAGGTCTTCCGCATCGCGTTCAACCGGCTGGTGCCGGGTGCGCGCCTGTTCCACGCCACGGAACACCTGCTGCTGCCGCTGCGCGACGTGCCCACCGTCATGACTGTGCATGACCTGATCTTCAAGCTGTTTCCGCAGCACCACAAGAAGCTGAACTACTGGTTCCTGAATGCCGCCATGCCGCTGTTCGTGCGCCGGGCGGACGCGATCATCGTCGTGTCGCAGGCCACCAAGAACGACCTGATCCGTCACTATGGCACGCCCGACAACAAGATCACCGTCGTCCACGAGGCCGCCGCGCCCCATTTCCGCGTCCCGCCGGACTCGGAAGTCGCGCGCGTGCGGGCCATCTACGACCTGCCGGACCGTTTCCTGCTGGCGGTGGGAACCATCGAGCCGCGCAAGAACCTGACCCGGCTGGCCGAGAGCCTGGCCCGGCTGCGCCAGGATCACCGCGATCTCCAGTTGATCGTGGTCGGCGCCAAGGGCTGGCTGTACGATGACTTCTTCGCCCGCCTGGAGGAATTGGGCGTACAGGATGCCGTGCGGCTGTTGGGGTACGTGCCGGACGCCGACCTCCCGGCGATCTTCCGCGCGGCGACGGTGTACGTGATGGCGTCGCTCTACGAAGGCGCGGGCCTGCCCGTGCTGGAGGCGATGGCCTGTGGCGCGCCGGTGGTCAGCAGCCGCGAATCGAGCATGCCCGAGCTGGGCGCCGACGTGGCCCGCTACTTCAATCCGTACGACGTCAACCACATGACGGACGTAATCGGGATGGTGCTGGACGACCCGCTGCTGCGCGACGAGATGGCCGCCGCCGGGCCGGAACGCGCCGCGCGATTCTCGTGGCAGCGCGCCGCCCGCGAGACGCTGTCCGTTTACAGGAGCATCATGCAGCCATGACCACAGGAGAGATTGCGATGCGCGTGCGCGACGTCATGACCGCCGATCCCGTGACCGTCCAGCCCGACGACACGCTGCGCACCGTGCAGGACCGGATGAGCGCGCACGACTGCCGCCGCCTGCCGGTAGTGGACCCGGCGGGACAGTTGTGCGGGATCATCACCGACCGGGACGTGCGGCTCGCCCTCAACTCGCCGCTGGTGCTGCGCGAGCGCTGGCAGGACGACATGCTGCTCGATCACACGCTGGTCGACGCCTGCATGACGCCCGACCCGGTCACGACTGCCCCCGACGCGCCCCTACCCGGCGCGATCGATCTACTGCTCCGGCACAAGATCAGCGGCCTGCCCGTACTGGACGGCGACCGGCTGGTGGGGATCGTCACGGTGACCGATCTGCTGCGCGCGCTGGCCCGCCTGCTCCAACCGGGCGGGAAATAGCTCACCAGTCTTCTTCGTCTTCGAGCGTCCACTCGTCGAGCGCGGCCACCGGCAGCGTGAAGGCGAAGATGGCCCCACCGCGCGGGTTGTCCTCGATCCAGATCCGCCCGCCATGCGCCTCAACCGCCATCCGGCAGAAGGTGAGTCCCAGGCCGGTCCCGCGCCGCCGCCCCCGCTGGCCGTCCAACTGGGCGAAACGGTCGAACAGGCGCGTTTTGTGCTCGTCGGGAACGCCCGGGCCGGTGTCCGCCACATCGATCCGGACGAAACCCTCACCGGCGCCTGCCGCGCCGGGGGCGTGCGCGCGGATCACGACGCTGCCGCCGGTGGGCGTGTACTTGAGCGCGTTATCCACCAGGTTGAGCAGGATTCGCTCCGCCTTTTCGACGTCGGCCTTCAGCAGCGGCAGGCCGGGCGGGATGTCGGTGGAGAGCGTGATGTCCAGCTCGTCCGCCAGCGGGGCCAGGTCGTCCAGCACGGCGGCGCACGGCTCACGGAGATCGACCGGGCCGTATTCCAGCACGATCGCGCCGGTTTCCATTTTGGAGATGTCTAGCAGCGAATCGACCAGGTTCAGCATCTTGCGCACGGCGCGCGAGGCCATCTCGGTCGTTCGCTCGATCACCTGCGCCACGGACTCGTCGGGCGGCGCCACCTCGCCCAGCAGCTTGAGGCTGGTCATCACGGCAGTGAGCGGCCCGCGCAGGTCGTGCACGATCATGCTGGACAATTCCTGGCGGGCTTGCGCCAGGCTGTACGCTTCCGTCACGTCGGTGAACACCATCAGCAGGCCCACGACGCGGCCCGCCTGGTCGCGCACCGGGGCATCCGTCCGGTCGATGAACCGGCGCCCCGGCGCGACGATCTCGTACGTGACGCGGGCGGCGGCTCCACCCGGCTCCCACTCACCCGCCGCCAGCCCCTCGACGATGGCGGCCAACTCGTCCGGAGTCAATCCCAGCCGCTCGGCCAGGAATAGCGCGCGATCCTCGATCAGGTCCACGACCGGGCGCTGGCCGATCGCCGCCGGGTCCAGGCCCAACAGCGGCTCGACCTGGGGATTGGTGAGCGTGATCCGCCCGCTGGCATCGATCAGGATCAGGCCCTCGCGCATGCTGTCCAGGATGATCACGAGCCGGTCGCGCGCTTCCTGAATGCGATGGAACAGGCGCACGTTGTCGATGGCGATGTGGGCCTGGGTGCCAAGCTGCGAGACGAACGACACGTCGTCCTGGTTGTATTCGCCCGCCCGCTCGCTGCCGAGCACGATCGCCCCCAGGACGGCATCACCCCGCTTGACCGGCACCGCCAGGTACGCCCGCGTCCGGTCGGTCAGCGCGGGATCGCGGTCGGTGGGCGACTCGCCGGCGATCACCAACGGCTCGCCCGCCAGAACCATCTGCGCCAGGGCACCGGCCCCAGCGGCTCCGTCCGGCGCGGCGAGATCGAGCCCACGCTGCGTCACGATCTGCAGCGCATCCCCCACGCGAAGCAGCAGCGCCCCGGCAGCGGAGTCGGTCGCCTCCATGGCGCGGCCCAGCATGATCTCGTAGATCGAGTCCAGGCTGAGCGTCGAGGCCAGATCGCGGCTGACGACGGCCAGCGTCGAAAGCTGTTCGACGCGGCGCTGCAGCGCTTCGTCGGTGCGCGTGTAGAGCCGCGCATTGCTGATCGCCAGCGCCGCCAGGTTGGCAAAATTGCGGAACAGCTCGATCTCCTCGGCGGCGAACTGGCGAGGCTCGTCGTAATACAGCGCCAGGATGCCGAGCAGATCGTCGCCCTTCGCCAGCAGCAGCTCGACCCACGCCCGCTTGCGCTCGCGGTCGAGCCAGGGGCGCAGCGGCGCAGCGCGGCGATCTACCTGGCTGTTGGTCACGATCACGGGCTGGCGGCGGCGCGCGCCATCTTCCAGCGCGGCGAGCATCGGCTCCGGCGGCTCGACAGTGAACGCGTCGCTCAACCCGCTGTGCCGGGCGAGCATCAGGGTGCGCCGGGCGTCGTCCCACCACACGTAAACGGCGACTGCGTCGCACCCGGCCACCGCCTCGGCGGACGATCTCACGAAATCGAGAATCTGGCGCAGGTCGAGCGTGCCGCCGAGGATCGTCGCCACGTTGTTGAGCATGGCGAGCTGCATCGACCGGTCGCGCGCCTGCCCGTACAGGCTCGAATTGTCGATCGCGATCTCGGCCTGGGCCGCGATGAGGCTGAGCAGGTGCAGATCATCGGGCGAGAAGCGCTGCCAGGGGCTGGTCGAATAGACGACCATGCAGCCCAGCGGTCGATCGGGCGCCAGCAGCGGCACCCCCAGCCAGGAATAGGCCGGGACCTGAGGCGGCGTCAGGCCCAGGGCGCGCGCCCGCCGCGGCACGTTATCGACCAGCAGCAGCGGCTTGCGCTCGTGGATGACGTGCTCGATCAGGCCGCGCTGCGTTTCGCGTGGGGGCAGCGGTTGGGGGCGCCCGCCCGCGACGTTGTGCGGGAAAAACAGCATGTCGCGGCTGGGATCGACCAGCGCCACCATGAAGTTGTTCACGCGCAGCACGTCGTTAAGCTGGCGATAGATCACGTCCAGCAAAGCGGGCAGGTCCATGTTGGCGTGCATGGCCTGGCTCACCGCCGACAGCGACGACAGCGCGAGCACCTGCTGGCGATAGCGCGCCTGCCCCTGGCTGATCACGTACACGCCCGCCACAGCGCCCAGCAGCCCGGCGATGGTGAGGCCGAACGCGAGCGGCGACAGCGCGTGATAGGCGACCGGCCCCAGGGCGGCAAACGGCAGCGGCAGCAGAATCATGCCGGACAGAGTCTGCCAGGGCTGGTCCCCACCAGGGTGCGCGCCGCGCGATCGGGCAGGAGCCTGCCAGACGAGCAGCCCCAGGTAAACCGCGAGGAACACGGCCACCAGCGCCGCCAGGGGCAAGATATCGGCGTTGTCCAGGTAATCGAGCGGGAGACGCCCGTCGAACAGGTCGTAAACCAGCCCGCCCAGGTACAGGGCGAGCACGATGCGCGCCAATTGGGTGACGGCGCTACGCAGGATAGGCGCGTTCTGCCGGCGCGGGCGGGACGTCCACGGCGCGCGCAAGCTCCAGATCACGACGCCAGCGACCGAGCCGAGCGCCGCGCTCCACAGCGCCGCCGGCGCGCTGCCGCCCGTCCCCAGCGTGAGGAAGGCCATCAGGGCCCCGGTCGGCGCGGGCGAGATCAACCCCTCGGTCAGCACGGTGCCGAGGTTGAACAACAGCGCGATCAGCGCCGCGAAGAACACCGCCGCGTGAAGGTCGAACGCCCCCCCAGCCGGCACATTCGCCGCCAGCACTGCGACCGCCAGGGCCGCCGGCAGCACCACACTGGCAGCGTTTTTCATCCGGGTCATTCCCGCATCCCTCACCGGCACCCCATTCAAAGCTGTGCCAGTATTATGGTTCAACCGCCGCCAATGGCAAAGTGAAACAAAACGCCGCCCCGCCTTCCGGCCCATCTTCGACCCAGATCCGGCCCCCGTGCGCCTCGACCGCCAACTGGCAGAAGGTCAGGCCCAGACCGGTACCCTTGTGCCCGCGCAGCGCCTCGCGCTCGAGCTGGGCGAACTTCTCGAAGATCCGGCTGCGCGCGTCCGGCGGGATGCCCGGCCCGGTGTCCACCACGCGGATCAGCGCGTGCTGCCCGTCATCCGACCGCGCCGCCTCGATCCGGATCTCGCCGCCGGCGGGCGTGTGGCGCAGCGCGTTGTCGAGCAGGTTGAGCAGAACCCGGTGGACCTTCTCATCGTCGAACCACACGGGCGGGAAGTCGTCCGGAATGCCGTTATGCAGCGCGATGTTGGCGCCCATCGCCAGGCTGAGCACGGACGTACAGGCGAAGTCGACCGCCTCGACCAGCGACCGGTTCGCGCAGTCCAGCGCCAGCGAGTGCTGCTCCAGGCGCGAGATATCGAGCAGCGACTCGACCAGATTGAGCATGTCCTCAGTGCTGTTGCGCGCCACGTGCAGCACGTCGGTGAAAACGCCGATGTCCAGCTCGTCTTCGGCCAACAGGTCCTCGAACATCACCAGGCTGCTGATGATCGACGTCAGCGGATTGCGCAGGTCGTGGATCACCATGCTGGAGAACTGCTCGCGCAGCAGTTGCAGGGCGCGCTCGTCGCTGATGTCGCGCCACACGAGCAGCCAGCCTACCGGCTGGTGGTCGCGATCGAGCACGGGCGTGCCGGTTTCGTAGATGCAGCGCACCTGGTCACCGCACACCTGGTCGAACTGGCGCTGCGTGACCTGCAGGGGGTGCGCGCTCACGCTCCGAATGTAGGCCTGCAGGTCGCGCAGTGAATACCCGGTCAGGTCCTCCAGACGGCGCGTTCCGACCCTGCGCAGCCAGGCGGTGACACTCTGGCCGAAAAAGGGCGTGAGCGAGATGCCGAGCATGGTTTCGGCAGCGGGATTGGCGCGCAGCAGCCGCCCACTGGCGTCGAACAGCAGCATGGCCTCGCGCGTCGAGTCCAGGATGGCCTGGAGCTGGTCGCGCCCGGCGCGAATCTGTTGGACCAACCGGGTGTTTTCGATGGCAACGGCGGCCTGATTTGCCAGCACGTCCAGGGCCTGGATCTCGTTCTGGGTGTAATACACGGGGTCCGAAAACTCGACCAGCAGCGCCCCCATGACCTGCCCGGCCCGCTGGATCGGGATGCAGGCCAGCGCCTCGAACGGATCGGACGGTAGATCGGGATGGGCCGGCAGCGTGAAAAACTCGGTCGAGTAGACCGGCTGCCCGCTCGCCACGACTTGCGCGGCCAGGGCCAGCCGGTCTTCGCCATGATGCGGAACGCCCGCCGGCGGCCACGCGGCGGCGCATTCCAGATCGCGGCGGTCCGGGTGGCGCAGATAGAGGCTCACGCGGCGCGCACGCGTAATGTGCCCGGCGCGCTCGGCCACCGCGTCGACCACTGACGGCAGATCGAGCGCCGCCAGCAGGCGCAGCGACAGCGTCCGCAGGCTGACCAGCGTCTCGATCTGGCGGTGGCGCTCGTCGAACAGGCGCGCGTTTTCGATGGCGATCGCGGCGTGCTCGGCCAGCGTGGTCACGAACCGCACGTGCGACTCGGTGAACGCGTTCGGGCGCGGATCCTCGAATTCGAGCGCGCCGATCGCCCGGTCGTCGCGCACGATCGGGACGCACAGCGCGGACCGCATGCCCGGCGTGCGCGGGACCCCGTTGGGGACGGCGGTGGTATCGGCCAGGACGACCGGCTTGCGCGTGCCCAGCACCCGCCCCACGATGCCCTCGCCCACGCGCCCGCCTTGCGCGCCCGCGTACCGGTCCCCCTGAGCGTCCAGCCGGGCCACCACGGCGTAACGTTCGGCGTCGACGAGCAGCGCGCACCGCCCCAGCGTCGCGTCGATGGCCGACATGGTCGCGGCCAGGACGTCATACGCAATCGTCTGCACGTCGAGCGCCGCCGACATCCGGCGGGAAATGACCTCGATCGTCGACAACTCGATGACGCGCTCTTGCAGGCTGGCGTCGGCGCGGCTGTAGCGCACCGCGTTGTGCAGAGCCGATGCCGCCTGGTGCGCGATCCCCTCGATCAGCCGGACCTCGCGGGATGTCAGAGGGGCGTCCGGGCGCTCCCACAGCGCGATCGCGCCGACCGGCCAGTCGTGCATAACGAGCGGGAACAGGTGCAGCCCTGGGGGCAGGCCCGACTCTCGTGGGTCCGGATCGCCCGCCAGCGTCGTATCGAGCAGCTCGCCGCGCTCGGACAGTAGCCGCTCCGCGAGCGCCTGCCCGTCGCCGGGCGTGGCGGCCAGGACGCGCAGCGGTTCATCGCTCCCCCAGCCGAACAGCGCCGTCGCGCGCACGTTCACCGCGTCGCTGACGCCCTCGACGACCGCCCGGGCGACGCTCTCGAGGTCCAGCGAGGCATTGAAGGCGCGAAACGCGGCGACCAGTTTGTTCAACTCGCCCGTCGCCACGCGTGATTCGTGGTATAACCGCGCGTTCCGGATCGCCACCGCCGCCTGGGCCGCCACGGTGGACAGCAGGTCACGGTCGGCTTCGCTGTAGGCGTTTTCGCGCTCGCGGTGTTCCAGGGCCAGCGCGCCGATCACCTGATCCTGCACGATCAGCGGCACGCCCAGAAACGACGCCGGCACCGTTCCTTCCGGCTGTAAGGCGCGCGCCGCCGCGCGGTCTTTGACCAGAATAGGGCGGCACTCGCGGATGGCCCGGTCGAGGAGATGCGGTCCCAGCCGGCGCTCGTTCCAGGTCTGAGGGCTGCCGTCGACCATGATCAGGGGAAAGCTGACGCGCTCGCCGTTCTCGTCGTAAAACGCGATAGCGAACGTGGTCACCTCACACAGCGTCCGAACCTGGGTGTAAATCGTCTGGAGCAGGCGCTCGGGCGACAGGTCGGAGGTGATCGCCTGGCTGATGCGGTTGAGCGTCGCCAACTCGTCGAGCCGGCGCTGCATCGTCTGGCGTGACGCCCAGATGCGATACGCGGCATGCAGACCGGCCACGATCCCGAGAACGATCACGCCCAACGTGACCGGCTCGCCAGCATACGTGTGATAGAACAGCGCCAGCACGACCGCCAGCGGCAAGGGCAGCAGTCGGGACAGGGTCAACCCGGCGTCGGTGTGAGCGGCGGCAATCGCGCGGACACGCCCGCGGGCAACGGGGATGGCCCGCGCCAGGCTCACGACGTGCAGCGCGGTGAAATATCCCGCAAACGACGCGCCCAGCGGAACCAGACTCGCGCCTGTCAGCGAGACCAGCGGGACGTCGCCCCCCGCCCACCGGAACGCTCCCCAGGCCGCCAGCGCTGCGGCGCCGTACAGGCCGGTCAGCGCCAGCGCATCCAGCGCATGGGCGCGCGCCGTTTCTAGGTCACGGCGGCGAATGAGCCGGATGGCGAAGACCAGCACCAACCCGAACAGAATGGCCGCCACCGCGCCGGACGGGCCGAGCGCCAACACGGCGCCCAACACGGGTGCCGGTGAAAAATCGATCGCCCGGCTGGGGGACAGCTTCGCCGGCATCATCTGGAGCAGCGCAAACATGCCGCCCAGCATGATCAGTCCCCACCCCCACGATGCCCCGCGCGGCCATCCGTGCGCCAGCCCCAGTATCACGGTGGCACTCGCCAGTCCGGCGTCGAACAAGACCTGGCGGCGCTGCCGCCCGCGGCGGGCTGAAAGAGTGTGAGGGCCAGCAAGCGGAAAGATCATTCACATATCACGTTGGCTGTGGACATCACGCAGAAACCGGAATTAAGCCTTTATCAATACTCTATCACACAACACACAAGCCAACAAACCATACTATCCGGCAGATCGCGCAGCAAACCGTTATAATAGATGAGGGAGGAGCACTATGACGACATTACCCGATTTCTACCATCCCGAGAGCGTCGGTGCGTTGTACGTACCCGGTGTCGAAGCGGCCATCAGCCAGGGACAGGCCGCCGGCCTGCCCCCCGCCAGCGCCGACGAACTGCGCACGATTCTGCTGCTGGTCGATCCGCAGGTGGATTTCATCCACGCCAACGGCGCGCTCAGCGTGCCCGGCGCCGTCGATGACACGCGCCGCACGATCGAATGGATCGTGCGCAACGCCGAGCACATCACGGCCATCGCCGCCTCGCTCGACAGCCACATCCCCACCCAGATCTTTTACCCGACGTGGTGGGTCGACAGCGCCGGAAACCATCCGGAGCCGTTCACCGTCATCACGGCGGAAGACGTGGAGCACGAGCGCTGGCGCCCGGTGTTCGATCCGCGCTGGTCGCTGCACTATGTGCACGCGCTGGAGACGAAATCCAAGAAGGAACTGATGATCTGGCCGTACCACACCATGATCGGCACGCCCGGCCACTCGATCACGCCCGCGCTGTACGAGACGATCGCGTACCATTCGGCGGCGCGCCACTCGCAGCCGAACTTCCTGACCAAAGGCTCGATTCCCAAAACGGAGCATTACTCGCTGTTGGAGCCGGAGGTCAAGGTTCACGACCACCCGCAAGGCAGCCTGAACCTCGGGTTCCTGCAGATGCTGAACGATTACGACCGGATCTACGTGGCGGGACAGGCGAAGAGCCACTGCGTGTTGGAGACGCTCACCTCGGCGGTGCGGCATTACGAGCAGCAGCCGGATGCGCTGGCGAAATGGCACATCCTGATGGACTGCACCTCATCCGTCGCGCACCCGGAGATCGATTTCGACGCGATGGCGAACCGGGTCCTGGAGGAATACGCCGGCCTGGGGCTGCACCTCGTCCGCTCGACCGATCCCGTCGGCTAGCGCCGCGCGACTTTCTCGACCACGAGCAGGTGCGACAGGCCAAAGACGCGCAAGGGCGTGCGTTCCAGGGCATACAACACGGCGCGCAGCGCGCGCCCTAACCGCGGAAAGCGCCGCACGATGTTGTCGTAGCCCCCGAAGATCCGGGTGTGCGTCACGATTCGCACCGGCAGATCGTCAAACAGGCGGCGCACCTGCCGCGCCGTGTAGGTGCGCACGTGGGGCGCCAGCTTGTCCCGCCAGCGATCGGGCAGGTAGTTGATCAGGGGCGTGTTGCCGAAATGGTATTTGCCGCGCCAATAATGCCCGTGCTGCTCGACCGGGTACCAGCGGTTGGGGCAAAACAGGACGATCCGGCCACCCGGCTGGAGGGTCCGCACCATCTCGGCCACCGCCGCGCGATCGTCGGCCACGTGCTCGATCACCTCGTTGGACAGGATCGTGTCGAACAGGTCCGCCCGGTACGGCAGCGCCTCGGCAGCGGCGACCAGCGCGTGCGGCGTGTCCGCCTGGGCCTCTTTGACGCGCGCCTCTTCCAGGTCGAACGCCTCGACGTGGGGGGAATAGTGCTGCCGGATCTGGCTGCTGTACGCGCCCACGCCGCAGCCCGCCTCGAGGATCACGGCGTCGTGCAGCCGCGCCCACCGGGCGATCATGCGCAGGCGGCGATCCTGGCCGGACCGCCACACGTAACTCGGCTCGCCGCGCGCCGCGGCCAGCGTCGATGGCTCGTGGGCGGTCATGGCGCCGTCTCGCCATCCGGACGCAGGCGCGCCATGAGGTACGAGTCGACGTATTGCCCATCGCGAAAAGCGTACTCGCGCAGCGTGCCCTCGCGCTCGAACCCGAATTTTTCGTAGAGCGCGACCGCCGGGGTATTGTCCGGAAACACTTCCAGCTCGATCCGGCTGATGGCGAGCCAGTTCTCGGCCAGGTCAATCGCCGCCGCCATCAACGCGCTGCCCACGCCGCGCCCGTGAAAATCCGCGTGGACCATCATGCCCAGCGAGGCCACGTGCGCGCGGCGGCCCGTGCCCACGTGCAGCCCCAACAGCCCCACCACCTGCTCGTCGACGACGGCGACCAGCCCGTGCATGTCGGGCGGCTGGTTTTCGGTCCGCTCGCGGATGGCATCCCGCGACTTGTACGGCACTTGCAGCGTCCCGTAAATCACCTCGGGTGCGGCCTGGATCGCGGCGATGTCTTCCCAGTCGTCCGCCTCGACGCCCCGGATGGTGATGTCCGGCCTGGGCGCGCTACGCTTCTTGCTCATGCTGCCCTCCCTCGCCCTGGCGGTGAGCCAGCCGCGCCAGCAGGCACCCATCCGCCAGCCGCCCGGCGCGGATCGCGTAGCGGCGCAGGGTCGCTTCCACCACGAAGCCATGCGCCTGGACCAGCGCCAGCGCGCGCGTGTCCTCGGCAAAGACCAACGTCTCGATCCGCCGCAGGCCGAGCCACCCCTCGCCCAGGTCGAGCGTGGCCTTCAGCAGGCTGGCTTCCTCCTGGCTCCCCGCCATGTCCGGATGCGCGATCAGCGTGAGCCGGGCCACGTGCCGCCGGCGGGGGCGAGCTTGCACCTCCAACCACGCCGCGCCCACGATACGCTTGCGCCCGCTGGGCAGGCCCGTCTCGGCGATCAGCACGTGCGTGTTGGCCGGCGGGCTGGCAAACCGGTCGCGGAAGGCGTCTTCCGACACATAGGGCAGCTCGCTCGTGTTGAGCGCCACCTCGTTGAGGCTCAGCAGGGCATACAGGCTCTCCCAGTCGTCGCCGTTCTGCCCGCGAATGATCAGGCTGGACGATTCGCTCACACGCAATTTCTCCATAGGGTGCACCGCGCCCCAGTAGCTTACCGCGCCCGGCGGCATCCGCCAAGACACCGACCCGCGATGTTGCCGGGGCCCACCGGCTTGGCTATAATGGCGCCCCAGCTTAGCCAGCCTCTGACACGTGAGGGCGTTCTATTGAGCATGAAACTCTCAGTCATCATTCCCTGCTACAACGAGAAAGACACGGTTGCCACCGTCATCGAAAGGGTCCGGAAAGTCGGCCTGGCGCACGAGATCGTGGTGGTGGACGACGGCTCTACCGACGGCTCCCGCGACATCCTGGCGAGCATCGATCCCCAAGACGACCTGAAGATCATCCACCACCCGTACAACCAGGGCAAGGGCGCCGCCGTCCGCACCGGATTCAACGCGGCGACCGGGGATATCTTGCTCATTCAGGACGCCGATCTCGAATATGACCCGCGCGAATATCCCGTGCTCCTCCGCCCGATCGAAGAGGGGATCACTCAGGTGGTCTATGGCTCGCGCTTTTTAGGCGGCCCGCGCAAAGCGATGTTCTTCTGGAACATGGTCGCCAACCGGACGCTGACCTTCATCACCAACCTGCTCTACAACGCCATCCTCAGCGACATGGAAACGTGCTACAAGGTGTTTCGCGCCGAGGTCGTCAAGGGCATCCCGCTGCGGTCGCGCCGCTTCGACTTCGAGCCGGAGGTCACGGCCAAGGTGCTCAAGCGCGGCTACCGCATCTACGAAGTGCCGATCTCGTACAACGGGCGCGAATGGAACGAAGGCAAGAAAATCTCGTGGAAAGATGGCGTGATCGCGCTGTGGACTCTGCTCCGGTATCGCGTCACCGATTGATCCCCACCCGCCAACGGGCCAGCTATCGAACACAGTCGTGGGCGTCGGTCTTCGCACCGGCGCTCGTGATTCTGACCGGCCTGCTGCTGCGGATCGGCATGCTGGGCGTCGACGCCCGCTTCCACCCGGACGAGGCGCTTTTCGCCGCCCAGGCCCGGCTGATCCCCCAGCACGGCGACCTGCTGCTGCGCGAAACCGACCTGGACAAGCCCCCGCTCACGATGTACGTCACGGCGCTGTCGTTTGCCGCGCTCGGCCCGACCGAGTTCGCGGCGCGCCTGCCCAACGTCCTGGCGAGCGGGGCGAGCGGGGCCGCGCTGTACGCCCTGGGCCGGTCGCTGTACCGGCGGCGGGCGGTCGCGCTGGCGGCGGCCCTGCTGTGGAGCCTGTCGCCGTTTGGCCTGGCGTTCGCGGCCACGGCGTTCACCGACGTGCAGGCGACGCTGTGGGTCCTGATTGCGGCGCTGCTCGCCGTCCGCGGGCGGTGGGGCGGGGCCGGGATCGCCGCCGCGCTGATCGCCGCCAGCAAGCCGACCGCGCTGCTGTTCTTGCCGCTGATCGCGGCGCTGGGCGTGGCGCGCGAGGCATCGCCGGACTGGCGCCCCGGCGACGTTCTCCAGCGGCTGGGTCGGTTTGCCGCCCCGCTGGCGGCAGGGCTGGCGCTGCTCGTCCTGTGGGACGCCGCGCGCGCGCCGCGGAGCTTTTGGGAGCTCGGCTTCGAGCGCAACAACCCGGGGCGGTTCGTGCGCTCTGATGAAGTATGGCCGCGGCTGGGGCGCTGGCTGCGCTGGCTCGACCACGCGACCGGCAGCCGGGCGCTCAACGTCGCGCTGGTGACCGGGGCGGCAGTGGGCGCTGCCGGGCAGGCGCTGCGCGGGCGCGACCGCCGGACCCTCATCGACTGGCTGATCGGCGGGTTCGCGGTGGCGTTCCTCGGCTGGCACTGGCTCGTCGCGTTCAACACCTACGACCGCTACCTGCACCCGCTGATCCCCTTCGCGCTGCTGCTGGCGGCACGCGTCCTGGTGATGGCCTGGGATCGCCTCGGGCCGCGCCCGGTCGCGCGCGCCGCGCTGGTCGCGGTCGTCGGGGTGGCCCTGCTGCCCGGCGCCGCCGGGGCGCTGCGGGGTGATGCGCCAATCGGCGGCGACCGGGGCCAGCACACCGGGATCGACGCGCTGGCCGACGCCATCGACGCCGGGCTGCGTGGCGAGATCGTCTACGATCACTGGCTGGGGTGGGAGCTGGCCTACTACCTGGGCGCGGAACCGGCGGCCCTGGTGCTGTATACCCCCCTGCCCGAAGCCCTGGCCGCCGACATGGCCGGGCAGGAACACCCGCGCTACTTCGTCGCGCCCTCGCCCGCGCAGGCCGCGCCGTGGATCGTCGCGCTGGACCGGGCAGGCGTCACGTCCCAGGTCGCGTACCACGACCCCGCTCACGGATTCGTCATCTACCGGCTGGAACACTAGGCGCTCGCCCGCCGCCCGGTTATATTCTGAGAGGACTCTGTACATATTGAGGAGTAGCTAGATGAGTCACGCTGACTCAACGACCAAGACGACCATTGTCATTTTCGGCGCGTCCGGTGATCTCACCGAGCGCAAGCTGATCCCGGCGCTGTACAGCCTGCACCTCAAGGACCGCCTGCCCGACGGGCTGGAGATCGTCGGCATGTCGCGCACCGAGTATTCACACGAGCAGTTCCGCGAGCACCTGCGCGCCCGGGCCGAGGCGTACGCGGGCGAGGCATCGACGCCTGACGCGTGGGACGCGTTCGCCCGGCGCATCTGGTACCAGCCCGGCGACTCGAAACAGGCGGAGGACTATCGCAAGCTCGACGCGATGTTGGCCGAGCGCGAAAACGGCCCGGCCAACCGGCTGTACTACCTGTCGGTGGCGCCCTCGCTCTACGGCCCGATCGTCCAGCAGCTCGGCGACAACGATATGGCCCACGCATCCGGCGGCTGGCGGCGCGTGGTGGTCGAGAAGCCGTTCGGCCACGACCTGGCGTCGGCGCACGAACTGAACGAGGTGATCCACGCCGTTTTCGACGAGGATCAGGTGTACCGCATCGACCATTACTTGGGCAAGGAAACCGCGCAGAACATCCTGTTCTTCCGCTTCGCCAACACGATCTTCGAGCCGGTGTGGAACCGGAACTACGTCGATAACGTCCAGATCACCGTGGCCGAAGAGGTCGATATTGGCCACCGCGCCGACTTCTACGACAAGGCGGGCGTGCTGCGCGACATGTTCCAGAACCACCTGTTACAACTGCTGGCGCTGATCACGATGGAGCCGCCGTACGCCTTCACCGCCGACGCGCTGCGCAACGAGAAGGTGAAAGTGTTCAACTCGATCCGGCCCATTCCCTGCTCGGATACCGTGCTGGCCCAGTACGAGGGCTACCGCGACACGTCCGGCGTTGCCCCGGACTCCCGCACACCGACCTATGCCGCGCTGAAGCTGATGATCGACAACTGGCGCTGGCAGGGCGTCCCGTTCTACCTGCGATCGGGCAAGGCGCTCGACCGCAAAGTGAGCGAGATCGTGGTCGAGTTCACGTGCCCGCCGCACATGATGTTCCAGTTGGAGAGCGACGAGTGCTTCTCGCCCAACGTGCTGTCGCTGTGCATCCAGCCCGACGAGGGCATTCACCTCACCTTCGAGGCCAAACAGCCCGGCTCGGCCCAGGAAACGCGCTCGGTCGAGATGGAGTTTCACTACCGCTCGTCGTTCGGCGATGGCACGCTGCCGGATGCCTACGAACGCCTGCTGCTCGACGCGCTGACGGGCGACGCGTCGCTGTTCACGCGCAGCGACGAAATCGAGACGGCGTGGCAGTTGATCGATCCGGTCATTGCCGGGTGGGAAACGCCCGACGCCCCGCCGCTGGTGAGCTATCGACGCGGGCAGCAGGGCCCCAAAGAGGCCGAGGCATTCCTGGCCCGCGACGGGCGATTCTGGCGGCAGGGCTGCATAGAGCACGGAGAATAAGCGTGGCCGAACGACTCATCTTCCCCGACCTGGACAGCCTGGCGCAGGCCGCCGCCGAGATCGTCGTGACCAGCGCCCAGGCGGCCATCGCCGCGCGCGAGCGCTTCAGCATCGGGCTGTCCGGCGGATCGACGCCGCGCCCGCTGTACGCGCTGCTCGCCAGCCCGGCCTACGCCCCCCGCATCGACTGGCCGAACGTGCACGTCTTCTGGGGTGACGAGCGCTGCGTCCCGCCCGATCATCCGGACAGCAACTACCGGATGGCCCGCGAAACGCTGCTCGATCACGTCCCCCTGCTGCCGGACAACATCCACCGGATGCCCGGCGAGCGCGATCCGGAGGCGGGAGCGGGCGCATACGACGCCCACCTGCGGTTGTTCTTCGCCGCCGACGGCGAGGACGTGCCGCGCTTCGACCTGCTGCTGTTGGGCATGGGCGGCGATGCGCACACCGCCTCGTTGTTTCCCGGCACTGCCGCGCTGGGCGAAACCGATCGCTGGGTTGCGGCGAACTACGTCGAGAAGCTGGGCGCGTGGCGGCTCACGCTCACGCCGCCGGCCCTCAACGCCGCCGCCGAGATCGTGGTGCTGGTCAGCGGGGCGGACAAAGCGGATGCGCTCGACGCGGTTCTGAACGGCCCGACCGATCCCGGCCGGTACCCGGCGCAACTGCTCCAGCCCGAAAACGGGCGGCTGCGCTGGCTGGTCGACCGGGCGGCGACCCGGCAGTCAGGATGAGAGAATCGCGGCGAGATCGTCCACGACCTGGGCAGCGACGGCCCGCATGGTGTCCGACAGCGGCGCATCGACCCGGTTGTGAACCGGCTGGAGGCCGAGCAGGGCCACGTCGCAGCCCAGCTCGTGAGTGAGGTACTTGGCGAGGATGTGCAGCGGCAGCGTGTGCGTCGAGGCGCTGAGGCCGGTGGTCGCCTGCCAGGGCACCAGCCGGACCGTCCCCGGCGCGGCGCCCATCTGCGCCGCATCGACGATCAGCACGAGATCGGGCCCGAACGCGCGCAGCCGCCCCGTCTGGTTTTCCGGGGCGGGACCCGCCTCGATCACCTGGAGCCGGTCCTGCCCGGCCAGGCGCTCCTCGAGCGCCCGCGCCACGGCCAGGCCGGCCCCGTCGTCACCGTTCAGTTCGTGGCCGACCCCCAGGATCGCCACGCGCGGCGGTCGCTCAGTCGGCAGCCGCTTCAAGCTCTGGCGGAGTTGTTCCGACCAGGACGGACTGGACATCCGCGTCGTCTCCGTAATAGACGTCGAAGCCTTGCTTGCTCAGCGCGGCCAGCTCCCACTCGTCGTTCGCCATTTGCAGGCATCCCTGGCGGCAGCTTTCCACGCACTGGCCACAGAACGTGCAGCGGTCGATATGATAGCGGAAGACGAACCGCTTGGCTTTCTTGTCCAGCACGATGATCTCGATCGCGTCCGCCGGGCAGTCTTTGGCACACAGGGCGCACCCGGTGCATTTTTCCAGGTTCCAGTGAAGCTGGCTGCGCAGTTGATCGGGTGCATCCAACCGCTGGAACGGGTATTTCTCCGTCGCGGGCGAGCTTACCAGTGATTCCAGTGCGTCTTTCCACATCGTCATCAGTTTCATGCAATTACCCCTTCCCACAGGATCAAGGCCAGGAATTGGACCAATACCAACAGCGCTCCATAGCGCCACCACAGGCCCACCGTCTGGTCGATGCGCAGGCGCGTCAGCAGCGTCTGGACACCGGCCAGCCCGACCAACAGGGCCAGAGTCTTCACGGCGAACCACAGCGGGTTCGTCACGCCGCCCAGGTAGAACGCCGCCACCAGGGTGAGTCCCACCACCAGCTCGACGCCTTTACCCAGGTGAAACAAAGCCAGCCCGCGCCCGCTGTACTCGGTGAGCGCGCCGGCTACGATCTCCGTTTCGGCTTCCGGCGCGTCGAACGGGGGCAGCTCCAGCTTGCCCATCAGCCCGATCAGCGCGACAGCGAACCCGATCGGCTGAGTGAGGATCAGCCAGTGGCCGGCGGCGTAGTCGGCGATCGTGCTGATGCGCCAGCTCCCCGCGACGATGGCCGGTCCCAGCAGCGCCAGCAGAAACGGCGCTTCGTACGAGAACAACTGCGTCAGCGTGCGCGTGGCGCCCAACAGCGAGAAGCGGTTGAGCGTGTTGGCGCCCGCCAGCCCCATGCACAACGTCAGCAGGCTGAGCATGTAGATCGTCACGATCAGGTCGCCCGAAAAACTGAATGACGGCGCCAGGCCGAACACCGGCACGTACAGCACCGCCGTCAGCGCGCCCGCCAGCGCGATCACCGGCAGCACGACGAACAACTGCGCGTTGACGCCGTCCGGCACGACCTCTTCCTTCGCCAGCAACTTGACGGTATCGGCCAGCGGCTGGAACCAGCGCGGCCCGACCCGGTTCTGGAAGCGGGCGACCAGCTTGCGATCCACCCACTCGTAGAGCATCCCCGCCAGCAGGATGAACACCCCGCCGGGGAAAATAACTAATGCAAATACGGCACTCATCGGTAGTACTCGATTCCATACTCCCGCAGGTCGTCCCACGTCCAGTGGGCCCCTCGCCCCGCCGGGTCGCGGACGACGATCATCCGGTCGTTACACGAAAAGCACGGGTCGATGCCCGCCAGGATCATCGGCATGTCGGCCAGTTGGTGGCCCACCGCCAGCGTGAGCACCGACGCCATGTTCGGCAGCGTGGGCGTGCGCACTTTGACCCGCTCGGCGGTGTCGGACCCGTTGCTCTTGATGAAGTAGAACAGCTCGCCGCGCGGCGCTTCCACGCGGCTGATCGTCTCGCCCTCTTTGATGCGGCGCGGCATCCGGACCGTCAGCTCGCCTTCCGGCAGGTCGGCCAGGATGGCGCGGATCACGCGATACGTCTCGAACAGCTCCTGCACGCGCACGATGAAGCGCGCCTCGAGATCGCCCGCCGTGGCGGTGATCAGTTCGACCGGGTAGCGGTCGTACGCGGCATACGGCGCGTTGAGGCGCACGTCGCGCGCCACGCCCGACGCGCGCGCCGTCGGCCCGACGACGCCCAGCTTCTCGGCGACGTCCTTCGTCATCACGCCGATCCCGCGCGTGCGGCGCAGGAACATCACATCGCTCGTGACCACGGTCAGGTAGTGACGGGTGCGGTCTTCCAGGTGTTCCAGCCCGGCGAGGATCGCGTCGGTCTGCCGGGCGTCGATGTCGCATTTCACGCCGCCCAACACGTTCGCCGAGTAGTTGACGCGGTTGCCGGTGAGACCTTCCAGCAGGTTCATCACGATTTCGCGGTCGCGCCAGCTATGCATGAACAGCATATCGAACCCGGCCTCGTGCGCGGCCACGCCCAGCCACAGCAAATGGCTGTGAATGCGCTCCAGCTCGGCAACCAGCGAGCGGATCGCCTGGGCGCGCGGCGGCGCCTCGACCCCGGCCAGCCGCTCGACGCCCAGGCAGTACGCCGTCGCGTGGACGTGCGAGCAGATCCCGCAGATGCGTTCCAGCAGGTACAGCGTCTGGACCCAGTTGCGGCCCTCGGTGCCTTTTTCGATGCCGCGGTGCACGTAGCCCAGCCGGAGCGATGCGCCGGTCACCACCTCGCCATCGACCGAGAACTCGAAGTGTCCCGGCTCTTTCAGCGCGGGGTGCTGCGGCCCGATTGGAATGATGAACTTCTCGCCCTTAGCTGGCATGATCGGCACCTGCATCTTTCATCTCGAAATCCTTGCGCAGCGGGTATACCCCGGCGGGCCAGTCGTCGGGCAGAAACAGGCGGTCGCTGTTGGGCGTGCCCTCGACCTCGATCCCGAACATCTCCATCAGCTCGCGCTCGTAGAAGCTCACCGACGGGATGATCGCGTACACGCTGGGCACACGCGCATCGTCGCGCGGCACCGGGACGCGCAGCGTCACCACCACCGCTTCGGAGCAGAAGTGATACAGCACCTCGAACATGCCCGCCTCTACACCCTGGTCCAGCCCGGTGATTGCCGCCAGGTAGCCCCAGCGCGCATCGATCAGCGACTGCACCGCCGCCAGCAGATTCTCGCGCGGCACGACCGCATCCAGGCGCCCCGGTTCGGGCTGGGCGGTATCGGTGGCCCAGGTGGTCAACAACGGAGTCGCAGCTTCAATCGTCATGATGGCATCCCCTGCCCCCGGTCACGAGGACGGCTCCAGAACGCTGGCCGCCAGCGGCGGCTCGCTCGCCCGCTCCGGGGCGCCGTCGGCTTTCAGGCTGCCGAGCAGCTTGACCAGCCCATCGATGATCGCCTCCGGGCGGGGCGGGCAGCCGGGGATGTAGGCATCCACCGGGATCACCTGGTCGATGCCGCCCATCACGTTGTAGCAGCCCTGGAACGCCCCGCCGGTCAGCGCGCACGAGCCAACGGCCACCACGAATTTCGGCTCCGGCATTTGCTCGTAGATGCGGATCAAGCGCTCGCGCGCCTGCCGCGTGACCGGGCCGGTGCAGATCAGAATGTCGGCGTGGCGCGGGCTGCCCTGGAGCTTGACGCCGAAGCGCTCCATGTCATAGCGCGGGGTCAGCGTCGCCAGAATCTCGATGTCACAGCCGTTACACGAGCCGCTGTTGAAGTGGATAGCCCACGGTGAATTGATCCGCGCCCACGTCTTGAGCTGGTCCATGACGGACTGCCAGGTATGTTCCAGAGGGTTATTCATCACCACGTCCTTATCGCCGCTAACCAACCGAACGAGAGTTTCAGCCGAGGATCAGCGCCAGCAGCGCGACCATCAGGCCCACCAGATACACGCCGGACATCCCCGACAGATCGCCCGTGCCCAACACCAACACGCCGAGGTGCAGCACGGCAAAGAACAGCGCGATCAGGAAGAATGGCCGGTAGCCGGGGACCGCCGGGCGCGTCGGCGGCGCTTCGCCGCTGGCATACGTGCTCGTCTTGGCCGCCGAAGCCCTTACTTCGCCCGCCAGCATCCGGCCAAAGCCGGAGAGCAGCGCCACCAGCGCCAGATACACCACGAATGCCACCGGCGGCGCGAGCAGAATCGATTCCATCACAACCCCCTAACCCATTCCAAAGGTCGCCAGCAGGGCATCGCCTGCCGGGCCGGACAGCCACCGCAGCAGACCCGGCCACACGCCCACGACGATCACCGCGAGGCTCAGCGCCACCACCGGCACCGTCATCAGCGCGGGCAGCGGCTGGCCCTCCCGGACCGCCGCCGACGGTTTTTGGCGGTACACCGCATTCACCAGCGGCGCGTAATAGGCCAGCGAGAGCACGCTGTTGAGCGCGGCAAACACGACCAGCGCCTCGATCCAGCCGTTGCGCGTCTCGAACCCGGCCATGAAAATCTGCCACTTGGACATGAACCCGGCCAGCGGCGGCAGCCCGCCGAGGCCCAATACTGCCAGGCTGAGGCCCAGCGCCGTCAGCGGGTAGCGGCTCGCCGCGCCGTCCAGGTCCGCGACGGTCAGCGGGCGGTGATCGCCGGTCGCGGTGTGCAGCGCGTACAGCAGCGCGCCCGCTGCCAGAAAGGCGAGGCCCTTCATCAGGCCGTGGTTGAGCATGTGAAACAGGCTGCCCTGGGCGCCCGCGGACTCCTTCGCGTACAGCGCGATGCCCAGGCCGAGCAGCATGTAGCCGACGTGGCTCAGGCTCGAATAGGCTAGCAACCGC
This sequence comes from Anaerolineae bacterium, assembly GCA_018432315.1. Taxonomy (GTDB): domain Bacteria; phylum Chloroflexota; class Anaerolineae; order Aggregatilineales; family Aggregatilineaceae; genus LM3-B42. The sequence goes on from JAHDLB010000058.1 coordinate 43,632, forward strand.
TTGACCTGCGTCTGGCGCAGCGCCATCAGGTTCCCGGCCAGCATGTTGAGCGCGCCGAAGGCCATCAACAGCTCGCCCCACGACGCCGACACGCCCGCCAGCGCGCCCAGCGCCCGCAGCAGCGCGACCAGCCCGGCCTCGATTACCACGCCGGACAGCATCGCGCTGATCCCGCTCGGTGCCTGGGAATGGGCATCGGGCAGCCACGTGTGCAGGGGCACCAACGCCACTTTGACGCCGAACCCGATCACGAACAAGGCGCCCGCCGCCAGCATCATCCGCGAGTCCGGAGCGGCTTCGCGAATGGCGGCCAGGTCGAGCGTGCCGGTTTGCGACAGCACCAGCGCGATGCCGAGCAGCACCATCACCGAGCCGGCGGCGCTCTGCACCACGTATTTGACGGCGGCTTCCAGCGAGGTGGGCTGCTCGTGGTGGAATACGACCAGCAGGAACGACGCGACGGCCATCGCCTCGAACCATATCCACAAGTTGAACAGGTCCGCCGCGCAGCCCAGGCCGATCATCACGCCGATCATGGCGAGCAGCGACGCGTAGTGCTTCTCCTGGTCGGACTCGGCGGCCAGGTACGGCCCCGAATACAGCACGACCAGCGTGCCCAGCGCCAGCGACAGCGCCGCCAGCAGCAGGCCCAGCGCGTCCAGGCGCAGCGCGACCGTGCCCAGCGTCACCGCCTCCGGCCCGTTCGCGTCCAGATCGAACGCCGCGAACGCGAACGGCACCCACGTCACGACCAGCGCCGCCAGCGCCAGCCAGCGCACGGTCTGCTCGCCGCGTTTGAGCAAGCGTCCCGCCAGGTATACCAGCGGCGACGCGACCAGGGGCAAAACGATCATCCAGGTGAATGCAGTCATATCTCTCATCCCACCGCCAGCACGACCAGCACGACGACGAACCCGGCCACGATCCCCAGCACGTTCCAGTTCAGGTAACCGGTCTGCGTGGTCCGCAGCGCCTCAGCGGTTCGCGCGGTGCCATCGACGATCTGGCGATTGAGCCAATTGAATCCGAAATCCGCGGCGGCGGCCTGCCCCACCTGGGGGACCGCCTCGCCGATCCAGGCCAGCCGGTCGCGGAACCACCACGCCAGCAGGCCGAGCGCCACCACGAGCAGCGCGACCAGCGTCGCCGGGGCGGTGACGATCTCCTCCAGCAGCGCCCCCGCCGGCTCGACGTGCAGGCTGTGGAACGGCAGACTGTCTTCGAGCAGGTCGCCGAACGCACCCACCAACAGCCACGTCGTCGCCGTGCCCACGGCCAGCGCGCCCGTCGCCACGCGCATCATCAGCCCGGCGTCGTGAACGTGATCGCGGCGCCGCGATTTGCCGAAGAACACCAGCCACACCATGCGGAAGGTGTACAGCGCGGTGAGCCCTGCCCCGGCCAGCATGCCGCCATACGCCCAGGCGGGACCGTCGTGCAGGCCGTGCTCCAGGATCAGCTCTTTGCTCCAGAACCCGTTGAGTACCGGCAGGCCCGCCAGCGCCAGCGCCCCGACGATGAACACCGCCCGGTTGAACGGCATCTGCCGCCCCAGGCCGCCCATCTGGCGCATGTCGCGCGTGCCCACCGCGTGGATCACCGCGCCCGCGCTCAGGAACAACAACGCTTTGAACACCGCGTGGCTCAGCAGGTGGAACTGGCTGGCGAAGACCGCGCCCACGCCCACCGCGTACACCATGTAGCCCAACTGGCTGATCGTCGAATAGGCCAGCGCGGCCTTCAGATCGGTGGCAAACAGGGCCATCAGCGCGGCCAGCAGGGCCGACACCACCCCGACCACGACCACGGCGGTCGTCCAGCCGGAGACCCCCTCGAACACCGGGTAGAACCGCGCCAGCAGATACACGCCCGCGTTGACCATCGTCGCGGCGTGGATCAGCGCGCTGACCGGCGTGGGCGCTTCCATCGCGCCCGGCAGCCAGGTGTGAAACGGCACCTGGGCGGACTTGGCCGCCGCAGCCGCCAGGAACCCGAACGCCAGCACGGCCAGCACGCCCGACGGCAGTTCCTGGTGACGGCTCAGCAGCGTGCTGATCTGGTAGTCGCCCAGGTAGACGTAGGCCACCAGCGCCCCGGCCAGCATCCCCACGCCGCCGACCTGGGTGATGATCAGTGCCTTGATGCCGCCCGCGACGGCCTTGGGATCGTCGTTATAGAATGAGATCAGGGCATACGAGCACAGCGCCGTGATCTCCCAGAAGATGAACAGCAGCAACAGGCTGCCGCTGAGCGCCAGCCCGGCCATCGCGCCGATGAACAACAGCACCAGCGTGTAGTAGCGGCCCAACTGCGCCTCGCCATGCATGTAGTCCACCGAGAAAATCACGGCCAGACCGCCGACAACCGTCGCCACCGCCGCCAGGAAGACGCCCAGGCCGTCCGGCACGAAGGTGAAATCGCCGAACGCGCCGCCGACCGCAATCCGCAGCTCGACCGCGCTCGACGTCGAGCCGATCAGCAGCAGGGCGGCCAGCGCCGCCGCCAGCGCGAACCCGACAGCCAGCCGGTGCTGCACCTGCGGGCGCCGGTCGCCGGTCAGCCAGACGGCCAGCGCGCCCAGCCAGGGCAGTCCCATCGTCATAATAATCAACACATCCGCCATGATTTACCCTCGCAGGTTGGACAGCGCTTTGACGTCCAGCGTGCCCACCAACCGCTTGACCTGAACGGCCAGCGCCAACCCCACCACCGCCACGACCGTATCCGCGACGATCACGGTCACGGCCAGGCTTTGTCCCAGGTTGATCTGCCCGCTCGCCTGCCCCGCGGCGACCAGCGCCAGCAAGGCCCCTTTCACCAGGATTTGCAGCGCGATCACAACCTTGATCAGGTTGCGCGTGATCAGCAGGCCGTACAGACCCGCGCCCAGCAAACCCAGAACGCCGAGGGTGACCCAATTCAACGCACTCACGCGTGTATCTCCTCCACTTCAGCCGGGGCTGGATCGACCACGGCGGCCCCGGGCCGGTGACCGTTGCCGCTGGCGGCAGCGGACGGGCGCTCGCGTTCCTCTTTGCCTGCCAGCGCCTGCCGCTGCGCGCTCGTGTGTCGCTCCTTGAGCAGCGTCACCAGGCACAGCACCCCGCTGAAAATCAGCACGATCTGCACCAGCACATCCAGGGCGCGGTCGCTCCACAGCACGGACTCGAAGGTCGCCTCGGCTGCCGCGACGCCGGTTTCCTCCAGCGGCAGGATCATCCACCCTAACAGCCCGGCGAACAGGGCGATGAGGCCCAACGCCAGCCAGTTCGGCAGGAATTCGCGCTCGGTCAGGCCGTCGTCCCCGGCGATACTGATGGCGAACACGAACAAGACCGTCACCAGCCCCGCGCCGACGCTCAGCTCGATGACCGCGATCTGGTGGGCGCCGAGGCGGTAGAGCAGGATCGAGACCAGCGCGCTCACCCCGGCGAGCCACAGCGCCGACGACAACAATTGAGTTGCACGAATAGCCCGGACCGCACACAGTACAGTCCCGGCCACAAGTACCGCATCTATCATTTGTGAGATCCTTCACAATTGAATTCTGCCCAGATCGTAAAGCTTTGACCTCCAAATCCACAGTGCAAGAAGTCATGTAGAGCGGTGACGTTCTTCCTGTTGCTTAAGCCAGTTATACTATACGGGATAGCACAATGAACTATAATTGTTATAGTCTACTCGTACTAATTCAATAATGTTTGATGGTTATGGGTTTGCGGCAGCACAAACGCGTCCGGCTCCGCCCAATTCGAGTCATATCCTGTCAATCGGTTGCGCAACAGCCCGTTGAACACTAAACTTGTGGTGCATTTTGCTGCGGATTAGAGGAGACAGTCACCATGTTGAGGAACAAAACAACAGTTGTTTTCATTCTGATTACCCTGCTGGCGATCAGCCTCGCGCCAGCTTCGGCTGCGGGCCCCGTCTACCCGGACCTGCCGGACCTGGGCGGCGAGGAGATCGTGATCGCGGTCGAGAACCTGTACACACCCTTCCAGTTCGAAAACCCCAGCACCGGCGAGATCATGGGCTACGAATACGACATGGTCGAGGAGTTGTGTGGGCGGATCAACTGCACACCGGTCTATGAGACGACCAGTTGGGAAGTCATGATCTCTTCGGTGGGCGAAGCCCAGTTCGACATGGGCATGACCGGCATCAGCATCTACCCCGAGCGCATGGAAGTCGTCGACTTCAGCGACCCGTACATCAACCTCGACCAGTACCTGCTGGTCCGCGCCGGTGAGGACCGCTTCGCC
>JAHDLB010000001.1 GCA_018432315.1 Anaerolineae bacterium
GGGCGAGGTGCTGCCCGCGAACGCCCCGCCGCCCAGGTATTGGGCGGTGATGGTGTGCGACCCGGCGCTGAGGGTATCGGTGGTGATGGACGCCTGCCCGCTGCCGTCGAGGGCGTCGGTGCCGAGCGAGGCAGCGCCGTCGAAGAACTCGACCGTTCCGGTGGGCGTGCCCGCGCCGGCGGTGACGGTCGCGGTGATGGTCACCGTTTCCCCGAACGCCGACGGGTTGGGCGCGGTGGTGACGGCGGTGGTCGTGGCGGCGGCGGTGACCGTCAGCGTCGCGTCGACGCCGCTCACGATCAGGTTGCTCACGCCGCTGAGATTCGCGCCGGTGTTGGTGAAGGTGCCCACGCTGCCAGGATCGACCGTCACGCTGATCGTGCAGGTGGCCGGCCCGGCGCCCAGGCTGCCGCCGGTGAGGGTGACGGTGTTGCCGGTCGCGCTCAGCGAGCCGCCGCAGTCCGATGCGCCGGGCGAGACGCTCAGCGCGGGGTCGAGCGTGTCGGTGAAGCTCAACGTGCCCGCGAACGCCGGGTAGCCCGCGCCGCTGGTCAGCGTGAAGGTCAGGGTCGTCGTCGCGTCCAGGGGAATGCTGGACGCGGTGTACGCTTTGGTGAGGGCCGGGACCTGGGCCTCGTAGGCGCCGATGTCGCACGTCCCGCCGGTGGGCTGGGGCCGCGTCACGCCGCGCTGGTCCACGCTCGCGCAGGTGGCGTTATTGCCCGCGTCGCGCGCCGGGCTGTCGAACGCGATCGCGTGCGTCTGGGTGAAGCCGGGCGCGTTGAGCGCCAGCGCGCCGAGCAGCGGGTCGGCGGACGCGATCCCGCCGCCGCAGGTCGTGCCCGGATATTGCAGATTGCTGCCCTGGTCCGTGGCGGGCGCCGCGCAGTTGCCGCCGCCGTTGTTGGCGACGATCGTGTTGCCGAGCGCGAAGCCGGTCCCGTCCAGGCCGCCGCCGCTGTTGCTGGCGACGGTGCTGTTGTTGAGTGTGATGGTCCCGCCGTCGCTGTAAATTGCGCCGCCGCTGGCCGCGCTGTTGCCGGAGAGCGTGCTGTTGGTGAGGGTCACCGCCCCGCCGTCGTTGTAAATCGCGCCGCCGCTGGCCGTGGCCGCGTTGCCGGTGAGCGTCGTCCGGTTGAGCGCGACGGTCCCGCCGTTGTTGGCGATCCCGCCGCCGTCCGCCGCGCTGCCGCCGGTGACGGTCAGGTTGACCAGGGTGAGCTGCACGCCGGGATCGACGGTGAAGACGCCGCTGGCGCCCCCCGCGTCGAACGTGACGCTGTGGCCGCTGGCGTCCAGGGTGGTGTTGGCCGCGATGGCGATCGCGCTGCCGGGCAAGGTGATCGTCCCGTCACAGGCGAACGCGATTGTCCCGCCCGCGGGGGCGGCGGTGAGCTGGGCCTCGAACGTGGCGTAGTCGCAGACGGTGACGGTGCCGCCGGCGGCGAATGCGGGCGCCGGAGAAGCCGGCGATCCCCCCAACCCAAAAAGCGCGACACACGCGCTGAAACACGCCAAAATTGCCAGTTTGGCACGCGTCGGTACATGTTGGCTGTGCATGGTTCCACCCCACCAAAGATAAGTATCTGCATTCATTTTATGTTAGTTCTTGCTTTTACCCTGCAAAAAATCCATAAAAAAGGCCCCACAGTAGCGCAGGTGTTGAGCAAGCGTAGGTTTGGCGCTGACAACCTCGCCTGAAACGCCAGTATAATGAGATGCGTTGTCGAAACTTCGAGATTGCGACATCATAGACCGCGATCGCGCCTCGCGTACTCAGCTATCCATCGGAATAGGATGACGCCCTATGACGCATGCGAAACCGACTTCGAGCGATTTCCCCGTGGCCCAACCGCCGCCGGAATACGGCCTGCTGCCCAACTCGCGGCCCCGCAGCCTGTGGAGCCAGATCGGGATGGTGCTGCTCCAGCCGGGGCGATTTTTCCGGACGCTGCCCACGCTGCCGGACTCCCGCCAGTGGGTCTGGGCCGCGCTGCTGATCCTGGTCCTGGTGGGCTTCAGCGCCGTGCAGGCGGACTCGCACGCGCCGGCCCCCAACGAGGGGCAATCCACAGAGGGCGGCTTCCGCCCGGTGCCGGGCGATCCGTTCGAGGGTGACGTCTCCGGCGGCGTGGCTGTTTCCGGGGGGGGCTTCGGTCCGGTCGAGGGCGGCCCGGTCGAGGGGCCGGTGGGTCCTGGCGCGGGCGGTGGCGAGGGGGAATCCAGTCCATCGGACGACTGGACGACCGCGCTGATCGCGGCCAGCAACATCGTCGCGGTGTGGCTCATCGCCATCGTGCTGCTGGCGGTGGTATCGCTGCTGCGCGGCATCCCGCCGCAGTGGGGCCACAATGTCCAGATCGCCGTGTGGGCCAGCGTGCCGCTCGGCTTGATGGCGGCGCTCCAGTTGGTGTACTTTTTCGCGGGCGGGACGTCCGGCGAGCCGGGCATGGCGGGCCTGCTGTCTGAATGGGACGCGTATGCCGATCTGGCTGAGTCCCAGCAGGCGCTGGTCCTGTCGTTTGCCAGCCGCCTGACGCTGTTCTCGGTGTGGGCGCTGGCGCTGGTGTACGTGGGCGGGCGGCAGACGCTGCGCGGCCCGTGGCTGGCAGTGACGCTGACTGTGCTGGCGCTGGTGGCGCTGATCGTCGCGATCCCGGTCGCCGCGGGGACGATCACCGCGCCGGAAGACGAGGCGGCTTCCGGCGAGCCCGGCGGGATCATCGGGCCGGACATGATGCCCGGCGAGATGCCCCCCGGCGAGTTCCCGCCCGGCGCGGAGTTCCCCGGCATGGACGAATCCGGCATCGAGGGGATGCCCGGTGACGTGCCGCCTGTGGACGAGTCCGGCGAGATCGTTCCCGGCGGCGCGGAGTCCGGCATCGAGGTGCTGCCCGGCGAGGGGATGCCCGGTGACGTGCCGCCCGCCGAGGAGTCCGGCGCGTCGTCGGAGCCTGCGCCGGAAAGGCTCGCGACAGACGCGATCCAGATCGCGCCGGGGAGGGCCCGGTGAGCGAGCGCGCGGCCAACAACAGCCACAACAACCACCGCGATATGATCATCGCGCAGTCGGTGTCGAAGGTTTTTCACCTGGGCGACCAGGTCGTCCATGCGCTCGATGGGGTGTCGCTGCGCATCCCGCCCGGCCAGTTCGTCGCGATCATGGGGCCGAGCGGCTCGGGCAAGAGCACGCTGCTCTACCTGCTGGGCGGGCTGGACCACGCCAGCGGCGGCGAGATCCTGGTGGGCGGCGCCCGGCTGGACGGCATGGCCAGCGACGGGCTGGCGCGTTTCCGGCGCGAGACGGTCGGCTTCATCTTCCAGGCGTTTCACCTGGTCCCGACCATGACCGCGCTCGAAAACGTGGCGCTGCCGGGTGTGTTCGCCGCCATGCCGCGCGACGTCCGCGAGCGGCGGGCGCTGGCCCTGCTCAACGCGCTGGGGATGGCCCCGCGCATCGATCACAAGCCGCCTCAGCTCTCGGGCGGCCAGCAGCAGCGCGTCGCCATCGCGCGGGCGCTGTTCAACAACCCGCCGGTCATCATGGCCGACGAGCCGACCGGCGCGCTGGACAGCCGGACCGGCCAGACCGTGATGCAGATGCTGCGCGCGTTGTGCACCCGCCAGGGCAAGACGGTCGTCGTGGTGACGCACGACCTGGGCGTGGCGCAGTATGCCGACCGGATGATTCAGTTGATGGACGGGCGCATCGTCGAGGATAAGCTCGTGGCGCCGAAGGAGAAGACGGATGCAGCGTAAATCAGCCTCGTTGGGTGTAACGATCACCGTCCTGGTGATCGGCCTTGCGCTGGCGGGCGCGATGGGCCTGCCGGCCCTGGCCCAAGACGAGTCCCCGGCATCGCCGACGCCCGGCAAGCCCGATCCGGCCCCGCCGCCGAGCGAGCCAAACCAGGTGCCGCCCATCACCGTCACCGGCATCGATCCGGCCCAGGTGACGACCGGGCAGGCCGCGGAGATCACCGTGCAGGGCAGCAATTTCACGGCGGCGACCACCGTCCAGCTCAACGGGTACGGCCCGCTGCCGACGACAGTGGTCAACGCGTCCACGCTGCGCGCGGCGATCCCGGCGAGCCTGCCGGTGGGGCAGTATACCGTGCGGGTCAGCGATCCCCAGGGCGGCAACGCCAATGCGCCCGCGCCACTGGCCGTGGTGGCCCAGGCCACCGACGTACCGACCGATACCCCGGCGCCGTCCCTGGCGGTCAGCAGCATCGAGCCGGCCCGCGTGACGGCGGGGCAGCAGGCGGTCCTGTCGGTGTTCGGGAGCGATTTCGCCGAGACGACCGTCGTGCGGCTGGTCGGCGTCGGCCTGATGCAGACCACGTTCGTGAGCAGCGGCGCGCTGATGGCGAGCCTGCCCGCGTCGCTGGCACCAGGCCAGTACGCCGTCGAGGTGACCGACCCGGTCCGCGGCACGGCGGGCGCGTCGCAGCGCCTGAACGTCGTCGCGCCGACCGCGACGCCACCGCCGCCCACGGATGCCCCGCCCCCGACGCAGGCCCCGCCGCCGACGGACATCCCCCCGACACCGCTGCCGCCCACGCCGTATCCCGGCGAGCCGTCGCTGGTGGTGCGCAACTTCTCGGCCAGCCCGGCGTCGATCGCGCCCGGTGGGACGGTGGCGCTCACCTTCGAGATCGTCAACCAGGGCACGCGCTCCGCGTTGGGCGGCGCCGTCGCGCTGGACGAGGGCGGCCAGTTCGTCCCGGCGGGCGGGCAGGCCAGCGCCGTGCTGCCCGACCTGGTGCTGGGCGCCCGCCACACCGTGACGCTGCGTGCCGTGGCGAGCATGGACGCGCCCGAAGGGCCGGTCAGCATCCCGATCACGATGACCTATCACGACTTCGAGGCCAACTCGTACACCAGCAAGGCCACGCTGAGCGCGACCGTCGTCAAGGCCGAGGAAGTCTCGCAGGTGACGCTGGCCGGGTATGCCTTCGCGCCGAACCCGGTCGAGCCGGGCAGCCGGGTGCGCCTGACGGGCATCGTCACCAACAGCGGCAACCAGACGGCGACGAACGTCCTGCTGCGCGTCACCGGGGCGGAAAGCGTGCTGTTGGCCGGCCCCCAGGGCGACAGCCTGCCGCTGGGCGATATCGCGCCCGGCACCAGCGCGGCAGTCGACATCGATCTGGTGGTCAGGTCCGGCGCCGAGCCGGGCCCCCAGGCCCAGCCGGTGACGATCACCTACCTGCAGGACGGCGAGCCGCAAGAAGTCGCGACCAGCGTCACGGTGGACGTGGCGAAGGTCGAAGAGACCGCGCCGCTGATGCTGCTCAAATCGTATACCACCGGCCAGGACGAGCTACAGCCCGGCGACCGCTTCACGCTGCGCGTGTGGCTGGAGAACGTGGGCGACGGCAAGGCGTCCGACATGCTGGTGACGTTCGGCACGGTCGAATCGAGCGGCGCGCCGGGCGGCGATACGCCCGGCGGCGACTCCGGCGGCGGCCAGCAGACCAGCACCACGCCCAGCACGACGTTCGCGCCGTTGGGCGCGGGCGGGTCGATCTACGTGGGCGACGTCGAGGCCAACGGCGGCAAAGCCTCGCTCAAGCAGGCGTTCATCGTCGATGGCTCGGTCAAGAGCGGGATCTACAACCTGCCGATCACGCTGCGCTATACCCGCTCGGACGGCTCGACGGCCCAGGAAACGCTCGGTGCCAGCATGGTCGTCGTCGCGCCGCCGCGCCTCCAGATCACGCTGCAGGGCATGGTCCCGGAGATGGTCAACGTGGGCGAGCCGTTCCCGCTGGCGCTGGAGATCGCCAACAACGGCGCCGCCGCGGTGACCCTGACCGGGGCCTCGACAGCGGGCGAGAACGTCGAGGTGCTCGAAGGCGCGGACGCGCCGCTCTCCCCGGTCAAGGCGGGCGAAGATACGACGTTCAATGCGCTCGTCATGCCGGTGGAAGAAGGGCCGGTCAGCGTGACGGTGACGCTGCGCTACATGGACGACCTCAACCAGGAGCGCGAGATCGTGCGGACCTACGAAACCGAGGCGATGGCCCCGCAGGCCCCGCCGGAGGACATGATGCCCCAGCCGCCGGTCACGCCGGAGCCGCAGGAGACGGGCGGCGGTGACGACCTGGTTGGGCGCTTCCTGCGCGGGCTGTTGGGCCTGGGGAGCTGAGATGATCGGCGAGCTGCTGCCCCTGGCGCTGGGCAACCTGGCCCGCGCGCGCGGACGGTTGATCATGACGGCGGGCGGTGTCCTGGTGGGCACTGCCGCCGTGGTCCTGCTGATCGCGCTGACCTTCGGCCTGCAGCGGTCCGCCGAGAAGAGCATCGGCGAGAACGCCTCGCTGACCGAGATCGACGTCTACCCGAACTGGGGGCGCGAGATGAACGAAAACCTGCCCCAGTTGACGGTGGAGGCGGTGCGCCAGTTCTGGCAGGTGCCGGGCGTGGAGGTGGTCATCCCGATGGTCAACCTGCAGGGCGGCGAGCTGCTGGCGGGGGACTACACGGGCTGGGGGAACATCATGGGCATCGATCCGGCGCTGCTGCCGTACCTGGGGCTGGAGCTCACCGAGGGGACGTTGTCGCTGGGGCCGGGCCAGGGGCTGCTGGGGCCGCGTGTGGGCGACAACTTCTTCGACCCCTCGTCCGAAGAGTGGGAGCCGGTCCAGGTGGACCTGATGAACACGCCGTTCGAGGTGCGCCTCTTCCAGTACAACAGCCCCACGCCCAGCGAGCGCAAAGTCGAGCTGGAGCTCACCGGCACCTTCCGCGAGGGGACGAGCTTCGACTACGCGATCCTGATGCCGGTGCGCGATGTGATGGCGTGGAACGAGTGGATCACCGGCCAGGAGGCGGACCCGGAGACGTTCGTCTACGACCGGGTGGTCGTGCGCGCTACCAGCCGCGAAACCAGCCAGGACGTGTCCGAGGCGATCCGCGACCTGGGCTACGCGACGGGCGGCATCGGCGACTACCTGAACGCGCTCAACAACTTCTTCGCCACCATGCGCGTGATGCTCGGCGGGGTGGGCGCGGTGGCGCTGCTGGTGGCGGCCTTCGGCGTGGCGAACACGATGACCATGGCGATCCTGGAGCGCACCAAGGAGATCGGGCTGATGAAGGCCATCGGCGCGACCGACCGCGACGTGCTGACCGTCTTCCTGATCGAGGCCGGGCTGGTGGGGCTGGCGGGCGGCCTGGCGGGAGTCGGGCTGTCGCTGTTCCTGCAAAACGTGATCAACCAGGCGGTGCAAAACGCGCCCCAGGGCGACAGCCCGGCGCTGATCTTCCTGCCGTTCGATACCTCGCAGATCGGCGGCAGCCTGATCGTCATCCCGGCGGAGCTGACGGTGCTGGCCGTGGTGCTGGCGACGCTGGTCGGGGTGGGCGCGGGGTTCTACCCGGCGCTGCGCGCCGCGCACCTGCCCCCGGTGACCGCGCTCAAGCAGGAATGAGCGCGGCTAGGTCACGCCCAGGCTCATCGCGATCCGCTGCGCGCTCGACAGGTTGTCGGTGTCGAGCACGACCTGCCCCTGGTTGGTGACGTACAGCGCGTTGATGTTGATGCCCTGCTCGGCGATGGCTGTCGCCAGCCGGACCAGCTCCTCCGGCTCGTCTTTCAGGCGCAGCAGCAGGACCTCGCGCACGTTATAAGCGATATTCACCGTCTTGAGCGCTTCTACCGTGGCGTCGGGATTGTTGGTCACGAACTGGACAATGCCCTGGTCCGGGCAGGGGGTCGCGTGCAGGGCGAGGATGTGGACGCCGCCTTGGCGCAGGGCGTCGGTCAGCCTTGCCAGCTCGCCTGGGCGGTCCTGGATCTGAACGGTGAATTCGGTAGCCATTGCGCCTCCCCAGTATCTGAGCCGTCTATAACCAGTATATGTGAAAAACGTAAAGAGCGTAAGGCGCGCGGAACACAGGCGTTCCGGGTCGGACAGGAACGCGCGGGCGGTCAGGCGTCGGATGGCTGCGGGGGCCGGGCGTCGAGCAGGCGTTCGAGCGCCTCGACGGTGCGGCCTTGCTCCTCGTTGTCGAGCGATCCCAGCAGTTCGGCGATGGTGACGATCTGCTGGGCCTCGACGTTATACGCCGCGCGCTGGCCCTGTGCGCCCAACGAAAAGCGCGGGATGTTGGCGTCGGCGTCGTCGGGCCGCAAACTGACCAGGCTGTCGCGGATCATGGGCTTGAGCGCTTCGGTGACGGTGGCCGGGGGCATGTCGAGCGCTTCGACCAGGTCCGGGGCGGCCATATCCGGCTGGTCTTTGAGGGCGCTCAGAATGCGCAGTTGGGTGACGGTGAGGTTTTCCAGGCTGGTATCGAGCCGGTCAGGCCCGATCCGTTTGCCGAGCTGGTGCAGCGCCCGCACGAGGCGGATCGACTGCCGGTACGTGTGCTCCGAAAGGTGATCCATGTGCTTCCTCACAACGGCGTTTGACGGTCGTTCCTACGGATGGGGCTAGCCAATTCTTATAAAGCGATTGCCGGGTTCCTACATTGTCCGAACAGAATCCACCTCCATTATACGTCAAGCCTGGCTCCATGAATAGGTAACGTGACCATTCTACCATCGCGCCTGCCGAACTGTATCTGGTCGTGGGCGCGATGTCCTGGTAGCATTGATACATTCTATCTCTGTTGAAGGACCACAATTATGAGTGCCCCGTTTGTGCGCGTTCACGACCTGTCGAAAACGTATGGCAATCCACACCAGCCGCTCGAAGTGCTGCGCGGCGTGGACCTGGCGATCGACCCCGGCGAGTTCATCGCGATCATCGGCCCGTCGGGGATTGGCAAGACCACGCTGCTGAACATGATCACCGCCATCGACAACCCCACGGGCGGCGAGGTGTTCGTGGGGGATACGAACGTCACTCGCACGCCGCAGAACCGGCTCACCAAGTGGCGCGCGCGGAACATCGGGATCGTCTTCCAGTTCTTCCAACTGCTGCCCACGATCAGCGTGGTGGACAACGTGATCTTTCCGATGGATTTCGCCCGCGTTCACGCGCCCACGGAGCGGCGATCGATTGCGCTGGACCTGCTCGACCGGCTGGGGATTCTCGACCAGGCGGAAAAAACGCCCGACATGCTCTCCGGCGGGCAGCAGCAGCGGGTCGCCATCGCGCGCGCCCTGGCGAATCACCCGCCGCTGATCATCGGGGACGAGCCGACCGCCAACCTGGACCGCATGAGCGCGCAGAACGTGTTCGACGTCTTCCGGGACCTGGCCGAGCAGGGCGCGGCGGTCGTCGTGACGACGTACGATCGCGAGATCGTGCGCACCGTTCCGACGGTTTACGAACTGCACGACGGGGTGCTGAGTCTCATCCGGCGGGACGGCAGCGCGGTGAAGGAACGGGCCGGGGTGGCGCGTTAAGGATAGGGTGATGACTCGTTCGACGTTTCGCAAAATTCTGGGCGACATCTGGGCGCGCAAAGGCCGCACGGCCCTGGTCGCCATCAGCATCTTCATCGGCGTGTTGGGCGCGGTGACGTTGATCACGGCGGGCGATTTGCTCGTCCGCCAGCTCGAAAGCGACATTCAGGAAGACGACCTGCCGATGATGCAGGTTTTCATGACCATCCCGCCCAGCGAGGACGGTGTTGTCCCCGACGACGCCGCGCTTGTGGAGGACGTGCGCGACCGGTTCGAGGGCGTCACCGCGGTCGAAGGCGAGGCCAACAACCCCTTCTTCTGGCGGTTCAGCGGCGAGCAGCGCTTCCGCGAGGCGCGCCTGCTGTCGTATACCACCCCGCTCGGCGAGCAGGTGCTGGAGCCGATGCGCCTGGTCGAGGGGGCGTATCCCGCGCCGGGGCAGCAGCAACTGGCCGTCGAACAGCGCATGGCCGAGGACTTCGACCTGAGCGTGGGCGACACGATCGAGCTGCGGCTGCTCGGCCAGGTGACGGAGGGCGAGCTGCCGCCAGTGGAAACGTGGACGCTCTCTGGGATCGTGTTCCATCCCTACAACGACTTCAGCAAGCTGAGCATGTACGCCGCCGCCGAGGATGCGCCGGACATCACCGGCATCCCCGGCCTGACGACGCTCGGCCTGCGCTTCACCGAGTTCGAGCTGGCGCGCGGCGACAAGCTGGGCGTGCAGGACTGGATCACGGACGACACGCCCTATATGGCCGTGTTCTTCATGGCCGAGGACCCGGCAGACAACAGCCTGATCCGGACGACGGAGCAGTTCGCCCAGATTCTGACCGCGCTGGCGGTGGTGGCGATGCTGGTGTCCGGCTTCCTGGTGCTGAACGTCGTCAACAACCTGGTCGTCGAGCAGCGGCGGCAGATCGGCGTGATGAAATCGCTGGGCGCGACGCGCAGCGAGATCGGCGTGATCTACGCCGGGATCGCGGTTGTCTACGGGCTGCTGGGCATGGTGCCCGGCGTGCTGGTGGGCATCCCGCTGGGCTACCAGATGGCCGTCATCGTGGGCGATTTCGCCAACACGCTGATCGACAGCTTCGCCGTGTCGCCGCTGGCGATCGGGCTGGGGGTGGTGCTGGGGCTGGCCGTGCCGATTGGCTCGTCGATCATCCCGGTGTACACCGGCACCCGCGTGACGATCCTCGAAGCCATGACCGATCTGGGCATCGCGGGCAACTACCGTTTTGGCCTGCTCAACCGCCTGATCACGGTGCTGCCGCTGCCGCTGAACATCAAGCAGTCGCTCAACAGCATCAGCCAGAAGAAAGCGCGGCTGGCGCTGACCGTGACCACGCTCACGCTGGCGGTGGCCGCGTTCATGGGCGTGTCGGCGGTGTTCGTGCGCCTCAACGTCGTGCTCAACGACATCCTCAGCGCGTTCGAGTACCAGATCATCTTCACCACCACCGAGAGCCAGGACTACGACACGGTCAGGGACGTGATCGCGTCGAATGTGGCCGGCGTGGCCGAGATAGCGCCCGGCTCGATGGCCGTGCTCGACCTGGAAGGCTACGTGGCGCCGCTCAGCGAAACCAGCCAGATCATGGTGCAGGGCATCGACACGACTCAGGGCTACGAGGACGTGCCGATTTCTGAGGGCCGCGCCTGGCTGGACGATCCCACCCGCAGCGGGATCGTGCTCACCAACGAAATCACCAACCAGATCGAGAAGCACGTCGGGGACACGGTGACGGTTCGCGTGGGCGGCAAGTCGCTGGACGTGGAGATCATCGGCATCATGAACTACCCGTTCCCGGTGGGCATCATGCCGTGGCGCGAGCTGGCCGAATTCACCGGCTACACCAAAGGCGCGCCGGTCCCCAACCGCTATTTCACCGCGCTGGCGCTCGATGGCTACACGGGCACGCTGCCGGATGGACAGATCACCGCCTGGGGCATCGACGCGCAGGCCGCGGCGTTCATGCCGCTGGACGCGGGCGAGGGGCTTCAAACGGGCGAGCCGGGCGTGCTGCTGACGCAGGCCGCCGCCGAAAACGGCGATTATGCCGTCGGCGACGCGCTCACGTTCTCTGGCGCGGATGGCCCGGTGACCGTCCCGGTGGTGGGCATCTTCGCGCCGCCCGCGCAGTTGGCCGAGGCGCCGGTGCCGCCGGACCTGGCCGTGTTCTTCTGGGAAGACCTGGCCCGCCTGGAGGGCCTGAGCCTGACCGGCGAGGCGGTACCCAACGCGTTCTTCATCCTGGCCGACCAGGTCGATCCGTCCGCGCGCGACATAGACGCGCTGATCGAGGAGATCAACACGACGCTGGTCGACCGGGGCATCACGGCGTCGTACACCAACATGGTCGATATCGCGGACCAGGCGTCGCAGGCCATCCTCAGCATCGGGATCGTGCTCAACGTCGCGTCGGGGATCATGGCGGCGGTCGGCGCGATCGGGCTGATCACCACGCTGTCGATCAGCGTCTTCGAGCGCCAGAAGGAGATCGGCGTCATGCGCTCGGTGGGCGCGCGCTCGCCGACGATCATCGTGCAGTTCCTGGTCGAGGGCGTGCTGGTGGGGCTGATCGCCTGGGTGATCGCTGTGCCGCTGAGCTACCTGCTGGCCTGGGGCCTGACGGAGATCCTGCCGTTCGGCGATTTCATCGAGTTCGAGTACCCGGTGGTGATGCTGCCGCTGGGGCTGATCGGCATCCTGGTGATCGCGACGGTGTCCAGCATCTGGCCGTCGGTGTCGGCGGCGCGCAAGACCGTCTCCGACATTCTGCGTTACCAGTAGAGCGCGGGGGAGGGCGCGGCACGATGGAGGCCGCCTTCCGGTTCTACGCGGGGCTGAACGACTTTCTGCCCCCGGCGCGGCGCGGGCGCTCGTTCCGGCACGTGTTCGACCTGCCCGCGTCGGTCAAGGACATGATCGAGTCGCTGGGCGTGCCGCACACCGAGATCGAGCTGATCCTCGCCAACGGCGAGCCGGTCGATTTCGCCTACCTCGTGCAGGACGGCGACCGGGTCGCAGTCTATCCCCCCTTCATGTCGATCGACCTGGGGACGGTGCTGCGCGTGCGGCCCGATCCGCCGGACGGCGAGCCGCGTTTCGTGCTCGACACGCACCTGGGGCGGCTGGCGTCCTACCTGCGGATGCTGGGCTTCGACGCGCTCTATCGCAACGACTACCCGGACCCGGAGCTGGCGCGCATCTCCAGCGAGGAGGGGCGCGTGCTGCTCACCCGCGATCGCGGCCTGCTCAAGCGGAGCGTGGTCGTGCACGGCTACTGCCTGCGGACCACCAACTCCCGCGCCCAGTTGGTCGAGGTGCTGCGCCGCTACGACCTGGCCGGGCAGGTGCGGCCCTTCCGGCGCTGCATCCGCTGCAACGGCCTGCTCGATCCGGTCGACAAGGTGGCCATCGCGGACGAGCTGCCGCCGCGCACCGCGCAGTATTACGACGAGTTCCGCCGGTGCCGGTCCTGCGGCCAGATCTACTGGAAGGGGAATCACACGGCCTGGATGGAGCAGTTCATCGCCAGCGTGCTGGACGAGGTCGGCTAGCGGCGCGCCTCACGGATCGACGATGATCGCCGTGTCGCCCTCGCGCGCGGTCACCGTCCCGACAGGCCACCACGCCGCCTCGCGGGCGGCCATCGCCGCGCCGAACGTCTCGACCCGGTCCGGCGCCAGCGCGACCAGCAGCCCGCCGCTGGTTTGCGCGTCGAACAGCAGCATGCGCCGGTCCTCGGCCAGCCCTGCCGCGAACCGCACGCCGGGGCCATACGTGCCGGAATTGGCGATCGACCCGCCGGGGAAAATCCATTCCGCGGCGGCCTGAAGCGCGCCCGCCAGCAGCGGGATCTGCCCGAGCGACAGGCGCAGCGTCACGCCGCTCGCCTCCGCGATCTCGGTGGCGTGACCCAGGAACCCGAACCCGGTGATGTCTGTGATGCAGGCCGCGCCCGCTTCGCCGGCGGCTTCTGCCGCGTCGCGGTTGAGGCGCATCATCCACACGACGGCCTCGGCCACGTGTTCCGCCGGGGCAAGATCGCGCTTGGCGGCGGTGGTGATGCAGCCGGTGCCGAGCGGCTTGGTCAGGATCAGGGCGTCGCCGGGGCGCGCCGCCGCTTTGGTCATCAGGCGGCCCGGATGCGCCAGCCCGATCACCGCCAGCCCCACCTTCGGCTCTTTATCCTGGATGGTGTGCCCGCCCGCGATCACCGCGCCGGATTCGCGCGTCTTCTCCGCCGCGCCGCGCATGATCGCCACGCTGATCTCGATCGGCAGATCGGGCGGCAGGGCGGCGATGTTCAGCGCCAGCAGCGGGCGCCCGCCCATCGCGTACACGTCGCTGAGGGCGTTGGCCGCGGCGATAGCCCCGTACTGGTACGGGTCGTCGACGATGGGCGTGAAAAAGTCCGTCGTGACGATCAGCGCGCGCTCGTCGTCCAGCCGGTAGACGGCGGCGTCGTCGGGCGTGCCGAGGCCGACCAGCAGGTCGGGATGATCCGCCGGGTTGAAGATGTCCTGAATGGGGCGCAGAACCTGCGCCAGGGCCTCAGGGGCCAGCTTCGACGCTCAACCGGCGCAGGCCGAGAGCGCCGTCAGGCGGAAAATGTCGTCACGGGTCATGCATGTATCCTGTTCGATCGTAAAATCCGGTCCGAGTATGCCAGACTGCCCGGCGCGCTGCAACAAGCCGGGCGAATTTCATTCACGCGCCCGGCGGCTTGAGCTCCCAGGGCAGGCCGGCCACCAGCAGCAGGGCGCGATCCGCGGCGGCGGCGAGGCGCTGGTTGGCGCGGCCCAACGCGTCGCGGTAGAGGCGCCCCAGGCGGCTGGGCGGCACCACGCCCAGGCCGACCTCGTTGCTGACCACCAGCCAGGTCGCGTCCCCGGCGCGGTAGGCGGCCAGCAGGTCGTCGATCTCGGCCAGCAGCGCCGCGTCGACCGCGGCCTGGTCCGCGTCTTCGGGCAGCGCCAGCAGGACGTTCGACGCCAGCAGTGTCACGCAGTCGAGCACCAGCGTATCGAACGACTCGCCCGCCGCCCGCTCGCGGATGGCGCGGCCCACGGCGCGCGGCGCTTCGAGCGTGCCCCACGCTGCCGGGCGGCTGGCGCGGTGGTGCGCGATGCGGTCGCGCATCTCATCGTCCAGCGCCTGGGCCGTCGCCACGTAGAGCACGCGCCGCCCGTGCGTCCGGGCCCAGTTCTCGGCGTAGGCGCTCTTGCCGCTGCGCGCCCCGCCCAGCAGCAGGATCAGTTGTTTACTCACAGATTCACCAACGCGATCAGACATACCAGCTCCGTCAGTTCACACAGCGCGCCGTAGACGTCCCCGGTCAGGCCGCCGCCCAGCCGCCGCGCCGCCCACGCCCCGCCGATCCACGCTAGCGCCGGGCCCGCCAGCCCGGCCAGCATCACCGGGAAGCCAAACGCTGCGCACACGACCAGCGCCGTGACGCTGGCCGCGGCGACCTGCGCGCGCCCGAAGCCCTCGCGGAAGAACGATCCCAGGCCGGACGCGCGGGCGTAGGGAAAGCCCGCCACGGCCAGCACCATCGCCCACCGCCCGATCACCGGCGGCAGCAGCAGGCGCACCGGCTCGACGGCGCCCAGCGCGGTCCACTTGCCGAGCAGCAGCAGGACCAGCCCGATCACCGCCCACGACCCGGCCCGCGGGTCTTTCATGATCTCCAGGCGGCGCGGCGGCTCGACCGTCGCCAGCAAGCCGTCGCACGCGTCGCCGAAGCCGTCCAGGTGCAGCCCGCCGGTGAGGATCACCCACGCGGCCAGGGCCAGGAAGCTCCGCAGGCCATCCGGCAGCCCGTCCAGCGCGGCGAGCGCGGCCACCACCGCGCCAATCGCCAGCCCGACCAACGGGTAATAGGCGAAGGTGCGGCCCGGCTGGGTCCCACCGGGCCAGGGGATGGGGAACACGGTCAGAAAGGCGAACGCGCCGCGCACGTCCGCCCAGATGCGCACCACTCTGCACGCTCCTCGACTCGAAAACGCGGCCCATTGTACCGCGTTCCCGGCGGCGCGCAGGGACTCGCGCCGGTTTTACTCCAGCGCCTCGGCGATGGCCCCCGCGTTATAGCGCATGTAGGTCAGGTAGGTGTCCGCGCCGTCGCCCGGCTGGCTCAGCGACCCGGTGTAGAGCCGGACGATCTGCGCCCCGGTTTCCCCGGCGATCTGCTGGGCAATACTCTCGCTGACGGTCGTCTCGGTGAAAATGGCCGGGACGTCGTATTCCTGGACCGTTTCGATCAGGCCGAGCACCTGCTGCACCGACGGCTCGGACGTGGTGCTGCCGCCGGGGATGACCACGCCGACCAGTTCCAGCCCATAGCGTCCGGCGAGGTAGTTGAACGCCAGGTGATTGGTCACGATCGCGCGGCGATCCGCTGGGATCGCGCCGATCAGCGCCCCGATGTCCTGGTGCAACGCGGCCAGCTCGCCCAGGTACGCCTCGGCGTTGGCCGCGTAGACGTCCGCGTTGGCCGGGTCCAGCTCCGCGAGCACGTCCCGGATCATGAGCGCCCACAGCCCGGCGTTGGCCGGATCGGTCCAGACGTGCGGGTCGCAGCTTCCGGCGGCGTGCGCGTGCTCGTCACCGCCCGCGTCGTCGTGAGTCTCACCGCCGCAGGCCAGGTCCGCCAGCACGCCGAGGAATTCGCCCGCGTCGCCTTCGTCCTCGTCGATGCCGAGCGCGCCGTACACCGCTTCGTGATGCGCCTCGCAGGCGTCAGTTTCTTCGTGGGCGTGGTCCTCGCCGGGGCCGCCAGTGGACTCGCCGCCCGACACGGGACGGATCGGGACGCAGTCTGACGCGACGCGGACGTTGTCGCCGCCCGTCTCTTGCAGCACGTCGATCAACCCCTCCTCGTAGCCCGCGCCGACGATCAGCACGACGTCGGCTTCGCTGAGCGCGACGACGTCGCGGGCGGACGGCGTGAAGGCGTGCGGATTGGCGCCCAGCGGCATCAACGAGGCGACGTCGGCAGCGTCCCCGGCGACGTTCCGCGCCACGTCGGCCAGGATGCTGAAGCTGGCGACGACGCGCAGCCGCCGGTCCTGGGCGTGGGCGGGCGCGGCGGCGGTCACCACCAGCGAGACGAGCAGCGCGGCGAGGACGATCCCGGTGAAAAATGGCTTGCGCGACATAGGTGTTTCTCCTGTGAGCATGACCTGGCCGGGGACGCACCCGCCCCCGGCGATTCGTCTAAGTGAAAAAGTTTTTCAATACGGGATTCTAAACAGCGCTGCCGGGGATGTCAAGAGGGAAAAACAGGCGGCCCCTGCCGGACCGCCTGAACGGGGAGCGATCCGCCGCTAGCCGGTCTGCTCGCGGTAGATGCTGCGCAGGTAGTCGAGCCGGGCGAGGCTGTCGCCCAGCCCGCCGGGGCGCGAGCGCGCCAGCCAGTTCTCGCGCATCACCGCCGCCAGCCGCTCGAGGTCGGCCAGCAGGTCGCCCGATGAGCGGACCGGCTGCCCGGCGAGCTGCAGCCCGCGCCAGCAGGCATGGCGCAGCAGGTCCGCGACCATGCGATACTCGGCGCGGATCAGATCGGCGTCGGGGCGGGCCATCTGCGCCGAGTCCAGCGGCGCGACGATCGCGTCGATCTGTTCGAGGGCGGTCCGCAGCGCGCCCGGATCGGGCGGGGCGGGCCAGATGCTGGCCGGGGTTTCGCGCAGCAGGTCGAACAGGCGGTGGCCGTTGTGCCGCGCCAGGCCGGGCAGTTGGTAGATGTTGCCCAGGTCGTAGGCCAGCCGGCCCATGACGCCCCCCGCGTCCTCGAACGCGAACAGGTCCAGGACGCGGGGCAGGTCGAGCGCGCGGTTGGCCTCGACCGCCCACGACAGCGCCGCGCCGTAGGCATAGCCCAGGTAGTTGACCGGCTGGGGCTGCCAGTGCCCGTAGTCGCCCCATTCCGTGTTGAGCAAGCCGACCGCGCCGTGCTTCAGGCCGTTCGCCGCCGCGTTGAGCAGGTTCCCGATGGCGTTGTCGGTGCGCCCGGCCAGGCTGTTCCAGCCGGACGTGCCGGGGCAGACGTAAAACGGGATGCCGGACCCGGCGAACAGCGCGCCGTGCGCGTCGAAGGGATGGTCGGCCTCGTAGCCCCATTCCATCGCGATTGCGTCGCGCGGCAGCTCCGGCACCAGGTCGGGGTGATCGATGATGATGTCGCCCCAGAACTGCATCCGGCGGCCCCGCGCGGTCACCAGATCGTGCAGCCCCAGCAGGTAGTCCAGGTAGACGCGCCCCGCGCCGTGTTCCTCGACGCGATCCTTGCTGCGGCCCCGGCCCAGTTCCCACGGCTCGTCGCCGCCCACGTTGACCAGCGGGCTGGTGAAGTGCGGCAGCAGCTCGTCGTACAGCCCGGCGATCAGCTCCAGGCTGGCCGGGTCGACCGGGTTGAGCGTGGAGGCCGGGCGCCAGTCGCCGTAATAGCCGGTGAACCCGTCCGGGCACTCGGCCAGCGGCAGGTAGCGCTCGTGCTTGAGCCAGCGCTCCATGTGGCCCAGGCTGTTTTGGTTGGGCACCAGCGTCACGTGCCGCTGGCGGCAGAAGGCGTCGAGCTGCAGGATCTCCTCGCCGGTGAAGGGCGAGGCGCTGGCCCACACGTCCGGGTGGGCGCGGTAGGCGAAGGTGTGCTCCATGTAAAGCTGGAACTGGTTGATCTTCCACCCGGCCAGTCGGTCGACGAGGTCCATCACGGTGGCGAGGGTGGGCACGCGGTCGCGGCTGACGTCGAGCATCACGCCGCGCGCGGGGTAGTCCGGCCAGTCGGTGATCGCCAGGGCGGGCAGGTCCGCGCCGCGCTGCCGGACGATCTGGCGCAGCGTGCCCACGCCGTAGAAGACGCCCGCCGCGTCCGTCCCGGTGATGGTGATGCCGTCCGGCGCGATGTCGAGCCGGTAGCCCTGGGCGCGCCCGGCGGCGGGATCGAGGCGCAGCGTCAGCCCGGCGTCCGCGTAGCCGCTCCCGGCGACGATCTCCCAGTCGCGGCCCGCGCCCTCGGCCAGGGCTGCCTGGGCGATCTGGGCCTCGAAGAACAGGTCCGCGCCGGGAATGACGATCAGCGCGCGGTCGGGCAGGGCGGCGCGGCCTTCGCGGCGGTCGATACGGCGCGGGGCGGGGAGCAGGTGCTCGATCATGGGTTGACTCCTCACGGGTGCATGCAGGTCGTGCGCGTATTGTAGCAGCGGCGGCTTGACTCCGGAAATGCGCCTGTGATACGCTGGCGTTAGCGCTAACGTGAACGTTAACGACTTGTGCCTTCCCGGCGCGCCGCTTCGGTGCTAAGATCGAGCCAGCGCCGCGAGCCGGACGACTACAGGACGAGCCAATGCCCCTGACCACGGCTGATCAATTTCTGCCCGTCGAGCTGGTGTTCAACCCGCACTGGTGGCACCAGACGGCGGGCATCGCCTTCGACGAGGCGTTTTACCTCGACGCGCCGACGCGCATCCGCGACGACGTGACCATGCGCCGCGTGCTGTACGAGCGGTACGGCGATCTGGGCCAGGGCGAGCCCGATCCGGAGCCGCGCCCGGTCATCGGCTCGCCCTACGTGGCGGGCGGCTTCGTCATCCCGGCCCTGCTGGACGCCGAGATCCTCTTCGCGCCGGACGCCGCGCCCCAGCCCCGGCCCATCGCCCTGACGATGGACGCGATCGCCGCGCTCGAAAAGCCGGATTACACAGCGCGCTGGCCGGTGCGGGAACTGCTGGCCGACATGGACGCGCTGGAGGCCGAATACGGCTACGTCGTCGGCGACACCAACACCGACGGGCTGCTCAACGCGGCCTATCACCTCTACGGGCAGGACCTGTTCCTCGACTTCTACCAGGCGCCGGAGCGCGTGACGCGCCTGCTGGACCTGATCGGCGAGCTGATCGTCGACGTGGCGCTGGCGTTCCGCGCCCGGACGGGCACCTGCTCGGTGTCGGTCAACCGCATGGTAGCCCACGTCGACCCGGCGATGTTCCTGCACGCCAACTGCTCGGTGCAGATGATCTCGCCGGAGAGCTACCGCGCCATCCAGCTCCCGGTCGAGCAGCGCATGGCCGCCCGCATCCAGCCGTTCGGGATTCACCACTGCGGGGGCAACCTGCACCGCGTCGCGCCGGTCTATGCCGAAACGGGCGCGATCTACTACGAAGTGGGCTGGGGTTCGGACCCCGCCGCGTGCCGCGCCGCGCTGCCGGATGCTGCAGGCCACGCCCGCCGAAATCGCCGAAGATACCGAGCGCCTGCTGCGGGCGGTGGGTCCGCTGGAAGGGGCCGGTATCTGCTGCATCAACATGGACGCGGGCACGCCGGACGACAACATTTTCGCCATGTTCGAGGTCGTCCAGCGCTACCGCGCGTATGGCGCCTAGCTGCCGCGAGCGCTGGCGACCAGGCAAAAAACGACCTTTTGTGCGTAGAGTGCTTTGAAGGAGCTTACCTGTGTCTACACCGCTGACCCTGCCCGCCGACCGTTACTTCGGCCCCGGCGACCGCCAGAAGGCGCTGGCCCGCGAGCTGTACGAGCCGGTGGCCGGCCTGCCCCTGATCTGCCCGCATGGGCACGTCGATCCGCGCCTGCTCGCCGATCCGGACTACGATTTCGGCTCGCCGGTGGACCTGCTGATCATTCCCGATCACTACATCTTCCGCATGTTGTACTCGCAGGGCGTCGCGCTCGAAGACCTGGGCATCCCGCGCCAGGACGGCGCGCCGGTCGAGCGCGATCACCGCAAAATCTGGCAGACGTTCGCCGAGCATTTCTACCTGTTCCGCGCCACGCCGACCGGCATCTGGCTCAACCAGGAGCTGTACGAGGTCTTCGGCGTGCGCGAGAAGCTGGACGGCGCCACCGCCCAGGCGATCTACGACCAGATCGCGGCCAGAATCGCCGCGCCGGAGTTCCGGCCCCGGCGGCTGTTCGAGCAGTTCAACATCGAGGTGCTGTGCACCACCGACGCCGCGACCGACCCGCTCGACCACCACCGCGCGATCCGCGAGTCGGGCTGGGCGGGCTGCGTGCGGCCCACCTTCCGCCCGGACGCCGTCGTCAACCTGGACGCCGAAGGCTGGCGCGCCAACATCGACCGGTTGAGCGCGATCAGCGGGATCGAGGTGACCGGCTACGCGGCGTTCATCCGGGCGCTGGAGGATCGCCGCGCCTTCTTCAAGGCGATGGGCGCGCGCGCCACCGATCACGCCGCGCTGACGGCGCAGACCGGCCCGCTGGGCGAGCGCGAGGCAGACGCGATCTTCGGGCGGGCGCTGCGCGGCGAGGCCACCGCCGAGGACGCGGCCCGCTTCACCGGCCACATGCTGATCGAGATGGCGCGCATGAGCGTCGAGGATGGGCTGGTGATGCAGCTTCACGTGGGGTCGTGGCGCAACCACAACCGCGCCCTGTTCGAGCGCTTTGGCCGCGACAAGGGCGCCGACATCCCGATCCGGGGCGAGTTCACGCGCGCCCTGCTGCCGCTGCTGGACGCGTACGGAAACGACCCGCGCCTGACGCTGATCCTGTTCACGCTGGACGAGACGACCTACGCTCGCGAGCTGGCCCCGCTGGCCGGGCACTATCCTGCCATCAAGATCGGGCCGCCGTGGTGGTTCAACGACAGCCTGAACGGCATGGCGCGCTACTTCGACCAGGTCGTGGAGACGGCGGGCATTTACAACACGGCGGGCTTCAACGACGACACGCGCGCCTACCCGTCGATCCCGGCGCGGCACGACGTGTGGCGGCGGGCCAGCGCCAACTGGCTGGCGGGGCTGGTCCTGCGCGGGATCGTGGATCGCGAAGGCGCCGCCGCCATGATGGGCGACCTGGCCTACGGGTTGGCGAAGCGCGCCTACCATCTATAAGAAAGCGACTGGGGAACACCATGAATCTGAACGCATTGGGTGATCTGGCTGTCTATCCGGACTCGCTCGTCGAGCACGAGGGGTTGACCTATTTCCTGGCCCGCGACCCGGCTTCGGGCGAGAAATGGCTGGGCGTGGTGGGGGACGCGGCGGGCTTCGAGGGCAAGCCCCACGCGGCCAGCGGCGCGCTGCTCTGCTCGCGCACGCCAGCCAACGCGGCGGCGCTGCGGGCGCGGCTGCCCTGGCTGAGCCCGGTGCCGTTGGGCCTGCGCACGGTGGCCGGGATGGGCGACCGGCTGGGGCTGGCGACGCCGGGGCATGCAGCCGCCGCGCGCGGGACCGGCGTCGCGCCGATGTTCGCGCAGCAGTCCGTCCGCGAGAACGTCCGCACGCGCCGCTCGCCGCAGCAGGTGCTCGACGACGCGATGTGGGGCGCCTTCCAGGCGGGCTGGCGCGAGCCGTGGGGCGCGGACGCCGACCACCTCAAGGAAACGGACGTGATCGCGGCGTTCGTCGAGGCGGGCTATTCGTTCTTCACCGTCGATCCGGGCGATCACGTGGACGGCGAGGCCGACACCGACAACAAGGCGACGCTGGACGAGAAGATCCAGGCCGTGCCGTGGGACGCGCTCGACAGCTCGCCGGAGGACCTGCGGGGCCGCTTCCTGGGGCTGGAGGTGCCGCTGAACGGGATCACGCTGGTGTTCGACGAGATCAAGCTGCTGCGCGCGGCGGTGAAGTACGGCGCGGCGCTGGCGCACGTGCTCAAGCTGTACCGCCACCTGTGCAGCCTGATGGGCGACCGCCCGTTCGATTTCGAGGTGTCGGTTGACGAGACGGACACGCCCACCACGATCCACGAGCACTACTACATCGCGACCGAGCTTCAGCGCCTGGGCGTGCAGTGGGTGAGCCTGGCGCCGCGCTTCGTGGGGCGTTTCGAGAAGGGCGTCGATTTCATCGGCGACCTGGACGAGCTGGACCAGGACATCGCGCGGCACGTCGCCGTGATGCAGTACATCGGCGGCTACAAGCTCAGCCTGCACTCCGGCTCGGACAAGTTCAGTGTGTACCCGCTGGCCGTGCGTCACGCCGGGAAGCTGGTGCATCTGAAGACGGCGGGCACCAGCTACCTGGAAGCCCTGCGCGTGATCGCCGAGGTCGACCCGGCGTTCTTCCGCGAGATTCTCGGCTTCTCGCGCAATCGCTACGACGACGACCGCGCGTCGTACCACGTCTCGGCGCGCAAGGAGAACGTCCCGTCTCCGGCGGACGTGGCCGACGCGGACCTGCCGGACCTGCTCGACCAGTTCGACGCGCGGCAGGTGCTGCACGTGGCCTACGGCTCGGTGCTGGATCGCTATGGCAGGCAGTTGCACGCCGTCCTGGAACAGCACGAGGCGCGCTACATCGCCGTGCTCGAACGGCACTTTGCCCGGCACATCGCGCCGTTCCGGCAGGCGTAGCCGCGCCGCGCGGATTGGCGATCAGGGGCGCCCGGCCAGCTCGGCCACCTTCGCGCGGAAGGCGCCCCTGTCCGGCAAGCCGGTCTCGCGCATGACGACCCGGCCCGCCCCGTCGAACAGCAGGGTGGTGGGCACGGACGAAACGCCGTACAGGCTCGCCGCCTCGCGTCCCACGTCGCTCAGCAGGTCGAGCCGGAGCACGGTCGCCTGCCCGCTGACATCATCCTCGATCCCATCCACGATGGGTTTCGCAACGGTGCAGATCGTTCAAAGGTTCGTGTAGAATTCGACGACGGTCGGCTCGCCGCGCCGGACGTGGGCTTGCAGCTCGTTCACGCTCTCGATGTCGCTGGGGTGGATGTACCACACGATGTGCAGCCCCACGAACACGGCCACCCCCGCCAGCATGATCGCCAGCAGTTTGTTGTTCATCACAAAGGTCAACAATCCCATCCGCGATTCCTTCCTGGTGCGCGCAGTCCTACCCTTTTTGGATGTCACCGCGCGCCAGACGTTGCATGGAGCGCTCAACTGTCGAGCGGTTCGAGCTCGCCCAGCAGCGTCGGGATCAACTCGGCCACGGTGGGATGGATGTGGACCGTGTTCTGCATGACGGTGTACGGCGCCTGGGCGGCCATCTGGTCGGTGATGGTGTGCACGATCTCGTCCCCGCCGATGCCGAACACCGCCGCCCCCAGGAACAGCTTCGTTTCGGCATCGACCAGCACCTTGATGAACCCCGCCGTTTCGTCGCGCTCGATGGCGCGCGAGATGTGGGCCATCGGCTTGACGCCGACCAGCGCCTTGCGCCCCGCTTCGCGGACCTGCTGCTCGCTCATGCCCACGCGCCCCAGCGGTGGGTCGATGTAGACGGCGTAGGTCGGGATGCGGTCGGAGACGGCGCGCGTCCCGCCGTCCAGGTTGTCGCGCACGATCTCGAAGTCGTTGTACGAGGTGTGCGTGAAAGCGCCCCGCCCGTTGACGTCGCCCAGCGCCCAGACGCCCGGCACGTTGGTCTGCAGGTGATCGTCGACGGTGATGTAGCCGCGCTCGTCGGTGGCGATGCCGGCAGCGTCCAGGTTGAGCCGGTCAGAGTTGGGCCGCCGCCCCGCCGCGACCAGCAGGTGCGATCCCGCGATCGTCTCGCCCGCGCCGTCGTGCTGCACGGTGATCTCGATCCCGCCCGCGCCGCGCGCGACGCGCTGGGTTTCGGCGTCGAGCAGCACGCGGATGCCCTCGCCGCGCAGAATCGTGAGCGCCTCTTCGGCGATGTCGCGATCTTCGCGTCCCATGATCCGGGCGGCGCGCTCGACGATGGTCACCTGGCTGCCGAAGCGGCGGAACGCCTGGGCGTATTCCAGCCCGATGTACCCGCCGCCGATGATGACCAGGTGATCGGGCAGCGCCGCCAGGTCGAGGATGCTGGTATTGGTCAGGTACGGCACGTCGTCCAGGCCGGGGATGGGCGGCACGTTGGGGCGCGCCCCGGCGTTGATGTAGACCCGGTCGGCTTCCAGCACGTCATCGCCGGCGCGGACGCGGTGCGGGCCTTCGAAATGCCCCTCGGCGCGGACGATCGTCACGTTCTCGTTGTCCTGCAGGCGCTTCTCGATCCCGCCCCGGAAGCGGCGCACGACCTCGTCCTTGCGCGCCATGACGCGGGCGAAATCCACGCTCACCGGGCCGGTCTGCACGCCGAAGTCGGCGCCGCGCCGCGCCAGGTGGGCCGCCCGCGCGCTGGCGACGAGCGTCTTGGTGGGCGTGCAGCCGGTGTTGACGCACGTGCCGCCGATGTCCCCGCGCTCGACGAGCGCGACCTGCCAGCCGCGCCCGGCCAATGCACCCGCCAGCGGAACGCCGGCCTGTCCTGATCCGATGATGATCGCGTCGTACCGCATGAAGAAACCTCCTGGATAGTACCGGTTAAGGATAGACGGGTGGCCTTCCGGCAGGCAGGCCGATGTCTCATTCCTTCGAGCCGATCGGTCACCGTGCCTGACCGGATGGACCTGTATCTCTGTATGGTTGACGTGAATCGCTATCGCACTATACTTGAAATTAACAGTTATCATACATGAGGGCCAAACCCGGCAATTCGCGGGATATCTTCAGAATAATTTGTGTTCGCTATCGGCTGAGATAAGGGGTGGGACCATGTTACCAGTCGATCGTTCGTCGCCAGCGGGCATGCGCGGCGATGCCAGTATGAGCCCGGCAGCCTTGCCGGCAGCATATCGCTTGTATTCCCCCGTGCACCATCTGCTCACTGCGCTGGGAACCGTTCAGGTCAGATCGAAGCATCCGTCGATCATTCTTCGCAACCGGATCAACCGCATGTTGTACCGGTCGGTCTTCACGCACCGGCGCGATCACACCATCCAAACGCGCGACGGGTTCCTGATCCGCGTGCCGCTGTACGATCAGGCGGCTGCGTCCATCGTGTTCGAACGCGCCTATTCACCCCAGGAAGCCGCCATCCTCCGCCGGTTGCTGAAGGGGTGCGCTCTGTTCGTCGATGTGGGGGCCAACCTCGGTTATTTTTCGCTGCTGGCGTGTGCGTTGAACCGGCACCAGGACGATTTCGCGGTGGTGACGGTTGAGCCTAACGCGGCATTATGCCGGCTGATCAGGATCAGCTTCCAGCTCAACCAGTTTGACTGCGCCGAGTTGATCGAAGCGGCGGCGGGACGCGAAGCCGGGTGTGGTTACTTCCAGGTTCAAGACAATCTCAGCTCGAATGGCCGGGCGGTTCTCGAAGCAGACAGCGCGAGTGACGGCGCGGTTCGCGTCGAGTTCGTGCGCATCGATGATCTGGTGCAGTACAGCACGGTGACGGGATCGATTCTGATCAAGATCGACGTCGAGGGCGGCGAGGTCGATGCACTGGCCGGGGCCACCGAAGCCATGCGTCACGGGGCCGTATTCATGTGCGAGGTGTGGGCAAGTTCGGTCAGTGAGCTGGACCCGTTTCTCGCGAGTCATAATTATGTCATGATGGATGTGAGCGGGAATTGCATCGATTATCGGGCTTCCCTGCCATCGCGTACCGATGTCATCCTGGCGCCTGCCAGCCGGGTCGCGGCAGTTCAGCACGCCATCCAACCGGCAGTGGCATAACACGCGACCGCCCGCGATCCGGATGAAGCTGGAGCGCGGGCGGTCGCTGGAAAAGCTACACGTGCAGGTCGGACTGCTGCGGTGGGGGTGGCGGGGCGGAAGATGCCTCGCTCAGGTGTCGTTCGGCCTCGAGCAGGTCGTCGACCAGCCGGACCACGTGGTTGTTGTACATGTGCATGATCTCGCTGAGCGACTTGACCTGCGTCCGGTACATCCGCTGGCTGGTGTCGCCCACCCGTTCCATCGAAAGCTGCCGGGCGAGCCGTTGGGCCTGGTGCTGGTTGCGGAACGGCCCGGCGACGGCGCGCCAGCGGTCGGTTTTCCACAGCGATTTGCGCACCACGAACCAGGCCGGGGCGGCGCGCATCCGTTTCTTCCACATGCGCTGCTGTTCGGGCGTCAGGCCGTGGAAGGTGAGGTCGCGCGCTATCTCTGCCAGGGGTGACGTATCCTCAGTCATGATCGAACCTCCATCGCTAGCTTACAGTAAGCCTTCACCATGCCAACTTGTTCACGCGAGAGTGGCACTGCTGACGGATCTTCGGGGGTCTGGCAACTGATTATATTGTAACCGCTACGGGCGGCTGCCGCACCCGTTGGCGGGAGAGTTGACGCGATTCTGATGGCGATCTGATCGCCCTCTTATACATCTACATTATAATAGGAACGGAATAACACGTGAATAGGAAAGGAGTCTTGCTTGCACCGATCCGCCCGGCACGGTGAGGCGGCGGCAAGCTGAGGATCGTCTATGGAGTATCGGGACTATTACCAGACGTTAGGCGTGAGCAAAAGCGCCAGCCAGGACGAGATCAAGAAGGCGTACCGTAAGCTGGCCCGGCGTTACCATCCCGACGCCAACCCCGGCGACTCGTCCGCCGAAGGGCGCTTCAAGGAGATCAACGAGGCGTACCAGGTGCTGTCCGATCCGGACAAGCGCCAGAAGTACGACCGCTTCGGCGCGCAGTGGCAGCAGTTCGCACAGCAGGGCGGGCGACCGGAGGACTTCGACTGGGGCCGCTGGTCGAGCCAGCCCGGCGGGCGCACCTACACCCGCACCGTCGGCCCGGAGGAGTTCGAGCAGATGTTTGGTGGCGGCGGGATGGGCGGCTTTTCGGATTTCTTCGAGACGCTGTTCGGCGGGATGGGCCGCACGGCAGGCTTTGGCACGCGGCGCGGCCCGGATGTCGAGGTGCGCGCCCGGCGCGGGCACGACCTGGAGCACACCGTCCAGGTGACGCTCGACGAGGCGTTTCACGGGGCGACTCGTGCGCTCCAGTGGGAGGACGGGCGCACCATCGAGGCGAAGATCCCGCGCGGCGTGCGCACCGGCTCGCGCGTGCGGCTCAGCGGCCAGGGGAGCCGCGGGACCGGCGGCGCGCAAAGCGGCGACCTGTACCTGAACGTCGAGGTGCTGCCGCACGCCATTTTCCAGCGCGACGGCGACGACCTGCGCACGACGGCATCGCTGGACCTGTACACGGCGCTGCTCGGCGGGACGATCAAAGTCTCGACGATCGATCGCAGCGTCGATCTCAAGATCCCGCCCGAGACACAGAACGGCAAAGTCTTCCGGCTGCGCGGGCTGGGGATGCCCCGGCTGCGCCAGCCCGACCAGCGCGGCGACCTGTTGGTGACGGTCGAGGTCAGGCTGCCGCGCGACCTGACCGATCAGGAAAAAGACCTGTTCCGCCAGCTTCGCGATCTGCGCAAACGGGCGGCGACCTAGTGAACACGGCTCAGCCGCCCGTTCCGTTTCCCGCGCGCGCCGGGTCGTTGTGCGCGCTCTTCCATTCACAGCGAGGTGACCGATCATGTTCCCGATAGGCGACGACAATCACGGCGCCAGAGGCGTACCGTTCGTCACGGTCAGCCTGGTGATCGCCAATGTGCTCGTCTTCCTGTACCAGGCGAGTCTGAGTCTGCCCGAGCTGCAAGACTTCATTTTCACCTACGGGGTGATCCCGGCTGAGATCGACCGGGGGCAGGACCTGTACACCCTGCTCACGTCGATGTTCGTGCACGGCGGTTTCGCGCACATCTTCGGGAACATGCTGTTTTTGTGGATATTCGGGGACAACATCGAGCAGCGCTTCGGCCACGTCCTGTTCCTGCTGTTCTACCTGGGGACGGGGCTGGCCGCCAGCGGCGCGCACATCCTGACCGATCCGCAGTCGACCGTGCCGAGCGTCGGCGCCAGCGGGGCGATCTCCGGCGTGATGGGCGGCTACGTGCTGCTCTACCCGCGCAACCGGGTCCGGGTGCTGGTCGGCTACTGGTGGGTGATCTACGTTCCCGCGTTCATCTTCCTGGGCGTGTGGTTCCTCACCCAGTTTGTCAACGGCCTGATGGCGCTCAACGTGGCGACCGCCCAAAACGCGGGCGTGGCCTTCTGGGCGCACATCGGCGGGTTCGTGGCCGGGGTGGCGGCGGCGGTCGTGCTGGGCGCGGTGCGCCCCGAGCCGGAGCGCGTGCGGGCGCATGTCGGCTCGTCCCGCGACAAGGAAGGCTGGTTGTGGTGAGCTGAGCGCCCGCCGCGCGGCTTTACAGCCCCGGCCTTTTGCGATACAAACATCCAGTTGAAGCCGGATGATGTTCTGCCAACTGGAGGTTGTGTTTTACCATGCCGAAAAAAGTGGTCACTTTTGGGGAGATCATGCTGCGCCTGTCGCCGCCCGGCTACCAGCGCTTTGGGCAGGCGCGCTCGTTCGACGTGATCTACGGCGGCGGCGAGTCGAACGTGGCCGTGTCGCTGGCGAATTACGGGATGCCGGTCGAGTTCGTGACGCGCCTGCCGGCGAACGACCTGGGCGATGCCTGCATCCAGTTCCTGCGCCAGTACGGCGTCGGCACGGGCCGGATCGTGCGCGGCGGCGCGCGGCTGGGCATTTACTTCCTGGAGATGGGCGCCATGCAGCGCGGCAGCAAGGTGATCTACGATCGCGCGGATTCGTCCATCGCCACCATCGAGCCGGGCATGATCGACTGGCGCGCCGTCTTCGCGGACGCCGACTGGTTCCACTGGACGGGCATCACCCCGGCCATCTCCGAGGGGACCGCCGCCGTCTGCCTGGAGGCGGTGCGGACGGCGCAGGAGATGGGGCTGACCGTCTCGTGCGATCTCAACTACCGCAAGAACCTGTGGAAGTGGGGCAAGACGGCGGGCGAGGTCATGCCGGACCTGGTGGCGTACTGCGACGTGGCGATCGGCAACGAGGAAGACGCGGCCAAAGTGTTCGACATTCACGCGCCGGAAACGGACGTGACGGCGGGCAAGGTCGAGGCGGACAAATACCGCACCGTCTGCGAGCAGCTCAACGCGCGCTTCGAGCGCCTCAAGACGATCGCGATCACGTTGCGCGGCTCGATTTCGGCCAGCCATAACACGTGGTCCGGCGTGCTGTGGGATGACGGGCAGTTTTACACCGGGCGGCAATACGACATCACGCACATCGTGGACCGCGTGGGCGGCGGCGATTCGTTCATGGGCGGGCTGCTCTACGGCCTGCGCGCCTACGACGACCGGCAGCGCGCGCTCGATTTCGCGATCGCGGCGTCGTGCCTCAAGCACTCGATCTTCGGCGACTTCAACCTGGTGACGGTGGCCGAGGTCGAAAAGCTGATGGGCGGCGACGCCTCCGGGCGCGTCTCGCGCTGAGCGCCCCGGCGGCTCGCGTGGCAGGATGCGGCTCCTCAGCGGGCCGCATTCTTTTTGGGGACCGGGGCATGCGCACCAAAAGCGCACGCCCGCTTCAGGCGATCCGGCGGGCGTGCTTCACACTACCGTGGCGAGTGGTGAGTGTGTTCCTCATCAGGGCGCCAGCCGGACCGGCTGGCCGGTTTCGACCGAGCGGTAGACCGCCAGCGCGATCTCGACCGCCTTGTAACCATCGTAGCCGGTTACGCTGGGCGCGCGGTCCTCGCGGATGGCGGCGGCGAACTCGTCGATCATCCCCTGGTTCGAGTCCGAGCCCCAATACGCCCACGCCCCGCCGCCGGCCTCGCGCCGGTACACCGGGATCACCTGCTTGAACGGGTCGACCGTCACCAGGCCGTTCTGCCCGACCAACTCCATCGTCAGCCCGCCCCAGGTCGGGTAGTTGGGCGGCTTGCTCCAACTGCAATCGATCGAGGCGAAGGTGCCGTTGTCGAAGGTGAGCATCACCAGCCCGCCGGTTTCGACGCTCACGCCGGCGTCGCCGTACAGGATGTCGTTCACGTCGGCGAACACCTCCACTACCTCGCTGCGCAGGAACCAGCGCAGCAGGTCGCTCAGGTGGACCGTGTGGTCGATCACTGCGCCGCCGCCCGCCAGCGTCTTGTCCTCGAACCACGCGCGCGGGTAGGCGGTGTGGTAGCGCGGGAGCTTGCCCTGGTTGGTCGTGTTGGCGCCGATGATGTGCCCAAGCTGGCCCGTCGTGATCAGCCGGTAGACTTCGAGGATCGGGGCGCTGAACCGCATCGGGAACGCGGTCATCAGGTGCACGCCGGCCCGCGCGCACACGTCGAGGATCGCCTGCGCGTCTTCGAGCGTGGTCGCCAGCGGCTTCTCGGAGAGCACGTGCACGCCCGCCTCGGCGGCCATCTGGACCAGCGGCAGGTGGTGCGCGTTCTCCGAGCAGATGATCACGCCGTCCGGGCGCTCGGCGATCAGGTCCGCGTAGGAGTCGAAGAAGTCCAGCCCGTACAGGTCGGCGAAGTGGTGCCCGCGCTCCCGGTCGTCGTCGGCGAACCCGATCACCTGGACGTCGGGTATGGCGCGCAGGTTGTGGATGTAGCCTTCGGCGTGGACGTGTGCAAAGCTCATGATCGCCAGCCGCATCACTGCACCTCCTCGATTGGGATGGGCCGCCCGGTCCGGGCCGATTCCATCGCCGCGAACGCGATCCGCAGCGCCGCCAGCCCGTCCTCGGCGGTGACGCGCGGCGCGGCGTTGTTGGCGATGACGTCGTAGAAGTGTTTGATCTGGGTCGTGTACGGGTCTTCGGCCAGCGGGCTGGACGGCACGCCGGTGATCGCGTCACCGCCCTCGCCGGTCTGGCGCAGGTATACGCCGAGCGGGATCGCGCCTTCCGCCGGGCCTTCGATCAGCCCGCCGTCGCCCGCGATCTCCAGCGCGGTGCGGAACATCGGGGGGGGATAAGCCCAGCCGCCTTCGATGTTGGACAGCGCGCCGTTGGTGTGCCGCAGGATCGCCAGCCCGTAGTCCTGGCGCTCGCCGGGGTTGCGCGCGCCGGCGCTCTTGGCGAAGACGCTCTCGACCTCGCCCGCCACCCAGCGCGCGTAATCGAAGTCGTGCAGCATCAGGTCGAGCATCATGCCGCCGGACTTCTCGAAATCGGTGAACCAGCTATCCGCCGCCCAGGCCGGGCCAGAGCTGACGCGGCTCAACCGCACGACCGCCACGCGGCCCACCGCGCCCTCGTCGACCGTCTGCTTGGCGAGCGCGTACTGCGGGAAGAAGCGCACGACGTGCGCCGGCAGCAGGGTCACGCCCGCCGCGCGGCAGGCGGCGATCATCTCGGCGGCCTGTTCGGGCGTGCGGGCCAGCGGTTTTTCACAGATGACGTGCTTACCGGCTGCCGCCGCCTTGAGCGCCATGCCGTGGTGCAGGTGCGTGGGCGTGCAGATGTCCACCACGTCCACGGCGTCGAGCAGCGCGTCCAGGCTGTCGACGGGCTGCGCGCCGGTGCGCCGGCAGAGCGCGTGCATCTGGTCGTAGTCCGCGGCGAAAATGGCCGCCAGCGTGGCCGGCGTGTGGGCCCACCCGGCGGCGTGGAACCCGCCCATGAAGCCGGCGCCGACGAGGCCAACTCTAAACATGTTTACTCCCCTCTCACAAAGCCAAAAGTCTACTTGACCGCGCCCGACGTCAGGCCCCGGATCAACTGGCGCGAGAAGATGATATACAGGATGATGACCGGGATCATCGCCAGGGTCAGCGAGGCGAGCACGGCGTTCCAGTCGTTGACGAACTGGCCCAGGAACACCTGCGCGCCGAGCGTGACCGTCTTGTTCGCCTCCGACGGCGCGATGATCAGCGGGAACCACAGATCGTTCCAGACCGGGATCATGTTGAACACCGCCACCGTGCCCAGCGCGGGCCGGATCAGCGGCAGGGTCATCAGGTAGATCCGGTACTCGCTCGCGCCGTCCACGCGGGCCGCGTCTTTCAGGTCGCGCGGGACCTGGCGCATGAACTGCGTCAGGATGAAGATCGCCAGCGGCAGGCCCGCCGCGGTGTAGATCAGGATCAGGGCGGCCAGCGTGTCGGCCAGCCCCAGGCGGACCACCAGCCGCAGAATGCTGATCGTGCCGAGCCGGATCGGGATCATGATGCCCAGCGCCAGGTACAGGCCCATAATGGCGTTGCCGGGGAACCGGTATTCGGCCAGCGCCCAGGCCGCCATCGACCCGGCGAGCAGGATGAAGAACAGCGCCCCGACCGTGACGGTGATGCTGTTCAGAAAATAGTCGGGGAAATTCGAGTTGTCGAGCACCTTCTCGTAGCCGACCAGGTCCCAGGTGTCGCGGTTGGGCAGGGCGTAGGGCGACTGGAAGATGGCCCGGCGGCCCTTCACCGAGTTGATCACCACCAGGAACACCGGAAAGAGCGCCAGCGCCGTGTAGGCCAGCAGCGCCAGGTGGGCCAGCAGAAGCTGCCCCCGTTGAGCGGGCCGTAACCGTTCGATGAATGTCATTCCCGCCCCCTCCTAGAACTCGACCTGCAGCATGCGGCGCTGCCAGCCGAACATGTACAGCAGCACGCCCGCCAGAATGATCAGGAACATGACCCCGGCGACCGTCGCGCCCATCGTCGGGTTGCCGGGCTGGAGCTGGACGCCGAAGAACGTCCGGTAGAAGAACGTGCCCAGGATGTCGGTCGAGTAGTTGGGCCCGGCGGTGGCCTTTTGCGTGGTGTAGATCAGGTCGAAGGCGTTGAAATTGCCGACGAACGTCAGCACGCCCACGATGCCGACGGTGGGCATGATCAGCCGGAAGCGAATCCGCCAGAAGACGCCCCAGGCCGTTGCGCCGTCCACGCGCGCCGCCTCGATCAGCTCGTCGGGGATGCTGATCAGCGCCGCCAGGAAGAGCATCATCGGGATGCCGACCCACTGCCACACCGAGATCAGCGAGAGGGTGGGCAGCGCGGTTTCCTCCAGGCCCAGCCACGGTTTGTCGTACGCCGCCAGCCCGAACAGGTCCAGGAAGTCGGTCGAGATGCCCCACAGCGGGCTGAGGATCATGCGCCAGATGAAGCCGACCAGCACGACCGACAGCACCGTCGGCGTGAAGATCAGCGTGCGGTAGATGGCGCGCCCCCGGATGAACTGCGAGCTGAGCAGCGCCGCCAGCATCAGCCCGATCGGGTTCTGGACCAGCATGTGAATCGCGAAGAACACCAGGTTGTTTTTGATGGCGCCTTCGATGCGCGGCTGCCACAGGTCATTCGTCATCAGCCGCTCGTAATTGTCCAGGCCCACGAACACTTCCTGGCGGTTCACATCCGGCGCGTACAGGCTGAGCCGCAGCGAGTCCAGCAGCGGGTAGATCATGAACAGGGTGTAGATGATGAACGCCGGCGCCAGGAAGACGAGAATGTGAACCGGGAACGGCTTGCGTCGACGGGCGCTATTGGCTGAGGTCATGGGTGATTCTCCCCAACGTGTCCCCATACAAAACGAGGTGCCGGATCGAGCAACCGGCACCTCACATACTCATTTCAGGCTTACTGCTGCTGCGGTTCGTACCACGCTTCCAGGCCGGACTGCACGATGTCGGCGGCTTCCTGCGGCGTCAGCTCGCCGTTGAGCACCTGCGCGCTGACTTCCCAAAGCTGCGTTTCGTTGTTCGGCTCGCCGCGCGACAGGATCTGGTAGGACGAGCGGATCGTCGATTCGCACTCGTCGCGCCAGCTCAGGAATTCCTGCGCCAGCGGGTCTTCGAGCGTGATCGCGTGATCCGACAGGGTGAAGAAGCCCGGCAGCGCGTTGGAGTACAGCTCGGCGAATTCCTGGGTGGTCATCCACTCCATGAACAGCATGGCCTCTTCCTGATGCTGGCTGGCGGCATTCACGCCCATCGCGATGTCCACGTGGTCGCTGATGTAGCAGGTGTCCGCGCCTTCGGGCACCGGCGGCTTGAAAGCGCCCATCTCGAAGTCCGGATCCTGCCCGCGGAACACGCCGATCTCCCACGAGCCGGCGGGGAAGATCGCGGCCATGCCCAGCGTGAACAGGTTCTGCGAGTCGGGGTAGCTGATCGCCTGGTAGCCATCGGGCAGGTAGGGCGTCCAGCGGGCCAGGGCCTCGAACGCCTCGACGAAGCCGTTCTCGTCATAGCCGATGGTGCCGTCGATCAGGCCCAGGCGGCCTTCCTCGCCCTTCCAGTAGTTGGGGCCGATATTCTGGTAGCCCATCGTGGCGGCTTCCCACAGGTCCACGGTGCCCATCGACAGCGGGGCGTAGGTGCCGTCTGCCTTGATGGCGTCGAGTAATTCAAGGAATTCCGGCTCGGTGGCCGGTTCTTCCAGGCCCAGCTCCTCGAAGATCGACTGGTTGTAGATGAAGCCGTGGATGACCGAGGCCATCGGCACGCAGAACACGTCCGAGCCATCATCGGTGATCCAGGCGCTGCGGGCGACCGGTCCGAAGTGCTCCATGCCGGGCAGGTCATTGAGCGATACGAGGTATCCGTTGTTGAAATGCTCCAGCGAGAGATCGAACGGGCGGCAGGTGATCAGGTCGCCCGCGGTGCCGCCTTCGAGCTTGGCGTTCAGCGCGGCGTTGTACTCGGTGGGGGCCGCCGGCGCGAAGATCACCTCGATGTCCGGATAGTGCGCGTTGAACGCGGGGATCAGCACGTCGTTCCAGAAGGCGATATCGTCGTTACGCCAGCTTTCGATAGTGAGCGTGACTTTGTCCTGCGCCTGAGTCGTCGCCGGAACGAGCGCGACCACCAGCGTCAGGATGACAGCGAGAGCAAGTAGTTTTTTCATCGGTCCTAAACTCCTCATATAGACTGCACTATTCAAGACACATGATCAGCTACGGGTCGTGTCAACCACACCTCCTTATGACCACTGCTAATCGCACCTATTTTAGCACAGTAATCGTTTTATTGATCGTACCAGACGAGACAGGCCGCCCCCATTGCGCTGATCGTAATCTCGGATTCGGCGATGCGCAAGCCCTCCACCGCGGGCGGGAACACGCGCCGCCGCATCTCGCGCTCCGCCACGGGCAGCAGCCACCGCGCCGCCGCGCGCCCCATGCCGCCCCCGACCACGATCAGCGCCGGGTTGAACAGGCAGGCGCAGGCGGCCATCACCTCGCCCAACGCCCGACCCGCGTCGTCCAGCACGGCCAGCGCCAGTCGGTCGCCGTTGGTCGCGGCGGCCAGGATGGCCTGCGTCGTGACGTCCGGCCCGCTGGACAGCGGGCTGCTGGGGAACTCGGCCCCGCGCTCGCGGACGCCCGCCAGCAGGCCCAGCCCGGAGACGACCGTCTCGGCGCAGCCTCGCGTGCCGCACCCGCAGAGCCGCCCGTCCGGGTCCAGCGACAGGTGGCCGACTTCCATCGCATTGTTCGCCGCCCCGGTGACCAGCCGCCCGCCGGTGACCGCCGCGCCGCCCAGGCCCGTGCCGGCGGCCAGGTAGACGAAATCGCGCGCGCCGCGCGCCGCGCCGAAGAGCATCTCGCCCACCGCCGAGGCGTTGGTGTCCTTCTGCAGATACAGCGGCAGGCCGGGCGGCAGCCGCCGGCGCAGCTCGTCGTAGACGCGCACGCCCTGCCAGCCGAGGTTCACCGCGTTGTGAACCACTCCCGCCACCGGGTCCAGGTGGCCGGGGGAACCGATCCCGACGCCCGCCACCGGGCGCCCGGCCTCATCCAACAGGGCGTGAATTCCGGCGGCGATGCGATCGAGGACCGCCGCGGGGCCTTCGCTTGCCAGGGTAGGCGTGCGCTGCATGTCGAGGACCGCGCCCTCGCGGTCGACCAGCGCAAACGCGATCTTGGTGCCGCCCAGGTCGACTCCGGCGGCGAGGGATTCGGTCATGCCGTGTGCCTTTGCTGTGAATGTGGACCACCGGCGGCCCCAGCCGGGACTGCCTCGCCCGTATCTTAAACCCGCCCCTTGGGACTTGACAAGTGGGGCGGCTTCGCGCAGGATCGAACCAAGCACAGCCGGATGGACCGCTAGCAGAAAGGGTGACGATGGCCGAGCAAGTCGTGATTGTGACCGGGGCTTCGCGCGGGTTGGGCGCGGCAGCCGCGCGGATTCTCGCGGGGATGGGCGCGCGGCTGGTGATCAATGCGCGGTCCGAAGGGCCGCTGCTCACGCTCGTGGACGAGATTCGCGCCGCCGACGGGCAGGCGGTCGCCGTGCGCGGCGACGTCAGCGATCCGGCGGTGTGCCGGGCGATCGTGCAGGCCGCGCTGGACCGCTTCGGGCGGCTGGACGCGCTGGTCAACAACGCCGGGATCATCGAGCCGATCGCGCCGCTGGCCGAGGCAACCGGCGACGCGTGGGCGCGCAACCTGGCCGTCAACGTGATCGGCCCCGTGCTGCTGACGCAGGCCGCGCTGCCGCACCTGCGCGCGCGGGCCGGGCGCGTGATCAGCGTGAGCAGTGGGGCGGCGATCAGCCCGAAAAGCGGCTGGGGGGCGTACTGCGCGGCCAAAGCGGCGCTCAACCAGTTCAACGCCGTGCTCGCGCTCGAGGAACCGGCCATCACGGCGATCACGTTCCGGCCCGGCGTGGTCGATACCGAGATGCAGGCCGCCATCCGGCGCGAGGGGGCGGGCAAGATGGCCGAGGACGAGCACGCGCGCTTCGTCGGCTATTTCGAGCAGGGCGAGCTGCCGCCGCCCGAAGTGCCGGGCCGCGCGCTGGCCGCGCTGGCGCTCTACGCGCCCCGCGAATGGAGCGGCGAGTTCATCCGCTGGAACGAGGATCGCGTCGCGGCGCTGGTGGGGGAATAAGGCGCGCCCATTCGCCGCGCCCTTTTTCGCAACTGAATGTGAGGAGTCCAGATGCCCGATAGGTCCAGGCTGGGGCGGCCATCCAGAACGCTCTCCGTCACGATTCTGCTGGCCGTGGCGGTCATCGCACAGGTTCAGTTCATCTCTCCGCTGTGGGGACACACCAGCACGGACGGCGCCGTCCTGGGGCAGTACAGCCGCCGTTACGCGCTGGCGCTGGCCGTGTCGATGGCGGTCATGCTCGGCTGGGTCGCGGCGTGGATCTGGCGGAAGCCGGCCCTTCGCCGGCTGGATCGCTCGCCGGGCTGGCTGCGGTGGGCGGGCATCGCGCTGGCGCTCGCGCTGGCGGTTGGCATCCGGTTCACGTCCTTCGAGGGCGTGCTCAAGGGGTTTGTAACTCTCAACGGCCTGCTGGGGGCCGTGATCCTGGCGCGCAGCCTGCCGGATCGCCGGTTGGCCCACCGGCGGTGGCACCAATGGCTGCTCCTCGCCGCCGTGATCATGCTGTTCCCGGCGCTGATCGCCGCGCTGTCGAATCGCAAATTCAGCCCCGACGAGGCCGATTGGGCGGTCCGTTCGGTGGGCCCGTTCGTGTCCGATGGGCTGTACGAGCGCAACTGGCTGGAGGAACCGGTCACGATCACGCCGGGGCGGGGCTGGAGCTCGGCGCTGTACGGCTGGCTGCTGCACCGCGTCTCGTACGATTTGATGGTGGGGCGCGCCTTCAACTTCACCGGGTACGTGCTGGCCTTCGCCGGAATCTGGCTGGTCACCGCGCGCCTCTACGGGCGCAGAGCCGCCGCCGTCAGCACCGCGCTGGCGATTGCCAGCCCCGGCATTCTGAACGTGCTGGACTACCGCGCCGATCACCAGCTTCCCGCCGGGGCCATGCTGGCGACGTGGGCCGCGTTCCAGGCGCGTTACAGCCAGCGGCGATCCTGGCGCGCCGTGTGGCATGTCTTGTGCGGGCTGTTGGCGGTGCTGTCGCTGCAAATTCACGGCGCGGGGATCGTGTTCATCGTCGGGTTCAGCGCGTTCTACGTCGCCGAGTTCGTGATCGAATCGGTCCAGCGGCGGCGCTGGGCGTCGCCGGAGCCGTTGATCTGGTTCGGCCTGGGGGCAGCCGTTGGCACGGCGAGTTACTACGCCTTCAACATCGCGCCCGTCGGAGGCGTGCAAGCCTACCTGGATCACCTCTCCGACCGGCGCGGCGAGCGCTGGAAAGACGCTTGGACGGTCTTCCGGACGCCGGGCAGCGCGATCGTGAAACCGTTTGCCTGGGGCGCGCTGGCCTATCTGCTCTGGCGGCGGGAGTGGGCGGACCGGCGTTTCGTGGGGCTGTTTGTGTGCGTCGCCATCGCGGGGACGATTCTGGATACCCAGGGCTATTTCACGCTCTACAACGCGTTCTATCTGGTGCCCATTGGCGCGCTGATCGTCGATGGGCTGGCGTCCGTTCACATTCCGCGCGGGCAGAACCTGCACGCCGCCCTCATCGCCGGGATCGCCGCGTTGGTATTCGGCAGCGTGCTCTGGCCGCTGCTCCGCCCGTCCACGGCCATCGACTGGCTGCGGACAGGGCGCTTTCCGCCGTATCTGTACAACGAGCTGCGCGACGAGCTTCAACCCGAGGTCACCGACGACGATGTGATCGTCAGCACGCCGCTGCTGACGTGGAGCCTGCCGGAGCATCCCCACCTGTTGAGCGTCCAGGCCGAGGCGACGGCGATGGGACTGTGGGACGTCAGCGGCGTCGAGGTGTGGGAGCGCGTCGAGCCGACGTTGATGGTCGACGTCCAGCCGGAGACGACCTTCCCGCCAGGGCTGCAAACCTACATGCAGCGGCACGGATTCGACGTCTGCCGGACGTTCCGCGTGATGGGGCACCGCGTGCTGGTCTACCGGGCCGAATGCCCGGCGAGTGACGATCCGGGCTGATCCGACGCTGGCGGGCTAGCTCTCGCCCACCAGCACGATCTGCAACGCGCCCGGCCCGTGGACGCCCATCACCGTCTCCATCGCAATGTCGGCGGTGCGGCTCGGCCCGCTGATCATCACCACGCTGTTGAGCTGGCGCAGGTGCTCCAGCCCGGCGGCGCGCTGCGCGGCCAGCCACGTCTCCAGGTCCGGCACGATCTGCCCGGCGGCGACGACCGCGATGTGCACTTCGGGCAGCAGCGACGCCCCGCGCGGCTTGCCGGGGCCACTGGCGAGCAGCAGGCTGCCGGTCGCGGCCAGGGCCGCATCGACGCCCGTCAGCCCGGCGCGCACGCTCGCATCCCCTGCCGCGGCGATGGCGATCCCGGCGCCGGCCAGGGCCGCGCCCAGGCCCGGCAGCGGGACGTGCTTCAGGTCCCAGCTCAGGATGGTCGAATCGGTCCCGACCAGGCCCAGGATGTGCCGGATGGCGGCGTCCGCGTCGGGGCAGGCGGTCACGGTGCAGCTCAATGCCTCCGCCGCCGCGATGAAACGCGCCCGCAGCGCCGCCGGGCCGGTGTCCTCGGCGGGCACCACCGGGATCATGTCCCCGGCGGGCGGCAGGCCGGCGAACGGCTGGCGGGCGGCGTGCAGCTTGCTCAGGATCGTCTCGCGGCTAGTCATCGCGTTTTCCCGCTTTCTGGCGCTCGGCCCACAGTTGGCGGAACGATTTCGGCGCAAATTCCGGCAGGTCGCGTGTGCGCGTCCAGCCATTGAGCGGCGGCGGCAGCGGCGGGCGCGGCGGCAGGAATCGCCCGCCCAGCCCGGCAGCGCGCGCGGCCAGCCCGAACAGGCGCGGCGAGCGGGCGACCATCGCCCAGCCACGGATGCCCCACTTCCAGACCGGCGGCGTGTGCCCGGCTTCGTCCAGGTCACGGCGCAGGTCGAGCAGCATGCGCGGCAGGTCGATGTCGACCGGGCAGACCTCTTTGCACAGCCCGCACAGGCTGCTGGCGTGTGGCAGCGGCGAGGCGTTCTCCAGGCCGGTCAGCAGCGGCGTGATCACCGCGCCGATCGGGCCGGAATAGACCCAGCCGTAGGCGTGCCCGCCGGTCGCCTCGTAGACCGGGCAGGCGTTCAGGCACGCCCCGCAGCGGATGCAGGCCAGCGCTTCGGCGTAGTCGGTGGGGTAGATGTCGCTGCGCCCGTTGTCGACCAGGATCACGTAAACGTGCTCCGGGCCGTCCTCGTCCGCGGCGCGCGGCCCGTGGATCATCTGGGTGTAGACGGTCATCGTCTGGCCGGTGGAGCTGCGCGGCAGAATCTGGGTGAGCGTGGCGTAATCCTCGACGGTGGCAATCACCTTCTCGATACCCACCAGCGCCACGTGCACGCGCGGCAGGGACGTCACCATGCGCCCGTTGCCCTCGTTGGTCACCAGGCACAGCGCGCCGGTCTCCGCGATGATGAAATTGCCGCCCGAAATGCCCATGTCCGCTTCCAGAAAGGCGCGGCGCAGGTGGCCGCGCGCGAACTGCGTCATGGCTTCGGCGTCGTCGGTGGGCGGCATGTCCAGCTCGCGCACGAACAGGTCGCGGATCGTCTCCTTCGACTTGTGGATGACCGGCGTGACGATGTGGCTCGGCGTTTCGCCGGAGAGCTGCACGATGAACTCGCCCAGGTCGGTCTCCAGCACGTCGATATCGTGCGCCTGCAGCGCGTGGTTGAGCGCGACCTCCTCGCTGATCATGCTCTTGCTCTTGACGGCGCGCCGGACCTCGTGCCGCGCCGCGATGTCCAGCACCAGCCGCCGGACCTCGTCGCCGTCGGCGGCCCACAGCACCTGGATGCCGTTGGCGGTCATGGCCGCCTCGGCCTGCTCGAGCAGCGCGGGCAGATCGCGCAGGGCGCGGCGGCGGGCCTGGGCGGCCTGCTGGCGCAGCGCCTCACCGTGC
Source organism: Anaerolineae bacterium (assembly GCA_018432315.1). Lineage (GTDB taxonomy): Bacteria > Chloroflexota > Anaerolineae > Aggregatilineales > Aggregatilineaceae > LM3-B42. Next base: position 40,692 of record JAHDLB010000001.1, read on the forward strand.
GCGCGCCCGGCCCAGAACATGGTCGCCAGCCGTTTTTTGGCGGCGGTGTCCGTCGCGCGTTTGACGGCGGCGCGCAGCGCCGGATCGCTCAGCGCGACCTGGGCGGCGGGGATGAAGTCGCGCGCTTTAACGTCCATACGTCACCCCTTCCGGCAGCGCCTCGGCCAGCACGTCGGCGATGTGGCGGGCGCGCTTGGACGTGCCGCGCCGGGCCAGCCCGCCGTTGATGTGCGTCATGCAGCTCACGTCGCCCAGCACGATCGTATCGGCGGGACAGGCCAGGATGTGCTCGATCTTCTTTTCGAGCATCGCGCCGCTGACGTCGGCCATCTTCACCGCGAACAGCCCGCCAAAGCCGCAGCATTCGTCGTGTTCGGCCAGCTCGACAATCGTCGCGTTCTCCACGTTGCCCAACAGCCGCCGGCTTTGCTCGCCGACGCCCATCATGCGCAGCCCGTGACACGAATCGTGAAAGGCGAAGGTCTGCGGGTGGGGCAGGGCGAGCTTGAGGTCGTCGATCCCCAGGCCATCAACCACGAACTCGGTGAACTCCCAGGTGATCGAGGCGAGGCGCTCGGCCTCTGCCAGCCACGGGTCGCCCGCGAACAGCACCGGGAACTCGTGGCGCACCATAGCGGCGCACGATCCCGACGGCGCGACGATGACCTCGGCATCCTGGAACGCTTTCAGGAACTGGTACGCCACGTGGCGGGCGTCGCGCCGGTAGCCGCCGTTGAAAGCGGGTTGGCCGCAGCACGTCTGGGCCATCGGGAAATCGACCTCAAGGCCGAGGTACTCGAGGATGTTGACGACCGACATGCCCGTTTGCGGATAGAGCAGATCGACCATGCAGGTCACGAACAGGGAAACGCGTTTGCCGGCGGGTGAGGGGCGAGGGTCCATGAAAAAAATACCTTTGGTGACGACGCGGTTCAAGGCATTCAGCCGGAACCCATTATAGCGCGGAGTTGGGGTTTGGGGGCAGGCAGGCGCGGGCCGCGATCAGCACGGCGCGCGGAGTTGCTTCCTCTTTGGGCAGCAGCCGGACGGCGCCGGGACGAGCCGGCAGCGCGCCCGCGTCGCCGTTGGTCAGCGCGAGCAGGGGGATGGCGGCCACGTCCGGGATCGCGCCCAGGCGGGCCAGCAGATCGGGGCCGCGCGGCTCGGTCGCGTCGAGGATGATCAGGTCGGGCAGCATGATCTCGGCCATGTCCAGCAGGCCGTTCTCGACCGCTGTCTGCTCCACGACGAAGCCAGCCCCTTCGAGCATCCCCTGGATCGCGGCGGCGGCGGGCGTTTCGGCCTGGGCCAGCAGCACGATCTGCTTATCGGCCAGCGCCGGGTTCAGCTCTGGCGGCTGGAAGACGATCATCCGGCTGGCCTCGGCCATGCCGGACTCCGGCTCGCCCTGGTGCGCGGCGATCTGGGCGGGCGTGGCGCGCGGCACGGTGAACGACAGCACGCTGCCCGCGCCGACCTCGCTCTCCGCCCAGATGCGCCCACCTTGCAGCGCGACCAACTGCCGGCTGATGCTCAGGCCCAGGCCGGTGCCGCCGTATTTGCGCGAGGCGGCGACGTCGCCCTGGCGGAAGCGGTCGAAGATGCTCTCGCGCAGGTGCTCCGGAATGCCGATCCCCGTGTCGGCGACCGACACGAGGATCGTGCTGCCCTGCACCTCGGCCCGCACGGTGATGCTGCCCTCCTCGGTGAACTTGATCGCGTTCGAGATCAGGTTGAGCACGATCTGGCGCGTGCGGACGCTGTCGCCCCAGGCAGGCGGCAGGTCCGGCGGGTAGTCGCGCACCAGCGCCACCGGGCGGCCATGCAGCAGCCCGCCCGCGGTGTGGATCGTATCGTCGAGGATCGCCTTCAGGTCGATGACGGTCTGCTTGAGCCGGAGCTGGCCCGCCTCGATCTTGCTCAGGTCGAGGATGTCGTTGATCAGGGCCAGCAGGTGCGCGCCGCTCTTGCGGATCGTCTCCAGGTCGTGGGCGTATTCTTCGGGCAGCGAGGACCGGTAGAACGCGCCTTTCGGGCTGAGCATGGCCTGGGTGTGCCCGATGATCACGCTGAGCGGGGTGCGCAGCTCGTGCGACATGTTCGAGAGGAACACGCTCTTGTAGCGGTTGGCCTCGTCGGCCTGCTGCCGGGCCAGTTCCGCCGCCTCGAACAGCTCCGCGTTGCGGATGGCGATGGCGAGCTGGTCGGCCAGCCCTTGCAGCGCCAGCACGTCCTCCTCGCCGAAGGCGTCGAACTGGTCGCTTTGCAGGTCCAGCACGCCGAGGACGCGCTTGCCGATGCGCAGCGGCAGCACCAGCTCGGAGCGGGTGTCGGGCAGCGTGTTTTCGGGCATGAACAGCGGGTCGCGGTTGACGTCGTTCGCCAGGTGGGGCTTGCCGGTGGCGGCGCACCAGCCGATCATGCCCTCGTGGCCGATGCGCAGCCGCACGTTCTCGGGGGCGGTATGCCCGGCGGCGCGGCTGGCGCTGCTGCGCATGACGACCGCGTCCCCCTCCGGCGCGACGAGGAAAATCCCGGTGGAGTAATAGCCGAAGCGCTGCTGGATGATCTGGACGATCTGCGGCAGCAGCTTGTCCGGGTCGAGGATCGACGTGGCGCTGCGGGCGACTTCGGCGTGGGCCTGAAGCTGGGCCGCGCGGCGCTCGAAGGCTTTGTACAGGCGGTCGAGCTCCTCGGCCTGGCGGCGCACCTCGAAGTAGTTGCTGAGCGCCCACACGGCGGGCGTCATGCTGTCCTCGACCGAGCCGAGGATCAGCCGGACGATCTCTTCTTCGGTGGTGGCGCCGGCGCGGCGCTCGGCGATCTTGGCCCCGGCGTTGAGCACGATAATCCGGTCCGACACGCGGAAGACGTCGTCCAGGTTCTGCGTGACGAGCAGCACCGAGCCGCCGCGCGCGCGCATCTCCTCGATCACGCGCATGATCTGGGCGCGGTGCGTTTCGAGGCTGTCCATCGGCTCGTCGAGCAGCAGCAGGCGCGGCGTGCTGATCGTGGCGTGGGCGTAGGCGACCATCCGCCGCTGGGCGCTGGTCAGGTGGTGCAGCGCGCAGTCGAGGGGTGGCAGATCGAAGCCCAGCCGCCGGAACTCGGCAGCGGCCTCGTCGCGCATCCGGCGCTGGTCCCACCAGCCCAGCCAGCGCAGCGGCCCGCGCCGCACCGGGGGATGCCCGGCGAAGATGTAGCCCAGCGCGCTCATGTGCTCGGCGGCGTTGATGTCCTGGTGCACGGCGCGGATGCCGAGCCGCGCCGCCCGGAACGACGGCGCCAGCGTCACCGGGCGCCCCTCGATCACGAACTGCCCGTCGTCGGGCTGGAGCACCCCCGCGATCAGGCCGAGCAGGGTGGATTTCCCGCTGTTGGTGTCGCCTACCACGCCGATCACCTCGCCGGGGAAAATGTCCAGCGATACGTGTTGGAGCGCCTCGACGCCGCCGTAGCGCTTGGAGATATCGACGGCGCGCAGGAAGGGTTGGGCCGGGGATGCCATCGGTCGCTGTCCTTCACCGTTTTCGCGTTGGATTCATTGTAACGCAAACCAGCCCCGGCTGCTGCGGGGCTGGCGTGATTTCGCGGCGCGGTGCCTGCCGGAGTCGATCGGGTGCGGGCCAGCCAGCATCGACCAGCCCGCCCCGGTGGAGCCGGCTCAAACAGCGTTCGCCAGCGGTGGTTAGCGCGCCGGCCCGGCCTGTTCGGCAGCTTCGGCGCGCGCCCGGCCCAGGCGGAACGCCCGGCGCACGAACGCTGTCACCTGCGGATCTTGGCGGGCGCGGTCGAACATGATCGCCAGCACGATGGTGAAGCCGATCGCGGCGGGCTGCCAGTACGCGTCCGCGCCGAGCAGGTTCAGCCCGTTGCGCAGCACCTGCATGATCGCCGCGCCGATCAGCGTGCCGACGATGGTGCCCTTGCCGCCCTTGACGCTGGCCCCGCCGATGAACACCGCGGCGATGACGTCCAGCTCGTAGCCCTGGGCGGCGGTGGGTGCGGCCACGCCCAGGCGGGCGGTCATCAGCGTCCCGCCGATGCCGGCCATCAGGCCCGCCGTCGAATAGGCGAGCAGCTTGACCCGGCTGGTGTTGATCCCGGAGAGCTGCGCGGCCTGTTCGTTGCCGCCCAGCGCGTAGATCCGGTAGCCCCACACCGTGCGCGTCAGGAAGATGGTCATGATGATCGCCAGGATGATCATGATGATCGTGGGGTAGGGTATGTCGTAGCCCAAAATGGGCAAATCCCCCTGGCCGATGGTGCGGAACTCCCCGTTGAGCTGGCGGAAGGGCCAGCCTTTGGTCCAGCCATAGCAGAACCCGCGGGCGATGCTCATCATGCCCAGCGTGGCGATGAACGGCGGCAGCCCGGCCCAGGCGATCAGCGCGCCGTTGACCGCGCCCAGGAAGGTGCCCATCGCGCAGCCGGCGAGCAGCGCAATCGGCACGTACTGCCCATCGACCGCCATCACGTCGCGGCCATTTTCGACCGCGCTCACCGCCCAGGGCGACTGGTCCCCGCTGATGAAAAATGCTGCGGCCAGTCCCGACAGCGCCATGACCGAGCCGGTCGACAGGTCGATGCCGGCGGTGATGATGACCAGCGTCTGGCCGAAGGCCGCGATGGCGATCCACGAGAAGGACAGCGCGACGTTGCGGATGTTCTGGGACGACGTGAAGGTGTCGGTCCGCGAGGTGAGGACGGCGATCATCAGCACCAGGATGACGAACACGCCGATTTCCTGGCCGGAAATGATGCTGCGCCACCAGTTGCGCGACGCCGTGCGGAACGAGGCGCGCTGGTCGAGTTCGGATGCAGTGTCTCTGGTCATACCAATACTTCCTCTGGCTTCATAACATTATTCTGGCCGCTGGCGTAGGTCATGATGCGTTCCTGGGTGGCTTCTGCGCGGCTCAAAATGCCCGCGACACGCCCCTCGTGCATCACGACGATGCGATCGCTCATCGCGAGGATTTCCGGCATTTCGGACGAGATCATGATGATGCCGATGCCCGCCTTCGCCAGCTCGGTCATCAAGGCGTGGATTTCGGCTTTGGCGCCCACGTCGATGCCGCGCGTCGGCTCGTCCATGATCAGGACGCTGGGGTTCAGCATCAGCCACTTGGCGAGCACCACTTTTTGCTGGTTGCCGCCCGACAGGTTCTTGACCGTCTGCTCCATGCTGGGCGTGCGGACGCGCAGGCGGTTGACGTACTCGCCGGCTGCCCGGCGTGAGTCGCGGCGGTTGACCCAGCCCCCGGCGCCCGTGAACCGCTTGAGCGTGGGCAGGATCATGTTGAACATCACGGTGTTTTCCAGGATCAGGCCCTGGTTGCCGCGATCTTCGGGCACCAGGCCGATGCCCATCGCCAGCGCTTCCTGCGGCGAGCGGATGTCCACCTCTTTGCCGTTGAGCCAGATTTTGCCGGAGTCGCGCCGGTCCGCGCCGAAGATCAGGCGCATGGTTTCGGTGCGACCAGCCCCCACCAGGCCCGCGAAGCCGAGGATCTCGCCTTTGTGCAGGTCGAACGACACGTCCTCGACCCGGCCCTCGCGCGTCAGGTTTTCCACGCGCAGGATGACGTCGCCGCGCTCGACGAACTCTTTCTGGAACACGTCCGACAGGTCGCGTCCCACCATCAGGTGCACGATCTCGTCGATCGAGGCGTCGGCGGTCATCAGCGTGCCCACCCGCTCACCGTCGCGCAGGACGACGATCCGATCGGTGATCTCCATGACCTCTTCGAGGCGGTGCGAGATGAAAATGATCGACAGCCCCTGGGCGCGCAGGTTGCGGATAATCTCGAATAACACCTGTGTTTCGTCCGAGCCAAGCGCCGAGGTCGGCTCGTCCATGATGATGACCTGCGCGTCGACGGCCAGGGCTTTGGCGATCTCGACCTGCTGGCGTTCGGCCACCGACAGGGCCTCGACCAGGGTCGAGGCGGAGACGTGCGCGCCGACGGTGTCGAGCAGCTTTTGAGCTTCGGTTTCCATTTTACGGCGGTTGATGATCTTGAAGGGCGTGAGGAAGCCCCCATAGCGCGGCTCGCGCGATATGAAGATGTTCGCCGCCGCCGTCTGGTTGAGCGTGAGTGTGAACTCCTGGTAGATCGTGGCGATGCCGAGCGCCTGCGATTCGGCGGTGTTCTGGGGGCGGACCTCCTCGCCGCGCAGGAAGATGCGCCCGCTGTCGGCGTGGTAGGCCCCGGCCAGGATCTTCATCAGCGTCGATTTGCCGGCGCCGTTTTCGCCCAGCAGCGCGACGACCTCGCCGGGATAGACCTCGAAGTCTACGTTGTCGAGAGCCAGCACGCCGGGGAAGCGCTTGGTGATGCTTTCAACCCGCAGAACCGGTTCTTTGTCCAATGCAGTGCCTTCCTGTAAACGCTCGATGCGGCTGGTGTGAGAGGACTGGCGGCAGGGAAGCGAATCCCCGCCGCCAGCCGGTCACAGCGTGCGATGCTATTCGGGGAAGGCCGGGGGCAGCGGCTGCGTGAAGTCGCTGGTCGCCCAGGCTTCGGCCATCGCGTCCACGTTGTTGGCGGTCACGATGTCCATCCCGCTGTCGGTCCAGTCCGGATAGGGGTACAGGTTGGCGGCATGGTTCAGCGCCATGAACACCGTGTCGTAGCCCCAGCCCCAGTACTTCTGGCCGACGAGACCGTGCAGCAGGCCATCCTGCACCCACTCCAGCTCGACGGGCAGCGTGTCGAAGGCGACCGCCTTCATCTCGCCGCTCAGGGCCGCTTCCTCGAACAGCGGCATGGCGCCGCGCCCGGCGAAGACCGGCCACAGGCCCACGAAGAACCAGCCGTCGAGGTCAGGGTAGGCGAGCATGGTCTCTTCGACCACCTGGACGCCCAGGTTGATGTCGTCGTTGCAGGCCACGGTCGTCACGATCTCGATGCCGGGATACTGCGCGACGTAGTCTTGGAAGCCGCGGATGCGCTCTTCGAGGTTGAACGCGCCGGGGACGCCGGTCAGCAGGGCGACCTTACCTTCTTCGCCCATCGCCTTGACCAGCAGCTCGCCCGCCGCCCAACCGCCGGTGTAGTTGTCCACGCCCAGGTAGGTGAAGCGATCGGAAGTCGGCGAGTCGGAGTCCCAGGTCATGGTCGGGATGCCCGCCGATACCGCCGAGTTGATCGGGTCGACACAGCCGTCGGGGTCGTTGCAGCTCACGCCGATGGCGTCTACGCCCTGCGAGATCGCGTCTTCGATCACGCGGGCCTGTTCGGCCATGTCGGACGCGACCGAGCCCATGTACAGGCACTCGACCTCGATGCCGAACTGCGCGCTGGCGTCTTCAGCGGCCTTCATGCAGCCGTCGCGGCCCAGCTCGAAGACGGGGTTGTTGAGCGACTTCGGGATCCACGCGAGGGTGAACTTGCCATCTTCGGGCGGGTAGGCCATGGGCAGCGGCTGCGTGAAGTCGCTGGTCGCCCAGGCTTCGGCCATCGCGTCCACGTTGTTGATGGTCACGATGTCCATCCCGCTGTCGGTCCAGTCCGCGAAGGTGGTGCCGTTCACGATGTGGTCGTACAGCATGAACATCGTGTCGTAGCCCCAGCCCCAGTACTTCTGGCCGACGAGACCGTGCAGCAGGCCATCCTGCACCCACTCCAGCTCGACGGGCAGCGTGTCGAAGGCGACCGCCTTCATGTTGTTGTTGAGGGCCGCTTCCTCGAACAGCGGCATGGCGCCCTTGCCAGCGAAGACCGGCCACAGACCCACGAAGAACCAGCCGTCGAGGTCCGGATAGGCGAGCATGGTCTCTTCGACCACCTGGACGCCCAGGTTGATGTCGTCGTTGCAGGCCACGGTCGTCACGATCTCGATGTCGGTGCCCGCGACCCCATCCTTGAAGCCGCGAATGCGCTCCTCAAGGTTGAACGCGCCGGGGACGCCGGTCAGCAGGGCGACCTGGCCGGAGGTGCCCATCTCGCGGATGAGCAGGTTGGCCGCCGCCACGCCGCCGGTGTAGTTGTCCACACCCAGGTAGGTGATACGATCCGAGCCGGGCGAGTCCGAGTCCCAGGTCATGACCGGGATGCCCGCCGCGATGGCCGAGTTGATCGGGTCGATGCAGCCATCGGGGTCGTTGCAGCTCACGCCGATGGCGTCCACGCCCTGCGAGATCGCGTCTTCAATCACGCGGGCCTGCTCCGCCATGTCGGACGCGACCGAGCCCATGTACAGGCACTCGACGGTCTGGCCGGTGGAGGCCGTCAACTCTTCGGCGGCCTTCATGCAGCCGTCACGGCCCAGCTCGAAGACGGGGTTGTTGAGCGACTTCGGAATCCACGCGATGGTGATCGCGTCGTCCTGGGCGCTGACGACTGGCGCGGGGGCGGTCGATCCCGACAGCGGCGGGAGCGCGATCGCCACCAGCACCAAAACACTAACTAGCTTCAAGAAATTCTTCATGCCATGTTCCTCCTGAAAGGACTTTGAGGGAACGATCTCCCCGAACATTATTCGATTGGCAGGCAGGCCGAAGCTTCCCCACCAATGCAATTTAGTTTATTAAAGCAACAAAATGCCGTTCTTGTCAAGTTTTTGTCAGCGGATCGCCCATCTCAGCCTCGTTTCGGGCGCACGTCAGGCTTGACACGGTCTGCCAGAAGACCTATATTTTGTTGTGAGGCTATACAAAAACTGGTGGAGTCCATGGTCATCGGTCCTGCCGATCACAACCTTGTCCGTCAGATCAACAGCGCGTTGATCCTCGACCGCCTGCTCGCCGACTCGCCGCAGTCGCGCGCCAATCTGGCCCAGCAGACCGGCCTGAACCGCAGCACGATCTCCTCGCTGGTCAGCGACCTGATCGCGCGCCACCTGATCCGCGAGGTGGGGCTGGAGGCGGCGGATTCGCGCGGGCGGCCCGGCATGCTGTTGGAGCTGAATCCGAATGGCGGCTGCGTGGTCGGCATCGAGATCAACGTCGAGCACATCACGGTCATCCTCACCGACTTCACCGCGCGCACGCTGTGGCACCGCCACGTCGCGCTGCCGGACGGATCGCCCCAGGCCGAGGTGCTGTGCCTGGCCGAAGACCTGATCGACGAGGCGCTGCGGGCGGGCATGGCGCACCACCTGACGCCGCTGGGGATCGGGCTGGGCGTGCCCGGCCTGGTGGACGTGACCGACGGCGCGCTGGTCTATGCGCCCAACCTGACGTGGCATGACGTGCCGTTCCGCGAGATGTGGGGGCACAAATTCGGCGTGCCGCTGTACGTCGAAAACGACGGCAACGTCGCGGCGTTGGGCGAGTACTACTTCGGCGTGGCGAAAGGCTACAACCACTTCGTTTTCCTGGGGACCGGGGTGGGGCTCAGCGGCGGGCTGATGCTCGACGGGCACATCTACCGGGGCGTGGGCGGCTACGCGGGCGAGATCGGGCACATCATCGTCGAGTCCGGCGGGGAGCTGTGCGCGTGCGGGCGGCGCGGCTGCTGGGAGACGCTCGTCGGGCCGCGCGCGGTGATCCGGGGCATCGTCCACGCGCTGAAGAACGGCGCCCCCTCGCTGATCCCCGACCTGGTCGGCGGCGACCTGGGCCGGATCACGATGGACGTGGTCGTCGGCGCGGCCAACCGGGGCGACCAGCTCGCGCGGGACACGCTGGCCGACATCGCGCTGCACCTGGGCACCGGCATCGCCAACCTGGTCAACCTGTTCAACCCGGAGCTGGTGGTGCTGGGCGGGAGCCTCACGCTGGCGGGGCCGTACCTGGTGCCGCCCATCAGCCGCATCATCGCCGCCGAATCGCTGAGCCTGCCCGGTAACATGGTGGCGCTCAGCCTGTCGTCGCTGGGCGCCGAGGCGTGCGTGAAGGGCGCGGTCGCCCTGGTCATCGATGGGATTGTGCGCGACCCGATCTCCTGATACACTGCAAGGACAACTGGATGTTAAGGGACACCTGATGGCAACTATTCTTTTGGTGGAAGACAATCAAAATACTGCCGACTTCATCACCCGCATCCTGAGCTCTGCCGGGCACACCGTCTGCCACGCCAAGAGCGGCCTGGAGGGCGCGCGATGGGCGCGGGCCAGCCGCCCCGACCTGGTGCTGATGGATTTCGACCTGCCCGACGTCAACGGGCGCAGCATCGTGCTCAGCTTGCGGCGGCAGGCGTCGCCCGACACGCTGCCGATCATCGCCGTGACGGTCCAGGCCGACGAAGAGTCGATCAAGCTGGCCGAGGGCTTCGGCTGCAACGCGTTTCTCGCCAAGCCGTTCCTGCCCGAGGACCTGCTCAAGCTGGTCGATCACTTTCTGCCCGCGCCCCTGGACGGGTGATCCGGCGCGATTCTCGCGTAATTCACGCGTGAGCCACGCGGGCGATGGTGAAAAATCGAGCAACTGGGCAGTTTGCCTAATCTCCGCGTAGGGTGGATTCAGCGATTTATACAACGCATTTTCGAGCACCTTCCGGCGAGGGGGCGTCGCGCCGGAAATTTGTATTGATCTGCTGATGAAAACCTGACGAAAACCCCCTACACTGTATTACCATACGCCATTTTTTCCTATGATTGTCTTCCAAAAGAGTCTTTTCCCTTTAGCCCGGCCAAACTAGTACCGTTTAGTCACCCATAGTTACCCGTCGTTTCCGCAAATTGCAGCACTACACAAAAGGGAAGGGCCTTATGTCAACCTCCAAGATTCGGACTGATACCCCCCTCGATGCTCCCTTCGGCGCAGAGCACGACGCGTGTGCCCTGATCATGAGCGTCCGCAAACGTGGAGACAGCACATACGGCACCCTCAAGCGCGCGTTGGGCGCGCTGTCCCACATGGGGCACCGCACCGGTTTCGTCGACGGCGAAGGCGACGGCGCCGGCGTCCAGACCGACATCCCGCGCCAGCTTTGGGCGCGGCGGCTGAGCCAGGCCGGGCTGCGCTCGGCGATGGCGACCGATCCCCATTTCTGGGTCGGGCACCTGTTCATCCCCTCCGCGCTGGACCTGCAGACGATCCGCGACATCATCAACACCCAGTTCAATGCCGCCGGCCTCAACATCCTGATCGACCAGCCGGGCCGCACCCGCCCTGAGGCGCTGGGCCGCCAGGCGGCGATCACCGTGCCGCGCTTCTGGCAGATCGCCGGGTACGCCGACGTACCGGACGTCGAGGCGCGCCTGTTCAAGGTGCAGTCCGAGCTGGAGCGCGTGCTCCAGATTCACTTCGCGTCGCTCAGCTCGTCCACCGTGGTCTACAAGGCGCGCGGCTCGATCGAGATGCTGCTGCGCTACTACCCGGACCTGCAGGATCGCAGCTACCACACCGCGATCGCGCTGTGCCACGCGCGCTATTCCACCAACACGGTGTCCAGCTTCGAGCGCGTCCAGCCGTTCGCCCTGCTGGGACACAACGGCGAGATCAACACGATCAGCCGCTTCCGGCAGGAAACCGCGCAGTTGGGCGTCGCGCTCGATCCCGGCAACTCGGATTCGCAGGACGTCGACCGGGCGCTGCACGGGCTGTGTGTGAAATACAACCTGGACGCGATCGAGGCGATGGAGCTGGTCTTCCCGCCGGTGCCCCACGACCTGGACCTCATGCCGCCCTCGGTGCGCGCGGCCTATACCGAGCTGCGCCACGCGTTCGGCCCCTACGCCCAGGGGCCGGCGGCGGTCATCGCGCGGCATGGCGACATCGCCGTCGCCAGTGTGGACGCGCTGGGCCTGCGCCCGCTGTGGCTGGTGGAAACCGAGAAGGAATACGTGCTCAGCTCCGAGCGCGGCGTGTTCCAGCTTGAGACGATGGTCCGCGACGCGCGCCCGCTGGCCCCCGGCGAGAAGATGGCGCTGATCGTGAATCGCGGCCAGAGCGTGGAACTGCTCGATCACCCCGACGTGCGGCGGCACGTGCTCAACCAGCGCTACATGCGCGAGGTGCCGGTGCAGGCCGAGCGCTATTGGGGCGGATGGACGCCGCCGGAGCCGGGCGGGGATGGGCATTTCTTCCGCGCCGCGCCGGACAACGGTCGCCCGGCGGCCACGCGGACGGCGCAGGCCGTCGAGCAGCAGACGCTCGTCGCGGTGATGCCCGAGCCGGGCGCTGCGCCGATGCCCTGGCGGGCTGCCGCCCAGGTGCGCGTCGTCGATACGGCGGTGCTCGCTGCGGCGGGCTGGAACCGCGAGCACGTGCAGGAGATCGATTCTCTGGCCGGTGAGGGCAAGGACCTCGTCGGCTCGCTGGGGCACGATGGCCCGCTGGCCGTCCTGAGCCAGCAGCGCGTGAATCTGGCCGACTATTACAAGGAAACGGTGGCCGTCGTCACCAACCCGGCCATCGACCGCGAGCGCGAAACCGAGGCGTTCTCGACGCAGATGCTGGTCGGCGCGCGCCCCGCTATCTCCGCGCGGCCCGATCCGGACGACTTGCTCGTCTCGCTGGAGACGCCGCTGCTGCCGGGCGGGCATCCGGACCTGGGCGGCGAAGACCTGGCTCACGAGGTCGCCAGCGCGCTCGGCACGCTGACCATCGACGAGCTGCTCAACCACTTCGGCGCGCGGGCCGCCCGGCTGACGCTCGGCGTGTATCCCGGCGAAACCGTCACCTTCGCGCTCGACCGCCTCTCCAACGACGCCATCGCCGCCGTGCGGGGTGGGGCGCAGTGCCTCGTCCTGGACGACTCCGACACCCTGGCTGAAAGCCTGGGCTGGCTCGATCCGCACCTGGCGACCGGCGTGGTCGACCGCGCGCTGCGCGAAGCCGACGCGCCCGTCAACCTGCGGCGGCGGACCGGCCTCGTCGTGCGCAGCGTCAGCGTGCGCACCCTGCACGACCTGGCGCTGTTGTGCGGCTTCGGCGCGGACGCGATCAACCCCTACGGGATGCTGGCGGTCGCCATCGGCGCGCACAAGTCCACCACGGCCAGCGGCGACGAGCACGCTATCGTCGAGCAGCAGCGCCGCCTGCTGGACACGCTGACTCACGGGCTGGAGAAAGTGATCTCGACCATCGGCTGCCACGAGCTGCGCGGCTATGGCCGGGTAGCCAGCTCGATCGGGCTGGCGCCCAGCGTGGCCGACGCGCTGCGCACGCCCAACTATTTCGGCAGCGAGGACGTCGGCCTGACGTGGGACCGGCTCGACCGCGAAGCCGCCGACCGCCGCGCCGAGCTGGCGGGCGAGGTCAAGGCGCAGTTGGCGCGCGTCGACCGGTTCTATCCCAAGTTCTGGAAGAAGGCCGAATCGCTGGCGCTGGGCGAGAGCACGGTGGACGAGTTCATCGAGATCTACGACCAGCTCACCGAAAACCTGCCGGTGTCGCTGCGCCACACGCTGGGCATCAAGGCCGTAGCGAGCGATATCGATCCGGCGGACGTCGATCTGTCGATCGGGACGCACGACCTGCCCGTGCTGATCAGCGCGATGTCGTTCGGCTCGCAGGGCGAGCTGGCCTACCGGGCCTATGCCGAGGCCGCGCGCCGGCTGAACATCCTGTGCGTCAACGGCGAGGGCGGCGAGCTGCCGGACATGATGGACGGGCGCTACAAGGCCAACCGCGGCCAGCAGGTGGCGTCCGGGCGGTTCGGCGTCAACGCCCAGTTCCTCAACTCGGCGTGCGTGCTGGAGATCAAGATCGGGCAGGGCGCCAAGCCCGGCGAGGGCGGGATGCTGCCCGCCTCGAAGGTGACGCCCCAGGTGGCCGAGGCGCGCCGCACGAACCCCTACGTGCCGCTGATCTCGCCGTCCAACAACCACGACATCTACTCGATCGAGGACCTCGCCCAACTGGTCGAGGAACTCAAGACCGTCAACCCCGAGGCGCGCGTCTCGGTCAAGATCCCGGTCGTGCCGGGCGTGGGCATCATCGCGGTCGGCGTGGCGAAGGCCGGCGCGGACATCATCAACCTGACCGGCTACGACGGCGCGACCGGCGCGGCCCGCAAGCACGCGCTGCAATACGTCGGTCTGCCGACCGAAATCGGCGTGATCCAGGCCCACCGCGCGCTGATCGACGCGGGCCTGCGCCACCGGGTTGAGCTGTGGTGCGACGGCGGCATGAAAGCCGGCTCGGACGCCGTCAAGATGATCCTGCTGGGCGCCAACCGCGTCGGCTTTGCGACGATGGCGATGGTCGCCATGGGCTGTACGATCTGTCGCAAGTGCAACGAGGGCACCTGTCACGTCGGCATCACGACGCACATCAGGACCATCGAAGAGGCCGAGAAGCTGGGCCTCAAGAGCTTCGTGCCCCGCCAGTCGGACCTGGCCGTGCAGGGCATCATGAACGTCATGGCGGCCATCGGCGAGGAGATGCGCCGCCTGACCGCCCAACTGGGCGCGACCCGCCTGCAGGACCTGGTGGGCCGGGCCGACCTGCTCGAACAGGTCCGCTGCCAGACGCAGGTGGACCTGTCGGCCATGCTCGCCTACGTGCCGATGAAGTCCCGGCCCGACGCCGAAGCGGGTGTCGGGCGCCGCCTGACCCGCCCGCGCAACACGCTCACCAAGATGATCACCGATCTGGTGGTGTCTATCGCCGGGGACGACGAGCGCGAGGCGACGTACCAGGACGAGGTGATGGCCTACGACCGGGCGCTCGGCTCGCACCTGGCGGGCGAGCTGGTCCGCGATCCGGCGCTGGACGCGCGGCTGGACGTGCTGCATCTGAACTTTGGTCCGTCGTCGCTGGCCGGGAACGGCTTCGCGGCGTGGACCACGCACAAGCTCGACGTGCTGATCGAGGGCGGCGCGCAGGACGGCGCGGCCAAGGGCGCCAACGGCGGGCAGGTCGCGATCATGAAGGGCCTGAACCATAACGGCCTGCGGCTGGATGGCAGCGTGGGCAAGAGCTTCGCCTATGGCGCGCAGCGCGGCGTGCTGATCGTGCAGGGCGACGCCGACTCGCGGGCCTGCGTGCGGCTCTCCGGCGCGGACGTGATCTTCGGCGGCGAGATTCACCAGCCGCTCGACGATTCGCCGGGCATCCTGGGCACGCACGCCAACCTGAAGGGCTACGCGTGCGAGTACATGACGTCGGGCCGCGTGTTGATCCTGGGCGACCCGGGGCCGTATGCCTTTTCCGGCATGACGGGCGGGGTGGTCTACCAGCAGCTCAGCCCGGAGATGGGCTTCGACGTCGAGGCGCTGCGCCGCCGCCTCGCCAAAGGCGCGAAGGTGGCGATCGAGCCGGTCGAGGACGAGGACCTGCCCGACGTGCAGGACCTGCTGGGCTACTATATCCAGGCGCTGGAGCGGACCGACCAGGTGGACGTGGCCGACCGGATGCACGCGCTCAGCCGCCCGGGGGCGATCCGCGAGCGGTTCGTGAAGGTGGTGCCCGTCCGGTCGTGATCGGGCATTCGGCACAGCGATCTAACAGGGCGGCGCTCGCGGGCGCCGCTTTTGCGTGCCCCGGTGGAGCAGAAACGTGCCGTTCAGGCGCGTTTTTTATGCATTCTGCACTAAAAACAAGAATAGTGCACAAAAAATCCCCTGCAATAATATGACCAATAATACGAAGACAAACCGATCTGCCTGGCCTATTCTAGTACATAGTGCTCAAAAAGGAGGCAGACACTATGCGGCGCAAACGATTCTGGCGGTATTTTTCGCTGACCATGCTGGTCACCGGGGTGATGATGCTCTTCCCCGGCCTGGCTGCGGCCCAGGGCGACGAACAGGGGGTCCTCGATCTGGCCGTCTCCATCAACACGATGTGGGTGCTCATCGCGGGGTTCCTGGTGTTCTTCATGCAGGCGGGCTTCGGGTTCCTCGAAGCCGGGTTCGTGCGCTCGAAGAACGTGGTCAACATCATGGCCGAGAACTTCCTCGACACCACCATGACCACGATCGGCTTCTGGGCGGCGGGCTTCGGGATCATGTTCGGTGGGGGAAACGCCCTGTTCGGCACGGAGTGGTTCTTCCTCCAGGGCCTGCCGGAGGAGATCAACGGCCTGCCGCCCTACGCGTTCTTCTTCTTCCAGTTCGCGTTCTCGGCGGCGGCCTCGACCATCGCCTCCGGGTTGATGGCCGAGCGCACCGACTTTCGCGCGGACCTGATCTACAGCTTCATCGTCGGCCTGGTGATCTATCCCGTCGTGGGCCATTGGATCTGGTCCGGTGAGGGCTGGCTGGCCGAGCGCGGCTTCATGGACTTCGCCGGCTCGACGGTCGTGCACCTGGTCGGCGCGCTGGTCGGGCTGGCCGGGACGCTGGTGCTCGGCAAGCGGCTCGACAAGGAATTCGGCAAGACCACGATTCGCGGCCACAACATCCCGCTGGCCGCCATCGGGACGTTCATCCTGTGGCTGGGCTGGTTCGGCTTCAACCCCGGCAGCACGCTCGGCGCGACGGATGCCAACCTGATCGCCCTGATCGTGCTCAATACCGACTTCGCCGCCACGACCGGCGCGATCGTCGCCATCTTCCTGGCCTATGCTTACACGCGCACCTGGGACGTGAGCATGGCCTTCAACGGCGCGCTGGGCGGGCTGGTAGCGATCACCGCGCCGTGCGCCTTCGTGACGCCGACCGCCTCCCTGCTGATCGGCGTGATCGCGGGCGGGCTGACCTACTACGGCGTCGGGCTGATGGAGCGCCTGAAGATCGATGACCCGGTGGGCGCGTTCCCGGTGCATGGCCTCAACGGCGCGTTCGGCACGCTGGCGATTGGCCTGTTCGCCACGCAGGGCGGCCTGTTCTACGGCGACGGCATCGACCAGCTCGCCACCCAGGCCCTGGGCGTGCTGGCGGCGACGGCCTTCGTCTTCCCGACGTCGCTGCTCATGTTCGCGGCGATCAAGGCTGTCTTCGGCCTGCGCGTGCCGGCGGAAGTCGAGCGGGCGGGCATCGACGGGTTCTATCACGGCATGACATCCTATCCCGAATTCACCAGCGGCTACAGCATGCCGTCGCTGCTGAGCAAGTCCGACGTGCCGCGTCCCTCGTCCTCACCGGCGGGCGACTGACGCGCCGCGCCATCTGAATGCATAGGGGAATATCATGACCAAGAAAATCGAAGCCATCATTCGCGAAGAACGGCTGGACGCCGTCAAGGCGGCGCTGACCGAGATCGGCATCATCGGGCTGAACATCGTCCCGGTGCGCGGGCGCGGGCGGGACGGGGGCATCAAAGTCCAGACGCGTCAGGGATCCTACGTGGTCGACCTGATCCCGAAGGTGCAGCTCAACATCGTGCTGAGCGACGACAACGTCGAGGCCACCATCGAGGCGATCCGGGCCGCGGCGGCGACCGGCGCGTCCGGCGACGGGGTGATCTTCGTGCTGCCCGTCGACGAGGTCATCCGGATCAGCACCGGCGAGCGCGAGCGGGCGGCGATCACCTACCAGGGGGACATCGACACGCGCCGCGTCAAGGCGTGACCCGCCCGCTGCCGGTCCCTCGCTCATCCATACCGCAAATGCCGCCGTCACGCCCGGCGGCGTTTGTTTTGGCGAATTTTGCGACTTTGAGGCGCGATCTGCCGTATTATGAAATGGTGGGTATGATCGCACGGATTGAAAGCACACCAAGAAAGAGATCCCCATGAGCGAATCGAACCGGTATGTCGTTCACGTCCAAAACGCAACCAAAGAGCTGAAGATGGGCCAGGTGACCGTCCACGCGCTGCGCGGGGTGACGCTCAGCGTCGAGCCGGGCGAGTTTCTGAGCATCATCGGGCCATCCGGCAGCGGCAAGTCGACGCTGCTGGGCCTGATCGGTGGTCTGGACACGCCGACATCGGGCAAGGTCTACATCGACGGCACCGACATCACCGATCTCAGCGAGCGCGAGCTGACCCGCATCCGCAACGAGAAGATCGGGTTCGTGTTCCAGTTCTTCAACCTCGTCCCCACGCTGACCGCGCTCGAGAACGTCGCGCTGCCGATCCAGTTCGCGCGCCGCCGGGCGTTCAACCCGGCGAGCCGCGCCAAAGAGCTGCTCGCCCTGCTGGAAGTCGACGACCGCATGCACCACCGGCCCAACCAGCTTTCGGGCGGCCAGCAGCAGCGCGTTGCCATCGCGCGGGCGCTGGCGAACAACCCGCCGCTGCTGCTGTGCGACGAGCCGACCGGCAACCTGGACACCGTCTCCGGCGCGCTGGTGATGCAGGCGCTGCGCGACGTGCAGAGCGAGATGGGCACGACGGTCGTCATGGTGACGCACGACATGGACGTCGCGTCGCAGGCGGACCGCGTGGTGTCGCTGGTGGATGGCCGCATCGCCGACGACATCGACCCGCGCTCGACGGCGCAGTTGGCCGCGATGAAGATGCTGCGCGAGGGGCGCGGCGTGACGCCGTCTCGCCAGCCCGAAATGGAGACCCAGCCATGATCGACCGGCTCCGGTTCTACGTCCGGCACTCGCTGAACGATCTCAAAGTGAACAAGCAGCGGACGCTGTTCGCTTTGTTGTGCATTGCGGCGGGGGTGGCGGCGATTGTCAGCCTGCAAACCCTGGCCGTGATGATGGAAGAAACCCTCACCGGCAGCCTGCAAGAAACCAACCGCGGCGACCTGAACATCACGCCGGTCAACCGCTGGAACCAGAACATCATCGAGTTGGGCGACGATGAGCTGATGTTCGGCGGGCAGTACGTCTTCACGCCGGAGGGCATCGCGGCGGTTCAGGACTTGCTCGATCGCAACTATCCCGGCAGCACGGTGACGTACCGGCAGGCGGTGATGGGCTTCGGCGTGGCAATGAGCGCCACCATCCCGGAGCGCGACACGTACAAGCCTTTTGTCTACAACATGATCATCGACGCGGACGAATACCCGCTCTATGGCAAGGTCGAGACGGACGACGGCACGCCGCTGTCCGAGCTACTCGAGGCGCCGACGGACGTCGTGATCAGCCAGAACCTGGCCGACGATCTCGATGCCCGGGTCGGCGACACGCTGCGCATCTCCGGCGCCAGCCAGGACTTCACGATCACCGGCATCGTGCCGACCAACTCCGAGGGAGGCTTCCAGAACTTCGCCGGCGCGCTGTTCGGGTATTTCTACCTGGACCACAGCGCCGCCGCCTTGTTCGAGGACCTGACGCCGGGGCAGGCATCCACCCTCTACATCAAGCTGGGCGATCCATCCCAGGTGGACGCCGCCGCCCGCCGGCTCAACACGGCTGCGCGCCACAGCATGAGCATCACCACGACGACCGATCTGAAGGACATGAACGAGCAGGTGTCCGACGCCATCGGCGACCTGATCGTCGTGATGGGGCTGGTGTCGCTGCTGATCGGCGGGATCGGCATCGTGAACACGATGCTGGTCATCGTCAGCCGCCGGACGACCGAGGTGGCCGTGCTCAAGACGCTGGGCCTGGAGCCACGCGAGGTCATCACGCTGTTCCTGGTCGAGGCGATCTTGATGGGCATCGCCGGGAGCCTGCTGGGCGTCCTGGGCGGCTGGGGCCTGGCATACCTGACCAAAGGCGTGGCCGAGAACTTCCTGAGCCAGGCGATGGTCTTCACGCCCGCGCTGCGCCCGGCCCTCAACGGGATCGTCGTCGGCATCGTGATCACGGCCATCTTCGGGTTTCTGCCCACGCTGGCCGCGGGCCAGATCCGCCCGGCGAACGTGCTGCGCCCCAGCGACACCGTGATCCCCCAGGCGGGCCGCCTGAGCGCCTTCGCGACGACGATCGTCCTGATCATGGCGCTGAGCCTGGTGGCCCAGGGCCTGCTGGCCGACCTGCTGGGCGACGCGGAGATCGCCGGCGTGCGCATGAGCACGCTGACGACCGGGCTGGGCGCGATCTACGGCCTGCTGATCGCGGTGCCGCTGGTGCTGGGCGACATCCAATCGATGCGCCGCCGGCGGCGCGGGCGAAGCTGGCTGCTGCACGCCTTGCTCTGGCTGGCTCTGCTGATCGGCCTGCCGGTGGGGGGCGCCGCGTTCGGCGCGGTCGTGCCCGCCATCATCGTGCTGACCGTGATCATGCTCCTCGTCGGCTACCTGTACATGGCGCTGTGGCTGGTGATCTGGGCGGTGGGCGGAGGCCGGGTCTCCGAGATCTGGCCGGGCATCCTGATCCTGCTGTTCCCGCTGTTCTGGCCGCTGATCCCGGTGCTGATCGTCCTGCTGATCCCCACGTGGATCATCGGCTGGCTGATCCAGCGCTACACCTTCATCGACTTCAAGATCGCCATGCGGTCGATGCTGGCGACGAAGGGGCGCGGCGCCTCGACGCTGCTGGCGCTGGTGGTCGGCGTGTTCACCCTCAGCGTGATCACAATGCTGGTCGCGTCGATCACGACCGCGTTCGAGAACCTGCTGGAAGACGTGACCGGCGGCAACATCATGATCATGTCCACCGGCGGGCGCGAGGCGCTGGAGGATATCCGCGAACAGCTCCAGACCGAGGACGCGGGCGTGAAGAGCTTCGCCATGATCGGCTCGTATTCGACCCGCCTGGTCGATTACTGGGACGCGAGCGCGGGCAACAGCCTGCCCGCCGGGGAGCGCCGCTCGATGGGCCAGTGGTTCACCACCATCGACGGGCGCGAGCTGACGTCCAACCTGCCGGGGATCAACTTCTCGGCTGGCCGCAACCTGGACCCGGCGCTCGACTCCCAGCCGGACGAAGACGGCCATTGGCCGGTCGTGATCACGTCGGGCAGCCACCTGTTCGAGTATGATATCGGCGTCGGCGACATCCTGACGTTCGCGATGAACGGCGGCTCGGACGACACGCTCACGTTCAAGGTCGTCGGCGTAGCCGAGGAGGCCGGCGTCACGGTCCAGATGAGCGACGCCTCGCTCTACGCGCCGCTGGACGCTTTCGACGCGTACGATGCCGAGAGCGTGTTCGCCGTCGCCGACGTCGAGGAAAATCGGATTCGCGAACTGCGCCGCAGCCTGTCGAAAATCCCCGGCGCGTTCGTGCTGGAAACGCGGTTCCTCAACGACCTGATCAACCGCGTCATCCGCCAGTTCACCTCGTTCCCGATCCTGGTGGCCGGGCTGGCGCTGCTGACCGGGGGCGTGGTCATCGCGAACGCCGTGGCGCTCTCCACGCTGGAGCGCCGCCGCGAGATCGGCGTGATGAAAGCGATCGGCTTGCAGCGCGAGCGCGTGCTGGGGATGCTGCTGCTCGAAAACGGGCTGATGGGGCTCGTCGGTGGCCTGATCGGCGTCGGGATCAGCTTCATCGCGCTGGTGCTGATGCTGGCCCAGATGTTCGCGGGCGAGCTGGGCGACGCGATCCCCTATTCGACCGCCTTCACGCTGATGGGGCTGTGCATCGGCATCGCGCTGGTGGCCGCGCTGCTGAGCGTGTGGGGCGCGTCCGGCGAGAAGCCGCTCAACATCCTGCGCTACGAATGATCTGCCCCTACCGGGCAATCGACCGGGGCCACGCGGCCCCGGTTTTTGATTCCCGCCCCCTGCCAGAAATAAGATTAGTATCAGATTAATATTTTTTATACAGATCCAATCCGGCCCTGGCGCGCGTAAGTATGAGTATAGCGGCTTGTAACGCCGTGACGATCGAATAAAGGAGGAAAAACATGATGTCTGGAAAACCTGTGATTGTGACGCTGTTTTTCGTGGCAGCCATCGCGCTGGCGGCCATTGGGATCGGCTCGCCAGCCGCCAGGGCACAGGACATGGGCGCCACCGTCCAGTGGGGGGGGAACGACGAGCTGGGGGCCTTCCTGGTGGATGGCGCGGGGATGACGCTCTACGTCTTCGCCAACGACGAGCCGGGCGTGAGCAACTGCTCCGGCGACTGCCTGGCGAACTGGCCGCCCTTGCTGGTCGAAGAGGGCGTGCAGCCCACGCTCGCCGAGGGGATCCCCGGCAGGCTGGGCGTGATCCAGCGCCCGGACGATGGCACGTTCCAGGTCGTCTACAACGGGATGCCGCTGTACTACTGGGTCAACGACGCGGCGCCGGGCGACACCACCGGCCATAACGTGGGCGACGTGTGGTTCGTGGCCCAGCCGGCGGACGTGTCGCTGGGGGCGAATGACCAGCTTGGCCCGTTCCTCGTCGGCTCGAACGGCATGACGCTCTACATCTTCGCCAACGACGAACCGGGCGTGAGCAACTGCTCCGGTGACTGCGCGGCGAACTGGCCGCCGCTGGTCGTCGAGGCGGGCAGCGAGCCCACGATCCAGCCGGGGCTGGCCGGGGCGCTGGGCACCATCACGCGCGACGATGGCACGGTCCAGGTGACCTATGACGACATGCCGCTCTACTACTGGGTCAACGACATGGGGCCGGGCGACGCCACGGGGCATAACGTGAACGACGTGTGGTTCGTCGTCCAGCCGCCGACCGTGGCCGTGGGCGGCAACGACGAGCTGGGCTCGTTCCTGGTGGGGCCGGACGGCATGACGCTGTACCTGTTCACCAACGACGAGCCGGGCGTGAGCAACTGCTACGACAACTGCGCGGTGAACTGGCCGCCGCTGCTCGTGCCGGACGGCCAGCAGCCGACCGCGGGCGAGGGCGTCACCGGGACGCTGGGTGTGACCGAGCGTACCGACGGCACCTTGCAGGTGACCTACGACGATATGCCGCTGTACTACTGGATCCGCGACGTGGTGCCGGGTGACGCGACCGGCCAGAATGTCGGTGAGGTCTGGTTCGTGATCAACGTGGAAGGCGGTATGATGGAAGGCGACATGTCCGAAGATATGGGTGAGGACATGGGCGAAGAGAGCATGGGGGCCGCCCTGGACGGTAACGCGCTGGTGGCCGAGCGCTGCACGGTCTGCCACACGCGGGAGCGCATCGACACGGCCAGCAAGGATCAGGCCGGCTGGGCAGCCACCGTCGACCGGATGATCGGCTACGGCGCGCAGCTCAATGCCGACGAGCGCCAGGCGGTGATCGACTACCTGAGCAGCCAGTAACCCCCGCTTCCCGCTCGAATCAGCAGGGCCGCGTGTCGGGCAGATGCGCGGCCCTGTTGTGTTGTATGTGTGGCGAATGGGCGGAAGAAACGCGCCTACGAGCCGAGCGGCACGCTGAACACGCGCGGCCCGGTGGGCCGGTCCGGGTAGGGGCTGCCGCCCGGCGGCTCGATCGACACGCCCAGGCCCTGGTAGGCCGTCACCGGGGCGCTGAACGGCACGTGCAGATAGATCGACTCGCCCGCCGGGTCCGCGGTGAAGACGCCGCCGCTGGTCCGCGTGCCCTCCCGGTCGATCATCCACAACTGGAAGACCTGGTCCGCGCCCAGGGCGGGCAGGCTGGTCATGCACAGCACGGCGCGATCGCCGCGCGCCGCGACCAACAGCTCGCCCGTTAGCGCCTCGTTGCCCTCGTCGGGCACGATCGCGTAGCGGCTGGCGCCTTCCTGCTCCAGAAGCTGCCGGTAAAGGGTCGCGGGCGGC
This sequence comes from Anaerolineae bacterium, assembly GCA_018432315.1. GTDB lineage: Bacteria > Chloroflexota > Anaerolineae > Aggregatilineales > Aggregatilineaceae > LM3-B42. The sequence goes on from JAHDLB010000001.1 coordinate 64,010, forward strand.
ATGGGGGTCGGCTCCGGCGTCCCGTCCTGATCGAGCAACATCACGGCGGCGATCACGACCGCGAGGGCCGCCGCCGCGGCCAGCATCCATAGCCGCCACCCCCCGCGCGGGGCCGCATCCTCACCGGGGCGTGAGTCTGGCGGGCGCGCCGCCCGGTCCGCCGCCAGCCGCGTGCGGAGGTCGCCGGCGAGGTGCGCGGGCGGGACCCGCTGGGGGGCAAGCAGCGCGATGTGTCCCGCCACCGCCCGGTATTCGGCCAGCAGCGCCTGGGCCTCGGCATCGGTGCGCAGCAGCGCCTCGACGGCGTCGCGCTCGTCGGAGTCCAGGGCGCCCAGGGCATAGGCGGGGATGAGGTCGATCAGGGTGTGTCGTTCCATCTGTTCCGTCGTTCGGTCAGCCTGTGATAGATTTCACGCAGCCTCTACTAACCATTACGTCGAATCATCGCTGTTTGGATGCATGGCCGGCTCGGCCAGCCACGCGGCGCGCAGTTTTTGCATTCCCAGCCGGATGCGCGTCTTGATCGTGCCGAGCGGCTCGCCCAGAAACTCCGCGATCTGGCTGTGCGTCAGGCCGTAGAAATAGGCCAGCTCGATCGCCTGGCGCTGCTCGTCGGGCAGATCGCGCACTGCCGCCGCGAGCGTCCGGCGCAGGTCCTGGTTGTCGTCGGTGCCCACCAGCGTATCCCACCCGTCGGGATCGGCCTCGACCAGCAGCGGCGTGCGCTGCTGCTTGCGAAAGGCGTCGATCGCCAGCCGCCGCGCGATGGTCAGCAGCCAGGTCACGAACGATCCCTTGTTCGCGTCGAAGGTGTCGGCCCGCCGCCAGAGGCGCATGAAGGTATCCTGCGTGACTTCCTCGGCGGCCATGGGGTCACCCAGCACGCGATAGGCCACTGAGTACACCAGCCGCGCGTACTGCGCGTGCAGGTCGATCAGGGCCTGTTCGTCGCCCGCCTGGATTCGGCGTAGTTGGGTGAGTTCGGTCGGGCTCGCCATCGCGTTATCGCTAATTCTGGCCGGATGTGCCGGGGGCGGATCGCCCCGGCGCCCCAAGTGTACCACGTCTTGCCGATCCGCTCGACTCCCCTGCGCGGCGGTTTTATCCCACAATATCCAAAATTATCCCAAAAAATGCACAGGGTTATCCACAGGCTGTTCATAACTCGCGGCGCGGGCGAAATGCAAACGCTCCAGCGCGGGGCCGGAGCGTTGCGAAGTCGCGGGGGACCGGGCGCGATCAGCCGCCCGCGGTGGGCGGGATGAGCACCACGTCGGCATCGCCGGGCAGCGCCGTGTCGAGCCCGTCCAGGAAGTCGATGTGCCGCCCGTTGACCACCATCTGCATGCCGGGCTGGAGCCCGCCGTCGCCGGTCAGGACGCGCCCCGCCAGCGCCGGGTGCTCGCGTTGGAGCGCGGCGAACAGGTCGCGCACGGTCGGGTCCGGCCCGGTGGTCACGGTGAGCGCTTTCGTCCCGGCGAAGCTGCGCAGGCTCGCCAACAGGCGCACGGTCCTGGTGTGTCCGGCAGACATGGTTACCAGTTCTTGTACGAATCGCTGTGCTTGCGATATTCGATCATCTGCTCGTTCATCGCGTGCGCGTACATGATGATCTCGCACACTTCTTCCAGCGCGTCGGTCCACTGAAACGCCTCGTCGAGCGTCTGGCCGGTGGCGAAACTGCCGTGGCCGCGCATCATCACGATCTTGTAGGTGCGCAGCGCGTCGGCGATGGTGTTCGCCATCTGCGGCGTGCCGGAGGCGAACTCGACCTCGACCACCGGAATCTTCTTGAGCAGGTACGATCCCTCGTTGTCGATCGGGATGATCTCGTCGCGCGACAGCGAGAGCGAGATCGCCCGGCGCGGGTGGGCGTGCACCACGGCCAGCGCCGGTGTCGCCTTGTAGATCGCGCGGTGCACGATCAGCTCGGTCGAGGCCAGCGCCACGCCGCTGTCGTTCTTCTCCAGCCCGGTTTCGATCAGGTCGTGGGGCTTCAGGCGGCCCAACATCGCCCCGCGTCGCTTGATGATGATCCGGTCGCCAAAGCGCACGCTGATGTTGCCACCGTGCGACGAGACGAGGTTGTGCACGTACATATCGCGCCCAATCTCGCGGAACATCTCATAGACACGTTCGTCAACCATCACACTACCTCCAGCGCCAGTTCGGCCAGCCCCAGATCTTCGAGCTTGGCGCGCTTGGGCACGCCGTTGGCGTCCCAGCCGCGCGCGCGATAGTACTCCTCCAGCATGGGACCCAGGTGGCTGACCTGGCCTTCGCTGCCGCCGGTCGCCGGTTCGTTCAACAGGCGCGGGGGCAGGTTGTCGTCGTCGCGGGTGAACCCTTCGCGCAGGTTATACAGCCGCTCCAGGTTCCAGATGCGCTCCCCGGCTTTGATCAGGTCGCCGGTGGGATAGCTCACGCCGGTGAGGGCGGTCAGCGCGCGGGCGAAGTATTCCTCGGCGATGGCGATGTTGGCGAACTTGCACGCCACGATCGAGTCGAGGACCGCCGCGCTGTGCTGGTGCAGGATCACGTAGCCCGCTTTGCCCTGCACCTGCAGGCGGTCGATCAGCTTCGGCAGGCCGAGCACTTCCGAGCCGAGCATGTTGCCGCGCATGTGGCAGCCGCCCCGGTTGCTGGTGGCGAACAGCAGGCCCTGGCCCTGCATCCCGCGCGGATCGTAGGCGGGCATCTCCAGCTTCTTCACGCTCATCGACAGCTCCGGCGCGCCGTATTTGGCCGCCAGCCGGGCGCTGCCCTCGGCCAGTTCGTCGCCCAGCCCGCGCCGGTAGCCGATGTCCTCGACCGTCTGCTCCAGCAGGTCCGCCCGGCCAAACCGCAGGTCGCTGTCCAGCAGGCCGCGCTCGGTCAGCTCCATCGCGCAGGCGATGGTCGAGCCGGCGGAGATCGTATCCATGCCCAGGTCGTTGCAGATGTAGTTGGTGTTGGTGATCGCTTCGAGATCGTGAATGCCGCACGCTGCGCCGAACGACCACGCCGACTCGTATTCCGGCCCTTCGCCCTCGCCTTTGCTGGTCTTGGTGAGGCGCGTGCAGGCGATCGGGCAGGCCCAGCAGGCCGTGTTCTTGATCAGGATGTCCTCGGTGATCGTCTCGCCGCTGATGTCGTCGGCGTGCTCGAAATACGACTGCTGAAAGTTGCGCGTGGGCAGCGCGCCGATGGCGTTGATGATGTTCATCACGACCGACGTGCCGAACTCCGGGAACGCCTGCGACGTGACCGGGTTGGCCTTGAGCATCTTGGTCGATTCGTACTGCACGAAGCGGAAGCGCTCTTTGTCGTCCATCTCGACGCGCGTCTTGCCCTCGACCACGATCGCCTTGAGGTTCTTGCTGCCCATCACCGCGCCGGGGCCGCCGCGCGCCGCTGCGCGGGTGGCGTCGTTCATGATCGCGGCGAACAGCACGCGGTTCTCACCCGCCGGGCCGATGCACAGCACGCTGCGCTTGTTCTTGTCCTGGCCCAGCGCTTCGGACGTTTCCGAGACGGTGCGGCCCCACAGGTGGGACGCGTCGTGTATCGTCACGCCGTCTTCCTTGATCTCGATGTAGACCGGCTTTTCGGCCCGCCCGCGCACGATCATCGCGTCGTACCCGGCGCGCTTGAAGTGCATGCCCCACCAGCCGCCGGAGTTGGCGTCGAGCACGGTGCCCGTCAGCGGCGACTTGGTGCTCACCGAAAAGCGGTTGCTCGTCTGGTAGCCGGTCGCCGTCAGCGGCCCGGCGGCGAAGATCAGCACGTTATCGGGCGAAAACGGCTCGACCTCCGGCCCCACGAGGTCCCACAACAGCCGCGCGCCCAGCCCGCGCCCGCCGATAAACTGCGTTGCCATATCCATATCGAGCGGCGTCGTCGTGACCGCGCCCGATCCCAGGTCCACATTCAGGACTTTTCCCATCCAGCCTTTCATCAGGTGTCACCCCTTCAAATCTTGGTTACCGGTCGCAGGGACGGAGGCGTTCATGACGTCGTCGGATACCCGGCGCCGCCCTGCGTGGCCTTGCCGCGCTGCTCGGCCACGCGCCGTGGATAGTCGCTCGCGCGGTGCGCGGCGATCGGGTCGGGGTGCAGGCCCTTGTCCTGGCGCACTTTCGCCAGCAGCGGGCGCACGTCGGTTTCGTAGGCTTCCATCAGCAGGCGGTGCGCGCCGAGCACGTCCCCGGCGTTCTGCGCTTCGGCCAGCCGCGCGTAGTCCACGATCAGGGCTTTGGCGTAGGCCACCTGGCAGTTGATCACGCTCTGGAGCATGGCTTCCAGCTTGGGCTCGATGTTGTGGCTCTGGTCGATCATGTACGCCACGCGGTCGGCTTTGGCGCCCGCGCTCACCAGCTCGGTGTAGATCGTGAACAGCTCGAACGGGTTCTCGGTGCCCACGATCAGGTCGTCGTCGGCGTACTTGCGGGCGTTCAGGTGGAACCCGCCCAGCCGCTCCTCGTCCAGCAGGAAGGCGACGATCTGCGCGATGTTGGTGCCCTGGGCGTGGTGACCGGTATCGACCAACACTTCGGCCTGCGGCCCCAGCTTGAGGCACATCGCGTAAGCCGTGCCCCAGTCCGGCAGGTCGGTCGAGTAGAAGGCCGGCTCGAAGAACTTGTATTCGACCAGCATCCGGCTGCCGGCGGGCAGGTGCTCGTAGACCAGGCGCAGCCCCTCTTCGAGCCGGTGCTTGCGGGCGACGATGCTGTCCTGCCCGGCGTAGTTCGTGCCGTCGGCCAGCCACACGCTGAGGATGTCGCTGCCGGTTTGCTCCATGATCGCGCAGCACTCGATCATGTGGGCGACGGCGCTCTCGCGCGCGCCGGAATCCGGGCTGCACAGCGAGCCCAGCCGGTACTGCTCCTCCTGGAACAGGTTGGGGTTGATCGCGCCCAGTCGGATGCCCAGCTCGCTCGCTTCCTGCTTGAGCGCGATCCAGTCATCGGTTTGGTCCCACGGGATGTGGAGCGCGACCGACGGCGCGGCGCCGGTCAGGCGGTGGACGTAGGCGGCATCGGCCAGCTTCTCGTGGACGTTGCGCGCGGCGCCCGTCCACGGAAAAACCTTGAAGCGGGTGCCGCTGTCGCCATAGCCCCACGACGGGGTTTCGATGGCCTGCGCGGCCAGCTTGCGCTCGACGCTCGCCACGTCGATGCCACGGGCGGCCAGTTGGTCCGCCAGGATGGTGTACGCTTGCGTGTAGTCAGACATAGCCTCACTCTCAGTGATAAATAGAGAAGCGCACTGCAATTCTATTCTATCTTCAATAATACTCAATAATTTCGGTTGTGATGGCGTGCGGCCCCTTTCGGGGCGGAAAGGGGCCGCGATAGTTCGGACGGGCTAGAAGTCGAAGTCGTTGATGTTCTCTTCGGTGTAGATGAAGGGTGGGCCAAGCAGCACTTCGCTGCCGTTGACGATCTGCAGCGTGCCCAGCCGGCCAGCCTCGACCTCGGTGTCGCCCGGCTCCAGCGTGCCATCGACGATGGCGCGCATCACGTACACCGCTGCGTAGCCCAGGTCGACCGGGTTCCACAGCACGACGGATTTCACGCAGCCGTCATTCACGAACGGCTTCATCGCGTTGGGGGTCGCCAGACCGATCACCGCCACCTCGCCGCACAGGCTGGCCTGCGTCACCGCATCCGCTGCCGCCGGGGTCGCGACGCTGGTCATGCCGAACAGCCCATCCAGCTCGTCGCCGTACTTGTCGATCAGCGTGTTCGACTGCTCGAACGACAGGTTGTAGTCTTCCTGGGCTTCCAGCGTTTCCAGCCAGGTCATGTCGGGGTAGCACTCGTTGGCATACGCCCACATCTCGGAGATCCAGCGGGCCTGGTTGGGGGTGGTGAAGGTGCTGGTCACGATGCCGAAGCTGGCGTCCTCGCCCTTTTCGGCGGCCAGGCTGTCCAGCAGGGCTTTCGCGATGCCGTTGAACTCGGCCTGGTTCACGAACCATTCACGGGCGTCCGGCACGGCGTTGGCGTCGTAGCCCACCACGTGGATACCGGCCTCGAGGGCTTTCTTCAGCACCGGGCCAATCGCCACCGGGTCGTTGGCGGCGAACAGGATGCCATCCACGCCGCGCGTGATGTAGTTGTCGATGAAGGTGATCTGCTCGTCGATGTTGCCCTCGGTGGGGGCGTCGGTCGTCACCTCGACGTTGCCCAGCTCCTCAGCCGCCTGCTGCTGGCCGAGGGTGGTCGCCGCGAAGTAGCCGATGCCGATCAGCTTGGGCACGTCCACCAGCACGATGTCCTCGCCGGCGAGGTCCGGCGGATCGACCGGCTGCCCGCCGTCATAGTCTTTGGGTTCGGGCGCGGGGGCTTCTTCGTCACCGCAAGGCAGCGGGTTCACCGGCAGGTCGTCCGCGCCGTCCCAGCGGTCTTCGTCGTCCTGGGCCGCGGCGGTCAGCACCGAAAACGGCGCCACGACGAAGCTGAGAACGAGGATCAAAGTCAAAAATTTACGCATGGTTGTTTCTCCTGCATCACTCATTACTTCAGGCGTTGTGGTGTGAGTCTGAGCGTTCGTCTCTGTTTTTTCACGCGTGATGAATAGACATGCCTCCTTTCCTGAAAACGCGTGTTAGCCTACAAACCCTCGACGCGGCGCTGGATCACGCTGTTGATCAGCGTCGAGAGGATCAGCACCGAGCCGATGACGACGATCGTCGCGTCGCCGGTCACGCCGGTGAGCGCCAGGCCGTTCTTGAGCAGTTGGATCAGCACCAGCCCGATCATCGTGCCCACGATGCTCCCGGAGCCGCCGAAGATGCTGGTGCCGCCCAGCACGACCGCGGCGATCGCGTCGAGCTCCCAACCGGAGCCCATGTCCGAGCGCGTCGTGCTGACGCGCGAAACCAGGACGTAGCCCGCAAAGCCGGACATGAACCCGGACAGGGTATAGATGATCAGCTTGTTGCGCCGCACCGGAATGCCGGAGAAGCGCGCGGCCAGCTCGTTGTTGCCGATGGCGTACAGCGAGCGCCCGAACGTCGTGCGCGACAGGATGATCGCCGTGATGATGGCCGCGATCACCAGGAAATAGAGCTGGTTGGGGATGCCGAGCGTTTCGCGCTGCCCCAGCGCGTAGAACCATTCGGGATAGTCGCGCACGGAGCGCGCCTGGGCGATGCCCTCGGCCAGCCCGCGATAGAACGCGAGCGTCGCCAGCGTCATGATCAGCGGCGGGACGCGGAAGAGGATGATGAACAGGCCGTTGGCGAACCCGGCGATCGCGCCGATCACCAGCGCGAGGACGATGGCGAGCTCCAGCGGCAGCCCCAGGTTGTACCAGCCATAGCCCAGCATGATCGCGCTCAGGCCCGCAATCGATCCGACCGACAGGTCGATGCCGCCGGTGACGATGATGTAAGTCATCGGCAGCGCGATCAGCCCGATCTCGGTCATCAGCCGCCCCTGGTTGAGCAGGTTGCGGACCGTCAGGAACTTGTCGGTTTGCGTCGAGAGGATCAGGACGGCGATCACCGTGATGAACAGCAGGACGCTCTCCTGGCTGCGCAGCAGCGCCCGGAGCTGCTGCGTCCATGCCGGGGCGATTCTCGTCTGTGACGTTTCGTGAGCAGTCATCTCAGTTCGCTCTTTCTATGCTGACTGCCGGTGGCGACGGTAGAGGTCGGCCAGCACAGTGATGAGGATCAACATGCCTTGAATGGCCCGCGTCCAGAAGGGCGAAATGTCCAGAAAGACCAGCGCCTTGGTGATGGTGTTCAGGAAGATCGCGGCCAGCATCGCGCCCACGACCGTCCCGGTGCCGCCCAGGATGCTCACCCCGCCGACGACGGTCGCGGTGATGATCGTGAGCTCGATGGGGGGCAGCGTCACCTGGATCACGCTGAACTGGGTGGCGTTCATCACGGCGGCGATGCCCACGAACACGCCGTTCAGAATGAAGGCCGTCATGACGACGCGGTGCCGCGAAATGCCCGACAGCCGCGCTGCCTCCGCGTTGCCGCCAACCGCGTACAGGGCGCGCCCGGTGGGGCTGTAGCGCATCCAGAGCGCGACCAGGATGGTGAGGATCACCATGAAGAAGACGGGCATGGTCAGCGTCTGGAAGAAGGCCGGAAAGATGGGCATCGACACATCTTCCAGCGGGCGAATCTGCGCCAGGGCATAGCCTTTGGGCATGCCGGTGATGCGGTCGCCACCGCTGACGATGATCAGCAGGCCCTTGAGAATGCTCAGAAAGCCCAGCGTGACCACGATCGCCGGGATGCGGAGATACGTCACGATGAACCCGATGATCGCGCCGACCAGCGCCCCCACAATCACGGGCAGCACCCAGGCCAGGGCGATGGTGAGGTCGGTCGAAACCCAGGACGGGTATCCGTCATAGACCGAAATCGCGCCGCTGAGCATGGACAGCGTCACCATCAGCGACCCGACCGAGATATCGATGTTGCCGGTGATGATCACCATCGTCATGCCGAGCGCGGCGATGGCGATGTACGCGTTCCCGGCGAACACGTTGACCATGTTGCGCGTCGCCAGGAACTGGCGGTTCTCGCTGCCGACCCACACGATCAGCAGGATGAGCGCCAGCAGCAGCACCGATTCCTGGCTGCCCAGCACGCTCCGCAGGATGGATGACGGACTGAAGCGCTGGCGCCGTACACTTACCGTTTGCGTTATGCTTGCCATTCGACACCGTCCAGTTGCGAGTTGACGCTCTTGCCGTTGTTCCCGATGTCGCCCATCATCGCCAGGCCGATATTCTCCTGGGTGGCCTCCGCGCGCGAGAACTCGGCCACGAGCCGCCCTTCGCGCATCACCAGGATGCGGTCGCTCATCCCCAGGATCTCGGGCATCTCGCTGGAGATCATCAGGATCGCCATGCCCTGTTGAGCCAGCTCGCTCATCAGCCGGTGGATCTCGGCCTTGGCGCCCACGTCGATGCCGCGCGTTGGCTCGTCGACGATCAGCACGCGGGGCCGGGTCGCCAGCCACTTGCCGACGACGACCTTCTGCTGGTTGCCGCCCGATAGCTTGCCCACGAGCTGCTGCGGGCCGTAGGCGCGGATGCTGAGCTGTTCGATCGTGCTGTAGGCGAGCTGTGTTTCCTTGTGGCGATTGATGAAGGTCGCCCGCGACAGGGCGCGCAGGACGGTGATGGACGTGTTCGCGCGCAGGTCCATCTGCCGGATCAGCCCCTGCGTGCCGCGATCTTCCGGCAGGTAGGCGATGCCGTAGCGCATGGCCTGGCCGGGCGTGGTGATGCGGACTTCGCGGCCATCGATCAGGATGCTGCCGGCGTGGGCGGGGGTGAAGCCGAAGATGACCTGCGCGATCTCGCTGCGACCGGAGCCCACCAACCCCGCCATGCCCACGATCTCGCCTTCGCGAAGCTGGAAGCTGACGTCGTGGGCGACCCGCTTGCGGGTGAGGTTGCGCACCTCGAGCACCACCTTGCCGATCGGTGCGTCGAGCTTGGGGAACAGGTTGTCGATGGTGCGCCCGACCATCATGCTCACGAGCTTGTCCTCGGTCATCTGGTCGACCGGCTCGGTGGCGATGTACCGGCCATCGCGCAGCACGGTCACCCGGTCGCCGATGTCGAACACCTCGTTGAGCCGGTGGCTGATGTAGACGATCCCCACCCCGCGCTGCTTGAGCAGCTCGATGATGCTGAACAGGCGCTCGACGTCCGATTCGGTAATGGCGGCGGTGGGCTCGTCCATGATCAGCACGCGGGCGTTCATCGAGAGCGCCTTGGCGATCTCGACGCGCTGGCGGTTGCCCACCGTCAGCGAGCCGACCTTGCGCGTGACGTCCATGTCGTCGATGTTCAGCGACGCCAGGATTTCCAGCGACCGGCTGCGCATCGTGGCCCAGTCGATGGCGCCCAGCCGCGTGCGCGGGGCGTGGCCCATGAAGATGTTCTCGGCCACGCTCAGTTCCGGGTAGAGCAGCAGCTCCTGGTAGATCGTCGCGATGCCGTGCGCCTGGGCATCGCGCGGGCTGCCGAAGCGCACGGGCTGGCCCTCGACGATGATCTCGCCCGAATCCGGCTCGTACACGCCGGACGCGACCTTGATCAGCGTGGACTTGCCCGCGCCGTTTTCCCCCAGCAGCGCGTGCACCTCGCCGGGCCGGATGTCGAAGTGGACATCGTCCAGCGCGGTGACGCCGGGGAAGGTCTTGGTGATATGGTTCAGTTCAAGTATAGGTGGTTGCATCGCATGAATACTCAATTGAATGACAGCATTTCAGACCCACCACGCGCGCGCCATCACCCCCCCTGGCGCATGTCCTACCCCGCCGCGGCCTGCCGGCGGGAACTGCTAAACACCGCGTTCAGACGTCAAAACTCACCATCCGGTTTAACGCGGATAGGCGGTGGGCACGCCGCCATCCACCGTCAACATGCCGCCGGTCGTCTTGGCGCTGCGCGGACCGGCCAGGAACGCGATGGCTTCGGCCAGGTCTTCGGGCAGCACGTCGACCTTCAGCGTGTTCCGCTGCCGGTAGAACGCGGCCAGCTCGTCCGGCGAAATGCCGTGCTGGGCGGCGCGCGCCTGCCGCCATTCGCTGTCCCAGATGCTGCTGCCCTGGATCACCGCGTCGGGCAGCACCGTGTTGGCCCGGATGCCGTACGGCCCGCCCTCTTCGGCCAGGCAGCGGGCCATGTGCAGCTCGGCGGCTTTGGCGACGTTGTAGGCGATGGCCCCTTTGCTGGCGGCGACGCTGTTCTTGCTGGCGACGAACACCATCGCGCCACCCGTGCCCTGGCGTTTCATCACCTTGAACGCCTCGCGCGCCACCAGGAAATAGCCCGTCGCCAGGATGTCCATGTTATGCCGCCACAGCGCCAGCGTCGTCTCATCGACCGGCGCCGAGCTGGCGATCCCGGCGTTGTTGACCAGGATGTCCAGCCCGCCAAAGGCCAGCACCGCCGCCCGGAGCGCGCTCTCGACGGCGCGTTCGTCGGTCACGTCCGCCGGCGCGAAGAGGGCGCGGCCCTCGCCGAAGCACGCCGCCAGGTCCACGGCGACCGCCTGCCCGGCCTCGGTGTTGATGTCGGCGATCACGACGTGCGCGCCGTCGCGGGCCAGCCGGTAGGCCGCGGCGCGCCCGATGCCGCTGGCGCCGCCGGTGACGAGCGCCACCTTGCCATCGAACTCTTTGGGCGGCGGGGCGAGCTGGAGCTTGTACAGTTCCAGCGGCCAGTATTCGACGTTGTACGCTTCGTTTTCGGTCAGGCTCTCGAACCCGCCGAGCGCCATCCCTGCCCGCAGCACCTCGATCGCGCGGTAGTACAACTGGCGGCTGACGTTGGCGTTCCGCACGTCCTTGCCGGTGGTGACCATGCCCAGCCCAGGGATCAGGATCACGCGCGGGGCGGGGTTGCGCAGCTCGTCGCCGTCGTTCTTGTTGCGCTCGAAGTACGCCTCGTATTCGCGCTCGAAGGCGGCGATGCCGTCCGCCAGCTTCCGCTTGAGCGCGGCGGGGCCCTCGTCCGGGCGCCAGTCGACGAACAGCGGCAGCCGCTTGACGTGCACCAGGTGATCCGGGCAGGCCACGCCGCGCTGGCTGACCGGCCCGGCGTCGCTGTGGCCGAGCATGTCGAGCACGTCCGGCGAGTCGTCGTACTGGAGGATCGCCGGCTGGTGACGCGACACCGCGCCGCGAATGACCGGCAGGACCTCGGCCATGATGGCGCGCCGCTCGTCCTGGTGCAGCGGCGGCACGACCAGCTCGCCAAACACGCGCTTGCCACGCGCCTTGTCGCGGATGTAGTCCTCGGCTTCCTGAATGATGCGGATCGTGTTGGCGTAGCACGTCGCGCTGTCCGGCCCCCAGGTGACGAGGCCGTGTTTGCCCATTACCACGCATTCCAGCCCGGCGTCGTCGCGGGCGCGCTGGCCGATCCACTTGCTGAGCGTGAAGCCGGGGCGGATGTACGGCACGAAAGCCGCGCGGTCGCCATAGAGCGCGTGTGTCGCCTCCGCAGGGTCGGGCATCGAGGCGAGGCTGATGATCGCGTCCGGGTGCGTATGGTCCACGTGGGCGGGCGGGGTGAAGGCGTGCAGCAGGGTTTCGATGCTCTGGCGGGGACGCCCCGGCTCGAACGCCGTCCGGCCCAGGTAGTCGACCATCTCTTCGTCGGTCATCGCCTCGCGGGCGAACAGCGGCTCGATCTCGTCCAGGCGGAGCAGGGCGAACTGCGGCTCGGTGATGGTCAGCACGTCCGAGCCGGACGCCTTGACGGCCAGCACCATCACGGAACGCCCGACGTGATCGGTCATGCGCAGTTTGGCGCTGGTGTTGCCCCCGAAGATGTTGACGACCGAGCGGTCGCGCCCCAGCAGGTTGCTGCGATACACCAGACCATCCAGGTCGGGCAGGGCGGCGGCTTCCGAGGCATTCCAAAGGTTTTGGGGCATCACAAAATCTCCGCGAAAGTGTACAATGAACCTGGGCGCGTCGGGTTGCGTCGTCTAAACGAAACCTTAATTATTTCGATGCTTTTGATTTGAAGGTAGTGTATTGTATTTCGAAAGCAGTGTCAACTTGCCCGGCGGCGCACACGCGCCCGGAATCACCCGCCGGGCACCAGATCGACCGTCACGCCCAGCGCGCGGTAGTGCTCGACGATGTCGGGCGGGGCGCCGGTGTTGCTGATGATGCGACTCACTTCCTGCGGTTGGGCGTAGGTGTAGGGCGCCGTCTCGCCCCACTTGCGCGCGTCGACCACGACCACCGAGCGGAAACAGCGCCGGAACATGGCCTGGCGCATGGCGACCTCGTCCGGATCGACGTCGCTGAAGCCGCCGTCCAGCGACACGCCCCACGCGCCGAAAAATCCGACGCTCAGGTTGATGTCGGGCAGGCTGTCCGGATTGCCGACGATGGTGGCCGACTCGCCGCGGATGCGCCCGGCGGGGATCAGCACCTTGATGCGCGGCGTGTCGCGGAAGCTCTGCGCTACCATCAGGCTGTTGGTGACGATGGTGAGGGTGTTCATCTGTTTGAGGTACGGCACCAGGGCGTAGACGCTGGTGCTGCCGTCCATCGCGATGCCGTACCCGTCTTTGACCAGTTGGGCCGCAAACCGCCCGACCGCGTCTTTGGCCTTGCGGGCTTCTCCCTGGCGCACCTCGAACGACAGCTCGACCGACATCAGCGTCGAGGGCCGCAGCACGGCGCCGCCGTACACGCGCTCCAGCACGTCGGCGGCAGCCAGGGCGCGCAGGTCCTGGCGGATGGTGACCGCGCTGACGCCGAGCCGCTCGCTCAGCGCCTGGACCGAGAGCCGGCCACCCTCCTGGCGGAGCAAATCGATGATGTTCTGGTGACGTCTTTTGATGGTAGACATGGCTTTCGACTTAATATTCGTTCGAAACTAAACCGAAACTCATTGAGATCATTGTAGTACGTTTTCTTTTTTTTGTATACTGCGCCGCGCCCCTTTTCGATCCATAATAGAATAGGCTTATGCCGGACGAGCCACCGGGCGCGTTGGCGTTTCACCAGATTTCAGGAGAGCACCTCATGCACTTGACGCTTGATTATGGCCGGACGGGCCTGCCTCTCACGCTGCCGGACGACGCGAACGTTACCGTGCTGCACCCGGCGTTCGTCCCGGCGCTGCCCGACCCGTCGGCGGCGCTGCGTGACGCGCTGCGCAGCCCGATCGACTCCGTGCCGCTGCGCGAGTGGGTCGCGGCGGACGACACCGTCGCGATTGTGTTCAGCGACATCACGAGGCCCACGCCCAACCGCCTGCTGATCCCGGCCATTCTGGCCGAGCTGCCGCACGTCCCGCCGGAGAACGTCGTGCTGTGCAACGCGCTGGGCACCCACCGCTTCAACACCCGCGCCGAGCTGATCGAGATGCTGGGCGAGTCAATCGTGGATGGCTACCGCATCGAGCAGAACGACTGCTTCGACCCGTCCACCCAGGTCCACCTGGGGACCAGCTCGCACGGCCACGCGATCTGGATCAACCGCGCGTACGTGGAAGCCAGCGTCAAAATCCTGACCGGGTTCATCGAGCCGCACTATTTCGCCGGGTTCTCCGGCGGGGGCAAGGCGGTCATGCCGGGCATGGCGGGACAGATGACCGTGTTGGGCAATCACGACGCCGGGATGATCGCCAACCCGCGGGCGACGTGGGGCGTCGCCGGGGGCAACCCGATCTTCGAAGAGGCGCGCGAGGTGGCGCTGAGCACCGGCCCGGCGTTCTTGCTGAACGTCACCCTCAACCGCGACAAGCAGATCACGGGCGTGTTCGCGGGCGACATGGTGGCGGCTCACGATGCTGGGATCGCCTTCGTGCGCGAGAAGACGATGGTCCCGGTCGATGACGTCTTCGACGTCGTGATCACGACCAACTCCGGCTATCCCCTCGACCAGAATCTGTACCAGTGCGGCAAAGGCATGAGTGCCGCCGAGCAGATCGTGCGTCCGGGCGGCGCGGTGATCGTCGCCGCCGAGTGCTCCGATGGGCTGCCCGATCACGGCCTGTTCGGGCAGATGGTCAAGGCGGCGCGCACGCCCCAGGAGCTGTTCGACAGCGTGATGGGGGCCAGCGAGCCGCGCCAGGACCAATGGGCGGCGCAGATTCAGGCGCGCGTCCAGCTCAAGGCGGACGTGTACCTGTATTCCGACTACCTCGACGACGCCGAGACGAGCGCGGCGCTGCTGATCCCCTGCCACGACATCGCGGCGACGGTCGAGGCGCTGCGCGACAGGTTCGGGCGCGATGCGCGCATCTGCGTGCTGCCCGAAGGCCCGCAGACCGTGCCGTACGTGCGCGCGGCGGTGGCGGCGGGGTGAGGGGCGCGGCGCGTCGAGCGCCGTGAGGAAATGCGCGAGCCGGGACACGTGCCCCGGCTCGTTCGATTCTGCGTGGGGTATTTGTCAAATTTAGAAGATATTTTTATATTTTAAAAACATGATTCGGTACAGCGAGGAATGGAGTGTCCGATGTCCAGGCAGTCACGTCGTAAGAAACCCCGGCTCACCGAGCGCCAGCGCCAGGCGCGCCGCCAGAAGTGGCTGCTCATCGGCGGAGTGGTGGGCGTGATAGCGGTGCTCTCCGGGCTGCTGATCGCCTATGCGCTGCGCGACCAGCCGGGTGAACAATTCCCCGACGAGGGGAACCTGCACCTGGAGGCAGAGCCGGCCAGTTATATCTGGAACACGACGCCGCCCACCTCCGGCCCTCACTCGCCGCAAATCGCCGCATGGGGCGAGCATTCCGAGCCTGTGCCGGAATGGCTCCAGGTGCACAACCTGGAAGATGGCGGCGTGATCATGCACTACAACTGCCCGGATGGCTGCGAGGACGCGGTGGCCGAACTGCGCGACATTCTCAACGACAAGGGCACCGAGCAGCTCGTGCTGCACCCGTACCCCAACATGGACAGCACGATCGCGCTGACGGCCTGGACGCGCATGCTGACTCTGGACGAGGTCGATCGCGGCCAGATCGAGGATTTCATCGACGCCTACCGCGGCATCGATCACCACCGCTAGCCGTGAAAGGGGCGGGGTGTTGAAACAGGCGATCCGGGCAGGTCCGGGTCGCCTGTTCGTTTATCACGAGCGGGACCCCGTCCAACTGGGCGGATCGCTGGCCGGGAACGACCCCTCTGACGCTTCGTGCACGATGTCGACGTCCCGGTCGTCTGTCCCATCGCGCCGGTGGCCGGGCGCCCGGTTGACGTCCAGCGCCGCGTAGATGTGGCAGTGTCCTGTCGCGCCGCGGTATACCAGCTCGGCGCCGATCAACGCCAGCAGCACGCCGAGCCAGCCGCGCGGCCTCAGCCCGAGCATAATCAGCACCGGCCCGGCGATCAGCGACAGCAGGCGCTCGTCCTGATCGACGTTGATCAACTTTCGGGTTACCTGGGGTTGGCTTGCCATGGTGCTCACCTCCTGGTTGTTCCGATAACCTACTATCTATTGTAGGGCATTCGGGCCGAACGTGGCCCAATCAATTTGAAGACGCTACAATCGTTACGTGGGGAATCGACGGATTTTTCTTTAATCTGGGGGACCTTTGAGTGACGAGAGTATGACGCCTGTTTTCGGCGTGGGGCGCAAGGTGGCGGCGGCCCACGCGCTCGAGCCCCTGTTGGATTACGCCGTGCGCGCGGCGGTCATGATTTGTGGTGCGGACTGCGGCTTGCTGGCGCTGGTCGACGGGAAGGGCGCGCTCGCGGTGCGGGCACGGCACGGCTCGTCAGAACTGGGCGCAATCGATCCGGCGTGGCGCGAGCACCTGCAGCGCGTGCTCACCAGCCGGCAGCCGGTCGCCATCCCGGTGGGGGACGGCGGCGAACGGGCGACAACCTCGGCGGTCTACCTGCCGCTGACCGCGCGCGATCGGGTGCTGGGCGTGCTGGGGCTGGCCTTCGCCGGCGTGGCGTTCGAGCATCCCTCCGAGGCGATGACGGTGTTAGCCAACCAGGCCGCCATCGCCATCGACAACGCCCTGGTCAACGAGGACCTCCGGCTGCGCATCGCCGCCCATACCCAGGAACTGGAAGCCGCCAACGAGCGGCTGCGGGCCGAGATCGACGAGCGCGAGCGCGTCGAGGAGCGGCTTCGCAAGCTGTCGCGCGCCGTCGAGCAGAGCGCCAACACGATCGTGATCACCGACCTTGACGGGCGGATCGAGTACGTCAATCCCAAGTTCACCGAGCTGACCGGCTACACCGCCGAAGAGGCCATCGGCCAGAACCCGAATATTCTCCAGTCCGGCCTCACGCCCCCGGAGCGCTACACCGCGCTGTGGAACACGATCCAGGCCGGGCGCGAATGGCGCGGCGAATTCATCAACAAGAAGAAAAACGGCGAGTTGTACTGGGAATTCGCGTCGATCTCGCCGATCCGGAACGCGAAGGGCGCGATCACCCACTACATCGCCGTGAAGGAAGACATCACCGAGCGCAAGCGCGCCGAGGACGCCGAGCGCGAGCAGCGCCACCTGGCCGAAGCCCTGCGCGACACGGCGGCGGCGCTGACCAGCACGCTCGACCAGAACGAGGTGTTCGACCGCATTCTGGCGAACCTCAACCGGGTGGTGCCCTGCGACGCGGCCAGCCTGCTGATCCTGGACGGGACGGCGGTGCGCGTGGCGCGCAGCCGGGGCTATCCGGGCGACGAGCCGGCCTTTGCGGTCACCTCGCTGGACGACGCGCCCTTCATCCGCTCCGCGGTCGAGTCCGGCGAGCCGGTGGTGATCGCCGACGTGCAGGTGTGCGACGACTGGCACGCGACCCCCTCGACGCGCTGGATTCGGTCCCACGCGGTCGCGCCCATTCAACTGCACGACCGGGTGTTCGGCGCGCTGCGCCTGGACAGCGCCAGCCCCGGTTTTTTCACCGACACGTATGCCGACCGGCTCCAGTTGTTCGCCGGGCAGGCGGCCATCGCCATCGAGAACGCGCGCCTGTTCGAGAACGAGCAGCGCCAGCGCCACGTCGAGGCGATGCTGCGCGAGGCGACGAGCTTCGTGAACGGCACGCTGGACGTCCACGAGGTGCTCGAACGGATCATGACCCAGATGCGGGCGGTCGTGCCGTGCGATACCGTGTCCGTGCAGCAGCTCAAGGGCGACTACCTGGAGATCATCGCCTGCCACGGGTTCGACAACCCGGATGAGGTCGTCGGCCAGCGCTTCACCATCGACCAGAACGAGCTGGTGCATTACCTGGTGACCACGCGCCAGCCCCTGCACATCGAAGACACGCGGACCAACCCGCGCCTGCGGCGCTACCGGGAGCAGTACCCGGACATCACCATCGCCACGTGGCTCGGCGTCCCGCTGATCGCGCGGGACGAGTTCATCGGGCAGATCACGCTCGACCGGCGCGCGGTCAAGCCCTACGCGCCCGAAGAGATCGATCTGGCGGTCGCGTTCGCCAACCACGCCGCCCGCGCGCTCGAAAACGCGCGGCTGCACGCCGAGCTGCAGCGCCGCGCCGCCGACCTCGAAGAGAGCTGGACCGAGGCGGTCGAGTTCAACCGCGTGCAGTCTACCTTCCTCAGCATGGTGGCCCACGACATTCGCTCGCCGCTGACGACCGTCACCGCGGCGCTGTCGATGCTGGAAGACGGCTCGTTTGGCCCGCTCAACGATGACCAGCTCGAATGGGTCAGCGCGTCCCTGCGGGCGGTCGAGCACGTGACCCGCCTGACCGAGGATTTCTTCGACCTGACGCGGCTGGAGCTGGGCAAACTCAACCTGTATCCCCAGCCGGTGGACCCGCACGAGTACCTCTCGCAGATTTACCACGTGGGGCGCGCGCTGCCCTGGCCGGACGCGATCGCGTTCACGCTCGATCTGGCGCCCGACCTGCCGGAAGTGGAACTCGACACGACGCGCATTCAGCAGGTGATCATGAATCTGCTGACCAACGCGCTTAAGTTCACCGAGCAGGGGACGGTCACCCTTTACGCCCGGCCCAGCGCGGACGGCGCGGCGTTGGAGATCGGCGTGCGCGATACCGGGGTGGGCCTCGCGCCGGAGGATACCGGCGTGGTGTTCGACCGCTTCCAGCAGTTGGGCCGCGCCGAGGCCCGCCGCGAGGGGACCGGGCTGGGGTTGGCGATCTGCCGCGACCTGGTCGAGCTGCACGGGGGGACGATCGCGGTCGAGAGCGCGCTCGGCGAGGGGGCCGATTTCCGGTTCTCGCTGCCGCGCCGGGTGCCGGTCACGGCCTGACGCGCGCGCCGCGCCATCCGCGCGATCGGCTTGACCCGCCCCACACGGCGCACTACAATTCGGGATGAACTCACCTGATTCCAGCACGGCAGCGTCCGGCTGGGATTCGACGCAGCATTTTTCGCTTCCACTTAGCTTTACACAAAGCAGGGGCATTATGGACAAATACACCATAGGAATTGACTTTGGAACGGAGTCGGGGCGCGCTGTGGTCGTGCGCGTCAGAGACGGCGCCGAGCTGGGGAGCGCGGTGCACCACTACGCTGATGGCGTGATCGACGAGCGCCTGCCGGGCAGCGACAAGCCGCTGCCGCCGGAATGGGCACTGCAGAACCCGGACGACTACATCGCCACCTTTCAGAACGCGGTGCCGGCGGCGCTCAGGGAGAGCGGGATCGATCCGGCGGACGTGATCGGCGTCGGGATCGATTTCACTGCCTGCACGATGCTGCCGGTCAAGGCCGATGGCACGCCGCTGAGCCGGCTGCCGGAATGGCGTGACAATCCGCACGCCTGGGTTAAGTTGTGGAAGCACCACGCCGCCCAGCCGGAAGCCGACCAGATCAACGCCACGGCGCGCGAGATGGGCCGGGGCTGGCTGGAACGCTACGGCGGGAAAATCTCGTCGGAGTGGTTCTTCAGCAAGGTCCTGCAGATTCTCAACGAGGCGCCGGAGATTTATCACGCTGCCGACCGGATGCTCGAAGCGGCGGACTGGGTGGTGTGGCAGTTGTGCGGCCAGGAGACGCGCAACACCTGCACCGCGGGCTATAAGGCCATCTACCAGGATGGCACGTACCCGGACAAAGAATACCTCGCGGCCCTGCACCCGGAGCTGGTGACCGTCGTCGAGGACAAGATGAGCACCGAGCTGGCCCCGCTGGGCGGGCGCGCCGGTGACCTGACCGAAGAGGCGGCGGGCTGGATGGGCTTGCAGCCGGGGATCGCGGTGGCGGTGGCGAACGTCGACGCCCACGTGACGGTCCCGGCGGCGCGCGTCGTCGAGCCGGGCCGCATGGTGATGATCATGGGCACCAGCACCTGTCACATGGTGCTGGACGACAGCCTGCAGGAAGTGCCGGGCATGTGCGGCGTGGTCGATGGCGGCATCATCCCCGGCATGTACGGTTACGAGGCGGGCCAGAGCGGCGTCGGGGATATCTTCGCCTGGTTCGTGGACAACGCCGTCCCGCCGGAGTATCACGAGGCGGCGAAAGCGGCGGGCCTGGACCTGCACGCCTATCTGGAAGCTGAGGCCGCCAAGCAGAAACCCGGCGAGCATGGCCTGCTGGCGCTCGACTGGTGGAACGGCAACCGCTCGGTGCTGGTCGATGTGGACCTGAGCGGGCTGCTCGTCGGCGCGACGCTGGCGACCAAAGCGCCGGACATCTACCGCGCGCTGATCGAGTCCACGGCTTACGGCACGCGCGTGATCATCGAGGCGTTCGAGACCAGCGGCGTGCCGATCACCGAGCTGGTGGCGGCGGGCGGCCTGCCGGAGAAGAACAAGCTGCTGATGCAGATCTACGCCGACGTGACCGGGCGCGAGTTCCGGATCATCGGCAGCACGCAGGGCCCGGCGCTGGGCAGCGCGATGCACGCGGCAGTCGCGGCGGGCGCGTACCCGGACATCCAGGCCGCGGCCCAGAGCATGGGCAAGATCAAGGACGAGGTCTTCCGGCCCATCCCCGAAAACATGGCCGTGTATGACAAGCTGTACGCGGAATACGTGACGCTGCACGACTACTTCGGGCGCGGCGAGAACGACGTCATGAAGCGCCTGCGCGCCATCCGCAACCGGGCGAGGGGGATCGACTGATGCTCGAAGCGCTGCGCAAAACCGTCGCGGACCTGCACGCCTTGCTCCCGGCCAACGAGCTGGTCGCGTGGACGTCGGGCAACATCAGCGGGCGCGACCCGGAGTCCGGCCACGTCGTGATCAAGCCCAGCGGCGTCTCGTTCGAGGACCTGGGGCCGGAGAACATGGTCGTCGTCGACGCGGACGCCACCGTGATCGAGGGCCAGCACAAACCCTCGTCGGACACGGCGACGCACTGTTACATCTACCGCGCCATGCCGGAGGCCGGCGGGATCGTGCACACGCACAGCCCCTACGCGACCGCCTGGGCGGCGCTGGGCCGCGACATTCCGTGCGTCCTGACGGCGATGGCCGACGAGTTCGGCGGGCCGATCCCGTGCGGCGGCTTCGCGCTGATTGGCGGCGAGGAGATCGGGCGCGAGGTGGTGCGCGTGCTGCGCGAGGGGCCGAATCCCCATTCGCCCGCCGTCATCATGCAGAATCACGGCGTGTTCACCATCGGGCCGACGCCCCGCGCCGCGGTCAAGGCGGCGATCATGTGCGAGGACGTGGCGCGCACAGTATACCTCGCCGTCCAGTTGGGCGAGCCGATCCCGATCGCGCCGGACGACATCGCCAAGCTGCACAAGCGCTACACCACGGTTTACGGGCAATAAGGCTAAAAGCTGTTGTTTGGCGGCCCCGCCCCCGGCGGGCTCACGAAAAGGTGGTATTTGAATGTCCCAGACGAAAGAACGAGTAACCCAGGCTCTCGAACAGGGCGGGGGCGTGGTCCGGCTGGCGCCGACCTGGGTGCCGCGCGTGTTCTGCGTGCCGGGGCGGCGGCTGCGGCTCCATCCCCAGGACCTGTACGCGCTGGGCGGCGACCGGGGCGGCATCGACGAGCGCTGGTTTTCCTCGACCACGCCCGCCGACAACGGGCCCGGCACGCCCGAAGACGAGGGTTTGAGCTATATCTACGTGGACGACAAAACTCGCGTGACGCTGCGCGACGCGATGGACGAGATGGCGGTCGAGTTCCTCGGCCAGGAGGCCATCGACGCGTACGGCGGGTGGGTGATGTACAGCAAGTTTTTCGACAATATGTACCCGCTGCCGCATCACGTCCACCAGAACGACGAGAAAGCCGCCGATGTGGGCTTCGTGGGCAAGCCGGAAGCGTACTATTTCCCCGCGCAATACAACACGACGCTCAACACGTTTCCCTACACCTTCTTCGGCCTGGAGCCGGGCACCACGGTCGACGAGGTGGTCGGCTGTCTGAAGCGCTGGAACGAGGGCGACAACGGGATTCTGGCCCTGTCGAAAGCCTACCGGCTCCAACTCGATACCGGGTGGTACGTGCCGCCGGGCGTGCTGCACGCGCCGGGCACGCTGTGCACCTACGAGCCGCAGCGGGCCAGCGACGTGTTCTCGATGTGGCAGTCGCTGGTCGCGGACTCCCAGGTGATCGACCGGTCGATGCTGGTCAAGAATGTCCCGCCGGACAAGCACGACGACTACGACTACCTGATCAGCATCCTGGACTGGGAGACGAACGTCTCGCCCACGTTCAAGGACGATCACTTCCTGACGCCGCGCCCGGCGGGCGACCCGGCGGCGATGGAAGCCGCGGGCTATGACGAGCGCTGGATCGTGTACGGCTCCGAGTGGTTCAGCGCCAAACGGCTGTCGATCGAGCCGGGGCGGACGGTCACCATCACCGACCGGGCGGCCTATGGGACGATCTGCGTGCAGGGCTACGGGCGGTTCGGCCCGCACCCGGTTGCCGTCCCCGCGATGATTCGCTACGGCCAGATGACCGAGGACGAGTTCTTCGTCACCCAGCGGGCGGCCCAGGCGGGCGTGACGATCACCAACCTGAGCACGACCGAGCCGCTGGTGATGCTCAAGCACTTCAATCCCGGCCATCCCGAGATGCCTCAGCGGGGTGCGTGATGGGCGCCAACTATCAGGCGGAGCTGGTCGGCGTGTTCGGCCAGCCGGTGGCCGAGAATCCGACCGGCGTGATGCAAGAGGCCGCCTTCGCCGCCGCGGGACTCAACTGGCGCTACCTGACCATCGAGGTCCCGCCGGACCGGTTGGCCGATGCCGTGCGCGGGATGCGCGCCTTCGGGATGCAGGGGATCAACCTGACGATCCCGCACAAGGTCGCGGTCATGCCGTACCTGGACGAGGTCGCGCCGGACGCGCAGATCATCGGCGCGGTGAACACGGTGCGCCGCGAGGGCGACCGCTACATCGGCGAGAACACGGACGGCAAGGGCTTCTTGCGCGGGGTGCGCGAGGATGCCGGGGTCGATCCGGCGGGCAAGCGCGTCGTGATGCTGGGCGCGGGCGGCGCGGCGCGCGCCGTGGCGACCGAGCTGGCGCTGGCCGGGGCGAGCCGGATCGTCGTCGTCAACCGGACGGTTCAGCGCGGCGCGGCGATGGTCGAGGACCTGCGCGCCAACACCGGCGCGGACGTGCAGTTCGCCGCCTGGGAGGGCACGTACACCGTCCCGGCGGACACGGATATCTTCGTCAACGCGACGTCGATCGGGCTGTACCCCGACGTGGACGCCATGCCGGACGTCGACCTGGGCGCGGCGCGCGACGGGATGCTGGTCTGCGACGTGGTGTTCAACCCGCCCCGGACTCCTCTGGTGAAGGCGGCCAAAGCGCGCGGCCTGCCCGTGCTGGATGGGCTGTCGATGCTGGTCTACCAGGGCGTGATCGGCTTCGAGCTGTGGACCGGACAGCCTGCGCCCGAAGCCGTGATGAAACAGGTGCTGCGCGAGGCGCTCGGCGTCTGAGCGCGGTGGGATCGCCGGAACAGGAACCGGGGCGGGCGCGTGCTCGCCCCGGCTCATTTCAGTTTGGAGGGGCCGCTGTCGGCGCCGGGGATGTACGCCTTCAGGCCGGCGTCGCCGCTGATCTGCCGGTACGCTTCGATCAGCGCGTGCGCCGCGCGCAGCAGGCTGGACCGTTTGCGCTTGGACGGCCACGACGTGTAAAAGGTGCCCAGCTCGTTGAACGTGTCGGGCATAGGTTCGTCTTCGTCCACGTACATGACCGGCGTCCAGCCGGCCTGCCACAGGTACGCCTCTTGCTGGGGTGTCGCCGTGTCTGGCAGCAATCCCCACGCCAGCAGGCTCATTTCGCCGTCGTTGTTGTGGGCATATTCGACGTAAATCGGGACCGTCTCGCTGCCGAACTGGTATTCACGGCGCGTTTCGAGCACGCGCAGCAGCGAATCGGCGGTTCGATTGGCGAACGCATCCGGAGGCGAGCTTTCGCTCTGGCGCGGCAGGACCGCCGCCAGCCGGTCGTAAAACCGCTGCGGCGGCAGCCGGTTCCCGCGCACGTCGGTGTACTGGATCGCCTCGACCGACAGCCACACGTCGCCCTCCAGCAGCAGCGGCAGCACGGGCTTGCGCTTGCGCATGGCGCGGTTCAGCTCGTTTTGCACCCAGGTCGAGGCGAACGCCCGCGGCGTCATCACGACGACCAGCGCGCCGCAGCCGTCCAGTTTCTCCTGGATCACGTTCGGCCATTGGGTGCCATAGTCGATGCGGTCATCCAGCCAGGCCGCGAACCCCGCCCCTTCGATCTGGGCGGCGAGACGCCGGGCGTAGTCGGCGTCCTGGTGGCTGTAGCTGATGAACACGTAGGCCATGCTCGTCCCCCTCTGCCACGCGGCATTTCTTCCAGTATACGATCGTTTTACGTCCGTCTTCGGATAGATTCGGGCGCCACGCTCATACACCGGATCGGGGAGAACGCGCAGGGACCATTTAGCGATAGTCGTCGCGCGCGGGCTGGAACACGTCGAGCACGCGGCACTCGGTGATCGCCCGGCCCGCGTGGGGCGTGTTGCCGGGAATGACGACCGCCATGCCGGGCCCGAAGGTCCGCGTTTCGCCAGCGACGGTCATCTCGAAGGTGCCGTCGAGCACGGTCGTGATCTGCTCGTGCGGGTGAGCGTGCTGGGGCAGGGCGGCGCCCGCCTCGATGCGCCAGCGCGAGAGCGTCATCCGGTCGGTGTGGATCATCTGCCCGTGAAAGCCGGGCATGATCTCGCGGGAGGGGACGGAATCCCAGTCGATGAACGGCATGTGATCGATCCTTTCGCTGCGGTATGCGGGTGACGCGATTGTATCATTTCCGGCCCCGGTGATACACTTCGGGGAAAATCTGCGAGAGAGGGCTTTTGATGACTGCGAAACATGTTATTGCCGTGGACCTGGGCGCGTCGTCCGGGCGTGTGATGAAAGTCGGTTTCGATGGCGAGCGGTTCGCGCTGGAGCAGGCGCACCGTTTTACCAACACCCCGGTGACAGTTCACGGGACCATTTACTGGGACGTGCTGCGCATCTGGCACGAGATCACCGAGGGCATTCGCGCGGCGGCGGACGGCGCGGCCTCGCTTGCCATCGATTCGTGGGGCGTGGATTTCGCGCTGCTCGACCGCGACGGCGATCTGCTGGCGAACCCGGTCCACTACCGCGACAGCCGCACCGATGGGATGCCGGAGTGGGTGTTCGAGCGCGTCCCCCGGCGGACCGTGTTCGAGCGTACCGGCATCCAGATCATGGGCATCAACACGCTGTACCAGCTCGCCAGCCTGGCGGCGGCGAACAGCCCCGCGCTCGGCTGCGCGGAGACCTTCCTCAGCTTCCCCAACCTGCTGACCTACTGGATGACCGGCGCGCGCGTCTGCGAGTTCACGCACGTCAGCACCATGCAGTGCTACAACCCGGTGGCGGCGGATTGGGACCGCGAAACACTGGCCGCCATCGGCGTCCCGACGCACATCTTCCCGGAGATCGTGCCGCCCGGCACCCGGCTGGGCGAGTTCAAGGGCATCCCCGTGCTGACGCCCGCCTGTCACGACACCGCCGACGCGGTGGTCGCGGTGCCCACCACCACGGAGAATTACGCCTATCTGAGCAGCGGCACGTGGAGCCTGATCGGCCTGGAAGTGACCGAGCCGGTGATCACCGGCGCTGCGTACGAAGCCAACGTGACCAACGAGGGCGGCCTGGGCGGGACGTTCCGCCTGCTGCAAAACGTGATGGGCCTGTGGCTTCAGCAGGAGTGCCGCAACACCTGGGCGGCGGCGGGCCGGCCCACCACCTACCAGGAGCTGATCCAGGAGGCCGAAGCCGCGCCGCCGTTCCGCTCGCTGATCGATCCCAACGACGACAGCTTCCTCGCGCCGGGCGACATGCCCGCCCGCATCCGCGCCTACTGCCGCCGGACGGGCCAGCCGGAGCCGGAGACCATCGGCCAGACGATTCGCGCCATCTACGAGAGCCTCGCGCTGCGCTACCGGACCGTGCTCGACACGCTGATCGGCCTCACCGGGCGGGTGGTCGACCGGCTGCACGTCATCGGCGGCGGGTCGCAGAACGGGCTGCTGTGCCAGATGACGGCCAACGCCATCGGGCGGACGGTGATCGCCGGGCCCGCCGAGGCGACCGCGCTCGGTAACGGCATCGTGCAGTACCTGGCGCTGGGCGACCTGGACTCGCTGCCCCAGGCGCGCGCGCTGCTGAGCCGCACGCTGGACCTGGCGACCTACGAGCCGCGGGACGTCGCCGCGTGGGACGAGGCTTACGGGCGCTTCCAGGCGATGACTCGCGGGTAGCCGGGCCAGGGCGCGCCCGGCTGGTGAATCGATCGCGCTGTGCTACAATCTGGCCTATGCGTTTTCGCGAATACGTCAACTGCAACGGACCCGGCCCGTGACATCATCCGACCCTCTGCCCAGCCAGCTCGCCCAGGAACTCGACCTGCTGCACGACCGCGTTTGCCGGGCGATTGGCGATCCCAAGCGCCTGATGATCCTCTACGCTCTGCACGAGCGTCTGCGCTACGTCGTGGAGCTGGCCGAGGAGCTGGGCTATCCCCAGCCGACCATCTCGCGCCACCTCGCCGCCCTGCACAATGGCGGGCTGGTGGTGAAGGAGCGGCACGGGCAGACCGTGATCTACTCCCTGCGCGATGCGCGGATCATCACCGTGCTGGATATCATGCGCGAGATGCTGCGCGACGCGGCGGAGGAAACCGCGCGGATGACCTCGGCGGGGGCGGATGAGGACGAGGGCGCCGGGCCGGACCCCGCTTCATGATGCGTCTGCTGTGCGGATGGCGTACAATCTGACCAGCCCTCATCCCTGTCGTGCGCGGAACGGCGCGGGCTAACGGCAACCGGTTTCCAACGTGTGAGATAACGCAGTGGACCAGATCATCGTGTTTGGTACCCTTCTGGGGGCGCTGGCCCTGTTCGTCAGTGGCCGGCTGCGGTACGACGTCGTCGCCCTGCTGGCGCTCATGGTCGTGACCATTACCGGCGTCGTCGCCCACGAAGATGCCTTCGCCGGGTTTGGGCACCCGGCGGTCGTGACGGTGGCGGCGGTCCTGGTGGTGAGCCGGGGCTTGCTGAGCGCCGGCGTGGTGGCCGTGATCTCGCAGCGGCTGTCACGGGTTGGGGACAGGCCGGTACTCCAGGTCGCCGTGTTGACGGTCGTGGTGGCGATTAGCTCGGGCTTCATGAACAATGTGGGGGCGCTGGCGCTCCTGATGCCGGTGGCGATCCGTATCGCGCGCAAAAACGGCGCG
This sequence comes from Anaerolineae bacterium, assembly GCA_018432315.1. GTDB lineage: Bacteria > Chloroflexota > Anaerolineae > Aggregatilineales > Aggregatilineaceae > LM3-B42. Next base: position 91,140 of record JAHDLB010000001.1, read on the forward strand.
TCGCCGTCCGCCCTGTTGATGCCGCTGGCCTTTGGCTCGCTGCTGGGGGGCATGACGACGCTGATCGGCACGCCGCCGAATATCATCATCGCGACCTTTCGCGACCAGGTGGCCGGCGAGCCGTTTCGCATGTTCGATTTCACGCGGGTCGGCCTGGGCGTGGCCGTCGTGGGCGTGCTGTACCTCGTGCTGCTTGGCTGGCGGCTGGTCCCCAGGCGCGAGGGGCAGGGCGCGTCCGGCGACCTGTTCGAGATCGACGACTACATCACCGAGGTACGGATCCCCGAAGAGTCGTCCCTGGTGGGCAAGATGATCAACCAGATCAAAAACGATCAGGAGATCGAGATCGTCATCGTGGGGCTGGTGCGCGGCGAGTTCCGCATGTCGGCGCCTTCCGCCTTGGAGACCATCCACGGCGACGACATCCTGATCATCGAGGCCGACCCCGACGAGTTGGAGGAATTCGTGGACAGGCACGGGCTGGAACTGGTCGGCAGCGGCGGGCCGGACAGCCTGAGTTCCAACGAGTTCAGCATCGTCGAGGCGATCGTCACGCCGAATTCGCCCATGGTCAACCACAGCCCGCGCACGCTCAATTTGCGCTGGCGCTACGGGATCAACCTGCTGGCGGTGGCCCGCCAGGGCGCGCGCGTCAAGTCCCGGCTGAGCACCATTCGCTTCAGGCCGGGCGACGTTTTGCTGCTCCAGGCGCGAACCAACACCCTGTTCGACGTGCTGGCGACGCTGGGAAGCCTGCCGCTGGCCGAGCGCGCGATCAAGCTCGGCAGGCCGCGCCGCCTGGTGCTGCCGCTCGCCATTTTCAGCGCGGCCCTGCTGGTTGCGGCGGTCGGCGTGCTGCCGATTGCGGTGGCGATGGTGACGGCGGCGGTGGCGATGCTGGTTCTGGGCATTCTGTCGCTGAAGGAGGCGTATGATAGCATCGACTGGCCGATCATCATCCTGTTGGGCGCGATGATTCCGGTTGGCGGCGCGCTGGAGACGTCGGGCGGGGCGCAGACGATCGCCGATGCTCTGCTGAACGTTGGCCGCCAGATGCCGCCCGAAGCGACGTTGGTCCTGATTCTGGTGGGCACCATGTTTTTGTCGGACCTGATCAACAACGCGGCGGCGGCGGTGCTGATGGCGCCCATCGCGATCAACGTCTCCCACGGGATGCAGGTGTCGCCGGACGCGTTCCTCATGGCGGTGGCGATCGGGGCCTCGTGCGCATTTCTGACCCCGATCGGGCACCAGTCGAATACGCTCGTGATGGGGCCGGGCGGCTATCACTTCGGCGACTACTGGCGCGTCGGCCTTCTTCTCGAGATCATCATCGTGGTCGTCGCCGTCCCGCTGCTCCTGCTGTTCTGGCCGTTGTAGCGAGCATCCGGCCCGGCTAGGGACTGCGCTCCTCCAGCGTCAGCACGTCGAAGAAGTTCGCGGTGACCCGCCATTCCGGCGCGTCCGCATCGGGCACGAACGTGGTGAAGGCCGGGATCGGCCCCGCCTGGGTGTGATAGCGCTCGCGGCCCGTCCAGAAATTGCGATCCGCCCACGTGGCGTTATAGCGCGCGCCGGGGCCGGGCTGCGGATTCCACAGCAGGACGTGCGGCGTCTCGAACGGGGCGCCGACGCGGTGCAGCCCCGCGCCGGTGATGGTTTCGATCAGCGCGCGCTGCTGGGAAGGCGTCATGTGCAGCGCGTAATCGGCCAGCGCGCCGGGGTCCGCGCGGAAGTCGTCCAGCCGCTCGATCAGCACGGACTTGAGCGGCGTCGGCATCCTGAACGCGCGCAGCATTCCGCCCACCCGCTCGGTGGTCCGGTCGCGCCGGGCGCGCAGCTCGCCGTCCGCCGCGGACAGGGCCAGCCGGGCGCTCGCGGTGACCGGCAGCGGGTCCAACTCGACGATCCAGGTGTCCGCCGCCGGGTCATACGCCGCGCGGTGCAGCTGGTCGACGGTCAGCGAGGCGTCGCCGCGCACGCCGTGCACGTACAGCCGCCAGCGCCGCCGCGCCGGGATCAGCGACCGGTCGCCCGCCGCCGCGCCGATGGTGATCGCCATGCGGCCCGGTTTCCACGCCTGGGCGATCTCCGTCCGGCAGATCGCGCCGCTCTGGTAGGCGGTCGAGACGCCGTCGTCCTCGTAGAGGGTGAAGCGGTTGTCCGCCCCGGCAAAGACGTGCACGTCCAGCTCGGCGGGGTTGTCCACGCCGCCCCAGCCGGTCCGCGGGGCGAGGGGCACGATCGCGCCCGCCCGCGCGAAAACGGGCGTCTCGTCCAGGCGGCCATAGACGGCGCGCCACCCGGCAGGGACGGACTCGCCGGTGAAGAAATCGTACCAGTCGCCGTCCGGCAGCCAGACCACCTGGCGGCTCAGGCCCGTGCCCGGGTCGCGCGGCGTGGTGAACGGCGCGGCGATCAACTCGCTGCCGAAAGCGTACTGCTGGGGACACAGGTAGGCTTCTTCGGCGCGCGGGTGCAGGTGGTACATCGGGCGGATCGGCGGGACGTTCGCGGCGTGTGCCCGCCACGCTATCGTGTACAGGTACGGGATCAACCGGTGGCGAAGCTGCATCGCTTCGCGCGCCACGCGCAGCACTTCGGCGTCGTCCCAGCCCCAGGGCCGCCGCTCGTGGAAGGCGTTGTTCCCGCTGTGAAGCCGCAGGATCGGGCTGAAGACGCCGTACTGCACCCAGCGGGCGTACAGCTCCGGCTCCTCGACCCCGCCCGCGTGCCCGCCGATGTCGTGGCTCCACCAGCCATAGGCCACGTTGGCCGCCGTCGCGGTGAAATGGGGCTGGAACTGGAGATTGGCCCAGGTGACCCACGTGTCGCCGGAAAAGCCGATCGGGTAGCGGTGGTTGCCCAGGCCGCCCCAGCGCGAAAAGATGAAGGGGCGCTTGTGCCCGTCGCGGCCCAGGTCCAGGAAGTGCAGGTGATTCAGCCACCACAGCGGGTCGAGTCCGTCCAGGCGCGATCGGTCGCCCTGCTGCCAGTCCAGCCACCAGAAATCGACGCCATCCGCTTCCTGCGGGTGGTGGAGCACCTCGAAGTAGGCCGCAGCGAAGGGCGGGTCGGTCAGGTCGTGGGGCACCGGCTCGCCGCTCGCCGGGTCGATGCCCATCCGGCGGGCCATCGCCGGGTACGCGTCCTCGTGGGGGTGGATACCGTCCGCCGGGTGCAGGTTGAGCGCGGTGCGCAGCCCCTGCTCGTGCAGGAAGGCCAGGAAGCCGCGCGGGTCCGGGAACAGGTCGCGGTTCCAGGTGTAGCCGGTCCAGCCGGAGCTGGCGTTGCCGGTCTGCGTGATGTGCCAGTCCATGTCGATGATGCACACCGACAGTGGGATCGCGTGCGCCTCGAAGTCGCGGATGAGGGCGGTCAGCTCGTCCTGGGAATAGGCCCAGTAGCGGCTCCACCAGTTGCCCAGCGCCCAGCGGGGCACCATCGGCACCGGCCCGGCGATCCGGCAGAAATCGTCCAGCACCGCCTGGTAGTCGTCCCCATACGCGAAGAAATACAGGTCGAGCGCGCCCGGCGCGGCCCCGCGTGGGGCGATCCAGCCGTTGGCGTCGAGCACCGGCGAGGCGGAATCATCGACCAGCGTCCAGCCCGCGCGCGCAATCAGGCCCGGCTCCAGCGGGACCGGCCCGTCGGCTTCGTCCAGCGTGCGGGCGGTGCCGCCCAGGTTGCTGCCGGCGGGGTCGCCAAAGGACCACACCGCGCCGTTGGCCTTGACCGTCACCTTCAGGCTGTCCGGCGTGAAGCCCTCCGCGGTCGTGTCGTAGGTGAGCATGAGGGCGGGCGTGTCGATCGTGAGCACGCCGTCCGCGGTCGTGGCCGTGAAGTCGGGCACCGGCTGGCGGCGGAACCAGATCGCCTGGCTGGCGCGGTCCTCGAAGGCGCCGTCGGGGCTGGCTTCCATGCGGACCAGCCGCGGCGTGAGCACGGTGAACCGGGCGCGCGGCGCGTGAATCACAGCCGCCGGGTCGGCGGTCGGCTCGGTATGCGGTTTGAGGTGGGGCAGCGGGGCCATAGGACTCCCATCGTCGTGAGCGAGATCCGGCGCAGGCGTCCGCGCGGGACGCTGAGCCGCCCATTCTAGCGCGTTCTGTCCAGAATTCACCCTGTATTTCCGGCGCGGGCTTGTGTAGAATGGGCGGTTCGTTCGATTTGCGCGGCGCGCCGTCCCACGGCGCGACTCACCCGTCAACCCGTCCGATAACGCCACCGTTTGCCGGTAGCAGACCGGCGCCCCACCGCCTCAGCGGGTGCCGTCTGCGCTCGTCCAGTCAGCGACCTAGTGACATCTTGTTTCCGCTCACAGAGAGGACCTGACCATGATTGTCGGCATGGACTTCGGCACGACGAACTCCGGTATGGCCGCCTACGATGGGCGCGATCTGCGCCTGCTCCCGATCGATCCGTCGAGCCCCAATCCCCACGTCGCCCGCACGGCGCTGTACGTCACCAACCAGAAGCGCGTCTACGTGGGGCGCGGCGCGGTGGAAACCTACTACGAGCAGAATCTCAACCGCAAAGTGCGCTTCGAGCGGGTGTGGGTCGGCGAAGTGGTGATGAGCTTCGCCGAGCTGCCCGACTGGGTGCGCGACGTCTACATCGACAAAGACGTGCTCTCGCCGGGCCGCCTGTTCCTGTCGTTCAAAACCGGGCTGTCGTCGCCCAGCTACGTCGGGACGACGGTCGGCAGCGAGTTCTACTTCATCGAGGACATCGTCGCGCTGTACCTGTACGTGGCCCGGCGGCGGGCCGAGCGCCTGCTGGGCCAGGACGTGACGCGGATCGTCCTGGGGCGGCCCGTGCGCTTTTCGACCGACCCGCAGATGGACGCGCTGGCCCAGGGGCGGCTGCTGCGGGCGGCCTTTCGCGCCGGGTACGAGGAGGTGTTCCTCCAGCCGGAGCCGATCGCGGCGGCCTATTTCTACGAGACGACCATCCACCGCCCGGAGAACGTGCTCATCTTCGACTTCGGCGGCGGCACGCTCGACATCAGCATCGCGCGCCTGGGCGAGCCGGGCCGCCGCGCCATCCTGGCGACGGGCGGCATCCCGGTCGCCGGCGACGTGTTCGACCGGAAGCTGGTGCGCGCCCGGCTCCCGCGACACTTCGGCGAGGGCACGACTTACCGCGCCGCCGATGGCGCAACGCGCCCGGTGCCGGGCCACTATTTCGACGCGTTCTCGCACTGGCAGAACATGCTGGAGCTCAACACGGCGCACGAGCTGGACACGCTCGACCGCATCGCCGAGTCGGCGAGCCACCGGCGGCGCATTCGCGCGCTCATCGGCCTGATCTCCAGCAGCTATGGGCTGAAGATGTTCGACGAGGTGGAACGCGTCAAGCGCGAGCTGTCGGGCGCGCGCAGCGGGCTGATCCGGCTGGCGGGGCCGGGCTTCGACGTGACGCAGCTCGTCACGCGGGCCGAGTTCGAACGGCTGATCGAGGCGGACCGCGCCGCCATCGCCGCGCTGGTCGATGACGTGCTGCGCGGGGCCCAACTGCGCCCCGGCCAGATCGACGCCGTGATCCGCACCGGCGGCTCGTCGCAGATTCCCGCCTTCATCGAGCTGCTGCACGAGCGCTTCGGGCCGGAGCGCGTGCGCAGCATCGACACGTTCAGCAGCGTGACGTCCGGCCTGGGCGTCATCGGCCACCACATCGAGCGCGGCGACGTGGACGTGACTCCGCACCGCCCGGCGGAGGGCGCGGCTGGCGAGGGCGGGCGCTTCCGCGAGCAGGCGGACCGGCCCACCGCTGCGCCCGCCGTCAACCTGGCCGTGGTCAAGAAGGTCGTCGATGTGCAGGAGAACGAGGCCGGCGAAGACGCGCCGCGCCTGGGGCTGGTGGCGCTGGTCGAGGGCGAGCCGCGCGCGGTCCTGTTCCGCGACGAGGGGATCGCCCGGCTGGACGGCACGCCGCTGGCCGGGATGGCGCCGGACGCGGTGATAGTCGCGCCCGCCAACGAGCGCGTGCTGCTGATGACGTCCGAATACCGGTTCCTGCTCAAGACGGTGAGCGAATTGGCCGACATGACGGCGATCGGGCTGCGGCTGGCCGATACCGACACGCTGTACATCGACCGGTTCGGCGCGGAGACGGTCGTGGCGCTGGCGCGGTGGTCCGCGCTGCAAGCGGCGCCCGCGCTGGTCTTCGTGTCGGACGCGGGTTACGGGCGGCGGCTGCGCGCCGAGACAGTGCTCCCCCGCTTCGAGGAGGTCGAGCCGTTTCGCCTGGAACGGCTGCCGGGGGACCCGGCGGGGCTGGTCCCGGCTGGCGCGGGTGAGGCGCTGGTGCTGGCGAGCAGCGCCGGGAACGTTCTGCGCCTGGATCCGGACGCGGTCGACCTGGTCGAGAGCCGCCTGATGCGTGTTTCGAACGGCGGGCGCGTGATCGGCGCGGGGTGCGCGGGCGAGGGTGCCGTGCTGGTAGTGGCGAACGGCAAGGGGCGCGGCAGGCGCGTGCGGGTCGGCGCGCTGCCGGAAGGGACGCCGGGCGCTGCCGGGCAGCGCGTACTGGCGCGGGACCTGCGCGGGGTGGCGCTCGCGCAGCCGGGGGCGGCGGTGTGGGCGATCACCTCGCGGCGGCTCGTTCGCCTGGACCTCGATGGCCTGTGGGGCGGGGCGGAGAACGGCGCGGGCCAGCGCGCCCTGCTGCGGCTGGCGAAAGGCGAAACGCTGGCCGGGCTGGCCGCGCTCGCGCCGGGCGAGGGGCCGGTCGAGCCGGTGACCGGGCGGGACGGCGCCCGCGCGTGACCGGGGCCCCCTGAAAAACGCGCCCCCCGCCGATCGGACGACCGGCGAGGGGCGTTGTGATTCTCTGCGGGCTGGCCGGTCTCAGCCGGCCAGTTCCGGCGGTGCCGCCTCGAACATCACGCCGATTCTGTCCGACTCGGTGACGGTGCCGTTGGGCTGCGTGGCGAACAGGACCACGATATGCGCCGCGGCGCTCGGCTCGTACACGCCGGGCAGCAGCTCGACCTGCCAGAAGCCGGTTTCCGGATCGGTGGGCGCGGTTTGCAGCGCCAGCACCTGCCCGCGCTCGTCGATCAGCGCCACGACCACGGTGAAGGTCGGCGCGCCGCGCGAGTACCCGGCCACCGGGATGATTTCGTTGGCGGGCAGTTCCGTGCGCGGCAGCGGGCTGCTGATGGATACGTACGTCTCGGCGGTGTTCACCGCGCCGAAGACCACGTCGACCCGCGCTTCGGCCTCGCGACCGCCGCCCTGGGCCGAGGTCACGTAGGCGGCGATGCTGCCGCGCGTGCCCGCCGGGGCGCTCACCGTCAGGTCAGCGGTCCAGTCACCGAGGCTGTCCACCTCGTTCGTCTTGGCGGTGGCCGGGACCTGCACCAGGATATTCCCCTGGTCGTCGAGCGCCTCGACCACGATCTCGCCCTCGAACACGCTCTCGGCGCTCCCCGTCACGGTGAACGTCGATTCGGCCAGGGTGGTGTAGGGCAGCGGGCTGGTGATGGTGACCACCGGCACGGCGGTATCCGCGCCATAGGCCACGTTGACCGCCGCGCTGGCCGCCGGGGAGCCGTCCGCCGCTGAGGGGACGTAGGCATAGATCATGCCGCGCGTGCCCGCTTCAACCGCGAGCGTCAGCGATACCTCGAACTGGCCCGCTTCTTCCAGATCGACCCGCTCCTCGGCCAGGACCAGGCCCAGGTTGTCCAGCGCGCGCACGACGACCGTCCCCGCACCGGCGACGGTCCCGCTGATGGTCGCTCGCGAGGGGAGAACCGAGCCCGCCGTGGGGCTGGTGATCGCCAGCTCGACCGGCAGCGGTTCCGGCGAGGCGGGCGGGTTGGGCACGCGGATCTGCTGGCCGACGACGATCACGCTGGCGTTGGTCAGGCAGTTGGCCTGGGCCAGCTCGGCGACCGTGCTGCCGACCTGCTGGGCGATGCTGAACAGGGTGTCGCCCGCGGCGACGGTGTAGGTGGTGGTCCAGTCTTCACGCGGCGCGCAGTTGGCCTGGAAGGTCACGTTCACCTGGTCGAAAGCGAGCACGCTGCCATCCGCCGGAGAGGTCGAGAAGGCGTAGATGTTGCCGGGCGTGTCGGCGGGCAGAATGACCGCCAGCGCGGCCTGCCAGTTGCCCTCGCCCTCCGCCGCGCTGCTGGTGACGGCCCGCTGGGCGAGCACGTTGTTGGCGCTGTCGCGCGCCTGCACCACGACGTTCCCTTCGGGGATGTTGAGGCTGGTGCCGGTCACGGTGAAGCCGTTGAGCGTGCCGACGAACGAGCCCGCCGCCGGGCCGGTGATGCGGATCGAGCGCATGGGCGCCTCGCCGTAGATCACGCTGACGCTGGCCTGGGCCGCGACGCTGCCATCGTCCGCCGAGGTCGAGAAGGCGACGATCTTGCCGATGGTGCCCGCCGCCACGGAGACGGTGAGCGAGGCTTCCCAGTCGCCGGTGCCGCCCAGCGCCGAGCCTTCGGCGGTGGTCACCACCTCGGCCAGCACGGCATCGCCCGCGCCCAGCGCCCGCACGGTCACGACGCCTTCGTGGATGGCGGTCGCCGTGCCGGTGGCGTTGATCGCGCCGTCATTGGTGACGATGGCGCCGGGGGTCGGGCTGGTGATCGTGATCGCCGCCTGGGGGCCGGCGGTCCCATAGACGACGTTCACCTGCGCCTGGGCGACGACGCTGCCATCGTCCGCGGACACGGCGAACGCGTAGATGCTGCCCGGCGTGCCGGGATCGACGTCGACGGCCAGCGTGGCCGACCAGTCGCCGGTGCCGCCGACTTCGGGCGCGTCGGTGGTGACGGGCTGCTCGGCCAGGATGCCGCCCGTCGAGTCCAGCGCGCGGACGGTCAGGCTGTTCTCGAACAGCGCGGTGCCCGTGCCGGATACGCTGATGGCGCCGAGGTCTTCCAGAATGGTCCCGTCCGCCGGGCTGGTGATCGTGATTGCCGGGGTAGGGGTGTCGTCCTGAGCCGCGACGCTCCCAAAGGGGATCGCCAGGGCCAGGATCAGTAACGTAGCTGCCAGTCTTCGCATGGGATTGTCTCCTGAATAAGACGTTCAAGCTTGTAGTTACTATAGTAAGATAAACCACAAAACACATTTTGGACAACCACGCGCAGGTCATGATCACACGACGAAAAAACGACGGCGCCCCACCGGACGCCGTCGCTCGTGCTTGTGACAGGCCAGAAACGCAGCGCGTGTTTAGCTGCTGCCGCGCGCGGCCAACTGCGCCTCCTGGTCGATCGAACGCCAGTCGTAGTGCGGGCCGCCGAACAGGCCATCCGTCTCGAACGGGCCGCTGTACCACGGCCTGAAGAGGAGCGGATCGACGCGCAGCATCAGCGGAATCATCGGGTGCTCGCCGTCGGGTCCGAAGAACATTTCCTCGATGCGATAGTACAGCTCGGTGCGGACGGCGGGGTCGCTCTCGCGGGCGGCCTGCGCGATCAGGTCATCCACCTCGCTGCACGGGCGCAGGTAGCGGTTCTCGGATTCGCAGCCCAGGCCGGAGTCGAAGACCCAGTTGTTGGCGTCCGGATAGTCCGGCCCCCAGACGGCGGTCCACATGTTCGGGCGTTCGGCGGTGGGCACGTCAGGCTGGTAGGATTCGAGCAGCACCGAGAACTCCATCGGCTGGATGTCGAACACGTTCGCGTCGCAGCCCAGCTCACGCTCGGCAGCCGCGGCCAGGAATTCGCCCCAGTCGCCCGCCGAGTCGAACGCGTTGATCGTGATGTTCGGCAGACCTTCGCAGTTCGGGTACCCGGCCAGCTCCATCTCCTGGCGGGCGAAGTCCGGATCGTAGCCCACGCCCACTTCGTTGATGGGCGGCGCGCCGAACATACCGGGCGGCGTGAAGTGAATCATCGGAACGCCGCGGTTGGTTTCGACCTCGGCGATGAAGGCGTCGCGGCTGACCATGGCGCTGAACGCGCGGCGCGCGTGCACGTCGTCGAACGGCGCCTTGTCGTGCGCCATGCCGATGTAGAACACGCCCAGGTCCGAGATGTTATGCAGCTCGCCGGCGTATTCCGGATTCTCCAGCACGGACTGGAGTTCCGCCCGCGGAATCGTGCCGCTGGAGTCGATCTGGTTGTCCAGGTACAGCGCGAAGCGGGTGCCCTGGTCCTCGACCACGGACGTCACGACGCGCTCGATGTTGCCCGGCCCGCGCATGTCCGCCGGGTAGTAGGGGTTGGTCACCAGGATGCGGCGCACGCCGCGCACGAACTCATCCAGCACGAACGGGCCGTTGGTGACGATGGTGCCCAGGTCGGTCCAGTTGTCGCCGTATTCCTCGATCGTGTCGCGCGGGACGGCGTTGAGCGTCCACAACGCGGACATGCTGAAGAAGTAGCCGGCGGGGAACTGGAGATCGATCTCGAGCGTGGTGTCGTCCAGCGCGCGGACGTTCACCAGGTCGTAGTCGGCGTCGGTCACGTCGTTGATGTCCATCCGGTTGAGGGTGTTGCACCCATCGATGATCTGGGCCACCACGGCGCCGTACAGCGAGCCAAGACGCGGATCGCAGCCGCGCTTGATGCCGTACTCGAAGTCAAAGGCGGTCACGTTGCGCAGCACCTCGCCGGTGTCGGTCGCCGGGTCCCAGCGCACCCACGGGATGTCATCGCGCAGGGTGAAGGTCCAGGTGAGGCCGTCGTCGCTGACGGACCATTCCGTCGCCGCCTCGGCGCGGATGCTGCCCGGCTGCATCGGGTCGTAGTCGGTCAGGCCCGTGAACATCGCCTCGATCATGGTGATCGAAACGATGTCGGTCGCGCGCTGCGGGTCGAAGGTGCTGACCTGGTTTGCGTTGGCGAGATACAGCGTCACCGGCTCGGTCTGGCGCACCACGCTGGTCAGCGTGATGTCGGCGTCGCCAGCCGCGGCGAAGCTGGTCGGCACGATCGCGGCGATCAGTGCCAGGACGAGAGCGAAGCGAAGGGGTAATTTTTGCATGGCTGGTGATTCTCCTGTGTCTTGTTGGACAAAAAACACTTGAATGGCACGGATCGATCATGGGGCCGGCGCCTCATGCCACGCGGATCGGCCATCCGGTTTCTTATACGAAACCTTGCTGAAGTGTTGTCAGTGGCTGGCCGCCGGGTGACCGCCCGTTGGGCACCGGGCGCCGCGGGCAAGATCAGGTATAATGGCGTTATGTAAGTGGCATAACAAGTCCTGCGCAAAGGTAACCTCACCCGGCCAGACGATGACAACCGAACTCCGCATCTTCATCAGCTCCAAAATGACCGAACTCGCCGCCGAGCGCGGGGCGCTGCACCGGCTGCTGCCCGCGCTGAGCAGCGACCTGGTGGCGCTCCAGCCGTGGGTGTTCGAGGACGACGCGCCCGCCGCCGACGCCTCGATCCGCAGCGTGTACCTGGACGCGCTCAAGCGGTCGGCGCTGTACCTGGGCCTGTTCTGGAACGAGTACGGCGAATGGACGATCGACGAGTTCGAGCGGGCGACCGAGTGGGGCATCGACCGGCACATCTACGTCAAAAACGTGGACGCCGCGCGGCGCGACGAACGGCTGCAAGCCTTCCTCGACGAGCAGAGCAACGTGATCGCGGGTATCACGCCCAAGTGGTTCGAGTCCGTGGACGAGCTGGTCGAGCAGGTGCGCAAGTCGATCGCGGTGTGGCTGCGCGACCGGCTGCTCCGGCGGCCCGGCGACACGAGCGCCGCGCTGATCGCGTTCAGTGACGACGTGCCCGGCCTGCCGCACCGGTTGATCGGGCGGGACGCGGCGCTCGGCGAGATCCGGCGGCTGTTGGACGAGGGCGGGCGCGTGCTGCTGCAAGGCTTCGGCGGCATGGGCAAGAGCGCGCTGGCCGCGTCGGCGGCGGCGGACTGGCTCGACGAGGATCGCGGCGCGGTGTTGTGGCTGCGCGCCGGGAGCGACAGCGCCGGCACCCTGTTCGAGGCGCTGGCCCGCCCGCTAGGCGCGCAGGCTGAGGTCGCCCAGGCGCCGGGCGACGAACAGGCCAAGACCGTCCGGCGGCTGCTGGCCGAGCACGCGGTGTCGCTGGTGGTGCTCGACGACGTGTGGGACGGCGCCGCGCTCAACCAGGTGATCAAGGCGATCCCGCGCCGGACGCCGGTGCTGGTCACCGCACAGCAGCGCTATGCCCTGGATCACATCATCGAGGTGGGCAAGCTGGCCGAGGCCGACGCGCTCGCCCTGCTGGGCGCCTACGCCGGGCAGGACGTCCGCGATGACCCCGCCGCGCGCGAGCTGTGCCAGCAGGTGGGCTATCACGCCTTCGCGCTGGAGATCGCCGGGAAGACGCTCAAGGTGGACCGCATCGCGCCCGGCGAGCTGCTGGCGCGCATCGCTGCCGCGCCGCACGACCTCGCCATGCCCGAAGACTTCGCCGAGGAGGGCCGCACCAGCACCACCGAGCTGCTGACCGCCAGCCTCGTCGCGCTCGACGACGACGCGCGGCAGGCGTTCCTGGCGTTCGGCGGGATGTTCGCGCCGCAGGCCACGCCCGAACTGCTGGCCCGGTCGATGGCGCGGGACGAGGCGGACGTGACCGAGGCGCTGATCACGCTCCAGCGGCGCGGGCTGGCCGACCGGGTGCGCGAATCCGACCGGGCGGCGGCGTTCTACCGCGTGCACGACCTGGCGCACAGCTACGCGCGGGCGGTGGCCGGTGAGGCCGAGTCCCGGCGGCGGGCCGTGCTCGACGCCTGCCGGGCCTACGCCGAGGGCCACGAGAGCGACCTGCCCGCGCTGGATGCCGAGCTGCCCAACCTGCTGGGCGCGGCGGACGCGGCCCGCCAGGGCGGCGACGATGGCGTGCTGGTGGCGATCATGCGGGCGCTGGCCGGTCCGTACCTGCTGGCCTACGGGCACACGCCCCGCTATCTCGATCTGCTGGTGACGGCGGTCGAGGCGGCGGCGCGGCTGGGGCCGGACCACGACGAAACGCGCCATTTCATGCTGGGGCGCTGCGGGAACATCCACTACGACCGCGGCGACCTGCCCGGCGCGCTGACCTGCTACCAGGGCGCGCTGGCGCTGGCCCGCGACCTGAACCGCCGCGACCGCGAGGCGATGCTGCTCTGCGCGGTGGGCAAGGTGCTGGCCGACCAGGGCGCTGACGGGGCCGGGGATCACTTCGCCGAGGCGTACCGGATCGCGACGGGGCTGGACGAGGGCTTCCTGGTGGCGTTCGTGCTGGAGCACCAGGGCTATTACGCCCAGGTGCGGGGCGATTTCGAGGCGGCGCGCGCCATCTTCGCCGAGGAGGCCGAGCTGGCGGCGCGCATCAACGACGACGAGACGCGCTTCTTCGCCCTGCTCAACCTGGGATCGGCGGAGCACAAGCTCGACCGGCTTGACGCGGCGCTGGCCCAACACCGCGCGGCCCTGGCGCTGGCCGAGGCGGCGGACAACCCGATCTGGCAGGCGCACGCGCTCCAGTCGATGGGCGAGGACCATCACCGGCTGGGTGACGCTGACCCGGCGCGCCAGTGTCTGGGCCGGGCCCGGAGCCTGTTCCACGAGAGCGGGATGCAGGCCAAAGTGGCCGAGGTCGAAGCGTATATGCAATCATCTGACTACCCGGTCGCACCGGAATAGATCGATCAGGAGGATACCATGAGACGCACTGCACGATACCTGCTGGTTGCCGCCATCCTGGCGTTGGCCCTCGGGCTGTTGACCCCGATCCCTGGCGCGCGCGCCCAGGGCCCCTACGACGTCGTGATCCTGGTCGTGGACGACTTTGGGGAAACCGACCTGGACGAACTTGCGCCCGAGCAGTACGAGCCGGGCGAAACCTGCGTTGTCAGCCTGGAAGGGCAGGCGTTCGCCGTGCGGGGCGTCTCGGCGGAGCCGATCGACGAGGCGCACGGCGACATCGTGATAAGCGAGATCGAGGACCTGCTCCCCGGTGAAGCGAGCGCGATCCCGATCGTGCCGGTCGAGATCCAGGGGCTGACCACCGAGGAGGCCGCCGGCGCCCTGCTGGACGCGGTGGCCGCCCATCCCGCCGACGTGTACGTGATCAATATGAGCTTCGCGATCATCCCGTGCGAGCACATCCAGGCGTTCGCCGAGTTCGGCGGTCAGATGCTCAGCGCGCGCGACGCGAAGGATCTCAACCGCTATCGCGGGCTGTTCAACCGCGCCGTGCTGTTCTATGACGACACGGTGTTCCCGGTCATGTCGCAGAAGGCGCAGACCGCCACCGATCTCGACCCGCTGCAAACCGCGCTGGTGAACCTGGACGCCCCGGCGATCCCGGTGGCCGCGGCGGGCAACTTTGGCCTGGATTACCCGTTCTGGCCGGGGGCATGGGGCCAGGTGATCAGCGTCAGCGCGGCGGAGGGCGAGGGCTTCACCAGCGACGCGTGGGACAAGAAGAAGGACACGCCGCTGCTCACCAACGACGCCGACCAGCCCGGCCAGCGGAAGCGCATCTCGAACTACGGCGAGGTGATGCTGCCCGGCGAGTACGGCGCCAGCGTGGGCGAGGTGTCGGGGACGTCGTTCGCGGCCCCGCGCCTGAGCGTGGTGCTGGCCCAGTATGCCGCCGCGGTCGGCCCGGCGTTCTGCCAGACGGGTGACGGGCGTCCGGCCCTGGCGACCGGCGACTGGGACAACCTGACGCTGGTCCAGGCCGCCCAGGCCCACTGCCCGGACCTGCTGCCGTTCATCCCGTGACGCGATCCGGCGCGGTTTGGTGGTTTTCGACAAATGCGCCAATTGGGGTCTTGACTCCGGCACGAAATGGGGTTAAGGTAGTTTCGTGTTCGGCAAATCAGTCAAACGGACGTTGAACTATGTCGCTCGGTAAGCAGCTCAAGGTGAAGAAGACCAACCTCCCGTAGGACGGGTGGACGTCTGCTGCTTGCCCCGATCGAACAAGCGCCAACCAGAAGCCACTCGTCAGCGAGTGGCTTTTTCGTTGAGAAGGAACCGGTCCATGCCAACCAGCAATCTGTGCATCAAGAAGTCGAAGAAGGGTCCTCCCCCCTGGCGGCGATAGTGCCGGTAGCGTTCTTGATGCTGGGTTGACCAGGTGAGCGCCCTCCCGGAATATCGCCGGAGAGGGCGCTTTTCGTTTGCCTGTGCCGATACCGTCCGAAAGCAAGCCGAAGTTGAACGAGGAGACAACCATGCAAGCCGAATGTGTCGAATGTGGAGCCGTGATCGAGGTGCCCGAAGACGTGATGCAGGGCGAGATCCTGCCGTGCGCCGACTGTGGCGTCGAGCTGGAAGTGATCGCGCTGGAGCCGCTGGCGCTGGACCTGGCGCCGTTGGAAATGGAAGACTGGGGCGAATGAGAATCGGGATTCTGTGCAGCCGGGTGCGCGTCGAGGAGAAGCTCCTCTTCGCCGCGTTCGAGAGCCTGGGCGCCGCGCCGGTGCGCATCGACGAGCGCGCGCTGGCTGCGCCAGTGGGGCGGCTGGTGCCGGAGGTGGACGTGCTGCTCGAGCGCAGCGTGAGCACCACCGCCGGGCTGGTCGCCGCGCAAATCTACGAGGCGGCGGGCGTCCGCGTGACCAACAGCGCGGCCACGGCGAGCGTGTGCGCCGACAAGGTGCGGACCTCGCTGGCGCTGGCGGCGGCGGACGTGCCCCAGCCGGAGACGATCGTCGCGCTCGGCGAAGAGGCCGCGCTCGACGCGATCGAATACCTGGGCTATCCCGCCGTGCTCAAACCGGCGGTCGGGTCGTGGGGGCGGCTGCTGGCGCGCGTCAACGACCGCGACGCGGCGGAGGCGCTGCTGGAGCATAAAAGCGTCCTGGGCGGGCCGGGCCACCAGGTTTTCTACGTGCAGGAATACATCCGCAAACCCTCGCGCGACATCCGCGCCTTCGTGATCGGCGACGAGACGATCTGCGCGATCTACCGCTCCGCGCCGCACTGGGTCACCAACACCGCGCGCGGTGGGCAGGCGTCCAACTGCCCGGTCACGCCCGAGATCGCGGACCTCTGCCGGCGGGCGGCCCTGGCCGTCAGCGGCGGGGCGGGCGGCGTGCTGGCGATCGACCTGCTCGAAGACCCGGCGCGCGGCCTCCTGGTGTGCGAGGTCAACCACACGATGGAGTTCCGCAACAGCATCGACACGACGGGCGTCGACATCCCGGGGCGCATCGCGCGCTACGTGCTGGAATCGGTGGGGGTGGTGGCATGAGCGCGGACCGGCTGGCGGTGGGCATCGTCGGCGCGTCCGGTTATGCGGGCGGCGAGCTGCTGCGCCTGCTGCTGGGGCATCCCGGCGTCGAGGTGACGCAGGCGACGTCCGAGCGACACGTGGGCCGCTTCGTCTACCAGGTTCACCCTCACCTGCGCAGGCAGACGACGCTGCGCTTCACCGCGCGCGAGACGCTCGCCCCGGTCGACGTGCTGTTCCTGGCGATGCCTCACGGGCAGGCCCAGGCGCACATCGCGGACTACGCCGCGCTCGCGGGCCGGATCGTCGACCTGAGTGCCGATTTCCGCCTGCGCGATCCCGCGCACTACGCGGCAGCCTACGGCAGCGCCCATCTCGCGCCCGACTGGCTGCCGCGTTTTGTTTATGGCCTGCCGGAGTTGTACCGCGCCGAGCTGGCCGGGGCGTCCTACGCCAGCGGCGTGGGCTGCAACGCGACGGCGAGCATCCTGGCGCTGTGGGCGGCGCTGCAGGGCGATCTGCTCGATCCCGCCCAGCCCATCGTCGTCGATCTCAAAGTGGGCAGCAGCGAGGCGGGCAACGCGCCCAGCGAGTCCAGCCACCACCCGGCCCGCAGCGGCGTGGTGCGCCCGTTCCAACTGACCGGGCACCGCCACGAGGCGGAGGTCCGGCAGGCGCTGGCGCCGCGCGGGGCGTTCGACGTGCGGCTGGCGGTGACCAGCGTGGAGATGGTGCGCGGCGTGGCGGCGGCGGCGCACGTCACGCTGCCCGCCGGGCTGGACGAGCGCGACCTGTGGGCCCGCTACCGCGCCGCGTGGGCGGACAGCCCCTTCGTGCGAATCGTGCACGACCGCAACAGCCTGCACCGCCACCCGGAGCCGCGCCTGCTGGCCGGGACGAACTACGCCGACGTCGGTTGGGAATACGACCCGGCGACCGGGCGCGCCGTGCTGCTGGCCGCGCTCGACAACCTGGGCAAAGGCGCGGCGGGCTCGGCGGTGCAATCGATGAACCTGATGTGCGGCTTCGACGAGACGACCGCGCTGAGTTTTGGAGGAATCTACCCATGACAACCACCATCAACGTCCTCAAACTGGGCGGCGGGGCCGGAGTCGACGCCGCGCCCGTCCTGCGCAACCTGGCGGCGCGCGTTCGCGCCGGCGAGCGGTGGGCCCTGGTGCACGGCGCCAGCGACGCCGCCAACCGCCTCGCGGAGCAGGCCGGGCACCCGGTCCGGACGCTCACCGGGCCGGGCGGCCACACCAGCCGCTACACCGACGCGGCCATGATCGATCTGTACTGCATGGCGGCGGCGTCGGTCAACCAGCAGATCGCCGCGACCCTGGCCGGGCTGGGCGTGGCGGCGGTCGGGCTGGCCGGGCCGAACGTGATCGCCGCCGAGCGCCACACCGCGATCCGCGCCGTGCGCCATGGCCGGACCGTGATCGTGCGCGACGACTATTCGGGGACCATCACCGGGATCGACGCGGCGCTGCTGCGCGCCCTGCTGGACGCCGGGCGGGTGCCGGTTGTCGCGCCGGTGGCGCTGGGCACCCAGGGCGAACGGCTGAACATCGACGGCGACCTGGCGGCGGCGACGGCGGCTCGCGCGCTGGGCGCGGAGACGCTCGTCATCCTGAGCAACGTGCCCGGCCTGTTGCGCGACGTGACCGATCCGGACTCGCTGGTGCGCTTCATCGGCGCGGCGGACCTGGACGCCTACGAGCCGCTGGCCCAGGGCCGCATGAAGAAAAAGCTGATGGCCGCCCGCGAGTCGGGGATCGACCGCGTGATCCTGGCCGGGACCGGCGGCGACGAGCCGCTCAACGCGGCGCTGTCCGGCGGCGGGACGCATATCGTGCGCGAGGTGCGCTATGCAGAACGCTCTGCTTGATACGATCGCGTTGGAGGATGCCCACACCAGCGGCGCGTACGTCAAACGCGACGTGCAGATCGTGCGCGGGCAGGGCGCGCGGCTGGAAGACGCGGCGGGCCGCAGCTACATCGACTGCGTGGGCGGCATGGGCGCGGCCAACCTGGGCCACGGCCACCCCGCGATCCTGGCCGCGATCCAGCGGCAGGCCGCCGAGCTGATGGTCTGCCCGGAGCTGTTTCACAACCCGGTCCGCGCCGAATATCAGGCGGCGCTGTGCGCGGCGGCGGCGATGCCGCGCGTCTTCCTGTGCAACAGTGGCGCCGAGGCGATTGAGGGCGCGATCAAAGCGACGCGCGCCGCGACCGGGCGGCCCACCATCGTGGCGGCCATGCGCGGCTTTCATGGGCGCACGCTCGGCGCGCTGAGCGCCACCTGGAACAAGACCTATCGCGCCCCGTTCGAGCCGCTGCTGCCGGAGGTGCGCCACGTGCCGTTCAACGATGCTGACAAGCTGGCCGACGCGCTCGACGAGACGGTCGCCGCCGTGATCGTGGAGCCGGTCCAGGGCGAGGGCGGCGTGATCCCCGCCGCGCCGGGCTATCTGCGCGCCGTGGCGGACCTGTGCCGCCAGAACGGATCGCTGCTGATCCTGGACGAGATTCAAACCGGCTTCGGGCGGACCGGCTGGCTGTTCGCGCACCAGGCCGACGGCGTCCGGCCCGACGTGCTGTGTCTGGCGAAAAGCATCGCGGGCGGCCTGCCGATGGGCGCGGTCCTGCTCGGCGAGCGGGCCGGGACGTTCCCCCCGGCGACGCACGGCAGCACGTTCGGTGGCAACCCGCTGGCCTGCGCGGCAGGGCTGGCCGCGCTCGACGTGCTGGTGACGGGCGACCTGGTCGAGCGGGCGCGCGAGCGCGGCGCGGCGGTGCTCGATCACCTGCGCGCCCATCTGCCGGAGCGGGCGGTGCGCGACGTGCGCGGGCGCGGCCTGATGATCGGGATCGAGCTGCGCGGCAAGGTCGGCCCTGTGCTGGCCGCGCTGGCGGAGCGGGGCGTGCTGGCGCTGCCCGCCGGGCGGACGGTGCTGCGCCTGCTGCCGCCGCTGGTAATTTCGGACGACGATTTGTGGGCGGCGGTGGCGACCGTCGAGGAGGTCCTGTCCGATGCCGTTTGATCGCTACCACATCATCGAGAGCACGCTGCGCGAGGGCGAGCAGTTCAGCACGGCGACCTTCACCACGGCCCAGAAGCTGGAGATCGCCGGGCTGCTCGACGCGTTCGGCGTCGAGATGATCGAGATGACGTCGCCCTGCGCCTCGCCGCAAAGCGAGGCCGATATCCGCGCTGTGGTGGGGGCGGGCCTGCGCGCGCGCATCCTGACGCACATCCGCTGCCACAAGGACGACGCCCGCCGCGCGCTCGATACGGGCGTGCACGGGCTGGACATCGTGATCGGCACGTCGGCCCCGCTCATGCAGCACAGCCACGGCAAGAGCATCCGCGAGATCATCGACCTGGCGGCGGAGGTGATCGCCTTCGTGCGCGAGCAGGCGCCGGACATCATCCTGCGCTTCAGCACGGAGGACACCTTCCGCAGCCGCGAGTCCGACCTGTTGCGCGTGTACCTGGCCGTGGCCGACCTGGGGCTGGTGGACCGGCTGGGCGTGGCCGATACGGTCGGCGTGGCGCTGCCCCAGCAGGTCTACGCGATGGTGAGCCAGCTCGTGCGCCTGACCGGGCTGGACGTCGAGTTCCACGGGCACAACGACAGCGGCTGCGCCATCGCCAACGCGTGCGCCGCGCTCGACGCCGGGGCGACCCACGTCGATACGACCGTGCTGGGCATCGGCGAGCGCAACGGGATCACGCCGCTGGGCGGGCTGATCGCGCGGCTGTACACGCTCGACCGCTCGTACGTCGCCAAGTACAACCTGACGCTGCTGCCGCGCATCGACCGGCTCGTGGCCGACCTCTGCCGGATCGATATCCCGTTCAGCAACTACATCACCGGGCCGAGCGCGTTCATCCACAAGGCGGGCATTCACGCCAAAGCCGTGCTCGCCGACCCGGCCACCTACGAGATCCTCCAGCCCGCCGATTTCGGCCTGACGCGCGAGGTCGCCATCGGCCACCGGCTGACCGGCTGGAACGCGATCCGCGAGCGGTCGCGGGCGCTGGGCCTGAGCCTGGACGACGCCACGCTCAAGGCCATCACCCAGGACGTGAAACGCCGCGCCGACGTCCACCCGCTGAACCTGGACGAGATCGACGGCCTGCTGCGGGCCGCGGCGAGTTAGGGGGCGGGCATGGCCGGACGGACGTTTGCCGAAAAAGCCCTGGCGCGGGCGGCGGGCCTGCCGGATGCGCGTGCGGGTGACATCCTGGACGTGACGCCCGATCTCGTCTTCAGCCACGACAACAGCGCGGCGATCCGGCGCATCTTCGCGCAGACCGGCGCGCCCGGCGTGCGCTTCCCGGACCGGGTGGCGATCACGCTCGATCACGCCGTCCCCGCGCCGACCACGCGCCACGCCGAAAACCACGCTGCCATCCGCGAGTGGGTGCGGGCGCAGGGCATCGCGCACTTCTTCGAGGTGGGGCGCGGCATCTGCCACCAGGTCATCGGCGAGGAAGGGCTGGCCCTGCCCGGCGAGACGATCCTCGGCGCGGACAGCCACACCACCCATTTCGGCTGGCTGGGCGCGTTCGGGGCGGGCGTGGGCCGCAGCGAGATGGCCGCGCTGTGGGCCACCGGCGAGCTGTGGCTGCGCGTGCCGGAAGCGATGCGCATCACGCTGAGCGGGGTCCCCGCGCCGGGCGTGACGGCCAAAGACATCAGCTTGCGCATCCTGGGCGACCTGCGCGCGGACGGCGGCCTGTATCGCTCGGTCGAGTTCGCGGGCGACACGCTGGGCGCGCTCTCGCTCGACGCGCGGGCGACCCTGCCCAACATGATGGCCGAGTTCGGCGCGAAGAACGCCTATCTGCCGCCCGACCGCGCCGTGCTCGATTACGTGGATGCGCGCGCCCGGCGGCCCTACACGCCGCTGTATCCCGACGACGATGCCGAATACGCCGTCGAAGTCGCGCTCGATGTCGCCGCGCTGGAGCCGCAGATCGCGCTGCCGGGCAGCCCGGCCAACGTCGTCCCGCTGTCGGAGGTGGCCGGCCAGCCGGTGCAGCAGGCGTTCCTGGGCACGTGCACCAACGGGCGGCTCGAAGACCTGCGCGCCGCGGCGGACGTGCTGCGCGGGCGGCGGGTGCGCGTCCGCCTGATCGTGATCCCGGCCAGCGCGGCGGTCTTCGAAGCGGCGGCGACGGACGGCACGCTGGCGGCGCTGGTCGCGGCGGGCGCGGCGATCGGGACGCCGGGCTGCGGGCCGTGCATGGGCAACCACCTGGGCATCCCCGCGCCGGACGAGGCCACGATCAGCAGCGCCAACCGCAACTTTCGCGGGCGCATGGGCACGCCCGACGCGCCGATCTACCTGGCGAATCCCTGGGTGGTGGCCGCCAGCGCCGCCGCCGGGCAGATCGCCGATCCGAGGGAGTTTTTGCCATGACCGCGACACTGCACCGCTGCTGGGTGTATGGCGACGACGTCAACACCGACGTGATCTTCCCCGGCAAGTACACCTACACCATCACCGACCCGGCAGAACTGGCCGCCCACGCGCTGGAAGACCTCGACCCGGCGTTTGCAGAGCAGGTCCGGCCCGGCGACGTGATCGTGGCCGGGCGCAACTGGGGCTGTGGCAGCAGCCGCGAGCAGGCCGTCGGCGCGCTCAAGGCGGCGGGCGTGCCGGTCATCATCGCGGCGTCGTTCAGCCGCATCTACTTCCGCAACTGCATCAACCAGGGGCTGCTGCCGGTGGCGCTGCCCACGCTGCGCGACCTTGTGCGGGCCGGCGACACGATCCAGATCGACCGCGCCGCCGGTCAGATCGTCGCCGCCGGGCGGACGTTCGCCATCCCGCCGCTGTCGCCGTCGGTCCAGGCGATTCTCGACGCGGGCGGGCTGATCCCGATGCTGCGCGCGCGTTTCGCCGGGGAGCGCGCCCCATGACGCACACCATCACCGTGATCCCCGGCGACGGCATCGGCGCGGAAGTGATCCCGGCGGCGGTGGCCGCCTTGGAGGCGCTCGACCTGCCGCTGGCCTTCCAACATGCCGAGGCCGGCTTCGGGACGTTCGAGCGCGGCGGCGAGGCGCTGCCCGCTGCGACGATCGCGGCCTGCGCGGCGAGCGACGCCGTGCTGTTCGGCGCGACCGGCTCGCCCATGACGCGCGTCCCCGGCTACCGCAGCCCGATCCTGGTGCTGCGCCGCCGGTTCGACCTGTACGCCAACCTGCGCCCGGCGCTCGGCGTGGGGATCGATCTGCTGGTCGTGCGCGAGAACACCGAGGGGCTCTACAGCGGGCGCGAGCGCCTGGAAGACGGCGGCGCGACGGCTATCGCCGAGCGGGTGATCACCGCGCGCGCCTCGGAGCGGATCGCCCGGATCGCGTGCGAGGCGGCACAGCGGCGGCGCGGGCGGCTGACGGTGGTCCACAAGGCCAATGTGCTCAAGGAAACGTGCGGCCTGTTCCGGCGGGCGGCGCTGGAGGTGGCGGCGGGCTATCCCGATCTGGCGGTCGACGAGCTGCTGATCGACGCGGCGGCGATGTGGCTGGCCCGCGATCCGGGCCGGTTCGACGTGATCGTGACCACCAACCTGTTCGGCGACATCCTGAGCGACCTGGCGGCGGGTATGGCCGGCGGGCTGGGGCTGGCCGCGTCGGCGAATGTGGGGGATGGGCGGCTCGCGCTGTTCGAGCCGGTGCACGGCAGCGCGCCGGACATCGCCGGGCAGGGCACCGCCGACCCGCGCGCGGCGATCCTCAGCGCGGCGCTGCTGCTCGATCACCTGGGCTATGCCGCCGAGGGCGAGCGCCTGCGCCGGGCGGCCTACGCCACGCCGCACACCGGCGACACCGGGGCGACGGCGCGCGCCGTGATCGCCGCCCTGGGGGAGGCCGCGCCGTGACTCCCGACCGCGGCCTGTTGGTAGACCTGGTGCGCTGCCCCAGCCCGTCCGGCGAGGAAGGGCCCGCCGTCGCCTACCTGGTGGACTGGATGCGCGAGCACGGGTTCGCGGCGCACGTCGACGAGGCGGGGAACGCGGTCGGCGTTCGCGGCCCGGCGGACGCGCCGCACACGCTGATGCTGCTCGGCCACATCGACACCGTGCCGGGCGTGATCCCGGTGCGCGTGGCGGACGGCGTGCTCTACGGGCGGGGCAGCGTGGACGCGAAGGGATCGCTGTGCGCGTTCGCGGCGGCGGCGGCGGGCGCATCACCCTCGGACGGCTGGCGCGTGATCGTCGCCGGGGCGGTGGAGGAAGAAGCGCCCACCAGCAAGGGCGCGCACGCCATCCGCGAGCGCTATCGCCCGGACCTGTGCATCATCGGCGAGCCGAGCGGCGCGGACCGGATCACGCTCGGCTACAAGGGCCACCTGCTGCTCGACTACACGCTGACCCGCCCGCTGGCGCACACCTCGCGCCCGGAGCCGAGCGTCGCCGCCCGGGGCGCCGCCTTCTGGAGCGCGATCCTCGACTGGGCCGCCGCGCAGAACGCCGGGGCGGGGCGCAGCTTCGACGAGGTGGCGCCCCACCTGCGCGCCATCAACACCGACTCGGATGGCCTGCGCGAGACGGTCCGGCTGACGGTCGGCTTCCGGCTGCCGCCGCGCCTCGCGCCAGAGGACGTGGTCGCCGCCGTGACGCCGCTGGCCGAGCCGGACGCGACACTGCACGCCTACAGCACGGCCCGCGCCTACCTGGGCGAGAAGAACAACGCGCTGGTGCGCGGGATGCTGGCCGCGATCCGCGCCGGGGGCGGGCGGCCCGGCTTCGTGCTGAAGGGCGGCACGAGCGACATGAACGTCGTCGGCGCGGCCTGGGGCTGCCCGATCGTCGCTTACGGGCCGGGCGACAGCGCGCTCGATCACACGCCGGACGAACACCTGCCGCTGGACGAATACGACGCGGCGATCCGGACCCTGCGCCACCTGATCGCGCACCTGCCGGATCGCGGCGCGGGGTGATCCGTCACGCCGGGGGGCGGGCGGCCAGGGCGGCCAGCCGCGCCCGTTCGTCGAGCGGTTTCCCGCGCTCGTCGACCGGCCACAGCGCGCCGTCGATGGCGCGCGTCCGGACGCGGCCCGGCGCGTAGGCGTTGTTCACCAATTGCGGCGCGTCCAGGTAGCCGAGCGCCACCGCTCGCGCCAGAACCGCCGGGCTGCTGAGCGGATCGTCCTCGTCCGGCCCCAGGGCGCGGATCGCGTCGATCAACCGGCCCGTCTCCGCGATCAGCTGTGCTTTGCGGCGCCGCACGGTGGAGTCCGCCGCCAGGTCGGGATTGCCGCGCAGGGCCGTGCCCGCCACCTCGGCGGCCATGATCGCGCTCTCGATCACCTCGTCCGCGCCGGCGGCGTGATCGGCCTCCGAATAGCCGACGACGTGGATGATGTGGGGCCGCAGCGCCATCTGCAGCATGGTGCTCTGGGCGAGGTGCGCCCGCGCGCGCCGCAGGTCGACCGGGTAGCTCAGCAGGCCGGTGCGCGTCTGCCGCCACACGCGAAAATCCGGCCCGGCGAACGCCTCCGTCAGCTCGACGATGGCGCAGGCGCGGGCCAGGTCCATCGCGTTGGAGAGCTGGGGCGGGCTTTGGAACATGTAGGTGAGGATGTAGTCGCGGACGCCCATCCGCCGCGCGTTGTGCGCGTAGAGCACCGCCGACGCGCAGACGACGACGTCCGGCGCGTCGCGCATCCCCCAGTGATAGGACTCGTTGCCCTCGACCGGGATATCCCGCGCGCCGTGCCACGCCATCAACTGCTGGTGCTCGCGGATCGACTGTTCCAGCGGCGAGGGGCCGCGCCCGTCCATGGCGTTGAACCAGAACAGCGACGTGGCGCACCACGCGTTGTTGATCGTCCGGACCAGCATCTCGGCGTAGCGGATGTGATCCGCCGTGCCCGAATACGAGCGTAGCAGCGGGTAGTTGCCCCGGCGGCTGGCCTCGTACAGCGCGCGCAGATCGTCTTCCGTGCGGAAGGGCACGCCCCCCGCGCCCATGCTCCGGGGATTCTGCCGGGCGGGGTGGAAGAAGTGCTCTTGTGCGTCCTGGTCCGCGCCCAGCGAGATCACGTCCAGCGCGCCGGACTCCGCGATGCGGGCGATGCCCTCGACGGTGGGCGCGACGCTCCGCGCCGGGATGCCGAAGTGGTGGCGCAGGATCGGCTCCGGCGCTTTCCACCGGATGCGCGCGACGGCGGCCTGCGGAAAGTCGGCGGCGGTGGGCGCGGGGGGAGTCGCGCCATCCAGCGCCAGGCGAACCTGGTGCGGCGTCTCTTCGCCCGCGAAAACGGCGTCGAAGTAGCCGGCCTCGCGCGCGATGGCGGCGACCGGCGGCGTCCCTCCGAAGAAGATCCGCTTGCAGCCCAGGAGTCCCGCGCTGGCGAGCATCCCGCGCAGTTCCTCGATCAGCGGGCGGGCGTTGTCGGGTGTCAGGCGATAGCTCACGCCGATCACGTCCGGATCGAACGCCGTCACTGCGTCCATGAACGACTCGAGATCGGTGGCCGGGCCGGTGAAGTGCGTGCGGTAACCGGCCCGCTCGGCCACGTCCAGAAAGCGCGTGACGCCGGCCACGTGCACGCAGTCCCCCACGCAGCCGGCCAGCACGCGCCCGCGCTCACCGGTCACGGGGCACCCCGCTGTTCGCCGGTTCGGGCGAGCCGGTTTTGACCAGCCGCGCGATCTCCGGCAGCGACAGGCCGACCAGCCCCATGCGCTCCAGGGTGCGCCCGCGGTGGCGGTAGTCGGTGCCGTCGATCACACAGGCGATCTGGATCATGGATTCCATGCCCCACACGTCCACGCCGAAGCGCCGCCCCAGCTCGGCGATGGGCACCAGGCTGTAGGGCACGTCCTCGAAGATGTAGCGGTGGCGCAGCGTGCGCGGCGCGGTGATCCCCTTGTAGCCGGGGTTGTCGTGCATCGCTTCGAACAGGTTTTCGCCATAGGCCGAGTACGCGCGCGCCAGCCATTCGCAGGCGGTTTGGGCGCGAATGCCCATCGCGGTCGCCACCGTCACGCGCTCGCGGTCCAGCCGTTCGAGGATGAGCGCGGTGGATGGCGTCACGCCGTCGATGTAAAACTCGAAGTCGCCGCCGGTCGCCTCGATCCACCCGGCGTTGAGCAGCACCAGCGCGGGATGGAAGACGGCGCCCATGTTGTTCAGGCTGGTGTGTAGGACGTTCGGCGCGGCGATGAACTGCGGGTAGACCTCCTGCAGCACGTCGAGCACCGTCTGCGTGTGGGTCGAGGGCAGGGCGGCCAGCGGGACCGTGTTCTTGCGGCGGAAGATCTGCGCCTGGGCCGGGCCGGTGCTGCGGCTGGCGAACAGGAACGTCTCCGTTTCGGCGATGATGATCTCCGCCGTGCAGCCCGCCTCGGCGAGCACGTGGCGGAACTCCAGCGCGCCGCCCGTGCGGCCCGGATTGAGCACCACGATCTGGCCGTCGACCAGGTGCGGAGCGCACGCCTGGGCGATGTCCCGGTGGCCGGACGCCGGGATGACCACCATGATCAGGTGCGCGCCGTCCACCGCCTGGGCGATGTCGTCGGTCACGGTGCGGATCGGCCCCAGTTCCTGGAGGCCGCTTTCCAGCGCCAGCTCGATGCCGCCCCGTGCCGCGATCGTCTGGATATGCTCGTAAGTGCGGTTGTACAGCCGGACCGCGTGGCCCCGAATTGCCAGGTCGGCGGCCATCGCTTTGCCACCGTGCCCGGCCCCGATGATCGTGATCTGAAGCTCGCCATCCATCGCTCGATCCTCTCCTCTATTGCGGACTCGGTGCGGGAAAGAGTGACCGTATCCCTATTGTACTGGCGATTTTGTCCGTCACGCCTGGAAAATGGTCGCTGTCGCTGGCAGGGCATTGGGCTTTGGGGCGCGCTGCGGTACCCTATGTCTCTGGGATGGCGACACGCAGACGCGAGGAAATGCGAGAAAGGGCGACACCATGAAACACGGGATCATCTCACCCCAGGACTGGGGGCTGCCGGTGGCCGGGGCGACGTCCGAAACGCTGCTGGAGGGGCTGGGCATCTCGCCTGCCGAGCTGGAACGGCGCATCCGGGGCTGTACCTACGACTGGCTGCCGCGCCATTTCGACGACGAGGCCGGCGCGTTCTACGGCTTCTATCGCGCGCCGGAGCGGCAGTTCGAGCCGCCGCAGACGGTGAACCTGATCGCGCCCTGGCAGCTTCTGGCCGCCTACGACCGCTACCAGGACGCGGCCCTGCTGGAGATGGCGCGCCGGGCGGCGGACTGGTTCCACCGGCATTTCGTGGTCACGCACCCGATGAGCGTGGTGATCGGCGGCGTGCGCGAGCGCCTGCCCGACGGCGAGCTGTGGACCAAGTTCGCCGCCGAGGTGGTGCTGCTGAACCTGGGGCTGCTCCGCCGGACCGGCGACGCGGCGCACCTCGACCGCGCCCGCCAGAGCGCCGGGTTCCTGGTGCAGTCCGGGCGGCACGGCTTCGCCCCGCGCTACAACGAGGCTCAAAGCGCGTGGCTGGCGCTCGGCTGGCAGTCGTTCGGGCGCGTCGTCGAGGCGTTCCTGGCGCTGGCCGAGGCGACCGGCGAGGATGTGTGGCGCGCGCGGGCGCTCGCCTGGGGCGAGTACGGCCTGGCGTTGCAGGGCACCGACGGCGGGTTTTACCTGATCGACGGCGACTACTTCAACACCGACATCGCCGCCGACGAGCTGCGCGCCCTGATCTACCTGCACGAAATCACCGGCCAGGATCGCGCCATCCAGGCGGCCAAGCGGTTCGCCGGGTGGCTCATCGAGCGGCAGCGCCCGGACGGCGGCTGGCCGCTGACCATCGACCGCGACGGGAACGTCGTCGTGCCCACCGTGGGGCCGGGCGACGTGCCGAACATCGCGATCGCCCTGCTGCACGTTCACCGCGCGACGGGCGGCGCCCGCTACCTGGACGCGGCGCGGCGGGCGCTGCGCTACTCGCTGACGCAGCAGGTGCTGCCGGGCGGCGATCATCCCTACGCGGACGATCCGAACGCGCAGTGGGGTTTCTGGTCGTGGGACCCGTATTACGATTACACGCTGTCCGGCGACCAGGCCACGCACCACGTTCGCGGCTTCATGTTCGCCCTGGACTACTTGCAGCAGCAGGACACCACGCCGTGAGCGACGAACAGCCCGCCCGCGACCGGCTGATCGAACTCGCGTCGGACATCAGCGCGCTGGTCCTCATCAACGTGATGTGGTTCGTCTGCACCGCGCTGGTCGTGACGGCGTTCCCGGCGCTGGGCGGGTTGTACCACGCGACGAACGCGCTGGCGCACGGCAAGCCCGCCGACTGGCGGACGTTCGTGGAAGGCTTTCGCGCGCATTTCTGGCTGAGCTGGCGGTGGGGCATCCTGAACGTGGTGATTGGGGGCGCGCTGGTGGGCAACCTGGTGTTCTACGACCAGATCGCGGCGGAGTGGGCCATCGTGGCGCGCGCGGTGATCGCGCTGCTGCTGACGGGGTGGGGCGTGCTGCAAATCTTCGCGTGGCCGCTGCTGATGGAGCAGACCGATCGCCGCGTGCGCGTCGCCCTGCAGAACAGCCTCGTGATCCTCATCCGGCTGCCGGTCTTCGCGCTGGTCGTCGCGGCAGGGCTGGCGCTGCTGGCGTGGGCGTCGCTGTTCGTCATGCGCCCGGCGCTGGTGTTCATCTCGGCCAGCCTGTTCGCTTACCTGGCGAACAAAGCCGTGATCCGCGCCATCGACCGGATCGTCCCCAAAGCGCCGCCCGCCGCCTGACAGCGCGCCGGGGTGCGCCCTACGCGCACGGCAGGACCACTTCGACAGACGTCCCTTCGCCGGGCTGGCTGGTGAGCTGGAACGTGCCATTGTGCAGCTCGGCCAGCCGCTTGGCGATGATCAGCCCCAGGCCGGACCCCTGCTGCTCGTACAGCTTGCGCTCGAACTGGACGTATGCCCCGATATTCGCCACCTGTTCGGGCTTCAGGCCGCGCCCGCGATCGTCGACGCGGATCGCGCACCGGCTGTCGTTGGCCGTGACGGCCAACCCGACCGGCGTGCCCGGCTCGGAGAACTTGAACGCGTTGTCGACCAGTTCCTCGACGATCTTCTTCAGGTTGTCGTCGAGCAGCGCCAGGGGGGGCGTGCCGTCCACGTCCAGGGTCAGGTCCGCTTCGCGCTCGTACTCGCTGGCTTTTTGCCGGGCGATCCGGGCGATCACGGCGCCGGCGTCGCTGGTCGTGAAGGTGTGCAAGGCGGCGATTCGTTCGGGGTCGTTAGAGATGATCTCGATCTGCGCGTGAACCAGGAAGTTCTCGATGGTCCGGTGCAGCCGCAGGCCGGCCTGCTTGATGCGCGCCGCCATCTCGGCGACGGTATCGCCGTCCAGCGTATCGGCGTCCATGATCAGCAGGTCGGAATAGCCGAGCAGGGCCACCAGCGGCGTCCGAAGCTCGTGGGGCAGCACGTGAAAGATGTTGTTGCGCCATTCGGCCAGCTTGTTTTCGTAGGCGCTGGCGATCATCGCCTGCTTTTCGAGCTGCGTGTTCACGGCGGCGATCAGCTCGGTGGTGGTGAAGGGCTTGGTCAGGTAGTCGCTGGCGCCCAGCTCCATCCCCTGGCGCACGTCGGCGCGGTCGGTCTTGGCGGTGAGGAAAATGAACGGGATGTTGGCCGTAGAGGGGTGGTCGCGCAGGTGTACCAACACCGTGAAGCCGTCCATCTTGGGCATCATCACGTCGCACAGGATCAGGTCGGGCAGGTGGCTTTTGGCCTGCTTGACTCCCTCGATGCCGTTCGTGGCGCCGAACGCCTCGTAGCCTTCGAGCTGCAACGTCTCCACGACGTTTTCCAGGATCATCGTTTCATCGTCAATCACGAGTACGCGAGTCATATATGGTCGTCTCCGTCAATCGTCTGCAAGAAGCATCCAGCGGTCGTCTACGCGTCAGCGAGCGTCTCATGTACCGTCGGTCACCGGCAAGTTTAGCGTGATTTGCGTTCCTTTGCCGCGCACGGAGCTGATCTCCAGCTCACCGCCGTGAGCCGCGATGATCCGGCGCGCCAGCGGCAGGCCCAGGCCCATCCCCTGTTGTTCGTGGCGGTCGCGGTCGATCTGGTGGAAGTCCTTGAGGGCCAGCTCGACCTGTTCGGGCGTCATGCCCACGCCGTGATCGACGATGCTCAGCCATACGCGATCAGCGACCTGCCACTGCGCGATCGTCACCTCGCCCTCGCGCGGCGAAAAACTGAGCGCGTTGGTGATCAACTCGGCCAGGGCGTGCTTGAGCGCGCGCATGTCACACACGATGGCAGCCTGGTCGTCGCGCTCGTCGAGGCGGATGGTGACGTCCGGATGCCGATAGGCGAAGGCGCGGGCGAGGTCGATCGCGGCGATGAGCACTTCGGACAGCGGCACGACGGCGCCGTACTGCTGGATGGCGTTCGCGCTCAGCGCGTTGGTGTCCAACTCGGCGACCAGCACGATCTGCTCGACGACGCGGTTGAGCCGCTTGCCGCCCCGGTTGAGCGCGTCCATCATGTCCTGGAGCTGGGCCGGGTTGAGCTGGCCGATCTGGCGCGAGATGATCTCGGCGCTGGTGTTGATCGAGATCAGCGGCGTGCGCAGCTCGTGCGAAACCATCCGGATCAGGGTGCGGCGCGCCTGTTCGAGGTCCTCGTCGGAGCTTTTCTCCATCGCTTTACGCCGGTCCAGCCGCGAGGCGACCGCCGCGCGGATCTCGGCGGGCGTGAACGGCTTGGTGATGTAGTCGTCCGCGCCCAGCTCCATCCCGTGGCGGACGAACGGGCGATCGGTCCGCGCCGTCAGGAAGATGAACGGGACGGCGGCGATCTCCGGCGTGCGCCGGACCTCGACCAGCACCTCGTACCCGTCCACTTCGGGCATGGTGATGTCGCACAGGATCAGGTCCGGCTTGATGCGCGCGGCCAGTTCCAGCCCGCGGCTCCCGTCCGCCGCGCCGAAGACGTCGAACCCCTCCAGTTCGAGGATTTCCATGACGTTTTCGCGGATCGGCGTTTCGTCTTCAATCACCAGGATTTTCGTCATCGTTGACCTCCTGTAGGCAGTGATACGGTGAACGTGGCACCGGCGCCGGCCTCGCTGGCAACGTCGATGGCCCCGCCGTGAAGCTCGACGGCATTCTTGACGATCGCCAGCCCGAGACCGGTGCCCTTGATCGTGCTCACGTTTGGGGCGCGGTGGAACGGCTGGAAAATTCGGTTCTGCTCGTTGTGCGGGATGCCCACCCCCTGGTCCGACACGCGGATGATCGCCTCGCCGCCGGCACAGTGCAGGTCGAGCGTGACGGTGCCGCCATTGGGCGAATACTTGACCGCGTTCGACAGCAGGTTGACCAGAATGTGCCGGATCAGTTTCTCGTCCATGATGACGTCAACCTCATCGCCGCTCGCCACGAACTGGAACGCGATCCGGCTGTCGGCGCTGAGCTGGATGCCCTGGAACACGTCCTCGCACAGTTCCCGCAGGTTGAGCGGCGCCGGGTTGAAGTCCAGCCCGACGGTCTCCATCTTGCCGATCATCAGGATGTTGTCGAGCAGGCCGTTCATATACTGGACCTGGGCCTGAATCTTGGCAAGGTGGTCGTGGCGCCGCTCGTCGCTCATCCGGTCGCTGTATTCCTGCAGCAGGCCGCTGGAGGACAGGATCGTCGCCAGCGGCGTGCGGAACTCGTGCGAGATCATCGAGGTGAAGCGGGTCTTCAGCTCGCTCAGCTCTTTTTCCTGCGCCAGCGCGGCGCGCAGGCTGTCTTCCAGTTGCTTGTGCTGGCTGATGTCGCGCAGGCTGCACACGATGTTGGCGATCTGGTCGTCCACGACGACCGGCGACAGGGCCAGCTCGGCGTTGAAGCGCGTGCCGTCTTTGCGCTGGGCGACGATCTCGACGCGCTGCGCCTGGCGCAGGTCGAGGACGCCTTGCATCGCCTCGTCCAGGGCCGTCTGGCTGGTGGGCGCGACCAGCAGCGACAGCGGCTGGCGGATGATGTCCATGATCTCGTAGCCGAACATGGCGTCGAACGCCGGGTTCGTCTGGTCGATTCGCCCGTCGCCGCCGCGAATGACGGTGATCGCGTCGCTGCTGCTGTTGAGGATGGTCTCGATGCGCTCGATGCTGCGGTTCAGCGCGGCGGTGCGCTCGATCACGCGCGTTTCCTGCTCCAGCGCGTAATTGCGCACCGCGTCGTACAACTGCGCGTTCTGGATGGCGATGGCCGCCTGGCTGGCGAAAATCTTCAGGCGCTCGACGTGCTCCTGGGTGAAGAATCCCGCCTGGGAGCTGTCCAGCTCCAGAAAGCCGATGACCTGCCCGTGCGACAGGATCGGCGTGGCGGCGTACGACCGGATCCATTCCGTCTCAGGGACGCGAATCCAGTCCGGCGAGGCGTAGGTGTCGGGAATCACCATGGGCTGGTGCGAGGTGTACATCGTGCGGTGGATGGCCGAGTCGCGGAGCGAGAACGTGTAGTTCCGGAACAATTCCTCCGCCTCGGGCGTGTAACCGTGCCAGCGCACGGCGCGTATCCGGTCATCCTCGATCAACATGATGTGGGCAGTATTGTTCGGCACCACCTTGCCGGCGTGCTCCAACAGCTTGTTGAGCACCGTCTCCAGGTCCAGCTCGGTGGACAGGATGGCGTTCGTCTCGCGCAGCGCCGACGCCATCTCGGCCTGCTCCTGCCGGGCCTGTTCGGCCAGCACGCGCTGCGTGATATCGACGTGCCCCACGACGATACGGCGGGCGTTCTTGTGCTCGAAGTGTTCCAGCGTGACGATATACCAGCGATCTTCGCCGGGATGGCTGCTCTTGTATTCCATGTAGAAGTGGTCGCGCTCCCCGGCCAGGATCTCGCGCATGGCCTCGGCCACGGCGGGGGCCGCGTCGCCCATGGCGCCTTTGCCCGCCGCGCAGAAGTCCAGGTAATTGATCCCGACGGGTGTCTCGACGATCTCCGGGTAGTATGTCGCGCCGTATTCGTGCCAGGTTTCGTTCGTTGCCACGATCGTCCCGGTGTCGTCCAGAATGGCGATCTGCACCTTCATCGCGTCGAGCGTGCCCTGGAGCATCAGTTGGGTTTCGATCAGCTCGTCGGCGGCCTGCTTGCTCGCCGTGATGTCGCGCACGATGGCGCCGATCATGTGGCCGCGCGGCGTAGGGACGACGAAGGTCGAGTACTGCACGACCACGCGGGTGCCGTCGGGCCGGTGAAGCTCGCGCTCGACCAGCCGCTCGGGTTCTTCGACGTGGCCGGTAGCGAGCAGGGGCCGGATGGATGACTCAAGCCGTTCGCGGAGCGTGTCGCCCCGGTGCTCTGGCCGCGCCAGCAAGAGCTGCACGTCCCAGAACGCCTGGCCGATCACGTCCTCCCGGCGCAGCCCGGTGATCTGCTCCTGGGCCGGATTCCACTCGATCACGCATCCCTCTTCGTCGGTGAGCACGATGCCATCCTTCGAGTTTTCGAGGATGCCGCGCAGCTTGTGTTCTTTTTCCTGCAGCGTCAGGGCAGCCTGTTTTTTGTCGCTGATGTCGCGGGCGATCCCTTCGATGGCGATCAGCGTGCCGTCCGGGCCGTACACCGGCCTGTTGTGCTGCTCGGTCCAGATCACCTGCCCGTCTTTGCGGATCCAGCGGATCTCGAGGTCCTCACCCAGCCCGCGGCCCTCGGCGAGCTGCTCCAACCGGGGGCGGTCGTCGGGATGGACGATCTCGAAGGTGAGGTCGAGGTTGGCATAGTGCTCCTCCGGCGTGTAGCCCGTGATGCGGGTGACCGCCGGGTTGATGTACTCGTAACCGGGCGTGGGGTGCAGCCGGTAGCGGAATATGATGTCGAGCGCGTTGTCGGCCAGCCGCCGGTAGCGTTCTTCGCTCTCGCGCAGGGCCAGCATGGTGCGCCGGTGATCGACCGAGTAGGCGATCATGCGGGGGAAGCGGTGCCGGTTGACGTGGTTTTTGCACATGTACTCGTGTGCGCCGCGCGCCAGCGCCTCGCCGCCGAGCGCGTCGTCATCGGGGCCAGTGAGCGCGATGACCGGCGTGTCCGGCGCCGCCGCCAGAATCCGGTCCAGCGCCGGCAGGCCAGGGCAGTCGGGCAGGCCGAGATCGAGCACAACGGCGTGAACGCTCTGGGTCGCGAGGATGTCCAGGCCGGCTGCAAGGGTGCTCGCCTGCTTGAGCGAAAAAGGCGGGTCCTGGTTGGCGGCCAGTATATCGCGGATCTGCCGGGCGCTGGCGGGGTCGGCTTCGATGAGGAGCGCTGTGATGGGAATCATGATTGTTGTTCCTGTTGCCCTGACGTTTCAATGGGTTCGACCGTCTCTGGCGTGGAAGGCGGAATCGGCAGCGAGACGGTGAACGTGCTGCCTTGTCCGAGGACGCTGTCGAGTTCGATCCGGCCATCGTGCAGATCGATGATCTCCTTGGTGATGGCGAGTCCCAGCCCGGTCCCGGAGGCGATGTCTGACGCGCGCTCGCTCCGGAAAAACCGGTCGAAGACGTACGGCTGTTCCTCCGGGGCGATGCCGATGCCCGAGTCGGTGACGACCAGGCGCGCCTCGCCATCGTGCTGTTCGACGCGCACGCGGACGGTGCCGCCGCTGGACGTGTACTTGACGGCGTTGCCGACGATGTTGCGAAAGACGCGCCCAAGCTGGTCGGGGTCGCCGAAGACCTGGAAGGGGGTATCCGCTTCGAACCGGACGTCCAGCTCCTTTTCGAGGATCAACGGCTGCATGGCGTCCAGCAG
The DNA here is from genome assembly GCA_018432315.1 of Anaerolineae bacterium. Classification (GTDB taxonomy): domain Bacteria; phylum Chloroflexota; class Anaerolineae; order Aggregatilineales; family Aggregatilineaceae; genus LM3-B42. Next base: position 126,038 of record JAHDLB010000001.1, read on the forward strand.
TTCCCCGCAGTGGCGGGGTAGGTCGAACCATTCCTTGCGCGGCGCGGTCCGTTTGGCCTCCAGGCGCGACAGCTCCAGGATGTCCTCGACCAGGCTGCGCAGGACGGTCGCCTGGTGGTGCAGGTTGTCGATCTTCTGGCGGCGGGCCTCGTCTGAGAAGCGGTCGTAGTAGTTTTGCAGCGTGCCGATGTTGAGCATCACCGCCGCCAGCGGCGTGCGCAGCTCGTGCGACACCGCCGACACGAAGCTGTCCTTGAGCTGCTCGATCTCGCGGTAATGAGTCACGTCCCGCAGCGCGATGACGGTCCCCAGCATGTCACCGTCCGGGTTGGTGACCGGCGCGATGTTCGCCTGGATGACGCGGCTCGGCGTCTGGCGGTAGACCGGGCAGACTTCATACGCGTCGCCGGACTCCGGATCGGCGCCCAGCCACCACGCCCAATCGCGCTCGTCCGCCCCACACGTGCCGCACGCCGCCAGCGGGCAGTTCCGCGCGTAGCCGCGCAGTTCGGCCAGGGTGAAGGAATGGATCGGCAGTGGAAATTCCAACTGCGTCGGGCCGGGCCCGGCTTGCGGCTCGATCCATTTCCACAGGTGTTGGACGGCACGCGGCGGGCCGCCCAGTTCCGCCGGATAGAAGCCGAACAGCGCTTGCGCCGCCGGGTTCATCATCACCAGGTGCCCGTCCGGATCGAGCATCAACAGGCCGTCGGCCACGCTGTCGAGGATGGTGCGGGTGCGGGCTTCGTCGTACAGGGCCTGTTCGTACAGGCGCGCATTCGACAGCGCGATGCTGACCTGTTTGCCGATGGTGTCGAGCAGTTTCATGCGCCCCTGCGAGATGAAATCCGCATCGCTGTTGACCAGCACGAGCGTGCCGACCGGGCGATCCTGCTCGAAGATCGGCGCGCTGAGCACGGCGCGAATCTGGGCGTCGTGAATTCGCTCGGGCAGCCCCTGGATGCCGCTCGTGCAGCGCACCTTTTTGCCCGCGCCGGGCTGCGGGCCGCCCGGTACGAGCTGCTGGACCAGGGCGAGAACGTCCTGTGGCAGGCCGAAGTGGGCGCTCAACAGCGGGGCATCGGCGCGGGTGCCTTCGTACGTGATCACCCCGCCCAGCACGCCGAGCCGCTCCACCATCTCGTGGATCACGCCGGTGAGGATCTCGCGCGCGTCCAGCGAGTGGGTCAGGATCTCGGCGACGGCGTTGCGGATGCTCAGGTCGATGGTGCGCTCGATCACGCGCTTTTCGAGGTCGGCGGCCTGGCGCCGGACCTCGGCGTATAGCTGGGCGTTCTCGGCGGCGACGGCGGTCTGGTCCGCGAACGATTTCAGGCGCTCCAGGTGCGCGGGCGTGAAGAAGCCCGGCGTCTTGCTGTCCAGCGTGATGAAGCCGATCACCTCGCCGTGTGCCAGAATGGGCGCGGCAGCCTGGGAGCGGACCCAGTTCTCACCGGCGATGATGCGCCAGCCGTCGAAGGCGGACGTATCGGGGATGAGGAGCGGCTCGCGCGTCTCGATCATGATCCGCAGGTTGGTGGTCGTTTCGAGATCGAGGGACTGGGTGCGGAAATAGTCTTCGAAATGGGGCGGGTGGCCGTGCCAGTGGGCGAAATACGCCTTGCCGCCCTCGATCAGCATGATCTTGGCCGCGTCGTGATTCACCACCCGGCCCACCAGCGCCAGGATTTTCTCCAGCACGGTGTCCAGGTCGAGCGTGCTGGTCAGCGTGGCAGTCGCTTCGTGCAGCGTCTCGGCCAGCAGGCGCTGTTCGTGCTCGGCCATCTCGGCCTCGACGCGTTCCGTGATGTCGTAGTGCGCGGCCACGATGCGCAGCCCGTTCTCGCTCTCGAACGGGTTCAGCCGCAAGCTGAACCAGCGGGCGACCTGCTCGCTGGGGCAGGGATATTCGACGTAGAAGTCTGTGCTGCCACCGGCCAGAATCTGGCGGATCCCCGCGGCAACCTCCGGGGCATGCTCGGACCGGGAGCCGCTGGCGGCGTCACAGACGCTCAGGTAGCTCGTCCCGACGCCGTAGGCCGGATCGTTCAGGCCGTTTTCGTCGGCGAAGCGCTTCCACGCCTCGTTGACCGCGACGATGGTGCCGTTTTCGTCCAGGATGGCGATGTGCGCCGTCAGCGTGTCGATCGTCTGTTGGAGGAACCGGCGCGAGCTCTCTATCGCTTCGGCGGCGCGGCGGCGCTCGGTGACATCGTGGATCACCGCGCCCGCCATCCGATCGTCGCCATCGCCCATGATGAACATCTCGGTCTGGACGAAACGCCGCTCGCCATCGGCGCGATAGATCGCGTTATCTTGCGGCGGGTGGAGCCAATGCTGATCGACGGTTTGGAGATAGCCACTCACCATGTGCCGGATTTCGTCCGGGCTCTCGGCGGGCCACAGCCCGGCGCTGATCTCCCATACCGGGCGGCCCACCGTGTCCGCGCGGGGGACGCCGGTGATGCGCTCCAGCGCCTTGTTCCACTCCGCAATGGTGCCGTCTCGCTCGATGAGCAGAATGCCGTCGGCGGCCTGCTCGATCACGGCGCGGAACTTCGCCTCGCTTTCGCGCACGGCGCGCTCGGCCTCGTGGCGCTCGGTGATGTCGTTGATGAACCCTTCGATGGCGTCGATCTCGCCGTATTCATTCAGGACGCCCTGGCCTTTTTCCCACACGACTTTCTGCTGGCCCGATGCGGTGCGAATCCGGTAGACGATCTCGAACGGCGTGCCGGCGGCCAGTGCGGCCTGAATCGCGTCCGATACGAACTGGCGGTCGGCGGGATCGATCAGATCGGCGTAGGCGATCCGCTGGTTCATCACCAGATCGTCCGGATCGTAGCCGGTCAGCGGGCGGCACCCCTGGCTGACGAACTCCATCGTCCACAGCGCGTCGTTGCGACAGCGGTACGCGATCCCCGGCAGGTTGTCCAGCAGGGTCGCGATCTGGCGTTGGCTCTCGCGCAGGGCCTGCTCGGTTGTCTCGCGCTCGGTGAGGTCCATTGCCATGCTCAGCGCCAGCGCGCGGCCATCCGGCAGGCGGCCCAACGGCGCGGCGCGGAACCGCCAGAGGCGCACGTCGCCGGACCGGGTGCGCACCGGCGTTTCGACGTCGATCACGCCGCCGTCGTCCATGTACAGGGTCTGGGTCAGCCGGCGCGCCCATTCCTGGCGCGGACCGTAGGCCAGCTCGGTCCAGGCGCGCGTGGTCGGGATATCCTCGTGGGTATAGCCGGTGATGGCCGTCCACATGTCGTTGATGAGCAGGACTTCGCCCTCGGTGTGCAGCATGATCGGCAGCGGCGCGCTCATGATCGCCTGGCGGAAGCGCTGCTCGCTCTCTTCGAGCTCGCGCGTGCGCTCGAGGATCCGCTGTTCGAGCGTCTGGTTGAGCGCCTGCAAGGCGCGCTTGGCCGCTTCGCGCTCGGTGACGTCGATGCCGGTCCAGATGACGTACTCGATCTCGCCGTCCGGGCTGACGACGCCGGTGTTCTGCCACGAGATGATCGTCTCGCTGCCGTCGGGCATCGTCCAATGGCTCTCGTAGGCGGCGGGGAAACAGCCGCCGCACAGGTCGGCGAACGCTGCGCGCACGGCTTCCGCCTCATCCCGCAGGGGAGCCAGCTCCCACAGGGGCCGCCCCTTCACCTCGGCGAAGGTCTGGCCGGTGATCACCTCGGCGTGGCGGTTGAAGCGCACGATCCGGCCTTCGCGATCCAGGACGATGGTCAGCGCGCTGGACGTGTCCAGCACGGTATCGACGAAATCGCGCTGCTGGCGCAGCCCGGCCTGGGATATTCGCAGCGCGGCGGCCATCTCGTTGAACGCGCGTCCCAGCGTCCCGATCTCGTCGCGGCTGGTCACATCGACGCGGTAGTCGAGATCGCCCTGGCCGATGGCCTCGGCTCCACGCGCCAGCCGGGTCACCCGCCCGGAGACGGTGCGGGCGACGAGCACGCCCAAAACGGCGGCGGCGATGGCTGTACCCAGGCCGATGACGATCACCCGGCGGCGCAGATTGAGCACCGGGGCGAGCGCCTCGGACTGGTCCACCTCGGTCACGATGCACAGGCTGCGCTCCGGGATCCAGCGATAGGCGCCGATGACCTCCACGCCGCGATAATCGTCGTAGAATCCGGTGCCGTTTTCGCCTTCGAGACACCGGTTGATGCCCTGCGAATAATTCCGCTCGCGCAGTTGCAGATTGGGCGAGAGGCGGCTCTCGGTGACGAACAGGTGATTCCGATCGATCAGGTAGGTTTCCTGGGTGTCGAACTCCCCGATGTCCTGCTGCATGATGGTCGTCATGTTCGCCAGGTCGATGTGCCCGACCAGGACCGCGAGCAGGTCCCCTTCCTGGTCCGTGATCGGGGTGCTGATGTGCATCTCGACGCCGCCGGTATGGGAATCCAAAGCGGGATGCCCGAGGAACGTCTGCAAGCGACCTTCGCGGAAGAACGGGGCGGTGAACTGCCGCGTACCTTCCAGCGTGGGATCGGTGGAAACCAGGACCTCGCTCGTGGCCGGATGCAGGATGAACAGGCCGCTGAATTCCTCGAAATGGTCTGTGAAAAAAACGAGGTGATGGTCGAGCAGGTCGGCGCGCGTTTGCCGGAACGCCGGATCGGTCGCGGGCCGCGTCACCAACACCTGGGCCAGTTCCTGCACGTGGGGCCGCTGCGCCAGCGACACGAACATGCTCTCGTTGGCGCTCAGCCAGCGCCGGAACTCGGCCTCTTTGAGCAGCGTGACCGTCATGAGCCGGCTGCGCATGTTGCGTTCGATCGACTCGCGGCCCGACCGGTAGACCAGCAAACTGACGAGCAGCATCGGCGCGATCGACAGGATCAGGAACAGGGCGGTCAGCTTGGTGCCGATCGTCATGATGGTCGGTGTCTTGCGATGCGCCACCGTCCTGTCTTCGTTGTGTCGTGATTCGCTCACGCCCCGGCACCCCCTGGCTCACGGCTGTCGATGGTATTCCCCGCCCGGCTCACGCGCCTATGCGAGTGAGCTGAGGAATCGATTCTGCAGGTCGCCGTTATTTTACCTTAATTGTAACTCAATCATCCCTGATATGAAAATACCCAATGCGAGCAGTTGAGCTGGTGACACGCCAGGTCGATTCCAGGGGCGCACGCAGGCGAGCATTGTGTGCTACCATGTGGTCAATGTCCGCTCGATAGAACCACGAGGAACGATTATGATCCGTGCAATGTATCGCCGGCCTGACGGAGCGATCCGCTTCGACGTGAAGCCGGACGAATTCAGCAACCTGATACGCGATCCGGCGGGGTTGTTATGGGTGGACCTGGTGCAGGAACTGCCCACCAACTGCGAGCCGATTTTACGCGACTCGTTCGGCTTCCACCCGCTGGCGGTGGCTGACGCGTTGGTTCAGTCGCACGTGCCCAAAGTGGACGATTGGGGCGATTATCTCTACGTGGTGCTGCACGCTGTCGCGTTCGATCAAAACGGCGGGGAACTGACCACGCTGGAACTGGACGTCTTTTGGGGAAACACATACGTCGTGACGCACCAGAGCCACGCGCTCGATGCCGTCGAGCGGGTGTGGGCGGCGTGTCACCGCGACGAGCGCCACCTGGCAGCCGGGGCTGGCTACTTGATGTACCGGCTGGCGGACGAGCTGGTGTCGGACTATATGCCGGCAGTCGAGGGCATCGACGAGGCGATCGACAGGATCGAAGACCAGGTGTTTCTTGCGCCCCCGGCCACGCTTCCGGAGCAGATCTTCACGCTCAAGCGCACGCTGCTGCATCTGCGCCGGATCATCGCGCCACAGCGCGAGGTGCTCAACAAGCTGGCGCGCGGCGATTTTGCCGTGGTCGCGCCCGGCGACCGCATCTACTTCCGCGACGTATATGATCACCTGGTACGCATGTACGACATCATCGAGAGCCTGCGCGACCTGGTGGGAGGCGTGCTGGAAACGTACCTGTCGGTGGTCAACAATCGCATGAACGAGGTCATGAAGACGCTGACGCTGATCACCACCCTGTTCATGCCGCTGTCGTTCCTGGCCGGATTCTTCGGGATGAACTTCTTCGCGCCGGTGGCACCGTTCGATGCCTGGACGGATGAACCGGCGTTCCTGATCACGCTTGTCTTGATGATCGCCACACCGGTGATCATGTACGCGTGGATGCGCCGCCGGGCCTGGATGTAGGCCGATCGCGCCCCAGCGGGCCACCCCAACCCTCCTTGACGCACGTGGGAATCTGAACTATAGTGTAAGCAGGGATGTATAAACAAATATCTGTATAATGTATAAACAAGTGTTTGGGTTGGCTTAGACCGACTGGGCGCTCTTCATGCAGTCTTTCAGCTTCGACTTTCGAGACCCGGTCTTCACGTTGGCGGAGTGGTCGATCAGCCTCCAGGTGATCACCCTGGAAAACGTGTACGGGCTCGATCCGGACCGCGCGACGCTGCACGACGACGGCGACTCGTGGACGCTGGCTTGCGACCGTCTGCGCTGGGCCGGCCAGCAGGAGCCTGCGCCGGGCCACCTGACGCTGCACGCGCGCCGTGGCCCCGGCGAGCGCCTGCGCATCGCCATCCAGGCGTCGGCTCCGGGCCGGGTCCGTGCCGTCAAGCTGCTGCTGCGCGGGCTGCCGCCGCTCACGGCGCTGGACGTCTTCGACGAGGAAACGCCTGTCCCGCCGGAGGGCCTGCTCGAAACCTACCCGAACCGCCGCCAGCTCCCGCTGTTGTGCGCGCGCCGGCCCGATCATGTGCTGATCGGCGTGCGCAGCGAGGACCCTCACTGCCGCGCCAAACGGTTCGCCATCGTCCAGGAGACGATGGGTCCGCTGGCCGGTACGACGACCCTGGAATGCATCCACGAGGAAGACGCCCGCCGGTTCGATACCCGCATCGAGGTGCCGGAGTGGGTGATCGATGCCGGGGTGGCGGCGGACGCGTTTCGCGCCGAGCAGCTCGCCTACGAGGAGGGCGCGCTGGGCCTCGTCCCGTGGGAGGACCGTGCCGACGTGCCCGCCTGGGCGCGGGAAATCGGCCTGTGCCTGACGCTGCACGGGATGCACTGGACCGGCGCTATCTTCAACACGTACGACCAGATGCTCGAAGCGATCCGGTTCGTGACCGATCGCATCGACGGGCGGCACGTGTTGGCCTACCTGCCCGGCTGGGAAGGGCGCTATTACTGGCAGTACGGCGATTATCGCCCGGAGCCGCGCCTGGGCGGGGCGGAAGGCTTCGCCCGGCTGTGCGCGGGCGCGCGCGAGCGCGGCGTTCGCGTGATGCCGATGTTCGGCGCGAACTGCGCCAACGCGTGGCATCCCGGCTTCCACACCTTCGGCCCGTCGTCTTACATGAAATCGGCCACGCGCAACGTGTTTCACGGCAACCAGCCGGACTGGGACACCAGCCGGGCGCACGATACCGGCTGGCAGGCGTGGCTCAACCCCGGCGCGCCCGCCTGGCAGGCCGAGCTGGCCCGGCAGATCCTGCGCCTGGTGGACGACTACCGGCTCGACGCGGTGTTCCTCGATACGGTCGAGGTGTGGGTCAACGATCCGGACTTCAACCTGCGCGAAGGCTACCGCCAGTTGGTCGACCGGCTGCGCGCCGGGCGGCCCGATCTGCTGGTGACCGGCGAGGACTGGTGGGATGGCCTGCTGCCGATCTTTCCCATCTTCCAGCGGTCGGCGCGCTGGCGGCGCGTCCCCGAATGGGTGGGGCGCTATGCCCGGATCATCGGCCACATCTGCGACGGCGACCCGTCGCGCGGCAGCGCCGGCGTGTTCGAGGCCGGGTACGCCCCATACGAACCCCTGCCCGACCGCCCGTTATACATCCCGACGGTGGCATTTGTGGATGGCACGCTCGCCCACGCGCAGCCGGCCATCGAGGCCGAGATCGAGCGCGCCAGGCGACGTTTTGCCTGACGGCGCCCGCGCATCGAGCCGTGCCATCGCGCGAGTAAAGGAGGAAGAACAACCGGAATCTATGCGTCGAATGTTTCGTCAGGTTGGCAGCTTACCTAGAATTACACAAGGAGAAACACCATGAAAGCCTACAAATGGCCGTTGATTTACCTCAGCGCGCTGATCGTGCTGAGCATGCTGGTCGCCGCCGGCATGGCCGGGTTCGCGTCGAAGACTGCGCGCGCGCAGGATACCATTCAACTGACTCTGGGCTCGTGGGACGACGAGAACGGCAACATGCGCCACCTGGCCGCCATCGAGGACTTCCAGGCGGTTTATCCCGACATCGAAGTCGAGCTGGTGCCCTATGGCACCGGTAACCCGCACGCCAAGATCCTGACCTGGATCGCCGCGGGCGAGCTGCCCAACGTGTACATGGCCGACTCCAGCTACCTGCCGCTGTACGTCGAGTCGGGCGGGCTGGAGAACCTGCGCCCCTTCATCGAGGGTGAGGACGGCTTCGATCCCTACGAGGTGTTCTATCCGGGCGTGTACGAAAATGGCTTCTACCAGGGCGATCCCTACCTGCTGAACAAGGACTACAGCACGGTGGCGGTCTATGCCAACAAGAAGCTGTTCGACGCGGCGGGCATCGCGCTGCCCGAAGAGGGCTGGACGTATGACGACCTGCTCGACATCGCCATGCAGCTCACGGTGGACGCCAACGGCAACAACGCGACCAGCCCGGACTTCGACCCGGACAACATCGTCCAGTACGGTATGGACCAGCGCCACGACTGGTGGCGCGGTTTCCAGACGGTCGTGTACTCGTTCGGGTCGCACACCATCAGCGACGACGGCACGACCTTCGACGGCTACATCAACAGTGAAGAGACGATCGCGGCGCTCCAGTGGATGCACGACGCGGTGCACGTCTACCACGTCGCGCCCACCAGCGAATTCATGGCCGCGCTGCCCAGCGGCGCCATGCAGGCGTTCTACGATGGGCAGTTCGCCATGGTGTTCGGCATGGGGCCGTGGTTCCTGGGCCAGATGGAAGAACAGCCCGGCTTCGAATACGCGATCCTGCCGATGCCCACCGGCCCCGGCGGACATCGCGGCGCGGTGTGCTGGGCCGGGTTCGGCATGTCGCCCAACAGCGACAACAAGGACGCGACCTGGCTGCTGCTGAAGGCGCTGGGCACCGAGATCGGCCAGACGCACTACAGCGAGCACGCCCTGTCGGCCATGCCCGCCATGATGGAGGGCAAGCTCGATCATCCCTTCTGGGCGACCTTCGTCAACGAGGCCGAGTACCTGGATCCGCTGGACGACCTGAAGAGCCCGTACTATCTCCAGTGCATCGGCGAGCCCGCGGCGTGGTACACCTCGATCTTCAGCGAGGAAAGCGCCGACATGGACATCGCCGCCTACATGAACGGAGACGTCGTGCCCACGCTGCAACAGTGCCTGGACCAGAACCTGGCGGAATAGGCAGCGCGGCGGGTCACGCTGAGCACGCCTTGACGATCCTCACCGGGCGTGCCCATCCAAACCGGGGGCGGGCCGACCGCCCCCGGTTAATCAGGTGAGGGAAGGAGTTTGTCGGATGCGATCCTCTGCCCTGCGGCCCCCGCGCCGCTCGCGGCTCACCCCGCTGGCGCGCCGGGAAGCGCTCGTCTTCTACCTGTGCATCTCGCCGTGGCTGATCGGCTTGCTGGTCTTCATGATCTACCCGATCTTCCGGTCGCTCTACCTCGCGTTCACGCGGTACCAGATCGGCCACGACCCGGTGTGGATCGGCCTGGACAACTTCCGGCGGCTGCTGGACGATGCCCTGTTCTGGAAATCGCTGGGGGTGACGGTCCAGTACGTGATCGGGAGCGTGCCCGGCTCGAACCTGGTGGCGCTGGGCGTCGCCTTGCTGCTGGCGCAAAAGATCCGCGGCGTGGGCGTGTGGCGCACGATCTACTTCCTGCCGTCGGTGGTCAGCATCGTGGCCGTTTCGGTGATGTGGTACTACGTCTTCAACCCGCAGTACGGCATCGTCAACGGCCTGCTGGAGATGATCGGCATCGACGGGCCGGGCTGGTACACCAGCGAAACCTGGGCCATGCCGACCATCATCCTGATTAGCTGGTGGATGGTCGGCACGCAGGTCGTGATCTACCTGGCCGGGCTGAAGGGCATCCCGCAGGAGTATTACGAAGCGGTCGAGGTTGACGGCGGCGGGGTGTGGTCCAAGTTCCGGCACATCACGCTGCCGCTGCTCAGCCCGGTGATCTTCTTCAACGTGATCAACGGGTTCATCGGCGCGTTCCAGGTGTTCGACCAGGCGTTCATCCTGGGGGCGGGGTCCGGGCGGCCCAACAACGCCACGCTGACCTACATGCTGAACCTGTACAAGCAGGCGTTCGAGTACGGCGCGATGGGCTATGCGTCGTCGCTGGCGTGGGTTCTGTTCGTCATCATCATGATCCTGACGATGTTCATCCTGCGGTCGTCGTCGGTGTGGGTGTATTATGAAGCGGAGCGGAAGTGAGATGACCGAGATCAGCCCCTCTGTCCAACCGGTCAAGGCCGCGCCAGCGCGCCCGCGCGGCCTGCGGCTGTCCAAGTCCGCCGGGCGCCGCGTTCGCCTGACGATCACCTACGTGCTGCTGGTGCTGGGCGCGATCACGATGGCGTTTCCGCTCGTGTGGATGCTGCTGGCGAGCTTCAAGCCCGAATGGCAGATCCTCACCAACCCGCCGATCTGGATTCCGTCGGAATGGATTCACGCCCAGGCCGGCGACACGACCAAGGAGATCCCGCTGTGGTACGTGGACGACGCCGAGGGCGAGCGGGTGCGCGTCTTCGACATCGGCACGCGGCGTTATACGACCGTGGTGGACGTGGACGCGCTGGCTGGCGCGATGGTCGCCGTGCCGCCGGACGATCTGAGCGACGCGCGCGCCGAGGAGATCGGCGACGTGGTGTTGAACGTGCGCCGTCACAAAGATGGTGGGGAGGTCGTCGCCCTGGCGCGCGACGGGCAGAACCTGGTCGTCGCGCCGGTGGATGCCGTCGTCGAGGTCGCGCAGCGGCTGCCGCTCGACTACGTCAACAGCGGGGGCCGGGCGGCCCTGACGGTCGGCGATTTCCGCTTCCAGGCGCGCGAGCTGGAGGCCGAAGGGCTGACGGTGGTGCCGCTGGGACCGGAATCGCAGCTCACCGTCGTGGTGCCGGAGGACGCGGCGGCGGACGTGTTCCTGGTCGATCCCGAGGCGCTGGGCGATTTCGAGTATTTCCCCATCGGCGAAACCGATCTGCCGCTGTACGCCCTGGACGGTTACCCGGAGGACCAGCGTTTCATCCAGGTGGGCCTGGAAACGTGGCAGCCGGTGCTCGACCTGGACGAGGCGCTCGAATACGGGTTCACCGTCCCGACCGGCGACCTGCCAGGGACGCCGGAGATGCGCCGGTTCGAGCAGGCGACCCTGCCGGTGTACACGCTCACCGGCGAGGACGGCACGGCCCAGGAGTTCGTCCTGCTGACGCAGACCGGCCCCAACTCGATGGTGCTCCCGGTCGAGCACGCCGACACGATCCGCCTGTCCCCGCTCGAAAAGCTGGCCTTCCCGTTCGTCAAGACGGTGAACGGCGTCTCGCTGCGCTTCCTGGACGACTATTTCGAGCACGGCGAAAAGCAGAGCGTGGGCATCGTGGGCAGCCGCGTGGACATGGCGATGATGGCGCCGCAGTCGGCCATCGACGACGCGTTCGACGTGGACAGCGGCTCGCTCGACCGCGTGCTGAAGATCCGGTTCCGCTACGAGAACTACACCGAGGCGCTCTCGCGCGATATGGGCGGGGCGACGTTCGCCACGTTTTACAAAAACTCGGTGATCGTGGTGGCGCTCAACCTGCTGGGCATCTACCTGTCGGTGACGCCGGTGGCGTATGGCTTTGCGCGGCTGCACGCGCCCGGCAAGAACACGCTGTTCCTCGTCCTGCTGGCGACGATGATGCTGCCCTTCCCGGTGCTGCTGATCCCCACCTACGAGATCTTCCGGACGCTGGGCATGATCAACACGCTGTGGCCGCTGTTCATCCGCTCGTTCTTCGGCAGCGCGTTCTTCACCTTCCTGCTGCGCCAGTTCTTCATGAACATCCCGCGCGAGCTGGAGGAGGCGGCGCGCATCGATGGCGCCAACACGCTGCAGGTGTTGTGGAACGTGATGCTGCCGCTCAGCAAGCCGGCGCTGATGACCATCGGGATTTTCACTTTCTGGTGGAACTGGAACTCGTTCTTCGAGCCGTTCGTGTACGTCAACAGCATCAAGAACTTCACCGTGACGTTGGGGCTGGCCTTTTTCAAGGGGCAGTACGTCTACAGCTTCCACTGGCTGATGGCCGCCGGGATGACGACGATCCTGCCGATCATCATCCTGTTCTTCTTCGCCCAACGTTACTTCATCGAAGGCATCCAGCTCACCGGGCTGAAGGGATAACCAGGCCACACCATGCAACCACCGACCGCGACCGATTCACACCGGGCGCCGGGGGGCTGCTCCCGCGCCCTGCTGGCGATCTTCCTGCTGGCCGGGGCGGGGCTGGCCTACGAGATCGCGCTCACCCGGCTGTTCTCGCTGATGTTCCAGTATCACTACGTCTACCTGATCGTGTCGAGCGCGGTGGCCGGGCTGAGCATCGGCGCGGCGATCGCGGCCTGGGTGCTGCGCCGGGGCGACGTCGCGTGGAGCGACCTGGCTGCGGCGGCGGTGCTGCTGGCAATCCTGCTCGTCGGGGCGGCGGTCGTGCTCTCGCAGCTTCGATCGGCTCGCCTGACGGGCGTGGCGCTGGCCGCCGCGCTGCTGCCGTTCGTGGCGATCGGCTTCCTCAACTCGGCGATCTTCGCCCGGTTTGCCGGGTCCGGCGGGGTGCTGTATGCCGCGGACCTGCTCGGCGGGGCGGTGGGATTGGTCGCGGCGCTGGGGGCGTTTCGCTGGCTGGGCGCGCTAGACGTGGTGATCGCGCTGGGGATCGTGGCCGGGCTGGCGGCGGCGATCTTCGCCTGGAGCGCCGCGGAGCGTTCGGCGCGCTGGGCGGCGGGCGGCGCGACGCTCGCGCTGATCGCGCTGCTGGCCGCCAACCAGGCCACGGACGTGATCGCGTTCGTGCCAGGGCGGCTGAAGGATGCCCCGCCGGACAAGACGCTGATGCACGTGCTGGCGACGGACGACAGCGCGGCGATCATCGAGACGCGTTGGGCGCCGTTCGCGCGGCTGGACGTGGTGCAGACCGCCGGCGATTCGGCGCGCTACGTGTTCACCGACGCGGGCGCGGGCAGCGTCATGATCCGCTACGACGGCGACGACCGGCGGATCGAGTGGCTGGCGCGGGACGTGGCTTACCTGCCGTTCGCGCTGGCGCCGGAAACGACGAACAACGTCCTTATCCTGGGCGCGGGGGCGGGCCAGGATGTGTTGATGGCGCACCTGGCCGGGGCCGAGCAGATCACCGCGGTCGAGATCAACCCGGACCTCGTCGAGCTGACGCGCGACTATGGCGACTACAACGGTGACGTGTTCGACCTGCCATCCGTGCAGACCGTCGTCACCGATGGGCGCAACTACGTCGAGCGCAGCGACGCGGCGTACGATTTGATCTACGCCAACCTGGTGTACAGCCAGGCGGCGGCCCCGGCCAGTTCCGCGCTGGCCGAGAGCTACATCTTCACGCGCGAGGCGCTGGCCGCGTACTGGGATCACCTGTCGGAGGACGGGCGGATCGGCTTCGTGACGCATCACGGCATCGAAGGGCTGCGGCTGGTGGTCGCGGCGCTGGACATGCTCCAGCGCGAAGGGATGACGCTCCAGCAGGCGCTCGATCACGTCTCGCTGGCCTCGCGCCAGGGGGGCGACGCCCAGGCGCGCACCTCGGTCGTGATCGTCACCCGCCAGCCGTGGGATGCTGAGTCGATCCGGGCGTACGTCGACGCCGCCCACGCGCGCGGGGCCGGCCTGCTTTACCTGCCCACCTATCAGGAGGTCGGGCTGGAAGGGCTGCGGCTGGGCGCGATGACGCTGGACGAGTACATCGCGAGCAACGCCGACGAGTTCGACTTCGAGCCGACGACCGACGACAGCCCGTTCTTCTACCAGTTCACGCCCGGCCTGCCGGACCAGCTCAGCGATCTGCTGCTGTTCAGCGGGATTCTGGCGTTCGTTTACCTGTCGTGGGCGATGTTCTTCTTCATCCGGCGCGACGGTCCCCACTGGAAGCGCGCCGCGCTGGTGCCCTATTTCGCGCTGTTGGGCGCAGGCTTCATGCTGGTCGAGGTGCCGCTCATCCAGCGCTTCAACCTGCTGCTCGGCCAGCCGGTGCTGGCGCTGATCGTGGTGATCGGCGGGCTGCTGTTGGGCGGCGGGCTGGGCAGCCTCGCCAGCAGCCGCTTCCCTGTGCCGTCCCTGCCGCGCCGGGCCACGCTGTTCGCGGTGCTGGTGGCAGGGGGTGTATTATCCTCGCTGGTGGTGTATCCTATCGTCATCGAGCGAGCGCTGCCGCTGGCGCTGGGCGCGCGCGTCGCCGTCACGGCGGCGGCCCTGCTGCCGCTCGGCTTCGTGATGGGCGTGCTCTTCCCCAGCGGGCTGCGCGTCGCCCACGAGGCCGATCCCGGCGGCGTGGCGGCCTTCTGGGGCGCCAACGCGGTGACCTCGGTGCTCGGCTCGGCGCTGGCGATGGCACTGGCGATCGCCACCGGTTTTTCGGCAGGGCTGGCGACCGGCGCGGCGCTCTACGCCGCCGCCGCCATCCTCGCGTGGGTGTCCTGGCCCCGCCTGTTGGAGTCCTGATCCGTTCTGCTCTTCGAGGAAGTACACAACATGAGACAGTGGTACAACGATCTGGCGGAAAGCCTGGCGCTGGATGGCGTCTGGCAGTTTTCACTGGGCGGCGAATCCGGCTCGATCCGGGTGCCCGGCACGTGGGAGGCGCAGGGCTACGCGCGCCGTGTGGATGGCCCGGCGGAATACCGGCGGGACGTGCGCGTCCCGGCGGAATGGGCCGGGCGGCGCGTGCACCTGCAGTTCGACGCGGTGAGCACCTACGTCGAGGCGCAGGTCAACGGCGTGGACGTGGGCGCGCATACGGGCGCGTGGACGCCGTTCGCGTTCGACGTGACGGACGCGATCCGGCCCGGCGAGGAGAACACGATCCGCCTGGAGGTCTGGAAGCCGGGCGAGCGCTTCCCGCTGCGCGAATCGCTGGCGGGCTTTCTGCCCGACGTCGCCGTGATGTTCGGCGGCATCTGGCAGTCCGCGCGGCTGGTCGCGTTCGATGGCCCGGCGCTGAGCGCGCTGCGGGTCGCGGCCAACCCGCACAACGGCGAGGTCGTCGTCCAGGCGCTGGCCGACCACGCGGACGATCTGGCCGTGGTGATCCGGATCTACGACGCGGCGGGCCGGGAGGTCGGGGGCGCCGGGGCGCCGCTGGTCGATGGCGAGCTGGGCGGCTGGACGACCCTCCGCGACTGGCGGCCCTGGAGCCCGGCGGACCCCGCGCTGTACACCGCCGAGGTGACCCTGCGCGACAATCACGAGGTCGTGGCGCGCATGTCGCGGCAGTTCGGCTTCCGCGAGCTGAGCCGCGAGGGGGATCGCCTGCTGTTCAACGGCGAGCCGGTCTTCCTGCGCGGCGCGCTGAACTGGGGCTGGTATCCGGACATCCTGTGCCCGGCGCCGGACGAGCGAACCATCCGCGACGAGTTCCGCCGCATCCGCGAGTTGGGCTTCAACATGATGAAGTTGTGCCTGTACGTGCCATCGCCGCGCTACTTCGAGATCGCCGACGAGGAGGGGATGTTCCTGTGGCTGGAGCTGCCGCTCTGGCTGCCGGACGTGACGCCGCAGCTCAAGCAGCGGGCCCCGGTCGAATACGCGAACATCGTCGTCGAGGCGCAGCACCATCCCTCGGTCGTGATCTACAGCCTGGGCTGCGAGCTGGAAGCGAACGTCGAGCCGGACTGGCTCGCCGAGCTGGACGGCATCGTGCGCCACTTCACCAGCGGCGCGCTGGTGTGCGACAACAGCGGATCGGGCGAGGCGTTTGGCTGCGAGGCCGACCTGGCCGACTTCGACGATTACCATTTCTACGCGGACCTGCACTATTTCGATCCGCTGGTCGATCATTTTCGCCGCGACTGGCGCCCGCCCCGGCCCACCATCTTCGGCGAGTTCTGCGACGCGGACGATTACCGCGACCTGGACGAGGTGATCGCGGCCTTCGGCGGCGCGGAGCCGTGGTGGCTGGCCGAGCAGAACCCGCTCCACCCGCTGAGCAAGGTCGCCTACGTCGAGCAGCGCGCGCGCATGGGCCGCATCGACGTGGGCATGAGCGACCGGGAGCTTCAGGCGTTTTCGCGCCAGCAGTCGCTGGTCATGCGCAAGGCGATCCTGGAGAAGGTGCGCGCGCGGGCCGGGATGGGCGGCTACGTGATCACCAGCCTGCGCAACACGCCGCTGGCGTCGTCGTCGCTGTTCGACGACCTGGGCCGCAGCAAATACGACCCGGCGACATTCCGGCAGTTCAATGCGGACACGGTGCTGCTGCTGGACCGGAGCCGCGCCCGGCGCTGGCTGCGCAGCGGGGACCATCCTGCGCCCGCCGAGCCGTACGCCTTTGATGCGGGCGCGCCGGTGGCGCTCGACGTGATCGCCAGCCACGCCGGGCCGCCGCTGGACGGCGGCGAGCTGGCCTGGGAGGTCCGGCGGGACGGAAAAAAAACCTTCGCGCGCGGGGCGCTGCCGGTCCCCGATCCGCTGGCGAGCGGGCGCCCGCAAAGCCTGGGCCGGATCGCGTTCGACGCGCCGGACACGGGCCGTGCCGAGACGCTGCATCTCGACGTCGTGCTGCGTGCCGGGGCGGCGGAGGTGCGCAACGCGTGGCGGCTGTGGGTCTTCCCGGCGGTGACGGCGTGGCCGGACGGGATCGCGCTGCTCGACCCGGCGGGCTGCCTGGGCGGGCTGGACGACCTGGCCGCGGCGGCGCGGCGCGTCACGCGCCCGGACGGCGCGACGCGCGTCCTGATCGCGAGCGCGCTGCCCGGCGACGCGCTGGACTTTCTGCGCGAGGGCGGGGCGGTCCTGCTGCTGCAGCGCGGCGACGCGCCGCTGCCCGCGGACGGGCTGCCGTTCTGGCGCAACTCGGTGCTGTTCATCGGCGAGCATCCCGCCATGGACGCCTTCCCGCATGCGGGGTTCGCCGATCTCCAGTTCTACGGGCTGGCGAGCGAGTGGGCGCTGAACACCGATCGCGCTGTGGCCGAGCTGCCCGAGGCGGGCGCGGCGCGCCCGCTGCTGCGCCGGCTGAGCACCAACCAGTTCACGCTGGCCGATTACCTGGTCGAGATTCCGGTTGGGCGCGGGCGGCTGATCGCCTCGACGCTGCGCTTCCAGGGCGGCGAGGGCGACCAGCCCTTCGGCCTGCGCGATCACCGGGCCGGGCGCTGGCTGTTGTGGCACCTGCTGAGCTATCTCGGAAGGGAACCGGGTGCCTGACGTGCGGATCGAGGGGCGGCGGCTGTGGATCGGCGACCAGCCGCCGCCCTGCTGAGCGGCGAGATTCACTTCTGGCGGCTGAGCCCGGCCCGCTGGCAGGTCGCGTAGTGATCGACCGCGGGCGGGCCGGGGGCTAGCCGCGCAGCACGTCGCGGGCGTTGGCGTCGAACGTGTTCGCGCCGACACGGACCCCCGGCTCGCCGTCCAGCCGGATCGCCGCCTCGACGTTGCCCTCGAACCGGTTGTCTTCCACCGTGCAGCCCTGCACGCGCCCGAAGCGAATGCCGATCCGGTTGTCGCGGATCGTGTTGCTGCGCAGGTGGTAGTCGTGGCAGTCCTGGTCGGCCACGTCGTCGCCGGTGTAGCCGTGGAAGCCGGTGTGATTCGTCTCGATCAGGTTGTCCTCGACGGTGAAAGTGTGCGAAACTTCGTGGCCCGGCCAGTGCTCGACCACCGGCCCGCCGCGCGTCCACAGGCGGATGCCCTCGCCGTTGTGCCGGATCCGGTTGTGGCGGATGGTGATGTCGAAGCCGTGCTCGATGGCGATGCCCACGAAGCGGTTCATGTCGATCGTGTTGTCCTCGATGACGTTCTCCCACGAGTAGCCCATCCACATCCCGTAATTCGACCGGCTGCAATCGTTGCGCCGGAAGACGTTCCCGCGCGAGAAGGTGGATTCGATCGCGTTGTTGGGGCTCAGGCGGCAGTCGTTGTCCTCGAACAGGTTATCGTTGCAGGGGCCCTGGTTGCCCTTGTGATCGTACCCGGCCACGAAGATCCCGTCGCCGCCGCACAGGCAGCTATTGCGCAGGAACCGGTTGCGCGACGAGCTGTACACCAGGACGATCGCGGCGGCGTCGGCTTCGACGCGGATCGAGCCGTCTTCGGGGCGGCAGTAGACGCGGTTGCAGAAATCGAGTTGGTTGTCCTGCACGGTGCACTCGCACGTGTTCGAGAGGTAGATGCCCCACCCGCTGTTGAACGAGGCGTTCGTCTGCTCGACGGCGATCCCGGCGCAGTCGTAGAGCAGCACGCCGTTCTGCTGGTGCTGGAGATCGCAGCCGCGCACCGCGCCGCCCATCACCCCCGCCAGCAGGATCGCGCCGCCGTACGCCGAGTCCAGCGGGGTCCACAGGTAGAGGAAGGTGTCGATGCCGTCGATCTCGCCTGTGTCGCGCACGGTGACGGCCTCGACCGTCACGCCCTCGCAGCCGTCGAAGCGCAGCCCGTGATAGAACCCGGACACGGACAGGCCGCGCACGGTGACGTCTTTGCGTCCGGCGGCGCGCACGCCTACGCCGCGCGCCCGGCCCGGCCCGACGATGTGGACGCCGGTCCCGTCCACGGTGACGCCGTCGGCGCCGATGGTCAGGCCCTCGGCCAGCGCGTACACGCCGGGCGCCAGCCGCGTGTCCTGGGTGAGGATCATGCCGTCGGTGGGGACGACTGGTGTGGGGGTCATGTGCTGCTCCTTGTGTGCGGGATCAAAGCCGCTGCTGAGATCGCTCAACTGTTGATGAAATCGAAAGGTTGTGTCATGATTACTAATTTTACGGGCGCGCTGAATGTCTAGACATATTGTGAGCTGGCCCGGCGCGGCTGTCAAGACGAACGACTTCCGGATTCGTACCGTCGCCGGGATGACCGGCGGGTGACGTCGCATCGTGCGCCGCGATTGACAGCCGGCACGATCTGGACGACAATAATAATTGTATATACAAATACACCAGGGCGATAGACAACTGTTTGAAGGGGGCTTCTGCATGACGTGGGAAATCCAGCGGGGAAACGGCGTTCCCCTGTATCTGCAGGTCAGCGAGAACCTGAAACAGCGCATCTTGAACGGCGAATGGCAGCCGGGCGATAACCTGCCCGCCGAGCCGGACCTGTGCGAGGCGTTCGGCGTGGCGCGCGGGACGATCCGGCAGGCGCTCAGCAAGCTGGAGAGCGAGGGCTACGTCCGGCGCGAGCGGGGGCGCGGCACGTTCGTGATCTGGGGCGGCGAGCACGCACGCGCGCCGGGGCTGCCCGGCAGCCAGATCGGGTTCGTGGTGCCCTACGTGCGCGACTCGTTCGTCTCGACCATCCTGCTGGGGGCCGAGCGCGCCGCCGCCGAGCACGGCCTGTCGATCCTCTTCAAGCACGTGGAGAACGATCCGCTGCGCCAGAACGAGGTGCTCGCCATGCTGGTCGCTCAGCGGCTGGCGGGGGTGGTGCTCTACCCGGTCGATTCGGTACACGCCGACTCCACAGCGCACCTGATCCGCTCCGGCTACCCGGTCGTGCTGGTCGATCGCTACCTGCGCGGGCTGCACTCCGATTACGTGATGTCCGACCATTTTGGGGGCGGGCTGCGCGCCACTCAGCACCTGATCCAGCTCGGCCACGAGCGCATCGCGTTCATCTCCTGGCGCGACCCGTCGGTGAGCCTGGAACACCGGGCGGCGGGCTTCCAGCGGGCGCTGGTCGAAGCGGGCCTGCCCTACGATCCGGCGCTGACGTGCGAGGTCGAGGGCTACCCGACGGTGGCCTCAGACGCTATCGCGGAGTTCCTGACCGAGCACCCGGAGGCCACGGCGATCTTCGCCGCCAACGACCAGATCGCGCTCGGCGCGTACCAGGCCGCGCGCCAGCTTGGCCGCCGCATCCCGCACGACCTGGCGCTGGTGGGGTTCGACAACCTGGATTTCACCATGCACCTCGACGTGCCGCTGACCACGGTCGCGCAGCCCGCCGCCGAGATCGGCCAGCAGGCCGTCAAGGCGCTGGTGCGCCGCATCAACGGGCAGGCCGACGACTGGCAGCAGATCATCCTGCCCACCCGGCTGGTGATCCGCCGCTCGTGCGGGGCATATCTCAGGACGGACGTGCCGGCCTCGCCGGACGGAGTCAGTCTGCCGCGCTAGCCGCCGCCGGGACGCGCGCGATCACGCGTAGCGCCCGTACAGCTCGGCGGCCTCCGTCATGGCGTTGATGTTCTCCAGCGGCGTGCCGGGCGGGATGTTGCTGCCGTCCTGAATGATCAGGCCCTTGTGCGGCGCCAGCTTGTCGATCACCCGGCGAGTCGCCTCGCGGACCTGCTCCGGCGTGCCCTCGTGGATCAACATCGGGCTGACGTTGCCCAGCAGCACGACGCGGCCCGCCATCTCCTCCGCGACGCGATCCAGGTCGACCTGGTAGCCGAAGCCCTGAAACTCGTCGATCTTCAGGTCGTCGCGGAAGATCGCCAGCAGGTGGTCGGACTTGCCGCACATGTGCAGGCTGGCCCGCCCGTCGAAGTGGAAGCGCATCTCCTGGTTGTAGGGCAGGGCGAAATCGCGGAATGTGGACGCCGACAGCGACACGGCCAGATCGTCGGTCCAGGCGAAATCGACCGGCCTGGACAGGTTCATCTCCTTGACGCAGAAGTCCAGCCACTGGATCATCTTTTCGGTGACGATACGCAGCACCTCGTGCACGAAGTCGGGGCGCTCGTAGATCGCGGTGAAGGCCTCCACCTGGCCCATCACGTCGCCGGTCACGCCGAACGGGCCATCGGACGTGTTGGTCAGCGAGGGGTTGGCGCCGGGATAGAACACCGGCCCACCCTGGAACCGCACCGGGTATTTCTCGGCTACGTCGATCATGGCGCGGCGGTAGGCGACCTGCCGGGCGTTGATCCCGTTGTTCACATAGTCGAAGGCTTCCAGACGGCGCAGGTCGTCGTCGGTCTTGACCCAGCCCGCGCCCACCCACGGAATGTCATCGTCCGGGAAGTGCACCTCGCAGCCCAGGCTGCCCGCCTCGAACGTGTTCTGGAAGTCGGTCCAGGCCCCGGTCCAGGCGCCGGTGATGCTGTAGGCGTCGGTGCGGACGTTCTCCAGCAGCCATTTCTGGCACAGGATCTGCGTGCGCAGCATGGTTTCGGGATCGCTGTAGTAGTCGCGGAAGCTGACGCCCACCTGGGGCACCATCAGCCGGTGGGCGATGGCGGGGATGACCGGCACGCGGTCCGGCGTCTCGAAGCGGCGGGTTTTCTCCACGCGCTCGCGGCGCGCCTCGATCTCCTCGATCGGTACGGCAATTTCGATAATTTCGGGCATGTTTCACCTGCTCTGTGTGTGTACGCGCAAAACTGCCGGCCCGCGAACCGCTCGCCGGGGGGGAGAGCGGCTCGCGGCGGCAGGGACTCAGTCGATGGTTGGCGAGCGCAACGTCTCCTCCTCGCCCGGCCCGCTAGATCCATTGGGCGGGCCGGGTGTGCTCGTCCTGAACGTTGCCCGTGTTGACGGTCGTGTCCGGCTCGAGCAGCAGCACGTGCACCTCCTCACTGGCGACGGGCCGGTGCTCCACGCCGCGCGGGATCACGGCGAATTCGCCCTCGCGCAGCCACAGGTCGCGGTCGCGCAGTTGGATGCAGAGCGTCCCGCGCACGACCAGGAACAGCTCGTCTTCCTGCTCGTGGTGGTGCCACACGAACTCGCCCTTCAGCTTGACCAGCTTCACGTGGAAGTCGTTGATCTCGCCGGCGATGCGCGGGCTCCAGTACTCGTCGATCAAGGCAAACTTCTCGGCCAGGTTGACCGGTTCCACCATGCGGTTTCCCTCCTAGCGTTCCAGCTCCACGTCGGTACGGGCGAACGAGCTGCACAGCAGCCGGAACCCGTCCTCGATTTCATCCTCGTCGATGTTCAGCTCGGCGGCATATTCCGGGTCGTGCTCGACCTCGCCCGCCAGCACGCGCGTCATGCACGCCCGGCAGGTGCCGCTCAGGCAGCTATGCACCAGGAAGACCCCGGCGCGCTCGGCAGCTTCCATGATCGTCTCGTCCGGCGCGGCGTCGAAGGCAACGCCGGACTGAACCAAGTGAACGGTCGGCACGCGGCTACAACTCCTCGAGCACCTGTTCGTCCGCCACTACCGGCGCCCACTCGATCGCCATGCCGTCGTCGGGGATGTCGCGGATCATCCGGGCGACGACCGGGTACAGGCGGTCGAAGTACGGCGCGAGCTGCGCTTCGGGATCGGCTTTGTGGGCGGCGATGAAATCGGCCATGATCTGGCGGGCCTCGTCGGTCAGGCGCTTGAGTTCCTCGCGCCCGGCCTTGTCGTCGCCCAGCAGGTGCTTGAGCCACGTATAGCCGAAGTTGACATGGATCGCCTCGTCGGCCCAGTCATAATCCATGTCGTGCGTGCTGCCGTCGTCCTGCGCCGACTCCAGGATCTTGATCTCGATCTGTTTCGTCCCGGCGCGCAGCAGCCCTTCCTCGTAGTAGTAGAGCAGGGCCAGCCGCTGCCGGGCGGGGACGTTCCCCAGGGCATTATACAACCCATTCGCCCAGGGGATCAGGTCCGGGACGTCCCAGCCCCAGCCTTCGAGCGCGCGCCAGCCCATCGTGCTGTGGCGCGTCTCGTCCCACGACCAGCGGGCCAGGTCCATGTAAAACGCCCACGGCTCGCCGTCCAGGTCCCACATCACGGAGGCGGGGACCTCGGCGGCCCAGATTTCGTTGAAGTGGCTGATGGCCGACCAGACCTGCATGGCGACGCGCTTGTCCAGCGCCTCGATGCGCTTCCAGGCGTCGCGCCCGGCGGTGTCGTACTTGTTCTCGTGGGGCAGGTGGAACAGCGCCGGACGCCAGCGCGCGTCGCGCTGCACGCTGCGCGGCACGTCATAGGCCGGGCGGCCCGCGCACGGGTGATCGGTCGGCGGCTCGGCGCGCCTGCCCAGCCCGTCGATCCCGCCGATGGCGTCCACCCACCGGCGCAGGTAATCGCGCCACGTCTGGTCCGGCGCGCGATCGCCCCCGCCGACGCGGCGGGCCAGCGCGCCCATGCGCTCGGCCTGGGCCAGCTTGTCGGCCAGGATGTGCCGCAGGCGGTAGATCGTCGGCGCGTCGTCGAGCGGGTCGGAGCGCTCCAGGTACGCCTCGTAGCCGGCGATCAGCGCCGGGAGCAGCACCCCATACGCGCCCGCGATGAATTCGTGCGAGTCGGTCGCCTTGGCGGCCTCGGCCAGCAGCGCCAGCACGTCCGGATCGTACTTGCGGTCAACGTCGCGGCGCGGGTAGCGCAGCTCGAGCACGCGCGTGCGCAGGACGTCGGCGTGCTGGGCCGTCTGCCACATGTCCTCGCTGAGCTGGCGCTTGAGGTCCCATTGGCTGGTCCCGACGAACCACGCGGCCAGCGTGCGCATGAGCTGGCGCTCGGCCACGTAAAACCGTTTCAGGATGGTGGACGCGTTCTCCACCCGCGTGTGGGCGGCGGTGGAACGGGAGGGGGGGAGTACTTTCGCCATGATGTACCTTCCTCGGCTCGTTTACGCGATGCCGTGCGCGTGGCGCTGCTGCATCTTGACCGGCGTGTTTTCCAAGAGCCAGGCTTCCATCCGTTCCTTGATCTGCTCCGGCGTTTCATCGTAGCCGTAGGTTTCGAGCAGGACGGGCGTCCACTTCTGGCCCCAGCGGATGTGAAAGTTCTCGTCGCTCCAGTCGTAGCTGACCGCGGCGGCGGAGATGTCGTCGTGGATGTCTTCCCAGTGCTCGCGGTTGGCGCGCTTTTCGGGCATCCCGTTCGGCTCGATGACCGTCGTCAGCAGCGCGTACTGGTCGACGGCGGGCAGGGTCATCATCACGTTGTAGATCTGCACGACCTGGGGCACCTCTTCGATCTTGAGGCCCAACTGCTGGATGCGCGTCTGGCCGAGCTGGCTGTGCCGGATCTCGTCCCACAGGTGGCGCGCGACGTTGTGCTGGTATTCCCAGGGCATTTCCGGCGTCATCCACAGGATGGAGCCGAGCGTCTCGGAGGCGGTCATCTCGTTCAGGTAGTGCTTGAAGCGCCACAGCCGGTGCCCTTCCGGGTCGGCCTTGCGATCCGGCTCGACGTCCTGCTCGGGGTCGAAGATCGGCCAGTCCGGCATGCGCTGGCATTCCTTCCAGGGCAGCAGCAGCGGGCGGGCGTCCAGGTCGACGCGCGCCTCGACTTTGGGGCCGGTGCCCATGGCGCCGCCGTCGCTCTCCAGCAGGCCGGCGACCGTGTCGCGCCAGGATTCCCAGCCGGGATAGCCCTCCGCGATGGTCGGGAAGTACCGCTCCGCCCAGGCGACCTGGGCCTCGGTCTGGGCGATCAGGCTCTCGGTGACCTTCACCGTCGGGTTGTCGAAGTCCGACCAGGTGACCTCCGGATGGTTGCGGTAGGCGTGCAGCAGCGCCCGCTTGACGACCAGGTACACCGTCGCGATGACCTCGGCGGTGTTCTGCGCGTAGTCCAGCGCGGTGAAAACCTGCTGCAGCGCCGGGCTGAGGCCGCGCTCCGGCTGGTGATTGCGCAGCTCGCGCAGGCGCGCGCGGAGGTGATCGGCGGCGTCGGCGCTCTCCCAGATGTGCAGGCCGAACTGGTTCTTGGCTTCCCACTCGGGCACGCCGGGCAGCCAGCCGGCGAGCGTGCGCATGCACGCGCGCTCCAGGTAGGCGTACCGTTTGAGAATCTCGACGTTTTGCTCGATGGTGATGCGTTCTGACATGGATGTTTTCCTCTCTGCCTCATAGTTACCGTGAGATGGGGAGATTAAATGTAATTTCCAGCACCCTTATAAAGAATATTATAGAGAATCTCCGGGCTGCCTATCACATGCGTGGCTGGCAGCCCGGCGGATCGGCCCGGCAAACGGGATTACTTGACCGCGCCGCGCGACAGCCCGGCGATAATCATGCGCTGGCCGGCCAGCACCAGCAGCAGCACCGGCACCACCATGAACACGCTGAGCGCGCTGAGCATGTCCCAGGGCCGGGTGTAGGTCGAGGCGTCCGACGACAGCTCGACCAGCGCCACGCTGAGCGTCTTGGTATTGTCGCGCTGGGCGAACACCAGCGGGTAGAGCAGCTCGTTCCAGCCGATGATGAAGTTGATCACGGTCATGGTCGACAGCGCGGGCATGATCAGCGGCAGGATCATGCGGGTGAGCACCTGGAAGATGTTCGCCCCGTCGATGAGCGCCGCCTCTTCGATCTCGACCGGCACCTGCATGATGAACGACACCAGCGTCAGGATGGTGAACGGCAGCACCAGGCTGCTCATCAGGATGATCAGGCCGTGGTGCGTGTTGATCATCTTGAACTGCTGGAAGGTTTCGAACATGGGCACCAGCACCGCGATCTGCGGCAGCGCGACCGACATGATCAGCGCCATGTAGACGATGTTGCTGCCGGGGAAGCGGATGCGCGCCAGGGCATAGGCGGCCAGCGCGGCGGCGATCACCGATACCAGCGCCGAGCCGACCGCGAACACCAGCGAGTTGCGCAGGTAGGTCAGGAACGGCACCGACTCGATCATGTTCTGGTAGTTGTCGAGCGTCGGGTTGGCCGGGAGGTACGACGGCGGGATGCTGAACAGCTCGGTGCGCGGCGTGA
The DNA here is from genome assembly GCA_018432315.1 of Anaerolineae bacterium. GTDB lineage: Bacteria > Chloroflexota > Anaerolineae > Aggregatilineales > Aggregatilineaceae > LM3-B42. The sequence continues at coordinate 151,880 of JAHDLB010000001.1, forward strand.
TCGACGACATGGCGATGTAGTAGAACGGGAAGCCGACGAACACCGCGAACACCACGAACGCGGCGTAGATCAGGATCGTGTTGCTGTGGCGGGCGAACCACGACAGGTCTTTCTTCTGGGCGTTGGACAGTCCTTCGACTGTGGCCGACATGGCAGCGTATCCTTTCTAGCCGGTGACTTCGACCCGGCGGAGCGCGTACAGGCCCAGCCCGCCGATCACGCCGACGACAGCGACGAGCGCGATACTGACCGCTGCCGCGTAACTGTAATTGAGTGAGTTGATCTCGAGGTAGATCTTCTGCGCGACCACCGTCGTCGAGAAGCCGGGGCCGCCGCCGGTCATGGCGAAGGGCAGGTCGAACGCCGCCAACTGCCACACCAGCAGGAACATGGCGGTCGTCACGATGATCGGCATGAGCATCGGCACGGTGATGAAGCGCAGCGCGTCCAGCCAGTTGGCCCCGTCCACTTTGGCCGCTTCGTACAGGTCCTGCGACACACCTTGCAGCCCGGCGAGCAGCAGCAGCGCCGCGAACGGCGTGCTCTTCCACGTGTTGACGAACGTGATCGCGATGCGCGCGTTGTCGGGGTTGACCAGCCACTTGCCCTCATAGCCAACCAGGCGGCGCAGCAGGTCCGGGATCATGCCGAACTGGTCGTCGAACATCCAGCGGAAGCCGATCGCGGCGACGACCATCGGGATGGCCCACGGGATCAGGCTGATCGTGCGCGACAGGGCGCGCAGGCTGAAGTTGGCGTTGAGCAGGTGCGCGATCGCCAGACCCAGCGCCATCTGGAAGAACGTCGAGGCGAACACGAAAATCACGGTGAACTCGAGGCTCTCGCGCACGACGAGATCGTTCGCCAGCCGCTCGAAATTGCGCAGGCCGATGTACTGGCGCGGCGGGAAGGCCGGGTTGTACCGTTGCACGCTGAGCGCGACCGTCTGCAGGAAGGGGTAGAACGTGGTGAACGTCCGCAGCGCCACCGCCGGGGCGATCAGCGCGAAGGCGAGCAGGTAGCGCCGCTGTTGCAGCGACAGGTGCATCCCGCGCAGGCGCTCGGCGTAATCGCCCACCGTGCGGCGCATCCGTCGCGTGCCGAGCCGCCATTGAATCTGGGCCAGCACCCACAGCCACGCGCCGGTCCCGGCCAGCACGACCAGGGCCGCTTCCCACGCGTCCAGGTTGGCGGCGTTGCGTTCGGCGGCGATGTCGCGCGGGACGAGGCTGTAATACAACCCGGCGACGGCGGGCGCGATCAGCACCGGCATGCCGAACAGGCTGCCCAGGTCGAAGGCGGGCGCGGCCTGGAAGTTGTACGCGCCCAGGAAGCGCACCAGCCAGCCGACCAGCGCCAGCGCCCAGGCGATCCCGCCGAGCCGCCATCCCAGCAGCGCGACCTGCTGCCGCGGCGTGGTGTTGAGCGCGCTCGCCACCCACAGGCCGAAGATGATCGGCACCAGCGCGAGAAACGCCGGGAACGAGCCGTTCGATTCGAACATCGAGCCGGGCGGGCGGGTGGCGTTCCAGCGCATGCTGCCCAGCAGCGCCACGGCGACCAGGATCACCAGCGCCAGGGTGCGCGGCCAGTCTTCCAGCAGATTCGCCAGCAGCCCCGCGGCGACGGCCAGCCCGGCGAACAGGACCAGCGGCAGGACCAGGTCGCCGTACTCGCCGATGGCGACGAACCGGACGATGGCCCACAGCCAGATGATGACGGGCACCAGCAGGACGAACGCGCTCGCTGCCGCGCTGATCCGCACCTGGGCCGGCGTGGCCGGGGCCATAAGCTGGCCGGTGGCGTCGCGCGGGGGATCGCCCGCGAAGACGACCAGCCGCCGGACGACCTGGCTCAGCGCAACCGCCAGCCCGATCCCGATCAGCAGCAGGCCGAAATCGGACCGGAAACCGGGGTTGGACCAGATGGTATACGCCGCGCCGGGCGGCTCCTCCGGCTGGGGCACCAGCGTGCGGACGACCTCGCTGGCGGCGATCGTGCCGCCCAGCCCGGCGGCGAACCACGCGAACGCGCTGTAGCGCTTGCGGCTCGCCAGCCACGCGATGAGCAGTGACGCCAGTGCGGCCAGCGGCCACAGGCGCGTGATCGTCACGCCCGACACGGTGGCGAGGGCGGTATCGAGCCATTCAAACATGGGGGATCCTTTCGGGTGACGCACCACAACACGGGGCAGCCGCTGCACGGTGGCAACGCGTGGAGAAAGCAGGGTCGGGCCGCCGGTCGGCCAGTGGACAGGGTGACATAAAGTAAGTTCTCATCGGACAAATTGTCTATACAAGTTCATTATGCGTCGATTCGACCGATCTGTCAATACAGGGTCGTCGCGTGCCGGGCGCTGTCGCGGGCTGTCCCGCCGCCTCGTTCGAGCGCGATTCCCGGCTGAGTGGCGCTCGCTTGTGCCCGGCCCACAGGCGCGAACCGCGCCACCGCTGCGCCGCGGGCGAATCGAATTCGGGCGGGGCCATTGTCTTGACAGGCTGTTTGTCATATAATAGATTTGTCTATACATCTAGGCCATCAATGCAAACGATTTTTTGCTGATATTGGCTTTACGACGAAAGGTGCTGGTTGATGGGCAAGCCCCCCTATCAAGCCACGTTAGTCAGCCATACCCACTGGGACCGCGCCTGGTACTGCACATTCCAAGAATACCGCATCCGCCTGGTGCGGCTGGTCGATCGCCTGCTGCGCCTGCTGGACGAGCAGCCCGATTTTCGCGTGTTCATGCTCGACGGGCAGATGAGCGTGCTGGAGGATTACCTCGAAGTGCGCCCCGAGCGCGCCGCCGTGCTGCAGGCGCACTGCCGGGCGGGTCGCATCCAGGTCGGGCCGTGGTACGTGCTGGCCGACGAATTCCTTGTCAGCCCGGAGTCGCTGGTGCGCAACCTGATGGTCGGGCGCAAGATGGGCGAGCCCTACGGCGGCGTGATGCCGATCGGCTACGTGCCGGACGGTTTCGGCCACATCGCCCAACTGCCGCAGATTCTGCGCGGCTTTGGCATCGACAACGCGTTTTTCTGGCGCGGGATGGGCGCCGAGGGCGACCGGCTGGGCACCGAGTTCGAGTGGCGCGCGCCGGATGGCTCGTGCGTGACGGCGATCCTGATGCCCTGGGGCTACCACAACGTCACCAATCTGGGCTACGGCATCCACTGGGGCGACGTGTCGCAGATGGCATTCGACTGGGACCTGGCCCAGCAGAAGATCGAGCGCGCCATCGACAAGCTCAAGCCGATGACCAACACGCGCACGCTGCTGCTGATGAACGGCATCGACCACGCCGAGGCCGAGCCGCGCATCCCGGAGGTAATCCGCCGCGCCAACGCCGCGCTGGACGACGTCGAGATCCATCACGGCACGCTGGCCGAGCACCTGGAGCGGGTGCGGGCGGCGGGCGTCGATCTGCCGCGCTTCGAGGGCGAGTTCCGCTGGGGCCGCTATTCCGAGATCCTGCAAGGCGTGTACTCGACGCGCATCCACCTCAAGCAGGAGAACCACGCCACCGAGACGCTGCTCGAACGCTACATGGAACCGCTGGCGGCGCTGGCGTGGCTGGCGGGCGGCGACGTGCCGGAGGGCACCCCCGCGCTGATGTGGCAGGCGTGGCACTGGCTGCTGCTCAACCACCCGCACGACGATATGTACGGCAGCGGCATCGACGAGGTGCACCACGAGATGCTCTACCGCTTCAGCCAGGCGCGCCAGATCGCCGGGGCGCTGGTGCGCGACAGCCTGCGCGAAGTGGCGCGGCAGGCCGACATGACCGCCCAGACCGGCACGCCGGTGATCGCCTTCAACCCGCTGGGCTGGGACCGCGCCGAAGTGGCCGAAGCGCTGATCGAGTTCGAGTTCGACGATCCGCACGCGGGCGACTTCCAACTGGTGACCGGCGCGGGCGAGGTCGTGCCGCACCAGGTGATCGCGGACGAGGAGCGCTTCTGGATGGAGGTGCTCAAGCCCAACCGCAAGCGCTGCGTGCGCGTCCTGGTCCCGGTGACGGTGCCCGCGCTGGGCTACACCACGCTCTACGCGCAGCCGGCGAGCGGAAGCCCGCCCCCGGCCACCGATCTCGTGACCGGCGAGCGCGGGGCGGAGAATGCCTACGTGGCGCTCGCCATCGAGGTCGACGGCGGCCTGACGATCACCGACAAGACAACCGGCCACGTCTACGCGGGCCAGCACCATTTCGCCGATGTCGAAGACACGGGCGACGAATACACGTTTTGCCCGCTGACAGAGCACAGCCAGACGATCACCACCGCCGGGCGCGCGGCCCAGGTGGAGCGCGTCGAGGCCGGGCCGTGCCGCGCGGCGTTCCGCGTGACGTGGATGCTCGACGTGCCGGAGGGGCTGGCCGACGACCGCCGCCGCCGGTCCGCGCAAACGGTGCCGCTGCCGATCACCGTGACGATCATGCTCTATGCCGGGCAGCCGGGCGTCTTCATCACCACCGAGATCGACAACCGGGCGCGCGACCACAAGCTGACGGTCAACTTCCCGACCGGGCTGCGCGTCGCGCAGGCGCACGTCGACCAGTCGTGGATGGTTGCCGCGCGCGATCTGGCGCTGCCGCCGTCCGAGGGCTGGGTCGAGGACCCGACGCCGCTCATGCACCAGCGCGCCTTCACCGACCTGAGCGATGGCCGGCGAGGGCTGGCAATCCTCAACCGGGGGCTGCCGTCGGTCGAGGTGGCGGAGGACGGCACGATCGCGCTCACCCTGCTGCGCAGCGTGGGCTGGATGTCGCGGGACGATCTGTGGGTGCGCCGCATCGCCGCGGGGCCGCTGGTGCCCACGCCGGGCGCGCAGTGCATCGGGCCGCACCGCTACGAGTACGCGATCCTGCCCCACGCGGGCGACTGGCGGAACGTCTACCCGGCGGCGATGAACTACAACGCTGCGGTTCACGCGCGCCGGGCGGACACGCATCCCGGCCTGGTGCTGCGCGAGATGAACATCACCCGCGACGACCCGGCGCTGGTGACGTCCATCCCCTGGCCGCGCGGCGGGCACCTGCCGGACACGTTCAGCCTGCTGCGGATCGAGTCGCCCGCGCTGGTGCTCAGCGCCGCCCGGCGGAGCGAGCGCGACACGCTGATCGTGCGCTGCTACAACATCACGCGCGAGCTGGTCGAGAGCGCGATCACCTGCGGCCTGCCGCTGGCGGGAGCGTACCGCGCCAACCTGGCCGAGGAGCGCGGCGACTCCCTGCCGGTCCGTGACGGGCGCCGCGTGGACGTGGCGGCGGGGCCCGGCCAGGCGATCACGGTCGAGCTGGTGTTCGCCGGGCAGGAGGGCTGATCGATGGCCGGAATGACCTCGCGCCAGCGGATGCTGACCGCGCTCACCGGCGGCGTGCCGGACCGGCTGCCGGTCACGACGCATCACGTCATGACGTACTTCCTGGACACGTACCTGGACGGCATTTCTTACCACGAGTTCTTCGACCGCTTTGGGCTGGACGCCATGCTGTGGACCGTGCCCTACAAACCCGACGAGTCGCAGGGCGAATACTTCGATCCGAACCAGACGTTCATCCACCCGCTGGACCACACGCACCGCGTCGTGTCGGACGACTGGCGCATCGAGACGGAGCGCATCCCGGACGCGCAGTACACGACCACGCGCTACAACTTCGTCACGCCCAGGGGCACGCTGTCGATGGTCTTGCAGGGCAACCAGTACACCGATTGGGTGGTCGAGCCGCTGGTCAAGCAGAAGCGCGACATCGACCTGATCGCGGAGTACGTGACGCATCCCAAGTGCGACGTGGAGGCCGTCAACCGCCGCGCCGAGGCGTTCGGCGAGCGCGGGTTGGTGCGCGGCCACATCTGCTATTTCGACGTGTACGGCCAGCCCGGCTGCTGGCAGGATGCCGTCGAGCTGGTCGGCACCGAGCGCCTGATCCTGGAGACGTACGACGATCCGGAGTGGGTCCACGAGCTGATCAAAATCCTGCAGGCGCGCAAAAAGACGTTCATCCGCTCGCTGGAAGGGGCACGCTATGACCTGCTGGAGTTGGGCGGCGGGGCCGCGTCATCGACGGTCATCTCGCCGAAGTTGTTCGACCAGTTCGTCGCGCCCTACGACGCCGAGCTGATCGCGCTGGCGCACGCGGTCGGCCAGCGGATCGTCTACCACACGTGCGGCGGCATGATGCCGCTGCTGGAGCGCATCGCGGACATGAACCCCGACGCGATGGAAACCTTCACCCCGGCGGACATGGGCGGCGACATGCGGCTGGCCGAGGCCAAGGGGCGCATCGGCGACCGCGTGTGCTTCATCGGCGGGTTCGACCAGTTCCACTACTTCACCGGCTGCACCCCGGAGCAGACTCGCGCCGAAGTGCGCCGCTGCTTCGAGGAAGCCGGGCCGGGCGGCGGGTATATCCTCAGCCCGTCCGATCACTTCTTCGACGCCGAGATACCGCTATTGGAAGCGTTCGCCGGTGAAGCGCGCCGCTGCGTGTACGATGGAGGCTCGTAAAGCATGCCATGAACCCTCTCGTTCGTTTGCCGATGGTTTTTATCTTAGGAGGAAAAAGAAATGAGTGAGATCAAGAAAGGTTTGTCGCGTCGTACGTTCTTGAAGGGAACGGGTGCAGCGCTGGCCGGTGCCGCGCTGGGCGGCAAGTTCGCCACGCAGGGCATTTTCGCCCCGAACGTGGTCCGCGCCCAGGCTGAGGTCGTGCTCGCGGTCCAGGAGTTCACGCACGACATCCTGCGCCAGGTGCTGCCCCAGTTCGAGGAAGAAACCGGGTTCACCGTCACGCTGGAAGGCGGCCCGGTCAGCGGCAACGACATGTTGACCAAGTACAGCACCGCTTTTGCGTCGGGCAGCAGCCCTATCGATGTGTTCAGCGATGCCGACGACAGCTCGCCGACCTTCATGCGCGCGGGCTGGCTGGAGCCGCTCAACGACGTCATCCCCCAGGAAACCTGGGACGACTTCCCGCCCAGCATGCAGCCGCACATCGACGGCTTCCTGAGCATCGAGGGCGAGCGCTACCGCATCCCGCACGAGTTCGCGGTCGGCTACTTCTTCACCCGCAAAGACTGGCTGGACGAGCAGGGCGTCGCGGCGCCAACGTCGTGGGACGAGGTGGTCGAGATCGGCAAGATGTTCGCCGACCCGGCGAACGGCGTCTGGGGCACGACCGATGGCCTGGTCAAGCCGGCGCTGCTCTACGTTTACATGGCTTACCTGACGGCGCAGTCGGGCGGCAGCATCTTCGACTTCGACGAGGCGACGGGCGAGGCGTTCCAGTTCCTCTACGACATGATCCACACCCACCAGATCTTCCCCGAAGACGCGCTGAACCAGGACTATACCGCTCAGAACGAGCTGTATATGGGCGACAAGGTGGCCTTCATGCGCCAGTGGCCGTTCTTCCAGGCTGTGGCCGAGGGCAACGCCGAGTGGTATGCCGACGACAAGATGGTGATCGAGCTGCCGCCGGCGGGCCCCGCGGGCAGCAAGAGTTGGATCGGCGGCTGGGGTTGGTCGATCCCCAAGTTCGCCCCGAACATGGAAGGCGCCAAGGCGCTCATCCAGTTCCTGACGTCGAAGGAGATCGCCCCCATCCTGGCCGAGCAGCAGGGCTTCCTGCTCACGCCGCGCTACTCCATCCTCGAAGTCTTGCCGGAGGACGATCCGCTGGTGCAGGCGATGACGCTCTACGCCGAGAATGACGTGTTCGCCGCGCGCCCGTTCCACCCGCGCGTGGCCGAGGCGCAGACCGTCGTCGACGACATGGCCTCGCTCTTCCTGACCAACCAGGCGTCGCTGTCCGACGTGCTGCGGCAGGGCCAGCAGTTGATCGCCGATCTCGACGAGTAGGGCGCTCGCGCGCATCGTTCGCTATGACATCCTGGCAGATAGCAGGCTCGCGGGCCTGCTATCTGTTTTGTGTTATGGGCGTGTTTGCAGAAAATATGAGATTTGTCACTTGGGGAGCGTGGTGATTCTCCGGTATCATGAAGTTTGTTGAACAAATGCCAAGTTAATGTTATGGGGGGCAGGGGTCATGCTGTTGCAGCGCCGCGTGCCACTCGCCAAAAGTGTTGCCCGCATCCTCCGCCAGCGGCTGCGAACCGTCTATGCGGATGGGGGGCGCCTGCCCTCCGAGCCGGACATCGCCGCCGAGCTGGGCGTCAGCCGGGGGACCGTGCGCCAGGCGCTGACGATCCTGGAGCGCGAGGGCGCCGTCATCCGCCGCCAGGGGTCTGGCACGTTCGTCAATCCCTATTTTCTCCGCATTCAGGCCCGCGTCGAGACGGCCTACGAGTTCACCGACCTGATCCGCCAGTCCGGCTACGAGGCGGGAATCCGCCTGATCTCGGTGGCGCGAGAGACCCCGCCCACGGATATCGCCGCCGCGCTGGGCGATGCGGCGGGCGGCGAGGCGCTGATGGTGACCAAGCTGTTCACCGCCGACGACCAGCCCGCGATTTTGTGCACCGACGTGGTGCCGGTCGATCTCATCCGCCAGCCGTACACCGACGCCGAGCTGGCGGCGCCGATTTTCCAGTTCCTCGACCGGCGCTGCTTCCAGACCATCGCACACGTGCTGGCCGACATCCTGCCCCAGGTGGCCGGGGACGACCTCGGCCCGCTGCTGGACGTCCCGCCGGACAGCCCGCTGCTGCGTTTCGACGAGGTGGGTTTCAACAGTTTGAACAAACCGGTTTTGTTCTCGCGCGTGTATTATAGAGATCAATATATACGTTTTTCAGTCTTGCGAAAGAAGATGTGACTTCGTTACACTCGCTAAAGGATATGCCTTATGATCACCATTCCGGGTCGCAAACGTCTCATCGAGGCGGCGTTGGGCCGCCAGCCGCTGGATCTCGTCATCGAGAACGTCCGGCTGGTCAACGTGTACACGGGCCGGATCGAGCCTGCCGCGCTGGGCATCAAGGATGGGCGCGTGGTGACGCTCGACGCGGCGGAATACGCGGCGGCTGAGCGGTTCGACGGGGGCGGGCGCTATGCCATGCCCGGCTTCATCGACACGCACATCCACGTCGACTCGACGCTGGTCATCCCCGAAAACCTCGCCGGGCTGATCGTGCCCGGCGGCACGACGGCGCTGCTGGCCGACCCGATGGAGATCGCGAACGTGGCCGGGTTCGAGGGGATGAAGGTGCTGCTGCACAGCATGGCGAATCTGCCGTACCACATCCTGATCGAGGTCTCGTCACGCGTGCCGACCGCGCCCGGACTGGAGACGGCGGGCGGCGAGCTGGGGCTGGCCGAGGTGAGCGAAATCCTCACCTGGGAAGAGTGCATCAGCCTGGGCGAGCTGGACCCGTCGAAGGTGCTCGGCCTGCGCGACGAATACCTCGCCAAAGTCGAGGCGGCGCACCGGCTCAACAAGATCGCCAACGGCCACGCGGCGGGGTTGATGGGCCGCGAGCTGGCGGCGTATGCCTGCGGCGGCATGGCCGACGATCACGAGGCGGTCGATTACGAGGAGGCGTTCGCCCGGCTGCGGCTGGGGCTGCCCGTGCTGGTGCGCGACGGCAGCACCGAGCGCAACCTGGAGCCGATTCTGCGCGGCGTGGTGCGCGAGGGCCTGGACACGCGCCACCTGATGTTCTGCACCGACGACAAGCACCCCGACGACATCCGCGACGAGGGCCACATCGATTACCTCGTCAACCGCGCGATCGAGCTGGGCGTGCCGCCCGTCCAGGCCATCCAGATGGCGAGCGTCAACGCGGCGGTGCATTTCCGCTTCGATCACCTGCTGGGCAGCCTGGCGCCGGGCCGCTGGGCGGACGTGCTGCTGGCCGACAGCCTGGAGCGCATCGAGCCGAGCCACGTGTTTTTCAAGGGGCGGCTCGTCGCGCAGGATGGCCGGCTGGTCGTGGACACGCCGCCCGCCGATTATCCTGAGTGGATTCACAACACCGTCACCGTGCGGCGCGGCGGGCAGGCGGACGATTTCGCCCTGCGCGCCGGCGGCCCCAGCGTGACCGCCCGCGTGATCGAGCTGTATCCCGACCAGATCATCAACAAGGTGGGGCGGGCGACGCTGGCGGTGGTCGATGGCCGCGTGCTGCCGGACATGGAGCGGGACGTGCTCAAGCTGGCGGTCGTCGAGCGGCACGGGCGCAACGGCAATATCGGCGTGGCGTTCGTGCGCGGCTTTGGCCTTCAGCGGGGCGCGCTGGCCTCGTCGGTGGCCCACGACCACCACAACATCATCGTTGCGGGGACCAACGACGACGACATGGCGGCCTGCGTGCGCGCCATCGAGTCCATGCAGGGCGGCCTGGCGATCGCTGCCGGGGGGCAGGTGCTGGGCCAGCTCGCGCTGCCAATCGGCGGGCTGTTGAGCACCGCGCCCGTCGAGGAGGTGATCGCCGGGCTGGAAGCGATCACGGCGATCGCGCACGACCTAGGCTGCACGCTGCCCGCGCCGTTCATGACCATCTCGTTCATTTCGCTGCCGACCGTGCCCGAACTGGGCCTGACGGACATGGGATTGGTCGACGTCCGCCAGCATGCCCTGATCGACACCCTGATCGACTGAACCGAGGAGGATTGAGACATAGAAGGAGGACCGTATCGAAACTGAGCGCTGTTTCGACCGACCGGGCCGGGCGCCTGTCGCGGCGCCGGTGAGGAACGTGAGCATCATTCGTTACTTGAGCGAAAGGATTGTTAGCCCCATGAAGATTCGTTTGATTCTGACCCTTGTACTGGTCGTCGCCGTGATGGCCGCCGCCCTGCCCACCCTGGCCCAGGATGACGACCTGCCTACCGTCAAAGTGGCGTTGATCCTGCCGGGCCGCGCCGATGACGTGTCGTGGAATCAGGCTTCCTTCGATGGCATGAACCGCGCCGTCGAAGCGCTCGAGGACACCATCGCCGTCGAGCTGACCGTGGTCGAGCAGGTGTACGACCCGGTGGACATCGAGCCGGCGCTGTTGGACTATGCACAGCAGGGCTTCGACCTGATCGTCGGCCACGGCTTCCAGTTCATGGAGCCGATCATCAAGGTCGCCGAGGACTACCCGGATGTGAACTTCGCCATCGGCACCGGCTTCAAGATCGCCCCCAACGTGGGCGTGTATGACGTCAAGCTGGAGCAGGGCGGCTACGTGATGGGCCTCATCGCCGGCTACCTCACCGAGGCGGGCATCGTCGGCGTGGTCGGCGGCGTGGACGTCTCGGAGATTCACCGCGGGCACGTGGCGTTTGTGCTCGGCGCCGAGGCGATCAACGAGGACGTGACCGTGCTCAACAACTTCATCGGCGACTTCAACGACGTGCCCGCCGCCAAGGAAGCGGCCCTGAGCCAGATCAGCGCCGGGGCGGACATCCTCTGGCAGAGCGGCGATGGCGTCGGCCAGGGCGTGCTGAGCGCGTGTGAAGACGAAGACGTGCTGTGCATGGGCAACACCACCGACCAGAACGAGCTCGCGCCGGAGAACACGATCGCGAGCTTCGTGTACGACTGGGCCCCGGTCTACGTGCAGATGATCGAGGAGACCGTCGAAGGCGAGTTCGGTGATGCGTTCTACTGGATCGAGTTCGCCAACGAGGGCGTGTCGGTCGTGTATAACGAGGACGTGGCCGAAGACCTGATCGACGAGGACTTGCAGGCGGCCATCGACGAGGCGATCGAGGGCTTCGTCGACGGGACGCTCGACCTGGGCGACCTGGACGCCTTCGAGCTCGACTAACCGGACCGTGCCAACCGTGGGGCCGGGGGCGGAGAAGTTGCCTCCGGCCTCACTTGCGAGGACTCTATGATCACAGTTGAAATGCGCGGTATCACCAAGCGCTTTCCGGGCGTGGTCGCCAACGATGCCGTCGATCTGGCGCTGCGCTCGGGCGAGGTGCACGGTCTGCTGGGCGAGAACGGCGCGGGCAAGACCACGCTCATGAACGTGCTGTTCGGTCTGTACCAGCCGGACGAAGGGGAGATCCTGGTCAAAGGCGAACCGGTCACCATCCATTCCCCCGCCGACGCGATCGACCTGGGGATCGGCATGGTGCACCAGCACTTCAAGCTGGTGCAGCCGTTCACCGTCACCGAGAACATCATCCTGGGGCTGGATGGCTGGGGCTTTTTCGACATGGCCGAGGCCGAGCGTCGGGTCGGCGAGGTTGCGGCGCAGTACGGCCTGGACATCGATCCGGGCGTGCGGGTGCAGGAATTGTCGGTCGGGGCGCAGCAGCGCGTCGAGATCCTCAGCAGCCTGTATCGCGGCGCGGACGTGCTGATCCTCGACGAGCCGACCGCCGTCCTCACGCCGCAGGAAACTGAGGCGCTGACCGTCGTCCTGCGCGGGATGGCCGAGAAGGGCAAGACCATCGTCTTCATCAGCCACAAGCTCGAAGAGGTGCTCAAGGTGACCGACCGCGTGACGGTGCTGCGCGGCGGGCGGGTGGTGTTCGGCGCCATGACCCGCGACACCGACAAGAACACGCTGGCCCGCGAGATGATCGGGCGCGACCTGGCGAGCCTGCGCGCCGACCAACAGGCGCAGGTGCTGGCCCTGGCCGGCAGCGAGGCCGAGGCGCACGCGGGCGAGCACGGCACACCTGCGGGCGTGGGCGAATGCCTGATCGACGTGCGCGACCTGCACGTGATCGACGACCGCGGCCTGCCCGCCGTGCGCGGCCTGAGCCTGGAGGTGTACGCCGGGGAGATCCTGGGCATCGCCGGGGTGGACGGCAACGGCCAGCGCGAGCTGGTGGAGGCCATCACGCGCGTGCGCCCCATCGAATCCGGCCAGGTCGTCATCGCCGGTGAGGACGCGACCGGCTGGCGCGCACGGGATTACATCAAGCACAACGCGGCCTACATCAGCGACGACCGCCACCGCGACGGGCTGATCCTCGATTTCGACCTGGGGCGCAACGCCACGCTCAAAGTCTTCGACCGGTCGCCGTTTTCGCGGGTCGGCCTGCTGGACTTCCGCGCGATCGTGCGCTTCACGCGCGAGCTGATCACCGGGTTCGACGTGCGCGCGCCGGGGCCGTCGCTGCCGGCGGGCAAGCTCTCTGGCGGCAACCAGCAGAAGCTGATCCTCGCCCGCGAACTGAGCCAGAATCCGCGCGTGATCGTCGCCAACAAGCCCACGCGCGGCCTGGACATCGGCGCGGCGGCGTACGTCCACCAGAAGCTGATGGAGGAGCGCGAGCGCGGCGCCGGGATTCTGCTGATCTCGTCCGACCTGGACGAGATTTTGCTGCTCAGCGACCGGATCCTGGTGATCTTCAACGGGCAGTCGATGGGTGTGCTCAACAGCGCCGACGCCGCAACGCAGACGCTCGGCCTGATGATGGCCGGCACGCGGCTGGCAGACCTTACCACGCAGGAGGCAGCGTCATGACGACCGCCGAACAAACGCAATCCCCGCCCCAGCCGCTGATCAACTGGCGCGGGCTGTGGCAAAACATCGTCCAGGCGGCGCTGTCGGTCGTGCTGTCGCTGGTCGTGGGCGGCATTCTGCTGCTGCTGAGCGGGCGCAACCCGCTGGAAGCCTACGAGAGCCTGTATTACGGCGCGTTCGGCACCACCGACCGCTTCACCGAGACACTGGTCAAGGCCACGCCGCTGCTGCTGATCGCCGTCTCGGTGTCGATCTCGTTCCGCTGCCAGTACTGGAACATCGGCGCCGAGGGCCAGATGATCCTCGGCTCGATCTTCTCGGTGTGGGTGGCGCTCAACATCACCGGGCTGCCCACGCTGCCGCACCTGGCGCTGTGCTTCGTGGCCGGGGCGCTGGGCGGCGCGCTGTGGAGCCTCATCGCCGGGGTCCTCAAGGCGTACCTGCAGGCCAACGAGGTGATCACCACGTCGATGCTCAACTACATCGCGGTGTACCTGCTGGCCTACCTGGTGCGCGGCCCGATGATCGACCCCGGCGGGTTCAACTTTCCCCAGTCGCGGCTGATCCCCGACGCGCTGGAGCTGCCCCGCCTGGTGGAGCGCACCCGGCTGAACGCGTCGTTCATCGTGGCGCTCGTCGCGGCGGCGCTGGTGCTGGTCTTCTGGCGGAGCACGTGGGGCCGCCGGACGGAGATCGTGGGCGCGAGCCGGCGGGTGGCGGCGCACGTCGGGCTGAACATCCCGCGCACGGTGCTGCTGGTGGCGGGAGTTAGCGGCGCGCTGACCGGCATCGCGGGCTGGGGCGAGATCTTCGGCCTGCACTTCCGGCTGATCGAGGAGATCGCGCGCGGGTACGGCACGCTGGGGATCGTGGTCGCGCTGCTGGGCGGGCTGAACCCGGTCGGCATGGTGATCTCGGCGTTCCTGTTCGCCTCGCTGGTGGTCGGTGGCAACGCGATGGAGCGCAACGCCAACGTGCCGTTCGCGCTGGTCGACGTCATTCAGGGCTGCGTGATTCTGCTGGTGCTGTCGCGCGCGTATTTGTTCAAGAGGGCTTCATCTTCATGAACTGGGATCTGGTCACGTATTCGTTCGTGGTTGGCGTGCTGGCGTCCGCCGTGCGGTGGGCGACGCCGATCCTGTTCGCGGCGCTGGGCGAGGTCTTCACTGAGCGCTCCGGGATTCTGAACCTGGGCCTGGAAGGCATCATGCTCATGGGCGCGCTGTCCGGCTTCGTGGGCGCCTACAACACCGGCAGCCTGTGGGCCGGCGTGCTGGTCGCCGCGGCGACCGGCATGGTGATGGGCCTGCTGATGGCCTTCGTCAGCGTGACGGCAAAGGCGAATCAGGTCGTCGCCGGGCTGGGCATTACCATCCTGGGCGGCGGGCTGTCCACGCTGTTGTTCCGCCTGTTCTTCGGGCTGCGTAGCAAGCCGCCCACCATCAAGACGTTCGGCACCGAGCCGATCCCGCTGCTGAGCGAGATCCCAGTGCTGGGCCGGATGTTCTTCAGCCACAACGTCATGGTCTACCTGGCGTTCGTCCTGGTGGGCGTGGGCTGGTTCGTGCTCTACCGGACGCGCTACGGGCTGGCGCTGCGCGCGGTAGGCGAGCGGCCCGAGGCGGTCGACACGCGCGGCCTGAACGTCACGCGGCTGCGCTACAGCGCCCTGATGATCGGGGGCGCGATGGCCGGGATCGGCGGGGCGTACCTGCCGCTGGCGAACCTGGGCCTGTTCTGGACGCAGATGACCGCCGGGCGCGGCTTCATCGCGGTGGCCGTGGTCGTGTTCTCGCGTTGGGACCCGGTCCGGGCGCTGGTGGGGGCGCTGGTCTTCGGGGGCGCGGCGGCGCTGCAAACCGCGCTGCAGACGCTCGAAGCGCCGATCCCGTCCGAGCTGCTGCTGATGATGCCCTACATCGTGACGATCATCGTGCTGGTCGGCGTGTCGCGCCGGGCGGAGTTCCCCAGCGCGTTCGCCGTGCCGTATTCGCGCGGCGAGGGGTGAGCCATGCCCGACCTGGTGATCCGTAACGCGGTGCACGACCGCACGGGCCAGCGCGTGGACGTGGGCATCACGGGCGGCGTGATCGACGCCGTCGCGCCGGACGGCGTGGGGCCGGGGCGGCGCGAGATCGACGCGGCGGGCGCGCTGGTATCCCCGGCGCTGATCGAGTCCCATTTCCACCTCGAAAACGCGCTGCTGTGGGACGGCGCGATCAACCATTCCGGCACGCTGGAAGAGGCGATCCGGCTGTACGCCGCGATCAAGCGCGACCTGACGCCGGACGACATCCTGCGGCGGGCGGCGCTGGCGCTGCGGGCCGCGCTCGCCAACGGCGTGCTGTGGATGCGCAACCACGTCGACATCGACCGCGTGGCCGGGCTGCACATCCTGGAGGCGATTCTGCCGGTGCGCGAGCGGTTCCGGGACCTGATCGACATCCAGGTGATCGCCTTCCCCCAGCACGGCATGGCGCGCGACCCGGAGGTGGTCGATTTGATGTGGCGCGCGATGGAGATGGGCGCGGACCTGGTCGGCGGGATGCCGCACGGCGAGCGCGACATGGACGACGCCGCCCGCCAGATCGAGATCGCGTTCGAGATCGCGCGGCACTACGACGCCGATATCGACATGCACATCGACGAAACCGACGATCCGTACTGGCACTCGCTCGAAATCCTGGCCGAGCAGACCATCGCCCACGGCTACCAGGGGCGCGTGACGGCGGGCCACTGCTGCGCGATGGCCGCCTGGGACGACGCGATGGCGGCGCGCATTATCGACAAGGTGAAGGCCGCCGATCTGCACGTGATCACCAACGCGCCGATCAACCTGCACCTGGAGGGGCGGGGCGACCCCCAGCCGGTCCGGCGCGGGATCGCGCGCGTCAAGGAGCTGCTCGAAGCCGGGGTGAACGTGACCTGCGGCCAGGACGATCTGCAAAACATGTTTTACCCTTACGGGCGCATGGACCCGCTGGAGGTGGCGCTGATCACCGCGCACGCCGCGCACCTGGCCGCGCCGGGCGAGATTCAGGCCGCGTTCGACATGCCGCGCTACCACGCGGCGCGGATGCTGCGCCTGGAACGGTACGGCGTCGAAGTCGGCGCGTCGGCCAACCTCGTGCTGATCGACGCGGCCTCGCCGGTGGAGGCGCTGCGCCGCCAGCCGCCGCGCCGCGCCGTGATCCGCGAAGGGCGCGTGCTGGCCGAAACGACCCAGTGCGTCGAGATCGACCCCTCTGTTGACCGGATTTTGTCATAAGGAAACCGTCTATGCAGGAAATCGACTTTTACCGGGCCGATAGCCTGGACGACCTGTACCGTCTGCTGGCCGAAACCGGCGGGCGCGTCATCGCCGGGGGGACGGATGCCCTCGTCCAGATGCAGCGCGACGCGTTCCCGGCAGCGGTCGTGATCGACGCCAGCCGGATCGCCGACCTGCGCTACATTCGCGAGGACGGCGACCGGATCGAGATCGGCGCGCTGACCACCTACGCCGACCTGCTGGCCTCGTCGCTGGTGCGCCGGGCCGCGCCGTCCCTGATCGCCGCCGCCGAGACGGTCGGCGCGCCGCAGACGCGCGCCCGCGGCACGCTGGGCGGCAACATCGCCAACGCCTCGCCCGCCGGGGACACGCTGCCGCCGCTGCTGGCGCTCGACGCGAGCGTCACGCTGAGCAGCGCGCGCGGCGTCCGGATCCTGCCGCTGGGCGAGGTGCTGCGCGGGCCGCGCCAGACGTGCCTGGAGCCCGGCGAGATCATCGCCAGCATCGCGTTTCGCCGCCTGCCCCAGCCGTCCGGCTCGGCGTTCATCAAGCTGAGCAACCGGCGCGGCATGTCCATCGCCGTGGTGAGCGTTGCTGCCGCGCTGGCGCTGGACGCCGCGGGGCGCATCGCCGAGGGGCGCGTCGCGCTGGGGGCGGTGGCGCCGACAGCCGTGCGCAGCCCTGCCGCCGAGTCCGTCCTGGCCGGGGAGGTGCCCGGCGCGGAGACGTTCCGCCGGGCGGCGCGGGCGGCGCTGGACGACATCGCGCCGATCGGTGACGTGCGCGCGACGGCGGCGTATCGCCGCGAGGCCGCGGCGCGGCTGGTGGTCCGCGCGTTGAACGGGGCATGGGAGCACGCTGGCGGGAGGGCAGGCGCATGAAGCCGATCACTGTGACCCTGATCGTGAACGAGCAGCCGCGCACGATCACGACTGAGCCGAACAGGACGCTGCTCTATGCCTTGCGCGACGACCTGGGGCTGTATGGCGCGAAGGATGCCTGCGGCGGCGAGGGCGAGTGCGGCGCGTGCACCGTGATCCTGGACGGCGAGCCGGTGAACTCGTGCCTGGTGCTCGCCGGGCAGGCGGATGGCTGCCACGTCGAGACGATCGAAGGGCTGGCCGCCGGCGGACAGCTCCACCCCTTGCAGCGCGCATTCGTCGAGACGGGCGCGGTGCAGTGCGGATTCTGCACGCCGGGCGCGATCCTGGCGGCGAAGGCGCTGCTCGACCGGCTGCCCGATCCGACCGACGACCAGATCCGCGAGGCGCTGTCCGGCAACCTGTGCCGCTGCACCGGCTACACCAAGATGATCGCGGCGGTTCGCCGCGCCGCGGAGGATATGAGCCATGTCCGCTGATACGTTTACTGTGGGCAAAACCGAGATTCGCAAGGACGCCTGGGACAAGGTGACCGGCGCGGCGGCGTACGTGGACGACGTGGCCCTGCCGGGGATGGCGGTGGGCATGGTCGTGCGCTCGCCGCACCACCACGCGCGTATCATGCAGATCGACGCGCGCGCCGCGCGGGACGTGCCCGGCGTGCTTGCCGTGGTCACCGCGGCGGACGTGCCCGGCAGCAAGACCTTCGGCCCGCTGGCGCAGGATCGCCCCGCGCTGGCCGTGGACGAGGTGCGGCACCTGGGCGAGCCGGTGGCGATCGTCGTGGCCGAGAGCAAGACCGCCGCCCGACGCGGCGTGAAAGTGGTCGCCGTGGAGTACGAGCCGCTGCCCGCCGTGTTCGACCCGACCGCCGCGCTGGAACCGGGCGCGCCGCAGGTGCACCCCGGCGGCAACGTCGTCACGCGCTATGACGTGGCGGGCGGCGACGTCGAGGCCGGGTTCGCCGAGGCGGACGTCGTGCTCGAGCACGTCTTCGAGGTGCCGCGCATCGCGCCCGGCTACATGGAGCCGGAAGCGTCCACCGCCGAGTGGAACGCGGACGGCACGCTGACCGTCTGGGTCAGCTCGCAGAAGCCGTTCGAGGATCGCCACCAGATCGCCAGCGTGCTGGGCCTGCCGCAGGACGCGGTCCGCGTCAGGAGCGCGGTGATCGGCGGGGCGTTCGGCGGCAAGGAAGACTCCGGCCTGGCGATCCTGGCGGCGCTGGCGGCCTGGGCGGTCAAGGGGACGGTGCGGCTGGTCAACAACCGCCACGAGTCGTTCCTGGCGCATCCCAAGCGCCACCCGGCCCGGCTGTTCTACAAGCTGGGCGCGAAGCGCGATGGGACGTTGGTGGCGCTCCAGGCGACGGTGCACATGGACACGGGCGCGTATTCGTCGTACGGCCCGGCGGTGGGCGGCCTGCTGACCGAAATGGTGCCCGGCGCGTACCGCATCCCGCACGTGCGCGTCGAGACGCTGGTCGTGTACACCAACAGCCCGTTCTCCGGCGCGATGCGCGGCTTTGGCAGCCCGCAGGCGCACTTCGCCACCGAGAGCCTGATCGACATGCTGGCGGGCGAACTGGGCATGGACCCGCTCGAACTGCGCCGCAAGAACGTCCTGCGGCCCGGCGACCGGTTCTTCACCGGTGCGCCGCTGGACCAGACGGCGAGCAGCCTGCCGGTCATTCTGGAGCACGTCGCGGCGGCGCGCGCCCGGTTGGCGGCGATCCCCGCGCCGGCGGGCAGGGTCGCCGGGGTGGGCTTCGCGCTGGCGGTGCAGAGCATGGGCCTGGGCTACCGCGTGCCCGACGATTCGACCAACCGCCTGGAGTGGGCGCCGGACGGGACGATCCGCGTCTACGTCGGCGCGCCGGACCTGGGGCAGGGGCTGGCGACCGCCGCCGAGCAGATCGCCGCCGAGGCGCTGGGGATCCCCTACGGCGACGTGCGCGCGCTGGCCGTGGACACGGCCCTGTCGCCCAACGGCGGCGTGACGTGCGCCTCGTGCATGACGTACGTGGTCGGCAACTCGGTGATGATGGCCGCCCGCCAGTTGATCGAGACCCTGCTGGCGTACGCGGCGGACAAGCTCAGCGTCCCGCGCGCGGCGCTGGCTTACCGGCGGGGGACGGTCGTGCTGCCGTCCGGCGAGACGATCCCGGTGGCCGAGTTCGCGAGCCGCGCCGCCGACGAGGACGTCCCGCTGCGCGCCGAAGCGACGTTTTCCTTCCCATATCCCGAAGCGACCACGCCCAAGCACCTGCCGGTCGGGATGCCGCACGGCATGTTCGTGTTCGGCGGGCAGGTGGCGCGCGTCGAGGTCGATCGGGACCTGGGCACGGTCGAGGTCACCGACCTGGTCGCCATTCACGACGTCGGGCAGGCGATCAACCGCGCCGGCGTCGAGGGGCAGATCGAGGGCGGCGTCGCCACCGGGATCGGGTACGCGCTGTACGAGAGCGTGCGCCTGAAGGACAACGGCCAGTGGGTGGACGGGTTCACCGAGTA
Organism: Anaerolineae bacterium; assembly: GCA_018432315.1. Lineage (GTDB taxonomy): Bacteria > Chloroflexota > Anaerolineae > Aggregatilineales > Aggregatilineaceae > LM3-B42. The sequence continues at coordinate 171,921 of JAHDLB010000001.1, forward strand.
CCTGCTGCCCACCGCCGAGGACGTGCCGGCCCGCATCGAGAGCGTGATCGTCGAGGTGCCCGAGGCCAGCGGCCCGCACGGCGTGAAGGGCGTCGGCGAGATCACGCTGGTGCCCACGGCCCCGGCCATCACCAACGCGGTGTGCGACGCGACCGGCGTGCGGGTGACCGCGATCCCGATCACGTCGGAAGCGATCGCGCGCGCGGCGGACCCGGCCTGACCGGGATCGCCCCGACTCCATCCCCCGGCCCGCCGCCGGGGGATTTTTTTGCGCGAGAAGCCTTCGCATTTGGCGCAGATGGTGTTAACATCGAACAGGTTAAGCGCACATCGACGGGATATGTATGTCTTCTGAATTCATCGCACACGAGCTCAAACACGCCGACCTGTCGAGCCCGGCGCGGTTCGTCTGGTCGCACGTGCGGCGGCACCCCGGTTTCGCCTTCCTGATGATCTTCGGCGCGTTCAGCAACGCGCTGCTGGCGTCGGTGGTGCCGATCCTGACCGGGTGGGCGGTCGACTCGATCATCGAGAACCAGGACATGACCTACGTCGCCTGGACGACTGCCGCGATCATCGGCAGCCAGTTGGTGCGCGGCGCATTGCAGTTCATGCGCAATTTCTCGTCGGAGACGTTCGCCCAGCGCATCGAGCGCGACGTCCGCGACGAGCTGTACGTCAGCCTGCTGGCGAAGAGCATGTCGTTTCACGACCGGCAGCCGGTGGGCGAGATCATGGCCCGCGTGACGAACGACGTGCGCGAGATCAACCTGATGATGAACCCCGGCTTCAACCTGATCATCGGGTCCAGCATGTTCATCCTGCTGCCGCTGCTCGCCGCGCCGACCATTCACCCGGCGCTGGTCCTCGCGCCGCTGCTGTTCGTGATCGCCTACGCCGTCGTGCAGGTGTTTTACGTCCGGTCGCTGCACCGCGTCGCGCAGGAAGTGCGCTCCAGCTTCGGGCAGATGAACGCGCGGCTGGCCGAAACGCTGGACGGGATCGAGGTCGTGAAAGGCACCGCCCAGGAAGACCAGGAAGTGCGCGGCTTCAACCGGCTGGTCGAGCGCGTGCGCGACTGGTTCGTGGCCCAGGGCGACATCGAGGCGCGCTACGTGGCGGTCCTGCTCATGGGGCTGGCGACGGTCGGCGGCTTCCTGCATTCGATCTACCTGTACCAGGCGGGCGCGATCGCGGCGGGCGACATCATCGCGTTCATGGGCCAGCTCAGCCTGTTCGGCTTCCCGGTGTTCACGTCGATCTTTTCGTTCTCGCGCGTGGCGTCCGGGCTGGCAAGCGCCGAGCGCATCCTCAGCATCATCGTCGCCCAGACGGACCTGGACCAGAACGAGGGCGGCCACGCCGGGCGGCTGGACGGCGCGATCGCGTTTGAGGACGTGGACTTCGGCTACGTGCCCGGCAAGCAGGTGGTGCACGGCATCCGGTTTGCCATCCAGCCGGGCCAGACGGTGGCGATTGTCGGCCAGACCGGGTCCGGCAAGAGCACGCTCACCAAGCTGATCAACCGCACGTATGACGCCGACCGCGGGCGTGTGCGGGTGGACGACGTCGACGTGCGCGCGTGGGATCTGGCCGCGCTGCGCTCGCAGATCAGCGTGATCGAGCAGGAGATCTTCCTGTTCAGCCGGACGGTGGCCGAGAACATCGCGTTCGGCCAGCCGGACGCCCCGCGCGAGGCGATCGTCGAGGCGGCGCGCAAAGCCCAGGCCCACGACTTCATCATGCGCATGCCGGACGGCTACGACACGGTGATCGGCCAGCGCGGCGTCACGCTCAGCGGCGGCCAGCGCCAGCGGCTCGCGATCGCGCGCGCCTTCCTGACCGATCCGCGCATCCTGATCCTGGACGACAGCACCAGCGCCATCGATAGCGCGACCGAGGACCGCATCCAGAAGGCGATCTGGACGGCGGCGAAAGGCCGCACCACGATCCTGATCACGCACCGGCTCTCCCAGATTCGTTGGGCGGATCACATCATCGTGCTGCGCAAGGGAGAGGTCGTGGCCCAGGGCACGCACGAGCACCTGCTCCAGACGTCCGCGCCCTACCGGCGGATCTTCGCGCGCACGGACGACGAGCGCATGCCGGGCCGCGCCGCCGTGACGCGCCCGCAGCAGGCAGCGGACCGGTAAGGGGGCGGCGATGGGCGTTTTTGGCGGACTCGACCAGGATCGTTACGACCGGCAGTACACCGATCGCTACCTCTTCGGGCGGCTGGGGAGCTACTTCCGCGCGCAGACCAGGCGCGTGGTCGTCCTGAGCGTGATGGGGCTGGTGGTGTCGGTCGCCCAGGCGCTGATCCCGATCATCGTGGCGGCGGGCGTGGGCGCGCTCGAAGCCGGCTCGACCGACCGCCAACTGGGGCTGTTGGTTGGCGCGCTGCTGGTGACGGTGGTGATCCAGTACGCGAGCAACTGGCTGCGGCGGCGAATGACGAACCGCGTGGTGGCCGACCTGACCAGCCGGATGCGCAAGGACGCGTTCGCGGCGGCGGTCGGGCGCGACATGGCCTTCTACGACGAGAACAAGACCGGCAAGATCCTTAGCCGCATCACGAGCGACACCGAGGACTTCGGCCAGATTCTGATCGTGACCTCGGATATCATCAGCCAGGTGATCCAGGTGGTGCTGCTGCTGGGCGTGCTGTTCAGCCGCAACGTGCCGCTCACGCTGCTGCTGCTGGGCCTGCTGCTGCCCACGGCGTGGGCCGTGCTGTGGTTTCGCAAGATCGCGCGCGACGTGACGCGGCAGGGATCGCGCGCGATGGCCGCCGTCAACGACAACATCCAGGAGACGGTGACCGGCATCAGCGTGTCGAAGAACTTCCGCCAGGAAGCAGCGATCTACGACGAATTCGTGCGCGTCAACCAGCAGTCATACCGCATCAACCTGCGGCGCGGCGTGGTGCTGGCGACCGTCTTCCCGGCGTTGAACGCGCTGGCCGGGTTCGCCACCGGGATCGTCGTGTACGTCGGCGGCCTGGGCGTGGTGCGGGGCGCGATCAGCGTCAGCGTGTGGTACCTGTACATCCAGGCGGTAGACCGCTTCCTCTTCCCGCTGATCAACATGGCGTCGTACTGGAGCCAGTTCCAGCAGGCGATGAGCTCGCTGGAGCGCATCTTCGCCCTGATCGACGCCGAGAACACGGTCCAGCAGATCGACAGCCGCCCGGCCACCGGGATCGCCGGGCAGATCACGTTCGATGACGTGGTGTTCGAGTACAAGTCCGGCGAGCGCGTGCTCGATCACTTCGACCTGGACATCGCGGCGGGCGAAAACATCGCGTTCGTGGGCCACACCGGGGCGGGCAAGAGCACCATCGCCAAGCTGATCATGCGCCTGTACGAGTTCCAGGGCGGGGCGATCCGCATGGACGGGCAGGACATCCGCACGTTCGACCTGCATTCGTATCGCGGGCGGCTGGGGTTCGTGCCGCAGATGCCGTTCCTGTTCAGCGGCACCATCGCCGACAACATCCGCTATGGGCGGCCCGACGCCAGCGACGCCGAGATCGAGGCGGTGGCGGCCAGCATCGGCGGCGGCGAGTGGCTCGAAACGCTGCCCGACGGCCTGCAGAGCGACGTCGGCGAGCGCGGCGCGCGGTTGAGCATCGGCCAGCGCCAGCTCGTCAGCCTGCTGCGCGTGCTCATCCAGAAGCCGGCGGTGTTCATCCTCGACGAGGCGACGGCCAGCATCGACTCCTTCACCGAGGCGCAGATTCAAGAGGCGCTCGACCTGATCCTGGCGCAGTCCACCTCGATCCTGATCGCGCACCGGCTGAGCACGGTTCGCAGCGCGGACCGGATCATCGTGCTGCGCGAGGGCTCGATCATCGAGCAGGGAAGCCACGCCGCGTTGATGGAACAGAGCGGACATTACGCCGACCTGTACAACACCTATTTCCGCCACCAGTCGTTGAGCTACGTCGAAGACGCCCGCGCCCTGATGGGCGATTGAGGGAGCGCGCCATGCAGATCACCGTCCGGCCCCTGGCCCTGACGCTCGAAACGCCGTTCAAGCTGTCGTACGGCGCGACGACCGTCCGCGAGAATGTGCTGGTGCAGATCGACGATGGGACGTTCACCGGCGTGGGCGAGGCGGCGGTGGTGCCCTACACCGGCGAGACGCCGGCGCGGGTGAGCGCCTACCTGGGCGACGGGGCGCTGGCGGCGGCGCTGGGCGACAACGCGCTGTGGCTGGAAGACGCGCTCGACCGGCTGCCGCCCGGCGAGTCGTCGGCGGCGCGCGCGGCGGTGGACATGGCGCTGCACGACCTGTGGGGCCAGCACCTGGGCCAGCCGCTCCACCGGCTGTGGGGCCTGAACCCGGCGCGCAGCCCGCGCAGCTCGTTCACGATCGCGATGGACGACGACGAGGCGAGCTACCGCGACCGGCTCCGCGCTGCGGCGGCGCAGTACGGGCTGATCAAGCTCAAGCTGGGCGGCGGCGACTGGCGCGACGACCTGGAGCGCGTCCGCATCGCCCGCGCGGCGGTGAGCGCCCCCCTGTGCGTGGACGCCAACGGCGGCTGGTCCGCTGAGGACGGGCTGGCGATCATTCCCCGGCTGGCCGGGCTGGGCGTGATCTTCGTCGAGCAGCCGGTCGCCCGCGACGACGTGGACGGCTGGCGCGCGCTGCGCGACGGTCTGCCGGGCGAGCGCCCGCCGCTGATCGCGGACGAATCCGTGCAGGGCGTGGACAGCGTCCCGCCGCTGGCCGGGCTGGTGGACGGGATCAACATCAAGCTCGCCAAGTGCGGCGGCCTGCGCGCCGCCCGCCGGATGATCGCGCTGGCGCGGGCCTATGGCATGCGCGTCATGCTCGGCTGCATGGTCGAAAGCTCGGTCGCCGTCACGGCGGCGGCGCACCTGGCGCCCCTGGCCGACTTCGCCGACCTGGACGGCAACCTGCTGATCACCAACGATCCCTACCGGGGCGCGCAGATCGTCGACGGCATGCTGCATTTGCCCAGCGCGCCTGGCCTGGGCGTGACGCCGCGCGATTAGCCCTCTCGATCAGCCCCCGCACCACGTCCGGCGCAGCAGGTCCGCGTAGTTCGCGCCGGGCGTGATCTGGCCCAGCACCGCGCCATGTGACGCGCCGGTGAGCGCCGGGTGGGCGCCGGGGCGGGCGTGCCACGTTTCGTGGGCCAGCACCGCGAAGACGAGCGCCTCTTTGTTGTCGCTGTCCAGGCCGATGTCCTCGTGCGTGCGCACCGGGACCGGATCGAAGCGCGCCCGCAGCATGGCGACCAGGGCCGGGTTGCGCGCCCCGCCGCCGCCCAGGATGATCTCGCCGACCGGGGCGGGGGCAAACCGCCGGTAGGCATCCGCGATGCTCTCCGCGGTGAGCGCGGTCAGCGTGGCGACGATGCTCGCGTCGTCCAGGCCGCGCCCGCGCCCGTCGCTCACCAGCTCCTCGGCCATCTCCAGCCCGAACAATTCGCGCCCGGTCGTCTTGGGCGGCCTGCGCTCGTAGTACGGGTGCGCCATCAGCACCTGCAGCCACGCCTCGTCGACGCGGCCCTGCGCCGCCAGCGCGCCGTCGCGGTCGAAGCTCTGCGCGCCGCCGGTGAGGGTGACCATCGCGCCGTCGATCAACGCGTTGCTCGGCCCGCTGTCGAGGGCCAGTGGGTCGGAGTCCGCGTCGGACAGCGGCGGCAGGAACGTCACGTTGGCGATCCCGCCCAGGTTCTGCACGGCGCGCCAGTGGTCGGGATGGCGCAGCAGCAGCCAATCGAGGTAGCTGGTCAGCGGCGCGCCCTGGCCTCCGGCGGCCACGTCCCGCGTGCGGAAGCTGTTGACCGTGGTGATCCCGGTGCGCTCCGCGATGATGGCCCCCTCGCCGATCTGCAGGGTGGAGCTGACCCGCCCGTCCGGCTGGACCATGTGCCAGACGGTCTGGCCGTGCGAGCCGATCAGGTCCACGTCGGCGGCGGTCAGCCCGGCGGCGGCGATGGCGCGCTGGGCGGCGGCGGCGAAATGCTCGCCCAGGTCCGCGTTGAGCTGGCACAGCGCGTCGACCGGGCTGTGCTCCGGCTGGCAGGCGCGGTGAATCCGGCGCTGGAACCCGTCCGGGTAGGGATAGGTGATGGCGTGGTGGATGCGCGCCTGCAGGCCCGGCGGCGCGCCGGTGACCTCGCACACGGCGGCGTCGATGCCGTCGGCGGATGTGCCCGAAATGAGTCCGACGATGATCATGAGCGATTGACCTCACTGGCGATGGCGTCGTGCAGCGCACGGCGAAAGGCGAGAATTCCCGTGAAATGGCGGCCCCGGTACACGCGGTTGGTCAGGCAGGCGACGACCAGCCGCCGCGCCGGATCGACCCACAACGACGTGCCCGTGAAGCCGGTGTGACCGAACGATGCCGGGCCGAACGCGTCCCCGGCGGACGACTCCGCGCCCCCCTTGAGCAGCCAGCCCAGCCCGCGCCGCACGTCCTCCGACGCGGCGTGCTGGCGGGTCGCGTCGCGCAGCAGATTGGGCGCGATGCCCAGGCGAGGATCGGCATCCAGCCAGGCGGCGCCCAGGGCGGCCACGTCGCGCGCCGCCGCGAACAGACCCGCGTGCCCGGCCACGCCGCCCAGGCCGCAGGCGTTCTCGTCGTGGACCTCGCCCCAGCAGCGCCGCCCGCGCCAATCGGCGTCGAGCTCGGTGGGGGCGATGTGCTCGCGGGCGCGCCCGTGGCTCAGCGGGTTGAACGTGGCGGACGCCAGCCCCAACGGGTCGAGCACGCGTGCCCGAATGGCCGGTTCGAGATCGCCGGGCGTGCCGTGCAGGCGCGCCACCGCCTCGCCCAACAGCATCAGGCCCAGGTCGCTGTAACGCACCACGCCATTCCCCGGCCCGCCGACGAACGGGTAGGCGCACAACGCGCGCAGCCCATTCGCCCAGCGTGTCCGGCGCGGCAGCGGGTCGGGCTGGTCCGGCGGGGGCGGGGGCGGCCCGGCGGCAGCGTAGACGTCGCGCCAGGGCGCCAGGCCGGAGGTGTGCGTCAGCAGGTGGCGGAACGTCACGCGGGCAGGATCGGCGGTCTGGCCGCGGGCCGAGTCGGGCGCAGGGAGGAGGGCGCGCGTGTGCGGGTCCTGCCCGCCGTCGAGCGGGCGCGGGCCGGTCGCACCGAATTCGGGCACGACGCTCACCAGCGGGTCGTCCAGGGCGGCCCGTCCCTCGCTGACCAGCCCCAGGAAGGCGGTCGTGGTGAACAGCTTGGTGACGGAGGCCAGGTCGAACAGCGAATCGGGCCGGGTGGGGCGCGATTGAGCGTCCGGGTCGAGCCAGCCCCACGCCGCGTCGAGCAGGACGTCGCTGCCGCGAACGACGGTCAGGGCCAGCGCGGGGAAGGTGGCCCCCAGGTGGTCGTCGATCACGGGGTGCAGCGCGCGAGTCAGACTCGAATGGGCCATCGTTCGTCCTATGGGATGCGCGCCACGCAGGGTGGCTTAGAGTGGTATAATCCACTTATATCACGAGTGCGGGCGAAAGTCAAAAGAATGAGGCGCAGCACGGGAGCGCCAGCGGGTGGGGGTAGGCGGGTCCCGCGGCGCTCCCGGCAAAACACTGGTTTTGGATAGACGGGCGGCGCTTTACGGCGCTTCCCAGACCGATTCGCCGTTCAGAATGCGATACAGGTTATCTGCGAACGAATAGCGCTGGACCGGCTTGCCCAAAAAGCTGTGGAACCCGGCGGCGCGCGCGTGGTTCATGTGGCTGATGTGCGTCGTATAGGCGACGATGGGCACGCCGTCGAACTCCGCATCGGTGCGCAGCAGCTCGAGCACTTCGTACCCGTTGTAGCCGGGCATCTCCAGGTCGAGGAAGATCACGTCCGGGCGCGCGATCGCGCTGATGTGATCGGCGATCTGGTGATTGCCGACCAGGACGGTCGTGCGGACCGAGAGCTGGTTGAGCAGGTTTTGCAGCACGTCGATGCTCACCTGGTCGTCTTCGATGATCAAGGCATGCACGCCTTCGAATTCCGACATACGAACGTCCTCCTAAGTCGTCTATCAGGACACGAACCAGACCGGTTCGCCGGTCAGAATCTGTTTGAGCAGGCCGGGGAACACCTGGCGCAGAATCGGCTTGCCGATCAGCCCGTTGAAACCCGCCGCCCGCAGCGCCTGCACGTCCGTCGCCATCACGCTGGCGGTCATGGCGATAATCGTCGCTTCCTTGTACGTGCTGTCGCTGCGCAGCATCTTGAGCATCTCGTAGCCGTCGTACGGGCGCATCTGGATATCCAGGAAGATCACGTCGGGCACCGCCGGCAGCTCGCGCACTTTGTCCATGAAATTGGTATTGTCGTCCAACAGCGTGATGTCGGCTCCGATCACCTTGGAGGCGAGCACGTGCATCACCTCGCGGCTCAGCGCGTCGTCGTCGACGTAGAGCAGTTTGGTTTGTGACTCGGACATCCTCGGCTCCTCCTCAAGCCCACAGGTTACGCAGTGACCTCGGCGGTCTCCTCGACCTCGCCATCTGCCTCGACCGGTTTGACCGGCAGCACGACGTAGAACGTGGTGCCGGCCCCCGCCTCGCTCTCGAACCAGATCCGCCCGCCGTGCGCCTCAACGAACGCTTTGGTGATGGGCATCCCCAGGCCGGTGCCGGGCGTCTCCTGAAGCTCGTGCTTGGCCTGGCGGAACGTCTCGAACACCAGGTGCTGCTGGTCCGGCGGGATGCCGATGCCGGTATCGCTCACGGTGAGGTGGACCTCGTCGTCCGCGTGTTTGGCCGCGATCGTGATGCGGCCTTCCGGCGTGAACTTGACCGCGTTCGACACCATGTTGAGCAGAATCTGGCGGATGCGGCGGCGGTCGCCGGAGATGGTCGGCAGGTCGTCCTCGATGTCGGTGACGATCTCGATCGGCTTGTCCTTCACCAGCCCTTTCGCCGTCGAGAGCAGGCTGGTCAGCGATTCGTTGAGGTCCACGTCCTGGATGAAGAGGTCCATCATGCCGACCTCGATCTTGGTCAGGTCGAGGATGTCGTTGATCAGGCTGAGCAGGTGATTGCTGCTGTTGATGACTTTGTTCAGGCTGTCCAACTGGTCGTCGTTGACCGGGCCGAGGATGCCGTCCGCCACGAAGCCGGTGAAGTTGATGATCGCGTTCAGCGGCGTGCGCAGCTCGTGCGACATGTTCGCCAGGAACTGCGATTTCACCTGGCTGGCCTGCTCGGCTATCAGGCGGGCGTTCTCCGCCTCGGCGAACAGCTCCGCATTGCGCACGGCCACCGCGATCTGTTCGGCCAGCGTGGTCAGCACGCGCAGGTCGTCGTCGCTGAACCGGTTCTCGACGGTCGACTGCACGCTGAAGACGCCGATCAGGCGCTCGCCGAGCAGCATCGGGACCGCCAGCTCCGAGCGCGTGTTGGGCAGCACTTCCTGCCACTGGTGGATGGTGGACTGGCGGACGTCGTTCACCACGACCGGCTCGCGCGTGCGGGCGGCCAGCGCCACGATGCTCGGATCGGCGTCGAGCGGGATGTCGTGCAGCGTGGCGAGCAGGCCGGTGGTCCCGGAGAGATTCGCGCCGGCGACGCGTTCGAGCACGTCGTTGTCGCGCAGCAGGAACACGAACGAGGCGTAGAGATCGTAACTGTTGACGGTGAGCGTGGTCACCTGGCGCAGCAGCTCGTCGATGTCGAGCACGGTCGTGATCTGCTTGGACACTTCCGCTGCCGTTTGCAGGTCGTGCGTGCGGGCGTTGACGCGGTCTTCCAACAGCTCGAACGACTCGCGGAGCTGGTCGGTCATGCTGTTGAACGACTGCGCCAGCTCGCCGATCTCGTCCTGGCTGGTCACCTCGGCCCGCCGCGACAGGTCGCCGCCGCGAATGGCCTGCGTGGTGGTCACCAGCTTGGCGATCGGGCGCGTGATGCTGGTCGTGGTCAGGAAACCGGCCACCACGCCGATCACCAGCGCCAGCACGGCGGTGACGATCCAGTAGGTGCGGTTGGCGTTCTGCGTGCGCACCGATTCATCGACCCGGTCCTGCACGCCCGCGCGAATGTTGGTGCTCAGTTGATCGAGCAGGGTGTTCAGGCGGCGCTGAAGCGAGGCGAGGTCGGTGTGGCGCAGGGTCTGCGCGCGGGCCCAGCGGCCTTCTTGGGAGACGGTGGTCAGCTCGTTGACGAGGCCGGTGAGCTCCGCGCCCAGCGCCTGCAGATCGGCCAGCAGGGGCCGGTTTTCGGCCATCAGGCCCCCGCTCTCGTCCGGTGCACCAGCCTGCAAGGCGTCGAGCTGCCGGTTGAACGCCTCCAACTCGCCGGTCAGACGCTGTTCGATCAGGCCAGTCTGGCGCGTGAGCAGCATGTTGTCGACGGTCGCCACCACGGCCAGCCAGCTTATCTGGAGATCGGCCACGCTTTCCAACTGGTCGGCGCCGTCGCGGGTGGCGTTGATGGTATCTTCGACCGACCGCGTGTAGAACAGGCCCGTGCTGCTGGCGACCAGCACCAGCGCCACCATCAGCGCAAAGCCGAGCGCGGTCCGTTGTCCAATCGAAAACCTGAATCGCATGTTTGCCTCCAACCGGCGAAAGAGTTACTTGGTGATGAGCGCCAGATCGACCGGGATGAAGTCCTCGACGTCCTCACCGTTCAGATAGGCCACGGCGGCCTCGACGCCCAGGCGGCCCATTTCGGCAGGTTGTTGGGCCACGGTCGCCAGCAGGTCGCCCGCTTCGAGCGCGGTAATCGCATCTTCCACCGCGTCGAAGCCCACGAACTGGATGTCGCCCGCGCGGTCGGCTTCCTTCGCCGCCTCGATCGCGCCCAGGATCATCTCGTCGTTGTGGGCAAACACGCCGTCGATCTCGTCCTGCTCTTCGAGAATCTGGGCGAAGACCGTCTGCCCCTCGGCGCGGTCGAAGTTGGCCGTTTCCTGGGCCACCAGTTCCATGTCGGGATAGGCTTCCATCGCTTCGTTGAACCCGGCGCCACGCGCCTCGGCGGCAGATGTGCCGGGGATGCCCTGCAGTTCGACGATCTTGCCGGTCTTGCCCAGGCTCTCGGCCAGGTAGTCGCCCGCCATCTTGCCGCCGGCCAGGTTGTCCGACGCGATGTGCGACACGATTTCGCCGCCGCTGGCGCTGCGATCGATGGTGAAGACCGGGATGCCCGCCTCGTTGGCGGCCTCGATGGCCGCGACGACCGCGTCGCTGCCCACCGGGTTGATCAGCAGCACGCTCACGCCCTGGTCGATCAGGGACTGGATCTGGGTGGTTTGCTGGTCGGCGTCGTCACCGGCGTCCTCGACCACCAGCGTCACGCCCAGGCGTTCGGCGGCGGCTTCGGCGCCCTCCTGGAGCGAGACGAAGAAGGGGTTTTGCAGGGTCGAGACCGACAGCCCAATGGTGACCTCGGCGGCCTCGGTTGCTTCGGGCGTGGCCGCCTGGCCGTTGTCGTCATCGTCGTCGCCGCAGGCTGCCAGCAGCAGGGCGATCAACAACGACACGAGCAGGAACAACTTCAAATAACGGGACGAATTCGAGCGGTTCATGGTCGATCACTCCTCTTGATCACCGGGCGTTAGAGAACTTGCATGTCGACGGATGAGCCGGCAGGCGATGCGTCGCAGTTCTGGATGAACTCCAGCACCTTCGGCAGGTTGAACGGCTTCACCACGAAAGCGTGCGCGCCCACTTTGCGCGCCTGCTCGAGACGGTCGATGTTATCGTTGGCGGACAGCATGATCACGACGGCATCCGGATAGCGGTCGATCATTTTCTCGGCCAGCTCCAGCCCGTCGCCGTCGGGCAGTTCGATGTCCAGCAAGGCGAGGTCGAACCGGGTGTCCTCGATCAGCCGGGCGACGTCGCTGCCCAGCTCGGCCTGGTGAATCTCGTAGTCGCCAGACATCAGGGCGTAGAACAACAGCTTACGATTGTCGGCATTGTCGTCGAGAATGAGCACACGCTTGGTCATAACTCGCTCTTTCGACGGGAGAAGTGCGGCGGTGTGTGCCGGGTACCCCCTTGCTTGCAGTGGCAGGACTCATTCACGGCGTAAATGAATCCTGGATTCTATCTTACATCAAGACGGCGGCAGAATGAAGGAAAAATAATGAAAATTATATGAAAACTGTGAGGATGACCGGTTTGTGTTACTGAATCGCACCGAATCTCACTGAATCTCGACGACGAGCATCGTCATATCGTCGAACTGGGGTGCGTCCTGGCGATAGGCGGCCACGGCGTCGAACACCGCCGCGCACAGATCGTCGGCGGAACGGCGCGCGCTGCCTTGCAGCATGGCGACAAACTCGTCGCGCTCCAACAGGCGGCCATCCGGCGCGGGGACGTCGGTCAGGCCATCGGTGTAGAGCACCAGCCGGTCGCCGGGCGCCAGGTCGAGGTGATCTTCGGAGAGGGGGACCGGCTCGTTGTCGAACAGCCCCAGCAGCGGCCCCTGGCCGGGCAGCTCGTGGATCGCGCCGTCGCGCAGCAGGATCGGGCGTTCGTGCCCGGCGCGGGCGTAGGTCAGCCGCCGGGATGCCCGGTCGACCACGGCGTAGAACATGGTCACGAACATATTCGGCTCGCTCAGTTCCATCAACAGGCGGTTGATGTTCTGGAGCACGGCGCGCGGCGACGGCGTCCGGCGGGCCTCGGCCAGCAGCAGGCTGCGCGTCAGGGCCATGTACAGCGCGGCGGGCATCCCCTTGTCGGACACGTCCGCGACGGTGATGCCGAAGCGGTCCGCGTCGAGCGGGAACACGTCGTAGAAATCGCCGCCGACCTGCCGCGCCGGGTCGCTGCGCGCGGCAAACCGGAAGCCCGCCACCTGGGGGAAGGTGCGCGGCAGCATGCTCTGCTGGACCTGCCGGGCCAGCTCAAGCTCGCGCTCCATGCGCTCTTTGTGGGCCAGCTCGGCCTGGGCGGCTTCCAATTCCGCGATCTTGGCCCGCAGGTCGGCGATCAGCCCTGCGCGCTGGATCGCCAGCGCCGCCTGGTCCGCGAACGTTTGTAGCAGCGCGATCTCGCCCGGCTCGAAGCGGTTGCGGCGCGTGGAGTGGACGATCATCAGCCCGGCCTGCTGGTCCCCGGCCACCAGCGGCACGGCCAGCCCGGCGCGCAGGGCCGCCCCTTCGACGTCCGGCGGGCGCGGCGCGATGCCCGGCGGCCAGTGGTTGAACCGCTGCGGGGCGTTCTCCGCTGCCGCCGCGAACACCGCCCCCGCGTCGAGTTCCAGGCCCAGCAGGTCCGGCTCCCAGCCGCCGACGGCCAGCACGCGCGCCCGCCCGTCCGGCAGGCGGTAGTAGAGGATGGCGCGATCCGCGCCGCACAGGTCGCATGCCGAACGGCACGCGCGGTCGGCGAGGTCTTCCAGGTCGCTGGAGCCGATCAGCGCCTGGCCCATTTCCTGGAAGGACACGAGCGCCCGCGTGCGCTGCTCCATCACGCGGTTGGCGACTTCCAGCTCGACCAGCTTGCGCTCGAGTTCGGCGTTGGCGGTGACCAGCGCCTGCTCGCTGGCCGCGAACAGGTTGAAGGTGCGGCGTATCTGCTCGGCGTCGAAGTGCAGCACGTCGTCCAGCGCCAGATGGCCGAGCGCGGCCAGTTCCAGCGCGTACCCGGCGACCGGCAGTTGGCTCGGCTCGTCGAACAGGGCGGGCGCCGTCGCGCCGCTGGCGTGGAAGAAGTCGAACAGGACGACGTCGCCGCGCCGCCCGGTATGGTCACACTGGGCGCAGCGCCCGGCGCGGAAGAACGCGGCATCGGCGGGCAGGTTCGCGCCGGACGGCGTCTGGCGCAGGCGATCCAGCTCGTCGGGCGGGACCGGCTGCTTGCAGTGCGGGCAGAGCATCGCCAGCCGCTGGACCGCGATCACCCAGGCCAGCCCGGCCAGGTCGTCGCGCGCCGCGCCCAGGTCCAGCAGGTGGCGGGCGACGTTCGCGCCGCGAAACACCGTGTCGAGCTGCGAGAGGACCAGCCGCCCCTTGCGCGCCGCGGCCAGCGCTGCCGGGGCGGAGTCCGCGGACAGGCGGTCCACCACGATCAGGCCCGGCCTGCGCTGGGTCGCGCCCACGATGTGCTCGTCATAGGGATGGGCCGGGGTCACCGGCAGCAGGTGCACCCGGTCGCGCAGGTGGCGCGGCGGGCGGACGGCGTCCCGGTCTTCGGCGACGATGATGCACGGGGGATGGGCTTCCATCGCGTCGCGCATCAGGATGCGGAAGATCGTCGAGCGCCCGCTGGACAGGAAGCCGCCCGGCCCGCTCGTCAGGGCATTCGAGCGCAGGTCCAGCCCGGCTACCACGATCAGGCCGGACCGCGCTGCGACGAGCTGTTCGACGGTGGTGTCGACCACCGGCAGGTGGAAGAAATCGGTGAGTTTGAGCATAGCGCACTCCTGATCCAATAGTGTACTGAGGATCGCCCATCCGGTACACTATTCAGTTGCACGTCGATCGTACAAACGCACGACCGGACACGCTCGAACACAAGGAGGAACCCATGAGCGCCGATACCGTCTTACGCCAGCAACTGCTCGCGCTGCTGGATGGCCGCAACGCCCACGCGTCGCTGGATGACGTGGTGGCCGACTTTCCGCCGGAGCACTTCAACACGCGCCCGCCGCACGTGCCCTACTCGCCCTGGCACCTGTTGGAGCACATCCGCATCGCCCAGTGGGATATCCTGGAATTCGTTCGCAACCCGGCTTACCAGTCGCCGCCCTGGCCCGAAGGCTACTGGCCGGCGCCGGACGCGGAAGCCGACGAAGCCGCCTGGAACGCCACCCTGGCGGCCATCCGCGCGGACATGGCCGCGCTCAAGGCGATGGTGCAGGACCCGGCCACCGATCTCACCGCGGAGCTGCCCCACGCGCCGGGCTATACGCTGCTGCGCGAGGTCCTGCTGGTGGCCGATCACAACGCCTATCACGTGGGCGAGTTCGGCATTCTGCGGCAGGTGATGGGCACCTGGCCGCCCGGCCACGAATAGATTCCGCTGGCTCGCTGGACCCCATCTGCGCGGGGCCGCCCCGGTGAACGGTTGCCGGGGCGGCCCCGTTCGTGATGGCGCCCAGGCAGCGGACCGCTCCCGGTTGACGCACGCCGCCACTCACCCGCCTACCTGGCCCCCAAATTTTGGGGGGTTCGATGGGACTATACACGATTAAAATAGTAGTTTATAATAGAACTACTATAAGCTGTACGCGGCATGATTGAGGCGGCGCTTCTCTTTTGGGGGAGGCGAATTATTTTATGAGGACCCCCTAAGAATTGGGGGGCCGGACGTAGTTGAGGGGCCCGTATAGTGTCTATAGCGACGACGCGAATTTGCATCTCCATACCTTCAATAAGGAGTGGCCTATGATCCGGCTGGAACACGTAGCCAAGCGGTACAAGATGGGCGAGGTGGTTGTGACCGCGCTCGATGATGTCTCGCTCGAAGTGGACAAGGGCGAGTTCCTGGTGGTGCTCGGCCCTTCGGGCAGCGGCAAGACGACGCTGCTCAACATCATCGGGGCGTTGGACGAGCCGACGTCCGGGGAGGTCCACATCAACGGCGGGACCGTGTCGCTCAACAGCACCGGCGACCGCTTCCGGTTCCGGCGCGAGACGGTCAGCTTCATCTTCCAGACGTTCAACCTGTTCCCCAGCCTGACCGCGCTGGAGAACGTGCAGTTCGTGCTCGACATGGCGAATACGAGCGACAGCGCCGAGCGTGCGCGGGACGTGCTGGCGAGCGTGGGCCTGGGGGAGCGCGTGAACCACTTCCCGCACGAACTGAGCGGCGGCGAGCAGCAGCGCGTCGCCATCGCCCGCGCGCTGGCGACCGGCAACCCGATCCTGCTGGCCGACGAGCCGACCGGCGAGCTGGACTTCAAGACCGGCATCCAGATCCTGGACCTGCTGGCGCACCAGGCGGGCGACGGCAAGACCGTGCTGGTAGTGACGCACAACCGCGAGATCTCGCGCATCGCCGACCGCGTGGTCGAGTTGAGCAGCGGGCACATCATCAGCGACGGGCCGCCGCGCACCGGCAAAGCGGCCATCGCCGATTTGCAGTGGTGAGGGGCGCGCCATGACTAACATGACGTTATGGCTGCGCTGGTCCTGGCGCGACCTGCGGGCGCGCTGGCTGCAGGTCGTCGCGATCTCGATCATCATCGCCCTGGGCTCGGCCATGTTCGCCGGCCTGGGCGGGGTGGAGGACTGGCGCATCCGCGCCAACGACCTGAACTACGCGCGCCTGAACATGTACGATCTGCGCATGGCGCTGTCCGATGGCAGTTACCTGGACCAGGATGAACTGGCGGCGGCGCTGGCGGACATCCCCGGCGTCGCGCGGAGCGAGGCGCGGTTGGTCACGCCCACGCTGGTCGACGCGTCGGATGGCGGCGAGGCGCTCGTCGTGCGCGGCGAGATCGTCGGCGTCGACGTGTCGGATGGCGGCCCGCACGTCAGCAGCCTGTACGTGCGCGAGGGCGATGGCCGGACGCTGGTCGAGGGCGATTCCGGGCAGCCGGTGGCCGTGGTCGAGTACCATTTTGCCGCCTACTACGACCTGGAGCCCGGCGATCCGATCCGCATCAGCGGCGACGTGGCGCTCGACTACGTCGGCACGGGTTTCTCGCCGGAATACTTCATGATCATCCCGGAGACGGGCATGTTTTTCGGCGAGTCGTCCTTCGCGGTGATCTTCGTGCCGCTGGAAACGGCGCAGCAACTGGCCGGGCGCGAGGGGCTGGTCAACGACGTGGCTTTCATTCTGGACGAGGATGCCGACTCCGCCAGCGTGCAGGCCGCCATCGAGGCGCGCATGGAGGGCGCGTTCCCTTCAACCGGCTATGCGATCAATGCGCGCGAGGATACGCAGGTCTACACCACCCTGTACAAAGACGCCGAGAGCGACCAGTGGATGTTCAACGCCCTGGCGACGCTGTTCCTGTTCGGCGCGGCGATGGGCGCCTTCAACCTCGCCGGGCGGATGGTCGAGGCCCAGCGGCGCGAGATCGGGATCGGTATGGCGCTGGGGGTGCCCCGGCGCTGGCTGGCCTTCCGCCCCCTGCTGGTCGGCCTTCAGATCGCCGTGTTGGGCACGGCCCTGGGGCTGCTGGCGGGTCTGGGTGTGGGCAAGCTGTTCCAGGGGATGCTCGAGGACATGATGCCCTTGCCCTACTGGGAATTTTCGTTCCAGTTCGGCGGCTTTCTGCGCGCGGCGGTGTTCGGCATCCTGCTGCCTGTGGTGGCGACGCTGATCCCCGTGTGGCGCGCGGTGCGCGTGGCGCCGGTGGATGCGATCACGACCGGCTACCTCGTCGCCAAGGGCGGCGGGCTGGCCCGCTTCGTGCAGCGCCTGCCGCTGCCGGGCAAGAGCTTCGTGCACATGCCGGTCAAGAACGTGCTGCGCTCGCCGTGGCGCAGCGGGCTGACCGTGCTCGCCATCGCCATCGCGGTCCTGATCATGACGACCGTCGTCGGGGCGCTCGACACCTTCCTGGCGACTATGCAGCAGGCCGAGGACGCGACCCTGAACCGGGCCGCCGACCGCTTCCTGGTCAATCTCGATTTCTTCTACGCGGCGAACTACAGCGGCGTGACCGGCATCGAGTCCCTGGCGGGCGCAGATGGCGAGCCGTTGTTCACCGGCTTCGAGACGGCGATGATCGTCGGCGGCTGGCTGATTCACGGCGACGAGAAGATCGAGATTGCGCTGGAGCTGCACGACATGGACGCGGCGCTGTGGACCCCGACGGCGACCGAGGGCGCGCTGACCGCGGACGAGCCGGGCCTGGTCATCTCCGATAAGGCGGCGCGCGACCTGGGTGTGGGCGTGGGCGACCGGATCACGCTGGAACATCCCCACCGCGAGGGGCTGCTGTCGTTCCGGCTGGTGCAGACCGAGGTCCCGGTGATCGGCATCCACGACAATCCCCTGCGCGCGTATACCTACATGGACATGAACGGCGCGGCCCTGATGGGCCTGGAGGGGCAGACCAACTACCTGATCCTCAATCCCGCGCCGGGCGTCGAACCGGACGAGGTCAGGCTGGCGCTGCTCACCCAGCCGGGCGTGACGTCGTCGCAGGCGGTCACGGAGTTTTCGGATGCCGTGGATGAACTGCTCGAGATGATGACGGAGATCCTGGCCGTGGCGCAGGGGATGGTCGTCGTCATGGCCTTCCTGATCGCGTTCAACACGACGAGCATCAGCGTCGATGAGCGCGTGCGCGAGATCGCGACGATGTTCGCCTTCGGGCTGCGCATCCGGACGGTGATGCGCATGCAGATGCTGGAGAATCTCGTGATCGGCACGCTGGGGACGATCGTCGGCGTGGCGCTGGGATGGATCGTGCTCAACGACCTGTTCGTCACGGTCGGCGAAAACGAGATACCCGACATCGGTTTCGCCGTCACGATCTCGGCGGAGACGGTCCTGCTGGCCGCGCTGCTGGGCGTGGTGGTGGTGGCCCTGACGCCGCTGCTGAGCGTCCGCCGGATGCGCAATATGGACATCCCCTCGACTCTCCGCGTGATGGAGTGATTCTCACGATGCGAGCGGCTCCCCGGCCCGAACCGGGGAGCCGCTGCCGCTGGCCCGACTGGACGCCCGCGTGAGGATTGGGTATGAATCGGGCCGGTTGGCTTGCCTTTGGCGCAATTCTGGTATAGTATGGCATATAGTGGTCCATACCATACTGACCAGGATGTACCCGTGACCCTGCACCACGACTCGCCCGTGCCGCTCTACGTCCAGATCAAAGACCTGCTCCAGAAGCAGATCGAGACCGGGGCGTATGCCATCGGCCAGCGCCTGCCGTCCGAGCGCGAGCTTGCCCAGCGCTTCAACGTCAGCCGCATGACCGCCCGCCAGGCGCTGCAAGGTCTGGCCCAGGAAGGGCTGACCAGCTCGCGGGTAGGGAAGGGTACGTTCGTCAGCCCGCCGCGCATCAACCAGGAACTCCGCACGCTGACCAGCTTCAGCGAAGACATGCGCGAGCGGGGCATGGCGCCCAACAGCCGCGTCGTCCGGGCCGAGGTGGTCCAGGCCGACCGCGAGACTGCCGGGCGGCTGCACGTCCCGCCGAAGAGCGAGATCGTCCTGCTCAGCCGCGTGCGCCTCGCCGACGACCAGCCCCTCGCGCTCGAAACGACGCACATCCCGACCGCGCTGTGTCCGGGGCTGCTCGATCACCACGACTTTAGCCGCGAGTCCCTCTACGACGTGCTGCAGGCCGATTACGGGTGCCACCTGGTCTGGGCGGACCAGATGATCCAGGCGTGCATGCCCAGCGAGGCCGAGCGCGAGGCGCTCAACCTGGACGCGCGAACGCCCGTGCTCCGGCTGGCGCGCGTGACGTACAACCAGTACGACCAGCCCGTCGAATTCGTGCGATCCGTGTATCGCGGCGACCAGTACCAACTGCGCGCCGTGCTGCGCCATTCGAACAGGTGACGCTGATGATCGTTCGCCCGATGGAGCCAGCCGATATCCCCGTCGTCGTCGATTGGATGCTGGCGACCCCGCTCTGGCAGCGCTACCGGCTCACCGGGGCGGCGACGCGGGCCGGTTTCGAGCGTGCGCTGGCCGGCGGCGATCTGCTGCTGGTGGCGGACCTGGACGAACCGGCGGGCCGCGCCTGTGGGCTGGCGTGGTGCCTGCGGCAGGGCATGTTCGGGCGCAGCGCGTATTTGCGCATTCTGGGCGTGCGCGGCGAGTTTGCCGGGCGCGGGCTGGGCGCCGTGCTGCTGGATCGCGCCGAAGCGAGCCTCGATGAGGCCACCGATGCCCTGTTCTTGCTGGTGTCGGACTTCAACGCGGATGCCCGGCGCTTTTACGAGCGCCAGGGCTACGTTCGGGTCGGGGCGCTGCCGGCTTATGTGCTGCCGGACGTAACCGAGTTACTCTATTGGAAACGACTGGGCGGATCGCACCATACAGAAGGAGGTGAGGCATCCGGGGACATCCGCTAGTGGTTGTTGGTTTTCGTTTTTTGGATGAACACAGGAGAGGAAAATGCTCCCAGCAAAAGGTATTCGCTTAATCGTAATCGTGGCTGTGTTGGTGATGACTATCGGCATAACGGCCCCGGCCATGGCCCAGGACGGCAGCAACATGCTCATCATGGCCCGCGCCGTCGACTCGACCGGCCTGGACCCGCACACCCAGACCGCTTTCGCCTCGCTGCGCATGCTCGAACTCGTCTACGAGACGCTGGTCCGCACCGATGAAAACCTGGTTCTCGAGCCCGCGCTGGCCGAAAGCTGGGCCTTCTCGGACGACGGCATGCAGCTCACCTTCAACCTGCGCCAGGGCGTGACCTTCCACGATGGCTCGCCTTTCACGTCCGAAGATGTGATCGTCTCGATCGAGCGCATCCTGGACGAGGAAACCGGCTCGGCGACGCGCTCCAACCTGCTCAGCATCGAGTCGATGGACGCGCCCGATGACTACACCGTCGTCATGAACCTGACCCTGCCGGACGTGCCGCTGGTGGCCGCGCTGTCGAGCATCAACACCGCCATTCTGCCGTCCGAGCTGATCGCCGAGGGCGATCCGTCGGCCACGGTGAATGGCACCGGCCCGTTCATGCTCGAAAGCTGGCAGCCCGAAGAGCGGACGATCCTGATGGCGTTCGCGGACTACTGGGGCGATGGCCCGTACGTGGACGGCATCGAAATCCGGATCGTCCCCGACGAGTCGACCATCATGGCCGCGCTGCGGGCGGGCGAGATCGACTTTGCCATGCTCAACGACCCGCTGATTGCCACGCTGCCGATGGGCGGCTCCGAAGCGATCATCAATCGCGCGCCGGACATCTCCTACCACGTGCTCCAGCTTCGTGCCGCGGTCGAGCCGCTGGACAAGCTCGAAGTGCGGCAGGCGATTTCGTGCGCCATCGACCGCCAGCAGGTGGTGGACGTGGCGGCCCTCGGTGAGGGGATGGTCACCGGCCCGCTGACGATGCCCGCGTGGCAGGTCCCGCTCGACGAGCTGTTCTGCTACGAGCAAGACCTGGCGCGGGCCCAGGAACTGATGGCCGAGGCCGGGCTGGAAGAAGGCTTCGAGCTGCCGGTGATCGTGGCCGTGGCCGAGCCGCCGACCGCGCTGTCCGAGGCGCAGGTGATCCAGGAACAGCTCCGCGCGATCAACATCGAAGTGACCATCGAATCGCTGGAGTTTGGCGTGTACGTGGACCGCTGGCTGGCGGCGGACTTCACGGCGGCGATCGCGCTGAATGGTGGCCGGTCGGACCCGTACCCGATGTACTCGCGCTACTTCCAGTACGACGCGAACTTCAACGAGGTGGCTGGCTACATCGACGATACGCTCGACTCGCTGATGAAGCAGGGCCAGGTCGAGACCGATCCCGAGGCGCGTTGGGAGATCTTCGCCGAGTTCCAGCGCCATCTGGCCGAAACCGCGCCGTGGATCTGGCTGTACAACGGCTATACCTACACCGGGCAGCAGCCGTGGGTGACCGACTTCACGCCGACGCCGACCGGCTCGATCTTCTACTTGAGCGAAGCCAGGCTCGACCGGTAAGATAGTGGTTCGTTCGTAGCTGTACCCAGGCGGAGCGCACCCGGTCCGGCGTGCGCTCCGCATACCCTGAAGGGTGGGCGTTTTCATGCTTCGTTATATCGCGCAGCGCCTGATCGCTGTGATCCCCACGCTGATCGGCGTGTCGCTGCTGGTGTTCATCGCCATCCGGCTGGTGCCGGGCGACGCCATCGTGACCATGCTGGGGACCGAGGCCGGTATGCTGACCGCCAACCAGCGCGCCGCGCTGGAATCGTACTTTGGCCTGGACAAACCGGCGACCGTGCAGTACGTGACGTGGATGGGGGACGTGCTGCAGGGGGATCTCGGCTTTTCGATCCGGCATGGCAAGCCCGTGCTGGACCTGATCCTCGAGCGGTTCCCGGTGACGATGGAACTGGCGTTTGTGTCGCTGGTGACCGCGCTGGTGGTCGGCACGACGCTCGGGACGCTCTCCGCGGTGCTGCACAACTCGTTCATCGACCTGTTCGGGCGGTTGTTTGCGCTGTTGGGATTGGCCGCGCCCAATTTCCTGATCGGCACGCTGTTGATCTACGTGCTCTCGGTGTATTTCGGCATCCTGCCGAACGCCGGTAATTACGTCGAGCTGACCGAAGACCCGGTTAAGAATTTCGAGCAGATCATCTTCCCCGCGATGACGCTGGGGTTTTCGTTCTCGGCGTCGGTGATGCGCACGACTCGCTCGGCCATGCTCGAAGTGCTGGGCGAGGATTACATTCGCACGGCCCGCAGCAAGGGCTTGCGCAGCCGGACGGTCATCACGCGCCACGCGCTGCGCAACGCCATGATCCCGGTCGTGACGCTGGCCGGCGTCGAGCTGGGGTACCTGCTGGGCGGCGCGGTGATCGTCGAGCAGATTTTCGCCCTGCCGGGGTTGGGGCGCCTGACTCTCAACGCCATCTCGCAGCGCGACTACGCGCTGATCCAGGGGGCGACGTTGTTCATTGCGATCAATTTCGTGGTGATCAATCTCGTGGTTGATTTGATTTACGCGGTGGTGGACCCACGGATTTCTTATGGCAGCCATAAATAGCGAACTCGGCCAGATGACCAAGGAACCTAGCCTGCTGCGCCGCCTGGTGCGCAGCCGCAGCGGACTGCTGGGCCTGGTGATTGTTGTGACCTACGTCACGGTGGCGATCCTCGGCGCGGTGGGGATCACGCCCTACTCGCCGACCGAACAGCACCCGCCCGACCGGCTGCAAGGCCCCAGCGCCCAGTACCGGCTGGGCACGGACCTGTTCGGGCGCGATATGCTGAGCCGGCTGATCAAGGGCGCCACCAATTCGCTGTACGTGGCCCTGGTGGCCGTCGCCATATCCAGCACCGCCGGCACGCTGATCGGCACCGTCTCGGCGTATATCGGCGGGCGCTTCGACGAGATCATGATGCGCGTCATGGACATCTTCTTCGCGTTCCCGGCGATCCTGCTGGCGCTGCTGGTGGTGACCATCCTGGGGCGCGGCCTCAACAAGACGATCATCGCCATCGCCGTCGTCTACACGCCGATTTTCGCGCGGGTGGCGCGCGGGCCGGTGCTGTCCGTCAAGCAGATGGAATTCGTCACGGCGGCGCGCAGCATCGGCATGAAGCACGACCGCATCGTGCTGCGGCACGTGCTGCCCAACACGCTCGCCCCGCTGATTGTGCAGGTGAGCCTCGCCCTGTCGTGGGCGCTGCTGACCGAGGCCGGGCTGAGCTTCCTGGGGCTGGGCACCCAGCCGCCGGAGCCCTCGTGGGGCGTGATGCTCAGCGACAGCCAGGGCATTTCCGAGATCGCGCCGTGGCTGATGATCTATCCCGGCCTGGCGATCATGCTCGGCGTGCTGGGCTTCAACCTGCTCGGCGATGGCCTGCGCGACACGCTCGACCCGCGCCTGAAACGCCTGCGGTGAGTCCGGGGCGCGCCGGACCACACCAACGCGACCCCGTGAGGCGGCGCATCCCCGTGACGCGCTGCCTCATTCCTTGAGCGCGCCGGACACCATCCCGCGGATGAAGTGCCGCTGGAAGATGAAGTACATCACGATGACGGGCAGGCTGACGATCGTTGCCGCGGCAGCCATCACCGGCACGTCGGCGGCGTAGCGCCCGCGCAGCAGGGCCAGCCCTACCGGCAGCGTGCGCAGGTCCCCGGTGACCATGACCAGCACCAGGAAGAACTCGTTCCACGTCCACATGAACAGCAGCACGATCAGCGACAGCAGCGCGGGCCGCGACAGGGGGAACAACACCCGCCAGAGCACGTTCCAGGCGTTGCAGCCGTCCACCACCGCCGCGTCGACCAGCTCGGTCGGCATGCTCTTGAAGTGCGCCCGCATCCAGAAGGTGCCGAAGGCGAAGCTCAGCCCCACCTGGGGCAAAATCAGCGCCCAATACGTGTTGCGCAGGCCGAGCGTGCCCATCAGCTTCCACAGGGGGATGATCACCGCTTCCGACGGGACCATCAGCCCCAGCACGATCAACAGCAGCAGCAGGTTGTCGCCCCAGAAGCGGATCATCCCGAAGGCGTAGCCGGACATCGTCGAGAGGATCGTGGCGATGACCACGACCGGCACGACCACGATCACGCTGCTGCGGAAGTAGGTGCCGAAGCGGGCGCCGTCCCAGGCTTTTTGGAAGTTGTCGAACTGCCACGTTTCGGGCAGCGCGAAGGGGCCCTGCGCCAGCTCGGACGAGGACTTGAACGCGGTGAGGAAGATGCCGGCGAACGGCAGCAGCGCGCCGATCAGGAAGATGATCAGCATCAGGTAGGTCAGGCCGGTGCGCGCTTGCTTGCGCCGGTAATCGCGGTCGCGGATCATTGCGCGTCCTCCTCGCTCGCTTGCAGGCGCATCACCAGCGCCGACACCGTCACGATGATCACGGTCAGCACCAGCGCCATCGCCGCGCCGTAGCCCGCCCGGTTATACTGGAACGCCTCCCGGTAGATCAGCAGGCTGGTGACGATCGTCTCCTTGCCGGGGCCGCCGCCGCGCGTCAGCACGAACACCAGGTCGAACACGCGCAGCGCCGCGATGAACGTCAGCACGAACGCGACCAGGATTTGCTGGCGCAGGCCGGGCAGCGTCACGTGCCGGAACTCCTGCCACGCGTTGGCCCCGGCCACGGCTGCGGCGTCGTACAGGTCAGTGTTGATCGACTGCGCCCCGGCGATGAACAGCACCATGCACAGCCCGTACTGCACCCACACGCCCACGCCGCCGACCGCATAACGCGCCCAGGTGAAATCGCCCAGCCAGGGCCGGACCCAGCCATCCAGGCCGAGCGCCAGCAGCAGCTCGTTAATCGGCCCGTCGTAGGCGAACAGCCAGCGCCAGATGATGCCCACCACGACCGGGCTCATCACTTGGGGGATGAACAGCCCCGTGCGGAACAGGGTCATGCCGCGCAGGGTGCGCCGCGTCATGAGCGCGGTCAGGAACAGGCCGAGCATGATCGGCAGGATGCTGTAGAAGATCACGAAAAACGCGTTGTGCTGCAGCGCCAGCCAGAAATCGTCATCGTTCCACAGCTCGGCGTAGTTGTCCAGGCCGATGTACACCGGGTCGCTGAAGCCGGTCCAGTCGTAGAGGCTGTAGCGCGCCGTGTTGAGGATCGGCCACAGCACGAACACCGCGTAAATGATCAGTCCGGGGAGGATAAACAGGTAGGCTTGGTAGGGATGGATGTAGGGTGGATTGTCCAGGCGCGAGCTGAAAAACCGCGTTTTCATCGGTGCGTCCTTGATTGAAAGGGGGTGCTGACTGCACCAGCCAGCACCCCGGCATGACTCACAATCACGGTCACGCGGCAGAGACTACATGCCGCCCGCCTGGTAATCGGACTCGACGTCCTGGATGAACCCCTCCGGGCTGACCTGTCCGGCCATCAGCTCCTGGATGTTGGCGGCGATGTCCGGCACGGTCCAGTCCAGGTAGTGGCCGACCGCGTTCTGCGAGCTGATGGTGTTCCACGCCTCGACCACGTCGGCGGTCAGCGTGCCCTCGACCAGCAGCGCCGGGTCGACGGTGGCGGCGGGCAGGAAGCCCTGCTCGAACAGCAGTTCCGCGGCGCGCGGCCCGGTGACCAGGTCGATGTAAGCGGCTGCCAGGTCGGGGTGTTCGGTGGTGGCGCGGGCGCCATAGGCTAGCCCCACGCCGCCAATCGACAGCGGCGGCGCCCCTTCGATGGCCGAGGGGATCACGAAGAAGCCGATCTCTTCCTCGCCCAGCTCCTCGATGATGCTGCCGGTCATCCAGCTACCGGTGATCCACATCACGCCGTTGTGGTTGAGGAAGGCGCCGAACGTCTGGTTGTCGTAGTCCATGCCCTCGAAGCCCGGCGAGAAGTACCCGGCGTCGATCCACTCGACCATCTTCTGGGCGGAAACCAGGTTGGACTCGGTGTCGAACGTGCCGCCCTCGCGGCGGAACATGAACGCGTCCAGTTCGTCGAGTGTCGCGTAGGCGTGCTGGATGGCGCCCCAGGTGTGGATCGCGGGCCAGCCGTCCAGGCTGCCGAAGACGATCGGGGTCTTGTCCGCGTCTTTGATGGTCTGGAGCATGGCCTCGAACTCGGCGAACGTCTGCGGGATCGACAGTCCCAGTTCCTCGAAATCGGACTTCCAATAGTAGGCGGCGACGACCTCGGCAGTATTCGACACGCCATAGAGGTTGCCTTCGCCGAACGTGGCGCCGTCTTCGGTGAAGCGGTTGCGGGCGTGCAGACCCTCGGCGTAGCGATCAGCCCAGCCGTACTGGGCGGCGTAGTCATCCAGCGGCAGCAGCAGCCCCGCCTCGACGAGCGCGCCCATGCCGGTGAAGCCCTGGTTGATCATGGCGACGTCCGGGCCGCCGCTCTCCGACAGGGCCAGCGGCAGGATGTCGGTCAGGTCGCTGGTGTCGTAGGCTTCGCGCTGGATGGTGACGCCGGGGTTGGCTTCCTCGAATTCGGCGTTGAGCTGCTCGATCATGGCCTGCTCGGCGTCGCGCGTCCAGTTGTCCCACACGACGAGGGTGACCTCGTCCTGGGCCGCGGCGGGCGCCAGCGCGACCAGCAGCGCGACAATCGTCAACAAAATCACACTGCGCTTCGATTTCATTGTCCGTAATATCCTTTCGTTGGTTAAAGAACGAACCTTGGGAGTATGACAATGGTACCATACCCCCAGGGTTCTGTCAGATGATCACTGCTCGAGAGTGGCGTGGCCCCACAGCCGCGGTGTCCCCTGGATCGAACCCCAGGCGCTCCAGCCGGTGCGGGCTTCGTTGCAGTTCTCGCCAACGGCTGCGTCAGCCTTGTCGCAGTCGTACGGCAAGATGTTGAAGCCGATGGCGTCCCCTGGCGCCACCTCGCCGGGGACGGCGTTCCAGGGAATCGCCACTTCGAGGATGTACCCGGTATCCGTGTGCGCGGACGCGACCTGCATGTCCGGGGCGGTTTCGCTGATGATGCCCTGGTTGGCGTCGGCGTCGCGCTCAGCCTGCACGTTGCCCTCGGTGTCGAACGGGAAGATGCCGGTCTTGAAGGTGGTCAGTGTGTTTTCGCTCGCGCCTGGGCCGTGCGGGTCAACCGTGATCTCGACCGAGTCGCTGCGCCAGTGGCCTTTGATGTCGTTGGGGGCGATGTTCGAAACGACGACGTCGTCGATCACCTCGATCGCGACGTAAAGGAAAGCGTCGTCATAGCCGACCTTGAACGTCGCGGTGAGGTCGCCTTCATCCGTCGTTTCACCTTCCCACAGGCGGTCGAAGGGGATGTCGTGGGCGGGCAGATCGGCGTATTCGCTCAGATCGCCGTCGATGGTCGGGGCCTCGGCCAGGGCAGGCACGGAGAGCGTCGGCACGATTTGCAGCGTGCCGGCATCGCTCAGCGCATAGCCTTCGTATGTGGCATCCACGGCAATCTCGAAGCTGCCCTGCGCCATGTCGGCGGGCACGGTCGCCATGAAGTCGGCCACGACGGTCTCGCCCGCCGGAACGCTCACCGTCTGTTCCGCCGCGTCGAGCGTGACGGCGTCGCTGTCCACCGAGAGCGCGACCGTTACCTCGGTTTCGGCATCGGAGCGGTTGTTGAGGATCACGGGGATCGCGCCCGTCTCGCCGGCGCCGATGGCGATCTCGGCGGGCACCAGGCGGATCAGGTGCTCGACGTTATTGCGTTGGGTCCACTCGCGGTAGATCTGCACGGCCTCGATCGGCTGGAGTTCGACCGATACGGGGGGCGTGACCTGCAGCAGCGTGCGCGTGCTGGCATAGCGCGGCACCGCGTCGCCGTCGACCGCATCGAAGCGGCCCACCAGCGTCTGGAAATCGGTCACGTCCGCGTCCTGCGGCACGGAGACGGTGAACGAAGCGCTCAACGACTCGCCGACGGGGACATCCGCCGGCGCGCTGGCTTCGCTGACCGTCCAGCCATCAGGCGCGCTCAGGCTGAGGCTCAGGTCCATCAGGTCGATCTCGCTGAAGTTGCGGAAGACGACATCGACCATGACTTCGCCGCCCTGGCTGACGTAGAAATCGGATGGGCGAACTTCCAGCTCGACATTGGCCGGCGCGTGATCCACGCCCTCGAAGATGCCGGCCAACAGGCTGGTCTCGGTCTCCGGCATGGGCAGCACGCTGGCGGCCAGCGTGAAGGTTTCCGGATTCAGCCCGCGGCCCGACGGGGGCAGTGATGCGCTCCAGCCCTGGCTGCGATACTGGCCCAACGCGATGGATTCGAGCTCGGCGTAGGTCATGAACTGCGACGGCGAGAACTCATTGGTGGGCACTTCGACGCTCACCGCCAGCCCCGCGCTGCCATAGGCCAGGGCATAATAGAGCTTCTTGGGCTGCCAGGGCTCGATGAACTCCTGCTCGATTTGCTCCGGGAAGGCGTTCGGATCGCCGGCCAGGAAAAATGCCTCTGTCGCCAGCTTGGCGATGTACTGGTGGTGACCATGACCGCGCGGTGAGGGGTTCATGGTGATGACCACGTCGGGCTTGAGCACGCGGTACAGGCGCACGATGTTGCCGAGCGGCTCTTCGTACCCCCAGGCCAGTTCGGTGGCCGAGGCGCTGGTGGTATAGGCCCAGTCTTCCTCGCCCAGCGGATACAACTGGTTGATCCCCAGCATACCCAGCGACATGCGCTCTTCGTAATCGCGAATGATGCCCAGCGAGGGGCCCAGTTCGCGCCCGACCGCGTTGCCGCCGCCCTCGCCGCGCGTGGCAGTGGCTACTGCGGCTTTGGCTCCTCCATCGAGCACGTAGCGGGCCAGGGTCGCCGTCGCGCCGGATTCATCGTCCGGATGCGCGCCGACGAAGAGCAGGTTGACCTTGACGGCATCTTCGCTCGTCGCCTTTGCTGGCGGCGTGTCGTCCTGGGCGAGGGTGGTTGCGGGGATGACCAGCGAGACGAGCAGTACAATCACGATAAGGCGTGCAAGTGGTGACGTTTGCATGATCGGGAAACCCTTTCAGCATACTATTCATAAACGATACACAAGAGATCAGCGGAGATCGTTCACGGGGGGGCGCCACTCCTTCCTCCTGGTTTGACGATGGTGTTGGTGTGGAAAGCTGTGGGAAGCGCCTGGGGAACCAGACGTCTCACTATTTATTTTTATATATATCCATATCTAATATATTGCAAATCGCACGTGTGTCAATTTTTCGCTGTCGCGCTGTCGCGGACCTGGGCAGCGACCCGGAGCGTCTCGCATGCGCGCGCCTGGGCACAAAGGGGAAATGGGCGGCGGGACGGCGAGGGCGGCTCACCATCCCGCCGGATGTCACACGTAGCGACCTTCGGAGAGGATCGACTCGATGGCGTTGTCGCGGCCCAGCACGACCACCTGCGGCGTCCACGCGGCGGGCGGGGGGAACTCGACCAGCCCAAAGGCCAGGACGATGAGCCGGTCGCCCCGGCTGACGAGGTGCGCCGCCGCGCCGTTGACCTGGATCGTCCCGCTGCCCGGCTCGCCGGGGATGATGTACGTTTCGAACCGCGCGCCGTTGTCGACGTCCACGACGAGCACCTGCTCGTAGGGGACCATTCTGGCCGCGTCCAACAGGTCGGTGTCGATGGTGATGCTGCCCACGTACTCGATATTGGCGTCGGTCACTCGCGCGTGGTGCAGTTTGGAACGGACCATAGAAACCAGCATAGCAACCGTTCTCCTGTGGGTGTCATTCCGGCTGGGCGGCGCCGAGCAGCGTGTTGTCGATCAGGCGCACATCGCCGACGAACACGGCCATGCTCAACAGCGCCGCGTTCGCCTCGCCGTCGATCTCGGCCAGCGTGACGGGGTCCGCCGCGCTGGCGTAGTCCAGGCGGGCCAGCGGCTCGGCGGCGATCACGTCGCGCATGATGGCGCGCAGGCGCTCGCCGTCGCGCTCGCCGCTTTCCCACGCCGCGCTTGCTGCATCCAACGCCCGCTTGAGCACCAGCGCCGCCGGGCGCTCGCCGGGCTTGAGCAGCAGGTTGCGGCTGCTCATCGCCAGCCCGTCCGGCTCGCGGACGATCGGGCAGACGACGATCGCCAGGTTGAAGGCCAGGTCGCGGGCCATCTGGCGGATGACCGCCGCCTGCTGGGCGTCTTTCTGGCCGAAGTAGGCGCGCGTGGGCTGAAACACGTTGAACAGCTTGGCGACGACGGTCGTCACGCCGCGAAAGTGGCCGGGCCGCGCCGCGCCTTCGAGCACCTTCGTCACGTCCTCGACCGTCACGTAGGTCTGGAAGCCGGGCGGGTACACGGTGGTTTCGTCCGGCGCCCAGACGAGATCGACGCCCTCGGCTTCGAGCAGGGCGCAGTCGCGCTCGAGCTGGCGGGGATAGGCGTCCAGATCGGCGCGGCGGTCGAACTGGATCGGGTTGACGAAAATGCTGACGCCCACGCGGTCGTTTTCGGCCCGCGCCCGGCGCACCAGCGAGAGATGCCCTTCGTGCAGCGTGCCCATCGTCGGCACCAGACCCCAGCTCTGGCCGGGGTTGGCCCAGCGGCGCGCGCGCACGTCTTCGATGGTCTTGGTGACGAACATGGTTCACAGTCCTCGATTGGCGTACAGGTCTTCGAGCGCTTTGACCAGCGCGTGTAAGGTCCGGTTGACCGGCGTGGCGACGCCGTGCATCTCGCCCGCGCGCACCACCGCGCCGCAGATCGCGTCGATCTCGGTCGGGACGCCGCGCCGCACGTCGCCCAGCATCGAGGACACGTTGGCGGCGGTCCGCCGGGCGACCGTTTCGGCTGCGGCGGCGGGATCGTCGAACGGCAGCGCGATCCCCTGGGCAGCGGCGACGGCAGCGACCTCGCGCGCGGCGGCGGCCATCATCCGGCGCGCCCAGCCCGACTCGAGCAGCGCGCCGTTGCGCACGCCGAGCAGGGCGGTCAGCGGGTTGATCGCGGCGTTGATCGCCAGCTTGCCCCAGATCGCGCCCGAGGCGTCCTCGACCACGCGCACCTCGAGCCCGGCGCGCCGGAACAGGTCCGCGAGCGCCGCCACTGCCGGGTCGCCGGGGAAGCGCGCCGCCAGGGTGGTGGGGCCCGTCCCGCCGGCGATCACAAGTCCCGGCTGGCCTTCCGTCGTCGCGCCGAGCGTGGTCACGCCCACCGCCGCGCGCTCGTCGCCAACGATCCCGGCCAGGACCTCGCGGTTGCCCGCGCCGTTTTGCAGCGAGATCGCCAGCCCGCCCGGTTTGAGGATGCGGGCCGCACCGCGCGCGGCGGCGGCGGTCTTGGGCGTCTTGGTGACGATCAGCGCGACTTCGACCGGGGCGACGGCGTCCAGGTCGCCGGTGGCGCGCACCGGGACGCGGCGCTCGGCGCCGTCCGGCTCGACCACGCGCAGCGGCCCGGCGGCCAGGGCGCGAAGCTGGTCCGGCCACGTGCCGACGAGCGTCACGTCAGCGTGAGGGCTCAGGCGCGCGCCCAGCAGGCAGCCCATCGCGCCGATCCCGAAAATGGCGAGGCGAATGGCTAACCTCCGTTGTCGCTGTCACTGGCGGCGATCGCGTCCCAGACGTCGTCCGGCAGCGTGAATTCGTGCTCCGGGGCGGGGAAGGCCCGCGCCTGGACGTCCGCGCGGAAGGCGTCGAACGCGGCGCGCATCGCGCCGGCGAGGTCCGCGTACTGTTTGGCGAACTTGGGCGTGAAGCGGTCGAACAGGCCCAGCAGGTCGTGCGTGACCAGTACCTGCCCATCACATGCCGCCCCGGCGCCGATCCCGATCGTGGGGATGCTCACCGAGCGCGTGATCAGGCCCGCCAGCCGCGCGGGGATGCCCTCCAGCACCAGGCTGAACGCCCCGGCGCGCTCCAGAGCGCGCGCGTCGTCGATCAGCTTGCGCGCGGCGGCGACCGACTTGCCCTGCACCTTGAAGCCGCCCATCTGGCTGACGCTCTGCGGCGTCAGGCCGATGTGCCCCTGCACCGCGATCCCGATCTCGACCAGGGCGCGCACGGTGGGCGCCATGTGCGCGCCGCCTTCCAGCTTGACGGCATCCGCGCCCCCCTCGACCAGCAGGCGGGCCGCGTTGCGTTTGGCGTCATCGATGCCCAACTGGTAGCTCATGAACGGCATATCGCCGATCACCAGCGCGCGCGCTGCGCCCCGCCGCACGGCGCGGCAGTGCAGCACCATCATGTCCATCGTCACCGGGAGCGTGCTCTCCAGGCCATGCACGACCATGCCGACCGAATCGCCGACCAGGATCACGTCGATGCCGCTCTGCTCGAGCAGCAGGGCGGTGGGGTAGTCGTAAGCGGTCAGCATTGTAATCGGCTCGCCGCGCGTTTTCTTCGCCTGGATATCGTGGATCGTGATCTTGTCCATGTCACATTCTCGCCTTCCAGATGAACGAGGCATCCGCCATCACGCGGATTTTAACAGATTTGCGGCCCCCGGGGGTGGCGAATCGCAAAGAAAA
The DNA here is from genome assembly GCA_018432315.1 of Anaerolineae bacterium. Taxonomy (GTDB): domain Bacteria; phylum Chloroflexota; class Anaerolineae; order Aggregatilineales; family Aggregatilineaceae; genus LM3-B42. The sequence continues at coordinate 204,354 of JAHDLB010000001.1, forward strand.
CGGCCCGCCTGTGCTGGACGGGCCGCGCGCCTCCGCGAGCCGGGAACGGCTCAGCGCCGTTCGAGCCGCTTGGTGTACATATCGACGGTGACGGCCACCACCAGCACGATGCCCTGAATCATCTGCTGCTGGTACGACGCCACGCGCAGCAGGTTCATGCCGTTGCCCAGCACGCCGATCAGCAGGCCGCCGATGACCGCGCCGGGGACGTTGCCCACGCCGCCGAACAGGCTCACGCCGCCCAGCACCGACGAGGCGATGGCGTCCAGTTCCAGGCCGACGCCCATCTGCGGTTGGGCGGAATACAGCCGGGCGGCGAGCAGCATCCCGGCCAGCGCGGCCAACATCCCGCTGATGCCGTAGGTCAGCAGTTGGACGCGGCTCACCGGCACGCCGGCCAGCCGGGACGTTTCCTGGTGGCCGCCCACGGCGTAAATGTGCAGCCCGAAGCGCGTCCGGGTGAGCAGCAGCAGCGCCAGCAGCACCACGGCCAGCGCCACGATCACCGGCAGGGGCACATCGCCCACGACGGGCACGCTCAGCCGGTCGCGGCCCCAGCGGGTGTAGGCTTCGCCCATGCCGGAGATCGGCTTGCCGTTGGTGTAGAGCAGTGTCAGCCCGCGCGCGACGCCCATCATCGACAGCGTGGCGACGAAGGGCGGCAGCTTGCCGAAGACGACCAGTGCGCCGTTGGTCAACCCGATGCCGAAGCCCATCGCCAGCGTGAGGATCACGGCGGCCTCGATGGGCAGCCCCTCGCGCACGATCAGGCCCGCCGACACGGCGCCGCCCAACGCCGCGACCGACCCGACCGACAGGTCGATCCCGCCGACGAGCATGGTGAGCGTCATGCCGATGGTGACGATGATCACGTGCGCGTTTTGCTGGGCGATGTTGGTCAGGTTGCGCTCGGTGAGAAACTGCTCGGATTCGGATGAGAAATAAAGCCCCAGCGCGATGAGGAACAAGAGCACGGCGGTGCGCCGCAGCACGTTGCCGAGCGTCACCTGCCAGGAAAGCGTGGTCGACGGGGTCATGCCGGGTTCATCCCCTTGTTCAATGTGGTGCCGGTCGCCGCGTTCATCAGGTCGTTTTGCGTGGCGGTCCGGGCGTCGAACTCACCGGCCAGGCGGCCCTCGTGCATCACCAGGATGCGGTCGCTCACGCCCAGCACTTCGGGCAGCTCGGACGAGATCATGATGATGCCCACGCCGCGCTCGGCGAGCTGGTGCATCAGCCGGTAGATCTCGGCCTTGGCCCCGACGTCGATGCCGCGCGTCGGCTCGTCGAGGATCAGCACCCTGGGATCGAGCGTCAGCCACTTGGCGATGACGACCTTCTGCTGGTTGCCGCCGCTCAGGTTGCGCACCCGCTGCGCCTGGGACGGCGTGCGGATGTCCAGCCGCTGAATCGACTCGCGGGTGATCGCCTCGACGCGCGGCCAGCGAATCAGCACCGGGCGCGTCAGCCGGCGCAGGATCGCCATGACCACGTTGGCCGCGACCGACATGCCCAGGAACAGGCCCTGCCGCTTGCGATCCTCCGGCACGAAGCCGATCCCGCTGCGGATGGCCTGCTGCGGGCGGCGAATGTGGACCGGCTCGCCCTCCAGCAGGATCTCGCCGCCGGTGGCCGGGTGCGCGCCGAAGATCGTCTCGGCCAGCTCGGTTCGCCCCGCGCCGACCAGCCCGGCCACGCCCAGGATCTCGCCCCGGCGGAGCGCGAAGCTGACGTCGCGCACGCGGTCGCCCCGGCTGAGGTTGCGCACTTCGAGCACGACGCCGTCCGTCGCCGCGCGGTTGCGGCGCTCGTACATCTGGCCGACCTCGCGCCCGACCATCATGCGGATGATGTCCTCGGTGGTGACCTCGGCGACCGGGTGTGTGCCGACCAGGATGCCGTCGCGCAGCACGGTCACGCGGTCGCAGATGGCTCGCACCTCTTCCAGCCGGTGCGAAATGAAGACGATCGACACGCCGCGCTCGCGCAGGCTCCGCATACGGCTGAACAGCGTGTCCACTTCGCGATCGGTCAGCGAGGAGGTCGGCTCGTCCATCACGATCAGCCGCGCGTCGATCGAGAGTGCCTTGGCGACCTCGATCATCTGCTGCTGGGCGATGGAGAAAAACCGAACCGGCGTGCGGACGTTCAGCTTGAGGTCGAGCTCGGCCAGGTCCGCCTGGGCCTGCTGGTAGAGCTTGCGCCAGTGAACGGTGCCCGGTATGGCGCCCTGCGGCTCGCGGCCCAGGTAGATGTTCTTGCCCGCGTCCAGGTACGGGATCAGCGCCAGTTCCTGGTGGATCATGCTGATGCCCAACGCCTGGGCGTCGTGCGGCGAGTGGATCGCCACCGGCTGCCCCTGCCAGGTGATCGCGCCCTCGTCGGCGGAATAGACGCCGTTGAGGATCTTCATGAGCGTGCTTTTGCCCGCGCCGTTCTCGCCGACCAGCGCCAGGATCTCGCCGGGATAGACGGTCAGATCGATATCCTTCAGCGCCTGAACGCCGGGGAACGACTTGCTGATGCCTTGCATCTGGAGGAGAGGTGTCTGGTCCATACGGCTCTTATACATGAAAAAGGCTGTGCAGGCGCCCACGCACCCGCACAGCCGCATTAGCTCAGGTTACTGCGTGACGAGCATGAGATCGACCGGGATGTACGCCTCGACACCCATGCCCGCCAGGAAGGCGGCGGTCGTCTCGACGCCCAACTGGCCCATCAGCGCGGGCTGCTGGGCGACGGTCGCGGCCAGCGTGCCGGCTTCCACCGCGGCCACCGCGTCATCGATCGCGTCGAAACCGACGAAGACGATGTCTTCGGCGCGGCCCGCCGCCGTGGCGGCCTCGATCGCACCCAGGATCATCTCGTCGTTATGGGCGAAGACGCCGTCGATCTGGTCCTGCGCCTGCAGGATGTTCTCGAAGACGGTCAGGCCCTCGGCCCGGTTGAAGTTGGCCGTCTGGCGCGCCACGATCTCGACGCCGGGGCATTCCTCGCTCATGTAGGCGTTGAAGCCCTCGCCGCGGTCGCGCGCCGCCGACGTCCCGGCGATGCCTTCCAGCTCGACGACCATGCCTTCGCCGCCCAGCGCACCGCACAGGAACTCAGCCGCCATGCGGCCACCGGCCACGTTGTCGGACGCGATGTGGCTCACCACGTCGCCGCCCGCCGCGCCGCGATCGATCGTGAAGACGGGGATCCCGGCGTCATTCGCGGCCAGGATCGACGGCACGATCGCGTCGGCATCCGTTGGGTTGACCATGATCGCATCGACGCCCTGCGCGATCAGGTCTTCCATGTTGGCCGCCTCGGTCGCGGGATCGTCCTGCGAGTCGAGCACGATCAGCTCGGCGGTGCCCAGGCCATCGGCAGCCGCCTGCGCGCCGTCGCGCAGCGTGACGAAGAACGGGTTGTTCAACGTCGAGAGCGACAGGCCGAGCGTCAGCTTCTGCACGATGCGCAGGTCAACCGGGATCGACACAGCAACCTCTTCACCGTTCAGGTACGCCACGGACCGCTCGACGCCCAACCGGCCCATCAGCGCGGGCTGCTGGGCGACGGTCGCCGCCAGGCGGCCCTCGTTCACCGCGGTCACGGCATCGTTCACCGCGTCGAAACCGACGAAGACGATGTCCTCGGCGCGGCCCGCCGCCGTGGCGGCTTCGATGGCGCCCAGAACCATCTCGTCATTGTGCGCGAAGACGCCGTCGATCTGGTCCTGCGCCTGCAGGATGTTCTCGAAGACGGTCAGGCCCTCGGCGCGGTTGAAGTTCGCCGTCTGGCGGGCCACGACCTCGATATCGGGGCAGTTCTCGCTGGTGTAGGCGTTGAAGCCCTCGCCGCGGTCGCGCGCCGCCGACGATCCCGGAATGCCCTCCAGCTCGACGACCAGGCCTTCGCCGCCGATCGCGTTGCACAGGAACATGCCGGCCATGCGGCCACCGGCCACGTTATCCGACGCGATGTGGCTCACGACCTGGCCGCCCGCCGCGCCGCGATCGATCGTGAAGACGGGGATCCCGGCGTCGTTCGCGGCCAGGATCGACGGCACGATCGCGTCGGTGTCGGTCGGGTTGACCAGGATCGCATCGACGCCCTGCGCGATCAGGTCTTCCATGTTAGCCGCTTCGGTGGCGGGATCGTCCTGCGAATCCAGCACGATCAGCTCGACACCAAGCTCGTCGGCGGCGGCTTGCGCGCCGTCGCGCAGCGTGACGAAGAACGGGTTGTTCAGCGTCGAGAGCGACAGGCCGAGCGTGTAGCCATCGTCCTGCGCGTGGAGCGCGCCCAGCGGGAAAGCGGCCAGCAGTACGATCAGGACAAACAACATGCTTTTACGGAACATTCTTGTCTTTCCTCCTGTAAGAACACAATCTCCGGCCAGGGAAGTGTAGAGATGAAACGCGGCTTTGGACTCGGTCACCTCCTTGATACATTATACAGGCTAATACAGGCTTATCGAATGGCGCGGTGCAGCAGCAGCGCCAGCGCGATCACCGCGCCCTTGGTGATGTCCTGGTAAAATGCCGACACGTCGAGCAGGTTCAGGCCGTTGTTGATGATCCCGATGATCAGCACGCCGATGAGGGTGCCCATGACGGTGCCTTCGCCGCCGTCGAAACTGGTGCCGCCCACGACGACCGCCGCGATCGCGTCGAATTCGTACATCTCGCCGGCGGTGGGCTGGGCGGAGTTGAGCCGCCCCACCAGGATGATCCCGGCCAGCGCCGAGAGCGTCCCGGCGGCCATGTACACGAACAGCTTGATCCGGTTCACCGGCAGGCCGGAGAGATACGCCGCCTCTTCGTTGTTGCCCAGGCCGAAGATGAACCGGCCAAACGGCACGTGATTGAGCAGGACCGCGCCGCCCAGGAAGACCAGCCCGGCCACAATGATCGGCATCGGGATGGGGCCGACCTCCGCCGTGCCCAGGTAGCGGAACCCCTGGCCCAGGCTGTCCAGCCCGGTGATCGGCTGGCCGTCGGTGTAGAACTTGGCCGCGCCGCGGGCGAAGGTCATCATGCCCAGCGTGGCGATGAACGGCGGGATATTCACCCAACTGACCAGGAAGCCGTTCACCGCGCCGGCAGCCGCGCCGACCAGCAGGCAGATCCCGATCGCCTGTAGGACCGGCATCCCCTCGTTTTTGAGCATATCCGCGCCGATGACCGCCGACAGCGCCAGGACCGAGCCCACCGACAGATCGATCCCGCGCGTCAAAATGACCATCATCATCCCGATCGAGATGATGCCGTTGATCGACGATTGGCGCAGCACGTTGAGCAGGTTGTCGCTGGTCAGGAACCGGTCCGACGCCACGCTGAGCGCAAGGCACAGCAGCAGCAGCGACATCAGCAATCCGTACTTCTGGAAGAAGGGGCGCCAGTTGAACTGTCTGGGGAGAGTTTGCGTGCCGATCACGAGAGGTTCGCTCCTGTTGTCCGCAATATCCGGCGATAGACGGCGCTGGGGCCAGCCGGCGATGGCGTTCTACTGGTGCTATTGTACCCGAGATCGGCGCAGGCGGCTTTTATTTGGGGCGAGTCGAGCAGAACAGGGTTAGGTTGGCGGCGTCAGGCACGCCCGTGCCCCTGGCGATAGGGCAGTGTTACGTCGCGATAATAGGCCGCGCCATGCTCGTTCTGAGTGGTCCATGCGTTCAGGAAAGGCTCGGGCAGCTCAGGGATCCAGAACCGGTCCGGGATCGGCGGGCGGGGAGCATCCACACTGCTGGGCACGACGTCGGCCAGGACGAATCCCGCGCCATCTTCGCGCGCCATGCGGGCCAGGACGCTCCCGGTCGCATCCACGATCTGCGTTTCACCCATGTAAGGGCGCGTCTGGAGCAGGGTTTCCTCCGGCGGGCGGTAGGCGTCGAACGTGCCCGCATGTGAGGCGAAGACCAGCGGAACACCCAGCAGGCGCGCGAACGTTACCGGGGCCGCTTGCAGCAGTGCCAGATTCTGCGCGCGCAGCGGGTGATCGGGCGGCGCGCCCTCCGGAATTCCCCACCAGCAGGCTCCACTGACGACCATCCGCACACGCCCGACGAGACGGCGCGCCGTGCGCGTCCGGATCAGCTCCCAGCACAACGCCGCCCCGATCGGCCCGACCGGCGTCTCGATCAGGCCGTCGTCGCTGCCGCCCACGTAGTAGCAGTTCTCCCACATGGTGGGCTGGTCCTTGTCGTGACAGCCGATGATGCCGTCCGGACCGGCGAGTACGAAGGTGTTGAAAATCTGCTCGCCGCGCTGGGCAAGGAACGATCCCCCAACCATGCCGCCGAACTCGCGGGCGAGGTCCAGCAGCAGGCGCGCGGGCGGCCCGTCGGCAGGCCGGGCCGCATCGAGCATGGACGGGTGGAATCCGATGCCGGAGGTGAAAAACTCGGGCAGGATCACCCAGTCGGCGCCTCCTTTGAAGGCACGACGCACGAGATGATCGACCTGTTCGAGGTTGGCGTCGACATCGCCAAACACGGCTTGCATCTGCACCGCAGCAGCACGAATCGTCTGGCTCATGGTCTTTCCATTCCGGCTCGTGGCCCTGGTTTTCGATCTGATCCCTATCTTAGCGCCGAACCGGGCGCAGTGCTTGACGTCCGGGCGATTCAGTTCGGCGCGACGCGGGGGCGTCACATCGCGCTTGGACTATCGCCCCGCGCCTTCGTATAATCTCAGGGTCGACCCGTGTATGAGGAAGGATGCAAGCCGTGGAAGTCGTGACGTTAGGCGGAGGGTGTTTCTGGTGTTTGGAGACGGTCTATGACCGGCTGAAGGGCGTGGAGGACGTCGTGTCCGGCTATGCCGGGGGGCACGTCCCGTCGCCGTCGTACCAGCAGGTGTGCACCGGCACGACCGGGCACGCGGAGGTCGCGCAGATTACGTTCGACCCGGCGGTGATCACGTTCAGCGATATTCTGGACGTGTTCTTCACCATCCACGATCCGACCACGCTCAACCGCCAGGGCGCGGACGTGGGCACGCAGTACCGCTCGGCGATCTTCTACCACACCGGCGAGCAGCGCGTCATCGCCGAGGGGGCCATCGCCGAACTCGACGCGGCGGGCGTGTGGGACGCGCCGATCGTCACCGAGGTGACGCCGCTGGACACGTTTTACCCGGCGGAGGACTATCACCAGGACTACTACGTGCGCAACCCGGAACAGGGCTACTGCCGGATGGTGATCGCGCCCAAGGTCGCCAAGCTGCGCAAGCATTTTCTCGAACGGCTCAAAGACCCGGCCCAGGCTTGAGGATGTGAGAAGGGCTTGAGACTGCAAGGAGGTCGTACCATGTCCACCGAACTGATTCGATCCCGCCCCGCGACGCAGAAGGACTACGGGATCCCCGACGACGAGGCCGGCATGCTGACCTGGGACTGGGTGACGGACCGGCTGGCGGCGGCCCGGAATTACTGGGTGAGCTCGACCCGCCCGGACGGGCGCCCGCACGCGATGCCGACGTGGGCCGTGTGGGTGGATGGGACGCTGTATTTCGGCGGGGGACGCGAGACGCGCCGGGCGCGCAACATCGCGGCCAACCCGGCGGTTGTCGTCCACCTGGAGAGCGGCGACGAGGTCGTGATCCTCGAAGGCACGGTCGAGGAGGTCGCCGATCCGGCGCTGCAAGAGCGGATCGACGACGCGTACGAGGTCAAGTACGGGATCCGACACGGACCGACGGTGTGGGGCGTGCGCGTCGAGAAGGTCTTCGCCTGGAGCGAATTCCCCACCACGATGACGCGCTGGCACGTCGCGTCGTGACCGGCTGAGCGCTGTCGCCGGGGCGCGGCCTAGCTCGCCGCGCGCCGCTCGCGTTCGGACGTGAGCGCGGCCTCGGGCGGGCCGAATGGGTCGAGCGGCTCCGCCTGGTGGCCGTTACCGTTGGTCCGCCGGGGCAGGATGGCGCGCGCCGTGCGCCCGGCGTAGATCACGTCGATCGGCATCTCGTAGGCGGCGGACAGGACGGGCTCGGTCAGGACGTGCTCCGGCGGCCCATCGGCCACGATGCGCCCGGCTTTCATCACGACGACCTGGCTGGCGTACAACAGGGCGCTGTTCGGGTTGTGCGACGAGATCACGAAGGCGACGTTTTGCTCGGCCAGCGCGCACACCGTCTCCAGCACGTGATGCTGGTTGGCAGGGTCCAGGTGGGCGGTCGGCTCGTCGAGCAGCAGCACGTCCGTCTGTTGGGCCAGCCCGCGCGCGATCAGCGTGAGCTGGCGCTCGCCGCCGCTCAGCTCGGTGTACGACCGGTCGCGCAGCGCCGCCAGCCCGACCTGCTCGATGGCCGCGTCCACGATCTCGTAATCGCGGCGGCCCGGCGTGCCCAGGAAGCGCAGGTGCGGCGTGCGGCCCATCAGCACGACCTCGCGCACCGTATAGGCGAAGACCGGCGTGTGAATCTGCGGGACGAGGCCCAGCCGCTGGGCGCGCTTGTTGGCCGGGAAGCGGCTGATGTCGACGCCGTTGATCGCCACCGTGCCGCCGCCCGGCGGGCGAACGCCGCTCAGGATCTCGAGCAGGGTGGTCTTGCCACAGCCGTTATGCCCCAGCAGGTACACCGTCGATCTGGGCGGCACCGCGAGGCTGACGTCGTGCAGCACAGGCTCGCCGGGCGTGTAGGCGTAGGAGATCGTCTCTGCGCGTAAAAGCGGGTTCATCGCCATCCTGTCTTGTTCACTCTCAGAATAACCAGCAGCAAGGGCACCCCGACCACGCCGGTGAACACGCCGAGCGGCACTTCCGCCGGGAGCAGGGTGCGCGACATGGTATCGATCAACAGCAGGAACACCGCGCCGAGCGCCATCGTCGACGGGACCAGCCGCTGGTGATCCGGCCCGACCAATGTCCGCGCGGCGTGGGGGATCACCAGCCCGACCCAGCCAATCACGCCCCCGACCGATACGGCCATCGCCGTCATCAGCGTGCTGCACACGATGATCATCAGCTTGAGGCGGGTCGGGTTCAGGCCCAGGGCCAGCGCCTCGTTGTCGCCCATCGACAGCACGTTGAGCCGCCAGCGCACGCCCCACAGGAAGATCATCCCCCCGAACGAGATCGCCGCCAGCATGGGGATGTCGCCGCGGGTGACGTCCGTCAGGCCGCCCATCAGCCAGTAGGTGATGGCGGGCAGCGTGTCCAGCGGGTCGGCCACGTACTTGAGCAGCGACGTCAGCGAGGCGAAGAACGACCCGACCAGGATGCCGACCAGCGTCAGCACCAGCAGCGGCGCGGTGTGGTACAGGCGGCTGGTGAAGTAGGACAGCATCACCGCCACCAGCCCGAAGACGAAGGCCAGCATCTGTACCTCGAACGACGAGCGGAGCAGCAGCAGTGCCAGCGCCGCGCCGAAGCCCGCGCCCGACGTCACGCCCAGGATGTTGGAATCGACCAGGGGATTGCGGAAAATCCCCTGGAAGGCAGTTCCCGTGACGGCCAGGTTAGCGCCGATCAACATCGCGGCGACGATGCGCGGCAGGCGAATGCGCGTCACGATGTTGTAGGCCAGGTCCGGCTGGGTACCGGTGTTCTCGCCGACGGTCGCGTAATCGACCAGGGCGCGCACGACGTCCTCGGTGGGGATCGCGTAGCGGCCCAGGCCGATGGTGTAGATCGCCAGCGGGACGGGCAGCAGCAAAATCAGCCAGAAGAGGGCCGACTGGCGGCGCTCGGCGGTCGCCCAGATGCCGGGCAGCCGGCGGTTCAGCGTACGGATCACTGGCAAAGTTCCTGAGCTTCGTCCTCGGACATCGCGTAATCGTAGAACAGGTTATAGAACGTGATCGCCTCAGACGCACAGTCGAGCGCGACCTGGTCCGGGTAGAGCGTTTCGGCCATCCAGATAATGCCGAGAATCGAGTCCGGGACCGGCGTGTCCCACGGGGCGGCCAGCTTGGGCAGCCCGTACACCCGGCCCGCCTCCACCGCCGGAATGATGGCCCACTCTGCCGATTCGGTGAAGGCTTCGCGGTTGGCGCCGCCGTAGGGCGGGTAGAAGATCGCGTCCGGATTCCAGATGGCGACCTGTTCCAGGTTGACGTCGTTCCAGAAACCGCTCAGCTCGGCGCTCACCGACTCGCCGCCCGCCGCCTCGACCATCGTCGTCTGGTACATCGCGCCGCTGGCCACGCGCAGCGGGTCGGTGCCGGTGAACAGCACGCGGGTGCGCGGCTCGATGGGCTGCGTCTGGGCCAGAATCTCGGCCAGCGTGTCGTCGTAATAGGCGTTGAACAGCGCCGCGCGGTGGGCTGCGTCCGGCCCCAGGGCCGCGCCGAGCAGCGTCATGGCGCCCTTCAGCAGCTCCGGCGATTCGCCCTCGAAGCGGATCACGGGCAGGCCCAGCTCGCCGGCGGCATTCAGCCAGTCGGTGCGCGCGCTCGTCAGCAGCAGATCGGGCTGGAGCGCGGCCAGTTCTTCGATGTTGGCTTCCTGCTGGTTGAGCGTCGAGACGGCATTCATCACCGTGTCGAAGTTGGGATCGAGGCGGCGCATGGCTTCCGCGCCAACCGGGTCGCGCGCCCCCAGGTAGCCGGCGGCGACCAGCCGGTCGCCCGCGCCGACGCTATAGACGTAGTACGTGGCGACGCTGTACGGCGAGGCGATGCGCCGCACCGGCTGCGGCACGCTGACCGTCGCGCCGGTCTGGTCCACCACCTCGACCATGGCGGGCAGCAGGCCCAGGTCGATCGCGATCTGCTGGCCGTCCGGCCCGGTCATGAAGGCTGCCAGCGCCCCGGCGGCCTCGTCGAGCGGATCCATCGCGCCGCCGCACGAATTGGAGGCGACGACCCGCGCGCCGAGATCGGGCAGCAGCATGTAAGCGCGGCTGACGAACCCGCACTCGAACGCGATCGCGGGCTCGGTTTTGACGTCATCCAGGATGAGGACGTTCGCTTCGGCGGCGCGGTCCAGCACGGCGTCGCTGGTGGGCGCGTATTCGACCGTCACGCTCACGCCGCCGGCTTCGGCGAACGCCGCCGCCCACGCCTCGACCGGCGCCTGGGCGGATTCCAGCGCCAGCACCCGCAGGCTCTCGCCGGATTGGGCATGGATCGCCGGGGCGGTCCCGCCCACCAACAGGATCACCAGGACAGCCCACACTCCGATACGTTTCAACATTCGATCACATCCTTCCTCAGAGGAACGCTCCGACCGGGTCGGAGGCAAGCGCACGATCTCGCCCGCGCCGGAAGCCCAATCCAGCCCATAAAACAAATGTCGCCAGCGGAGAACTGGCGACACCATACAGGCATAGTTGTGTCGGGCACAGGTTCTCCTTTCCAAGTCCACCCCGGCGGGCCGGGGTTTCGGGAGGCCGCGGCGTTTCCACGCGCGACCCTGTTCCTGCCTCGGCAGGAACTCCTCACCGCTGGGTGAGGCGGCGGCACGCCATGACCCTGTTGGGGTTTTAGGCCATACCGCTCGGAGAAAGATTGATTATGCTATTGTACCCGCTTTCGGGCCGGTCGCTAAGGGCTGCCGGTCCGGCGGCGTGACTGTGAATTTTAGCACAACTCGCGCCCGACTTCAAAAAGGACGCGGGGTGGGCGGGTTATTCCTCGTAATCGGCCCGGTCCCCGATCCACCAGCGCCACTTGCCGGGCACGCTCTTGTTCCGCGCCTTGATGAAGAGGTGGGCCTTGGCGTAGAAGATCAGCAGCGCCTCGCGGTAGACGTGGAAATTCTGGGCTGCGCTTGGGGCAAAGCCATAGCCCCGGTCGATGGTCTTCTGCAAGTCGTCCTCGGCCAGCCCTTCGAGCACGGCGTTAAGCTCCCGGTCGAGCGCCTCGTACCACGCGGACAGGCTCGCTACGCTGGTGGCGACCGACGGATCGGCGTGGCGGTACTGGTAGTCCTGCTTGAAGTGCTTGAACCCGTCGATGTAGGACTGCTGGAACTCGCCCATTTCCTGGCAGAGCGCGCCGAGGGTGACGTTGTTGCCGGGCAGCTTGTAGGCCAGATCGTCATCGGCCAGCACGGAGAGCATATCGCGCCGCAGCTCCTGGGTAGAGCGGAACAGGTCGCCGTGTTGTTGCATGAGGCTGTTCATCGGGTTTCCTCCTGGGACAGAGAACGAATGTTCGATTCCAAAGTATACCACCTTTTCGATGCGCGTCCAGCACCCCGTTGGCGACCGGACAGGCAGTGGCAAGCGGGCCGACCGGTTTTATGCTATCCTGTCTGGGTACGCGTCTGGAGGACAAGGGGGCACCGCCGGTGATGTCGGAACGCAGGGACCGGATTCGATTGGCGACCAGGCCGATCATACGCGTGTTCGTGGTGGTGTTGGCGGTTTTTGGCCTGATCTCGTTCTTCTGGATCGGCCAGGGCCACGTGGAGAATTTCTTCCAGGGGCTCGGCTTTCAGTTGATCGGCGCGGGGATCATCTACGGCACCCTGGAGCTGTGGGTCAAGGCGGCGATCATCTCCATCGAGCGGCGCGAGGCGGTGCGCGAAGAGGAAGAGGGCATCGAGAGCTTTTCGTTCTCCGAGGCGCCGCTGTGGATGCGCCAGCTCGACGTCCGGCGCGAGGCCCGGCACGCCCGCCGGCGCTAGCATGAGGCGAGCGCGGTTCGGCAGCCGGTGGACACAATCTCACACAATCTCAAGGAGCAGCATGAAACGGTCTTGGTCGAAAATAGGCGCGCTGGCGCTGGCGTGGGGGCTGGCCCTGGTCGTGTTGGGCGGGTGCACCGAATGGTTTGAGGACGATCCGGGCCCCGAGCCAACCGCGATCCCCAGCCCGGCGGCGGGCGACGAAACCGGGCGCGTGACGCGCGTGATCGATGGCGACACGATCGACGTGCGCATCGGGACCGAGATTTACCGCGTGCGGTACGTAGGCGTCAACACGCCGGAGCGCGACGAGCCGTGCTACGACGACGCGACCGCGGCCAACGCCGCGCTGGTCGACGACCAGGTCGTGACGCTGGTCCGCGACGTGAGCAACACTGACCGCTACGGGCGCCTGCTGCGCTACGTCTACGTGGGCGAGGTGTTCGTGAATGCCGAGTTGGTGGCGGGCGGCTTTGCCGAGGCGGGTTATTATCCCCCGGATACGGCTTTTACCCAGCTATTCGAGGACCTCGAAGCGGCGGCCCGGCGCGACCAGATCGGCTGTCACCCGACCGGCGTGTTCCGTTAGCCCGCGCTCCGGTTGGCTCCCGCATGAATGACCGCCCAATGACCCCCATCCCCCTGGTCGATCTCAAAGCGCAGTACGCCGCCATCCAGCCGGACATCGACGCCGCCATCGCGCGCGTCATCGCCAGCACGGCTTTCGTCGGCGGCCCGGCGGTGGCCGACTTCGAGGCGGCCTGGGCCGCGTTCCAGCGAGCGCCGCACGCGATCGGCTGCGGCAGCGGCACGGCGGCGCTGGTGCTGGCGCTCAAAGCCCTGGAAATTGGGCCGGGCGACGAGGTGATCACGTCCGCGCACACGTTCGTCGCCACGGTCGAGGCGATCGAGCTGGCCGGCGCGACGCCCGTGCTGGTGGACATCGACCCGCTCAGCTACTGCCTTGACGCGGCCCAGGTAGAAGCGGTCATCACCCCGGCGACGCGCGCCATCGTGCCGGTGCACCTCTACGGGCAGATCGGCTCGATGGACGCGATCGCTGCCCTGGCGCGCCGCCACAACCTGGCGATCGTCGAGGACGCGGCCCAGGCCCACGCCGCCGAATACGGCGGGCACCGGGCCGGGCACTGGGGCGCCGCCGCGTGTTTCAGCTTCTACCCCGGCAAGAACCTGGGCGCATACGGCGAGGCGGGCGCCGTCGTCACGCGCGACCCGGCCCTGGCGCGGCGCGTGGCGCTGCTGCGCGATCACGGCAGCGCGGCGAAGAACGTGCACGACGTGATCGGGTATAACGAGCGGCTGGACGCGATCCAGGCGGCAGTGCTCAGCGCCAAGCTGCCTTACCTCGAAGCGTGGACCGAAGCGCGCCGCCGCCATGCCGCCGCCTACACGGCGCGCCTGCGGGACGTGCCCGGCGTGACGGTGCCGGTCGAGCTGCCGGGCGCGCGCCACGTCTATCATATCTACTGCATTCGCGTGCCGGGGGACCGCGACGCGATCCAGGCGGCGCTCAACGCGCGCGGCATCGGCGCGGGCGTCCACTATCCCATCCCGCTGCATCTCCAGCCGGCGCTGGCCCATCGCGGCTGGCAGCGCGGCCAGTTCCCGCACGCCGAAGCCGCCGCCGCGACGATCCTCAGCCTGCCGCTGTATCCCGAACTGGCCGAGGCGCAGATCGACACTGTGGTCGCGGCGCTGCGCGAGGCTCTGAGTGTGACGTCGTAGACCGGATCGGCCCGGCTGTCAGGCGCGCTCGAGGGCGCGGTTCACCGCGCGGACGATGTGATCCTCGGCGACCAGCCGCCGCACCGCCTCGATGTAGCCGTACATGATCGTGTCGCGCGGGATGAACGGCACGTGCTGGCGGATCAGGTCGTAGGCCGGTTGGGTGCCGCGCCCCAGCCGCGCCCCCGCGCCGACCGTCTCCTTGCGAAAGTCGATTCCCTGGGCGGCGGCCATCAGCTCCATCGCCAGGATGCGCTCGACGTTGGCGCTGATGTCGCGCAGCTTGAGCGCCGCGGTGCAGCCCATGCTGACGTGGTCCTCGGTGTTGGCCGAGGTGGGGATGGTGTCCACGCTGGCGGGGTGGGCCAGCACCTTGTTCTCGGTCGCCAGGGCGGCGGCGGTGTACTGCACGATCATGAAGCCGGAGTTCAGGCCGCCTTCGCGCGTCAGGAAGGCGGGCAGCGTCTGCGTGTTGGACGCCTCGTCGATCAGGCGCATGATGCGGCGCTCGGCGATGTTGCCCAGCTCGGCCAGCGCGATGCCCAGGTAGTCCATCGCAATCGCCAGCGGCTCGCCGTGGAAGTTGCCGCCGGAGAGCACGGTGATCGCGCCGTCCTCGTCGATGAAGATCAACGGGTTGTCGGTCACCGCGTTCAGCTCGATGTCGATCGCCCACCGGGCATAGGCGATGGCGTCGCGCACCGCGCCGTGCACCTGGGGGATGCAGCGCAGGGTGTAGGCGTCCTGCACGTTCGTCGGATCGTCGCCGCGGACGAACTCACTGCCGTCCAGCAGCGCGCGGAGATACGCCGCGCAGTCCACCTGGCGGGGGAAGGGGCGCAGCCGGTGAATGCGCGCGTCGAAGGCCAGCGGCGTGCCGTGCAGCGCCTCCAGGCTCAGGCAGCCGGCGATGTCGGCCACCTGGCTCAGCCGCTCGGCGTGGTAGGTTTGCAGCGCGCCGATCGCGCACATCACCGAGGTGCCGTTGGTCAGGGCGAGCCCTTCCTTGGCCGCCAGCGTGATCGGCTGGAGCCCGGCGCGGGCCAGCGCCTCGGCGCCGGGGAGGATCGCGCCCTGGTATTCGGCCTCGCCCTCACCGATCAGGGCCAGGCTCATGTGCGCCAGCGGGGCGAGATCGCCGCTCGCGCCGAGCGATCCCTTGCGCGGGATGACCGGGTGCACGCCCGCGTTCAACAGGCCGACCAGCCCATCGAGCGTGGCGGGCCGGATGCCGGAATAGCCGCTGGCGAGCGTGTTGGCCCGCACCAGCATGATCGCGCGCGTGGTGGGCGTGTCGAACGGGTCGCCCACGCCGACCGCGTGGCTCTCGACGATGTTGCGCTGGAGCAGCTCGACCTGGTCGCGCGGGATCACCCGGTTCTTGAACGCGCCGAAGCCGGTCGTGATGCCGTACACGACGCGCCCCTCGTCCAGCAGTTGGGCGACGGCGTCCGCCGCCCGCGCGACCCTGGCCCGCGCCGCGTCGCCGATGACCACGCGCGGATCGCCGGGCACGCCCTCGGCCACGGCGACAACCTGCTCGATCGTCAGACTGTTTCCATCAAGCACAATGGTTTCCACGATCAAAGTCCTTTGGCTCTGCAAACACGCTACACAACAGCGCCGTTCTTGATGACGCGCTCGACGACGTTCCCGCCCAACTGGTAGGCGAGGTGGCGGACGTCGGCGGTGTTCAGGATCAGCAGGTCGGCGGCTTTGCCCGCTTCGAGCGATCCGACCCGGTCGCCCAGGCCGATGGCGTGCGCCGCGTTGATCGTCGCCGCGTTGAGCGCCTCGGCGGGCAGCAGGCGCTGGTAGCGGCAGGCAATCGCCATGACCAGCGGCATCGACGGGCAGGGCGCCGAGCCGGGGTTGATGTCGGTCGCCAGCGCCAGCGCCGCCCCCGCGTCGATCAGGGCGCGCGCGTCGGCGTAGTGGTGGCTGCCCAGGTGGAAATTGACCGCCGGCAGGACGACGCCGACCGTGTCCGACGCGGCCAGCCGCGCCACGTCGGCGGGTGTGGTGGC
Source organism: Anaerolineae bacterium (assembly GCA_018432315.1). GTDB lineage: Bacteria > Chloroflexota > Anaerolineae > Aggregatilineales > Aggregatilineaceae > LM3-B42. The sequence continues at coordinate 220,686 of JAHDLB010000001.1, forward strand.
GTCCAGGTGATCGACCGAGGCCGCGCCCAGCGCCACCGCCAGCCCGACGCCGCCCAGCGCGGTGAACTCGTCGGCGTGGATCTTCAGACCCAGGCCCAGCGCCCGGCCCGCCTCCAGCACGCGCCGCGACTGGTCCAGCGTGAACGCGCCGCGCTCGCAGAACACATCGGCGAACAGCGGCACCCCGTCCGCTGCAAACGTCGAGTCCCGGTACCACGCCGCCGCCTGGGGCAGCATCTCGTCCACGACCAGCGTCACGTAGGCGTCTTCGCGGCCCCGGTATTCGGGCGGGATGGCGTGCGCGCCCAGAAAGGTCGGGACCAGCGTGGCCGGGTGGGTTGCCGCCAACTGCGCGATCGCGCCCAGCATCGCCATCTCCGCCTCGACCGACAGGCCGTAGCCGGTCTTGATCTCGACCGTGGTCGTGCCCAGCCGCAGCATCTCGTCCAGCCGGGCGGCGGCGTCGCGGGCCAGCGCCTCGACGGAAGCCGCCCGTGTGGCGCGCATCGTGCTCACGATCCCGCCGCCCGCCTCCATGATCTCGAGGTAGGTCGCGCCCGCGATGCGCTGCTCGAACTCGCCGATGCGGTCCCCGGCGTAGACGACGTGGGTGTGCGCGTCCACCAGGCCGGGGCAGATCGCCCTGCCGCGCGCGTCGATGGCCTGGGGCGCGCTGAAGCGGGCGCGGATGTCCCGCGTTGGCCCCACGGCGGCGATTCGCCCGGCACGAATGGCGAGCGCGCCGTCCTCGATCAGGCCCAGGTCGCGCATGGCCGCGCCGCGCTTGGGCCCGTCCGGGCTGGCGCAGGTGGCGATCTGGGCGGCGCTGTGGACGATCAGATCGGCTGTTTCGGGCATGGTGCTCCCTCGCTGGTGAATGGGATCGCACCAGAACTATAGGGCAGATTGGGCCGATCTGCAACGCCTCGCCGGAGGGCAAAAACGGCGCCGGACGTGTGGCCCGGCGCCGGGGGAAACCACGCTGCGCCCGCGCGCGTCAGGACGCCTTGCGGACCTGGGCGCTGGCCGCGCCGCACGACGCGCGCACGACCAGCTCGGTGGGCAGCACGACGCGGCAGGCCGTGGTACAGCCGTGCTCGATGAAGTCGAGCAGGATGCTCGCCGCCTGGGCGCCCTTCTCCTCGATCGGCTGGCGCACGGTCGTCAACTGGGGCGTGACCTGCGTGGCGGTGGGCAGGTCGTCGAATCCGATCACCGCCACGTCGTCCGGCACGCGCCGCCCGGCGTCGTGCAGGGCTTGCAGCGCCCCGCGCGCGGTGATGTCGTTGGACGCGAAGACGGCATCGACGCGCCGCTCGATCAGGGCGCGCATGCCGTCGTAGCCGCTCCGGTAGCTGAAGTCGCCGGTGGCGATCAGGTTGTTGTCGGCGCCGATTCCGGCCTCGTCGAGCGTCTGCCGGTAGCCCTTCAGGCGATCCTGCGCGTCGGTGTTAGCGAGGTGGCCGGTAATCAGGCCGATGCGGCGGCGGCCCAGCGCGATCAGGTGCCGGACGACGTGGCTGGCCGCCTCGACGTTGTCGATGGTGACGAAGCTGATGCGGTCGCTCTCCTGGCCGGGGCGCTCGACCAGGACGAACGGCATATCCGCCTCCAACAGGCGCGGGATCAGGGGCGTGTCCGGCGCCGCCGAGGCGATGATCGCGCCGTCCAGCAGGCGGTTGGCGATGATCCGCCGGGCGAAGCGCGCCTCGTCCATGTCGGAATCGCCGAGCGAGAGCACCAGCGCGAAGTCGTGCGCGTTGGCGATGCGCGAGATGCCCTGCAGCAGGGTGGGGAAGTAATACGGGTCTTCGAAGAGGACCAGCGGAACCTGGGGGATGACGAGGCCGATCGTGTTGTTGCGCTGGGTCGCCAGGGCGCGCGCCGCGGGGTTGGGCGCATACCCGACCTGTTCGATGACCGCCAGCACCTGCCGGCGGGTGTGCTCGCTGACGTACGTCTCGTTGTTGATCACGCGGGAAACCGTCGAGCGCGACACCCCGGCCCTGGCCGCGATGTCTTCCAGGCTCATCGAGCGTTTGGGAGACGATGACTTGGGCACCATCAGTAAGGTCCTCAGTAAGTTTAATTTCTGAGAGCGCTCTTAGAGCGCTGATTCCATTGTAATAGATTCTTTGGTGCCGTGTCAACCGGTGCCCGGCCCCCGCTCAGCCCGTGCTCGCGCGCCGGACCAGCGTCTCGTCGTACAGGTGCTCGTAGTAATTCGGGTCGCCGTCGATGCGCTTGAACAGGAGCTGGGCCGCGGTGGTGCCGATTTCGACCTTCGGCGAGCGAAACGTGGTGAGCGCCGGCGTGACCTGGCTCGCCATCAGGATATCGTCGCCGCCGACGACCGCCAGATCGTCCGGGATGCGCCGGCCCAACTCGATGGCCGCCCGCATCGCGCCCAGGGCGACCAGGTCGTTGCCGCCGATGAGCGCGTCCAGCTCGGGGTGATTGGACAGCAGCGCCCGGCCTGCCTCGTACCCGGCGCGCCAGTTGGGCGCGCAGGTGACGCACCATTCCGGCGACGAGGGGACGCCCCTGGCCTCGATGGCGCGCACGAATTCGTCCGCCTCGACCGCGATCGCGCTGCGGGCCAGCCGGATGTACCCGATCCGCTGCCGCCCCATCTCGATCAGAAGCTCGGCGGCGCGCAGGGCGCGGTGACCCTGGGCGTACCGGCTGCGGACCACGCTCGCCAGGTGGTGCGGCACCTGGCGGTTGACGGCGACCACGTGCTGGTGGCGCTCGATGAGGGGCAGCAGCACGTCGTCCGGCAGGCGCGAGGCGCACACGACGATCCCGTCGACGGTCGTCTCCTCGATCTGGCTGAGGGCGGCTTGCTCGCGGGCGGTGTTCTCGTCGGTGTTGACCAGCAGCACGCTGTAGTCGCGCTGCCAGGCGACGTTCTCCACGCCCTGGACGATCTCGGCGAAATAGGGGTTCGTGATGTCCGGCAGGACCAGCCCGATCATGTAGGTTTTGCGGGTGACCAGGGTGCGCGCGGCGCGGCTGGGGCGGTAGTCGAGCTCGATGATAATCTCGCGCACGCGGTCGCGGGTGGCCTGGCTGATGCGGCCCGTGTTGTTGATCACGCGCGAGACGGTCATGGGCGAAACACCGGCTTCACGGGCGACGTCTTCGAGGGTGACGCGTTTGCGGGCCATGGGACGCGATCCTGTTGACAAAACGGAAAAGTGAGTCTACACTGTGCTCAAGTGGAGTTAACGCTAACCCATCCATTCGAGGCTTCATTTGGCCCTGCTAGATTAGAGTTAACGCTAACCCGCCCTTAGTATAACGGATTGTGCTCGATGACACAATATACCCCGGCCCTTTTCGACCGGCCAACTGACCGGCGGGCGGGGCACTTGCTTGACAGAACCGCGTAAATTAATGATATGATGGTGTTAGCGCTCCCGTTAGCGTTAACAGGACTTTTTAAAAATGCCTCTTAAAGTTCCTCAACAGCGTATTACGATGGCCGATGTTGCGTCCGAGGCCGGCGTATCCCTCATGACCGTCTCGCGCGTGGTCAACAACAAAGGCGAGATCAGCGACAGCACCCGCCAGCGCGTCCAGACCGTGATCAACCGGCTCGGCTACCGGCCCAGCGACATCGCCCGCAGCCTCGTCACCAACCGCACCGGCACCATCGGCCTCGTCGTCCCCGACAACTCCAACCCCTTCTTCTCCGAGGTCGCGCGCGGGGTGGAGCAGGTCGCCTTTGAGGAAGGCTACAGCGTCTTCCTGTGCAACACCGAGGAAGACCCCCAGCGCGAGCTGGCCGTGCTGCAATCTCTGGAAGAAAAACGGGTAGACGGCGTGATCCTGTGCAGCTCGCGGTTGGAAGAGAACGAGCTGCAAACCGTCCTGGCGCGCCATTCCGCCGTGGTGCTGGTCAACCGCCGCGACCCGGAAGCGCGCTTCGGCGCGGTCCTGATCGACGACGTGCGCGGCGGGCGGATGATCGTCGAGCACCTGATCAGCCGCGGGCACCGCGAGATCGGATTCCTGTCCGGCCCGGCGCGATCCTTCAGCGGGCAGCAGCGGGCGGTCGGCTACCGCGCCGCGCTGGAGGCCGCCGGGATACCGCATCGCCCCGAGTGGGAGCGGCCCTGCCTGCCGATCGTCGAATCCGGGCGGGAGGTGGCGCACGATCTGCTGAGCCGCTATCCCGAAATCACGGCCCTGTTTTGTTACAACGATTTGAGTGCTATCGGAGCCCTGCACGCGTGCACCGACCTGGGGCGCCGGGTGCCGGACGACGTGGCGATCGCCGGCTTCGACGATACGCCTTTGGCGGCGCTGGTCACACCGGCGGTGACCACCTGCCGGATTCCCATGACCGAGCTGGGCGGGCAGGCGCTGCGGCTGCTGCTGGATCACATCCACAACTGCACGGGGCGCTGCCAGGACGTCATCATTCGCCCACAGCTCATCATTCGCGCGAGCGCGCCCTGAGCGGGCGCGGTGGGCCTGGGGCTCGCCAACCAGCAGAGAGGAGGCTACCCAACGCGATATCCTGACAGACGTACCATCTCGGAAAGAAAGACTTAAGCCTTAGGTGAGGAGAAAAAATGTCTCATAAGCGTTTGCTCATTACCGTGCTCTCCATTGCCCTGGTTGCGGCGATGGCCCTGCCCGCGCTGGGCAACACGTCCCCGGCGCGCGCGCAGGATGGCGGTTACCAAGAAGCTCCGATGCTGGCCGAGAAGGTCGCGGCGGGTGAGCTGCCTCCGGTCGAGGAGCGCCTGCCGGAGAATCCGCGCGTCGTCGAACCGTTCGAGAGCGTCGGCGAATACGGCGGCATCTGGCATCGCGCGTGGCGCGGTGTGAACGACTTCCACTGCTTTGGCCGCGTGAACTACGATCCGGCCCTGCGCTGGCCGCGCAATCCGTCCGACCCGGTAGAGCCGGGCCTGGCCGAGCGCTGGGAATGGAACGAAGACGGCACCGAGCTGACCCTGTTCTTCCGTAAGGGACTCAAGTGGTCGGATGGCGAGCCGTGGACCGTCGATGACGTGATCTTCTGGTGGGAAGCCATCGAGAACGACACGAATATCACGGCGGCCATTCACTCCGAATGGATCGTGGGCGGCGAGCCGATGGAGCTCGAGAAGATCGACGACTCGACCATCAAGCTGAAATTCGCGGCGCCCAACGGTCTGGCCGAGACGGTGGGCCTGGCCTTCCACGGCAACCAGTGGCCGCTCGGTTTCGAGCGCTTTGGGTTCTATGCGCCCAAGCACTACCTGGAGCAGTTCCACCCCGCATACAGCGACACCGGCACCTACGAGCTGTTCGAGGAAAAATCGTTCGACTACAACGTCGATCGCCCGGTCATGACGGCCTGGAAGATCACCGAATACGAGGCCGGCACGACCCTGATGATCGCCGAGCGCAACCCGTACTACTACGCGGTTGACACCGAGGGCAACCAGCTCCCCTACATCGACTACCAGTACTATCACTTCGTCGATGGCGTCGAGGGCATCAATATCATGGGCGTTGCGGGCGACCTGACCATGCAGGCGCGCGGCATCGACCTGGCCCAGTACCCGGTGTACCTCGAGAACGCCGAGGCCAACGACTATCACATGCTGATGTGGCCCCAGGCCCAGGCTTCTGCGGCGACCCTGTTCTTCAACATGAGCTACCCGGAGGATAACTACCGGGAACTGTTCCAGGACCTGCGCTTCCGCCAGGCGACGTCCGTCGCCATCGATCGCGACGTGATCAACGAGATCGCGTTCCTGGGCCAGGGCACCCCGCAGACGATCACGGTTGTGCCCGACTCGCCGTACTTCATCCCCGAGCTGCAAGACTACTACGCCCAGTACGATCCGGAGCTGGCGACCTCGCTGCTGGACGAGATCGGGCTGGTGAAGGGCAACGACGGGTACTACAACTTCCCCGATGGGTCGGACCTGCTGCTGGTCATCGAGACGTCGGCCACGGCCACCGGCATGGCGGACACGCTCGAGCTGATCTCGCAGTACTGGGATGAGATCGGCCTGAAGAACGAATTCGAGATCCTGACGCGCGAAGTCTTCTGGCCGCGCGCGGGCGGCAACGAGGTCATGATCTCGACCTGGTCGACCGACCGCGGTCTGGTCCCGATGGTGGACCCGATCTACCAGTTCCCGTTCGACGAGCGCTCGTGGATGGCTCCTGCCTACGGCATCTGGTACAAGACGGGCGGCGCGGATGGCCTGGAGCCCACCGACGAGTTCAAGGCCGCGATGGCGCTGTACGACGAATATCGCGCCACGGTCGATCCCGAAGCCCAGGTCGAACTGGGCAAGGAAATCGTCCGCCTGTCGACCGAGAACCTGTGGACGCTGGGCACGGCGGGCATGGTCCCGAACCCGGTGGTTGTGAAGAACAACATCATGAACGTGGACCCGGTCCACACTGCGGACTGGATCATCATGACCCCCGGCACGCTGGAACCGGCGACCTTCTACTTCGAGGGTGGCGGCGAGTAATCCGCCTGGAGATTCTCTGGCCGGGTGCGGGGATCAGCACCCGGCCCCTCTCCCCTTCCGACAGGTTACTCCCGGAGTTGAGTGTATGGTCCATTTTATCATTCGACGGTTGTTAGCGATGGTGCCGATGCTGATCGCCATCTCGTTCATCTCGTTCGTTATCATTCAGCTTCCGCCCGGCGACTACCTCACGACGCTGCAAGCCGTCCAGGGAACCAGCGGCGGGGGCATGTCGAACGAGCAGGCGCAGCTTCTGCGGGAAAAATACGGGTTGGACGAGCCGTTCCTGGTGCAGTACTGGACGTGGGTCAAGGGCTTTCCGAAGGGCGATTTCGGCTACTCGTACGAGTGGTCCAGCCCGGTGTGGCCGCTGATCTCGGGGCGGATCTGGTACACCATTCTGCTGGGGTTCTGCTCGATCCTGGTGATGATCACGCTCTCCGTCCCCATCGGCATCTACTCGGCCACCCACCAGTATTCGCTCGGCGACGCGGGCTTGTCGCTGGTGGCGTTTTTGGGGCTGTCGGTGCCGGGGTTTCTGCTCGCGCTAATCTGGATGTACATCGGCGGGATCAAGCTGGGCCTGGACGTTATGGGCGACCAGTCGCCGGAGTTCATCAACCAGCCGATGACCCTGGCGAAAGCGTGGGATTACTTCCTGCATTTGTGGCCGCCGGCGATCATCCTGGGGCTGGCGAGCACGGCGCAGTTGATGCGCATCATGCGCAACGGCATGCTCGATGAGATGAACAAGCAGTACATCACCACGGCGCGCGCCAAGGGCCTCAAAGAGAAAAAAGTGATCAACAAATATGCGGTGCGGTCGGCGCTGAACCCCGTGGTGAGCGTGCTGGCGATGGAGGTGCCCAAGATCATTTCCTCGTCGATCCTGATCGGCGTGGTGATGTCCGTGCCCACGACCGGGCCGCTGTTCCTGCGCTCGCTGCAAAGCCAGGATATGTTCGTGGCCGGGACGTTCCTGATGATCATGTCGCTGATGCTGCTGGTATCGAACCTCATCGCCGATCTGGTTCTGGCCTGGTTAGATCCGAGGATTGTGTATACATGATCGAGACACCCAACTCCACCCCCCAACGCCCGATCGATCAGCAGTCCGCAACGCTGCGCGAGCTGTATCGCCGGTTGGCCGAAGACGAGGCCGCGCGCGAGGCCAACGCCGAGCTGATGCAGCTTTCCAAAGAGGAAGCCCGCTATGCGGCGTCGCAGTGGACGATGATCTGGCGGCGCTTCCGGCGCAACCGGGCGGCGATCATCGGCATGGTCATCGTCGTGTTCTATTACCTCGTCGCGGCGTTTGGCAATTTCATCGCGCCCTATTCGCTGACGACACGTTTCACCAAGCAGCTTTACCTGCCGCCGCAGCGCATCCACCTGTTCGACGAAGGCAAGCTGCGCCCGTTCGTCTACGGCATCGAGTCCGGCTACGACGAGAGCCTGCGGCGCGTCCACCAGACGACCGACGAAAAAATCTATCTCAAATTCTTTGCTAAAGGCAGTTCGTACAAATTGCTGGGCCTTTTCGAAACCGACGTTCATCTCTTCCAGGCGCCGGGCGGGCTCGTCAGCCTGTTGGGGACCGACCGGCAGGGGCGTGACATGTTCTCGCGCATCATCCTGGGCAGCCAGGTGTCGCTGACGATCGGGCTGGTCGGCGTCTTGATGAGCCTGGTCTTCGGCACGACGCTCGGCATCATCTCCGGCTATTACGGCGGGCTGGTGGACGAAGCCATGCAGCGCCTGATCGAGCTGGTGCGCGCCTTCCCGGATATCCCGTTGTGGATGGCGCTGTCCGCGGCGCTGCCGGCGGGCTGGTCGCAGACGAAGACGTATTTCGCGGTGACGCTGATCCTGTCGCTGATCGGGTGGACGTGGCTGGCGCGCCAACTGCGCGGCCAGGTGCTGGCGCTGCGCCAGAGCGATTACGTCATCGCGGCCAAGCTGGCCGGGGCCAGCGACGCGCGGATCATCTTCAAGCACCTGATCCCGGCGACGTTCGGCCAGATCATCGTGGTGGCGACGCTGGCGATGCCGGCCATGATCATCGCGGAGACGGCGCTCAGCTTTCTGGGCCTGGGCCTGAGGCCGCCCACGACCAGTTGGGGCGTGCTGCTCCAGGAAGCGCAGAACCTGCAATCGCTGGCGCTCTACCCGTGGGTGTTCACGCCGGCCATCGTCATCGTCATCGTGATCCTGGCCTTCAGCTTCATGGGCGACGGCCTTCGCGATGCAGCCGACCCTTACACCATTTAGAGGCCGCCATGAACCCAGACAACATCCTGGAAATTTCCGACCTCGAAGTCCACTTTCGCACGCTGGACGGCACCGTGCGGGGGGTGGATGGCGTCACTTTCAACGTGCGCAACGGCGAGACGCTGGGGCTGGTGGGGGAGTCCGGCTGTGGCAAGAGCGTCACGGCGCACAGCATCATGCGCCTGCTGCCCAAGCGCTCGGCGCGCATCGCCAACGGCAGCATCTGGTTTCGCAGGCGCAGCGGCGACGAAGTCGACATGACGCAGATCGACCCTGAGGGCGAGTTGATCCGGTCGATCCGGGGCAACGAAATCGCCATGATCTTTCAGGAGCCGATGACCTCGCTCTCGCCGATGCACACCATCGGCGACCAGATCATGGAATCGATCATCCTGCACCAGAACGTCGACCGGCAGGAGGCCGAAGAACGCGCGATCACCATGCTGGAAGCGGTGAGCATCGGCAACGCGCGCGAGTTCATCCGGTCGTACCCGCACCAGTATTCGGGCGGGATGCGCCAGCGCGCCATGATCGCCATGGCGCTGTCGTGCAACCCCTCGGTGCTGATCGCCGACGAGCCGACGACCGCCCTCGACGTGACCATCCAGGCGCAGATCCTCGACCTGATGCGGCATCTCCAGCACGAGTTCGAGTCGGCCATCATCATGATCACCCACAACCTGGGCGTGATCAACGAGATGGCCGACCGCATCGCCGTGATGTACCTGGGCAAGATCGTCGAGGTCGCGGACCGGAAGACGCTGTTCAAGCGCCCGGCCCACCCGTACACCGTCGGCCTGATGCAGTCGGTGCCGGAGATGGGCCGCAGGGAGCGCAGCCGCCTGCACCCGATTCCCGGCATGATTCCCGACCCGTTCTACGTGCCCCAGGGATGCGCCTTCCATCCGCGCTGCCCCGCGGCCAAGAACGCGGCCTGCACCGACCCGGCGGGCGTCCCGCTGGTCGAAGTCGAGCCGGGGCATTACGTGCGCTGCACGCTGTATACAGGGTGAGCTGACCATGGCTGACAAGACTAAACTGCTCGACATCAACGGCCTGAAGATGTACTTCCCGATCAAGCGCGGCCTGCTCAAGCACGTGGTCGGGCACGTTCGCGCCGTCGATGGTGTGTCGTTCGGCATCTGGCGCGGCGAAACGCTGGGGCTGGTGGGCGAGAGCGGGTGCGGCAAGACGACGCTGGGCCGCTGCACGGTCCGCGCCTACAAGCCGACCGCCGGCGAGATCCTGTACTATGGCGAGGCGGCGCCCACCGCGACCGGCGCCAACGGCGCGATCGATTTCGCCGCGCTGAGCCCCCGCGAGCTGCGCGCCTATCGCCGCGAGATTCAGATGATCTTTCAGGACCCGTACTCGTCGCTCAACCCGCGCATGACCGTGCTGGACATCGTCAGCGAGCCGCTGGTGATCCACACCCGCAAGCGCGGCAGCGACCTCAAGGCCGAGGTCGGCGACCTGCTGCGGCGGGTGGGGCTGCGCCCGGAATACATGAACCGCTACCCGAACGCGTTCAGCGGCGGCCAGCGCCAGCGGATCGGGATCGCGCGCGCGCTGGCGCTGCGCCCCAAGCTGATCGTGTGCGACGAGCCGGTGTCCGCGCTGGACGTGTCGGTGCAGGCCCAGGTGGTGAACCTGCTGCAAGACCTGCAGAACGATCTCGGCCTGACGTACCTGTTCATCGCGCACGATCTGTCGGTCGTGCAGCACATCAGCAACCGGATCGCGGTCATGTACCTGGGCAAGGTCGTCGAGCTGGCGAATTCGGACGAGCTGTACGTCAACCCGCTGCACCCGTACACCGAAGCGCTGCTGTCGGCAGTGCCCTCGACGAACCCGGACATCAGCCGCGAGCGCATCATCCTCAAGGGCGACGTGCCGAACCCGGCCAACCCGCCGCCGGGCTGCGCGTTCCATCCACGCTGCCGCTACGCCCAGGCGATCTGCAAAGAGCAGGTGCCCGAATGGCGCGAGTTCGAGAACGAGCACGGCGTGGCGTGCCATTTTGCGGAAGAACTGTCACTGACAGGAGTTCATTGACGTGTATCGACCTTCGAAAGACCAGATCAAGGCGTGGCTGGCCGCACCGGGCCCGGTCGCCGATCTGCGCGAGGAAGTGCGCCGGTCGCCCACCACGCCCCGGCTGTTGGACAGCATCCGGCGCGAAATCCCGGACCGGGATGCGATCCCGCCGCTCACCTACAACCTCTACCGCCAGTTCGAGCACACCGGCGTGCGCCGTCACTACGAGGAGCCGTATTTCCTGAAGCGGGCCACCCTGACGCGCGCCGTGCTGGAGTTCGTCACCGGCGACGCGCCGGCGTTGGACGCGATTCACGACGTGGCCTGGAGCATCTGCGAGGAGACGACGTGGGTGCTGCCCGCGCACGAGGAGCAGGGGCCGGATTATTGGGAGCTGGACCCGCCGCGCGTCCGGACGGCGCCGCTGGGCGCGCACACCATGCTCACCCGCGAGCCGGACTCGATCGACCTGTTCGCCGCCGAGACGGGCGCGGCCCTGGCCGAGACGGTGTACCTGGTGGGTGACGCGCTGGTGCCCGAAGTGCGGCAGCGCATCCGCCACGAGGTGGAGCGCCACATCTTCAAGCCGTACCTGGCCTACGCGCGCGATCACTGGTGGTTCAAGGGCGCGCTGAACTGGAACGGCGTGTGCAACGGCTCGATCGGGCTGGCGTTCCTGCGGCTGGAGAACGACCGCGAAACGCTGGCCGAGGCGCTCGAACTGGTGCTGGAAGGGTTCGAGGCGTACCTCGCCACCGGGTTCGAGGCCGACGGCGGCTCGATCGAGGGCATCGGCTATTGGAATTACGGCATGATGTACGTGATCACCGTGGCCGAGCTGCTGCGCGAGATCTCGAATGGCGAGCTGGACCTGCTGGCCCAGCCCCGCCTGCGCGACATCGCCGCCTATCCGCCGGGCGTGGCGCTGGTGCCGCCCAACCGGTTCGTGAACTTCGGCGACGCGACCGAGACGCTCACCCTGTCGGCGGGCGTGGTCAACCGGCTGGCGGAGCGCACCGGCGTGGCCGAGCTGCGCGCGCTGTTCGGCGAGCTGGACGGCGGCGCGGTCGCGTCCGAGGCCGGGGCGCAGATGGACCGCGCGGCGGCGCGCAAGTTCGGCTACAATTTCTACTCCAAGCTGCCGATCGTCCACCGCTACGCGGCCTGGTGGGACTGCACGCAGCCCGCCCCGCCGCTGGAGCCGCGCGATTTCTTCCTGCCGGACACGGGCCTGATCAAGTTCGTGGGCCGGACCGGGGACGGCGAGCCGGTCGTCTTCGTGACGAAGGCCGGCCACAACGACGGGCACCACAGCCACGCCGACATCGCCACGTTCATCCTCAACGTCGCGGGCGACAGTCTGATCCCCGATCCGGGGCGCGGCCTGTACAGCAAAGAATATTTCCGCCAGCCGCGCTACGAGAACGTGTTCAACAATTCCTACAGCCACAGCGTCCCGCGCATCGGCGGCCAGCTTCAGGCGCCGGGGCCAGAGTTCGGCGGGCATCGCCAGTTCCACGGCGAGATCGTGGAACACGGGCAGCGCGATGCGGTAAAATACGCCGTGGTGGCGTTCCACAAGGCGTACGACATCCCGGCGCTGGTGGATGCCCGGCGGGCGTTCGAGTTCGACGCGGCGACCGGCGCGCTCACCCTCACCGACGAATTCACGTTCAGCGGCTCGCCGCTCGCGATCGAGGAAGCCTTCACCACGTGGCACCCGGTCGAGGCGGACGGCGCGACCGCGCGCATCACCGGCGAGCACGCGGCGCTGGAGCTGCGCATCGTGGAGCCCGCCGGGGCGGCCTTCACCGTCGAGCGGCTGGAGGAAGCCTGTCGCGAGAACATGCTCGACGGCGTGCTGGCGCGGCTGGCGGCCACGCTGCCCGCCGGGGCGACGCGCTTCGTGTTACGTGTTGTGCCTGTTTGACGCAATCGAAAAGGTTCGAGTACCGATGACTGACACCTGGCAATCGGAAATCCGCGAGTTCAAGGACGAGAAGACGGGCCGGACGATCAAACAACTGACCTCGACCGGCAACAACGTCCACATGTATTTCACCGAAAACTCGTTCGACCGGAACAGGAACGAGATCATCTTCGTGTCCGATCGCGCGTCCGGCGAGGACCGCGCCCCGCACGAATCGCCCAAACTCAGCCCGTACCGGATGAACCTCGACACCGGCGCGATCGAGCGGCTGTCGGGCGACGTGCTCCAGGGCCCTCACACCATCACCAAGACGCCGGACAGCACGCTGCTGGCCTACACCACCGCCGAGCACAACGTCAGGGTGATGAACCTGGAAACGGGCGACGCGGTCACCGTCTACGAGGAAGACCCGGCTTACGCCATTTCGAGCGTGCCGTCGATCGCGCCCAACCGGCAGTACGTGGCCTTCTGCCGCAACGAAAAGCCGCCGACCTACGTCGAGCACGGCGCCAACTACGCCGGGTTCAAAGAGCGCTTCTACCGGATCAAGGATGGGCGCGTCACGCTGGCGTACCTGGACGGCTCCGGCTGGTTCGACGTGTTCAAGGACACGCACCAGCTCGGCCATTTCCAGTTCTCGCCGGACGACTCCACGCTGGGGATGTTCTGCCACGAGGGACCGTGGAACCTGGTGACACAGCGCATCTGGTTCCTCGACTTCATCCGGCGCGAGGCGCGGCCTTGCTTCCGCCAGGATGAGCAGGACGCCATCGGCCACGAGTTCTGGACGCAGGACGGCTACGTGTTCTTCGACGATCGCGGCCCCGGCCACGACGGCACGATCACCTCGCACCGCACCCAGGCCGTGGTGACCGACGTGGCGGTCAACGAGAACACGATGATCCCCTTCGTGGGGCTGATGGACCGTTCGGGCGAGCTGGTCCGGCGCATCGACATGCCGTTCTACTGCAACCACTACCATGCCAACCCGGACAACACCGTGCTGGTCGGCGACGACGTGGACGACCTGGTGCTGATCGATATCGCGGGCGAGGAAGCGACGCTGCAAACCCTCGCCAACCACAAGACGTCGTGGCACACCCAGGCGAGCCACTGCCACCCCACGTGGAGCTGGGACGGCAGCCGGATTCTCTACGCCTCCGATCACGGGGGCCGCGTGCAGTTGTATTTGATCGAGCTATAACGAGGAGCAAGCTTTACTATGGAAATGCGTTATCCCTCGCACCCCGACCGGGTGAAGACCTACACGACCGACGAGCTTCGCCGCGAGTTCTTGATCGAGAAGCTGTTCGTCGAAAACGACCTGACGCTGGTCTACAGCCACATCGACCGCATCATCACCGGCGGGGCGTATCCCGCTGGCGGGAAGGTGGCGCTCAAGGGCGACCCGAAAGAGCTGGGCGCGGAGTTCTTCCTCCAGCGGCGCGAGCTGGGCGTGGTGAACGTCGGCGGCCCCGGCACCATCACCGCCGACGGGACCGAGTACGCCATGAACCGGCTGGATGGGCTGTACGTCGGCATGGGCACGCGCGACGTCGTCTTTGCCAGCAAGGACCCGGCCAACCCGGCCCGCTTCTACCTGAGCAGCACGCCGGCCCACCATGCCTACCCGACCACGCACATCCCGCTCGACGCGGCGGAACCGGCGCACCTGGGCAGCATCGCCAACTCCAACGAGCGCACGATCTACAAGTACATCCATCCCGACGGGGCGAAAAGCTGCCAGTTGGTGATGGGCGTGACGCTGCTGGAGCCCAACAACATGTGGAACACCATGCCGGCCCACACCCACGCGCGCCGCATGGAGGTCTACTTCTACTTCGACATCCAGGGCGAAAACGTGGTCTTTCACCTGATGGGCGCGCCGGACGAAACGCGCCACCTCGTGATCCGTAACGAGCAGGCCGTGATCTCGCCGAGCTGGTCGATCCACGCGGGGATGGGCACCGGCAACTACGCGTTCATCTGGGCGATGGCCGGCGAGAACCAGACGTTCAGCGACATGGACGCCGTCGCCATGCCCGATCTGCGCTAGCGGGATAGGAGCGCGGCATGGGCATTCTCGAACAATTCAGTCTCAAGGGGAAGGTGGCGCTGGTCACCGGGGCCAGCCAGGGACTCGGCCAGGGGATGGCCGTCGGGCTGGCCGAGGCCGGGGCAGACATCGCCGGGCTGGACCGCACGCCGGACTGTAACGAGACGTGCGCCCAGGTCGAGGCGCTGGGGCGCCGCTTCATCAACCTGGAATGTGACCTGCTCGACGCATCGGTGAGCGATCTCGGCGCGCAGGTGGCGCGGGTGGTCGCGGAGCTGGGGCGGCTCGATATTCTGGTGAACAACGCCGGGATCATCCGGCGCGCGCCCGCCATCGACTACACCGAGCAGGACTGGGACGACGTGCTGCACATCAACCTGCGGGCGGTGTTCTTCCTGTCCCAGGCGGCGGCGCGTGCCATGCACGAGGGGGGCGGCGGCAAGATCATCAACATCGCGTCGATGCTGTCCTTCCAGGGCGGGATCCTGGTGCCCAGTTACACGGCGGCCAAGAGCGCCGTGGCGGGCGTCACCCGCGCGCTGGCGAACGAGTGGGCGTCGCTGGGCATCAACGTCAACGCCATCGCGCCCGGCTACATGGCGACGGCCAACACCGCGCCGCTGCGGGCCGACCCGGCGCGCAGCCAGTCGATCCTGGATCGCATCCCGGCGGGGCGCTGGGGCACGCCCGACGACCTGAAGGGCGCGGTCGTCTTCCTGGCGTCGGATGCCGCCGCGTATGTCACCGGCGCGATCCTGCCGGTCGATGGCGCGTGGTTGACGCGCTGAGCCGGTTTCGTGTAGTGAAACAGCAGGCCCCGGCAGGAGCGACTCCACCGGGGCCCATTCGTTGATGTGAGGGCGCGGCGCGGCTAGGCGTCTTCCTCTTCTTCGTCCTCGTCGTCGAACAGCCGCTTGAGTTCTTCTTCCCACACGTCGTCCAGCGGATCGAACGTCATTTCGGTGAAGTCCTCGGCCAGTTGGGCGAAGTACTCGCGCACGTTCAGTTCCGGGGCGGCGCGCTCGATCTCGTCGACGCGCGCATCGACCACCTCGATCAGCCGGGCGCTTTTGTCCTCCAGGTCGGACAGGTCGAACCGCGTTTTGAGCATGTGGTTGATCCGGCGCATGACGCCCAGCCAGGCCATGTAGTCGTTTTCGAGGCGGATGGTGTGGCCCGCCTTGCCCAGTTGCGAGAAGTCGAAGGTGGGCACGAACGCGTAAAACCCGACGTGCTCCTGGTTGGCGTCCGCCGCGCGGCGGCAGAGCACCGAGTCGATGGCCGCGCCGCCGTGGTAGTCCGAGAACTGGACCGCCAGCTTGCTCAGCCCGTCCTTGAGCGCGGGCAGGCTGAACACGCACGAGACGGTGCGCTCCTTGTTGTACGGCAGCTCGCCATACACGCCGCCCAGGCTGACGATGCGCTTGACGCCGAGTTTCTGGGCCGCTTCGAGCAGGGTGGCGACGTACCGCTCGACGTCGAGGTGCGGCTCGTCGCCCAGGAAGATCACGGTGCCGTGGCGCTCGTCGCCGGTGTAATAGAACGCGTTGCTCGGCACGCTGAGCTCCTCGGGATACCCGTCGTCGAACCTGATCACCGGCCTGACCAGGTCGTGCGTGCCGGGGATCTGGAACAGGTAGAACCCGTCGGGGCGGATCGACCCGATGCGGCGGGCGCTGGTCTGCTGGACCAGGTACTCGGGCAGGCCGGACGAGATCGAGCCGGCGTCGGCCCACTGGCGCCAGCCGGCGATCATGTCGATGCGGGCCGCGGTGGGCTGTTCGAGCAGTTCAAGTGTGTCGGGCATACTGGCGGTTTCCCCTTAGCTGCTGCATGGCGAAAGCGGCCCTAGTCTACCCAAAACGCTGTTCAAATACTAGGCTGGGCTGGCGCCGCCAGCGGCCCGCTGCCCACCCGCACCGTCACCGTCCACGCCTGGATCGCGCCCGGCGCCAGCAGCGGGCTGCGGCCCTTGCCCCACGCCGTTTCGAGGCTGTCGTGGAAGCCGGTGGTGATCTCCAGGGCGGCGGTCGCCACGCTGTTGACCGCGCCCTCGTCCACCCAGATGCCCAGGTAGGGGACCTCGTCCGGCGACCACGCCATGCACAGCCAATGATCGCCCGGCTCCTCGACCAGGGCCGCCCAGCCGACCGGGATCTCCGGCGGCGTGTACAGCTTGCGGCAGTTGCGCGCGCCGGGCGGCGCGACGCGGTCCAGCGCGAAGGGCGCGCCGTGCTGCGTGGTGGCTTGCGGCCAGCGGTAGCGCAGCCCGATCGCGCCGAAGTCGTGCGTCAGGCGGACGTTGACCAGCTCGGTGACGTGCTCCGGCAGGCGAATGCGCGTGTGGGGTGTCGCGGTGAACTGTGGGTGCGCGGCCCACAGCGCCGTGATCGGGCCATCGCCAGTGTTGGTCAGCGTATAGCCCAGGCGCAGCGTGGCCGGATCGGCCAGGGACAGGCTCCGCGTGAAGCGGTAGGGCAGGGCGCGCCCCTCGACGGCCAGGGTCAGCGCGCCATCCGCCGCCGCCTCGACGTCCCAGGCGAGCGCCCACACTTCGCCATGATCGGGCAGCGGCGCGCCCAGGTACGGGCCGGGCGCGGGGTAGCGGCAGGGCTTGATGGTGGGGAGCATCTCGTCCCAGCCGCTCATGTCCTGCACGATGAATTCCGCGCCGTATGCGACCGGCTGGAAGGGCCGGTCCGCGGGCGCGACCAGCCACTCGTGCCCGGTTTTCTTGTCGAGAATCGACGTGATTTTCGCGCCGGGGTCCGGCGTCGTGACGACGCGCAGCCGGTCGCTCTCCAGCGTCCAGGCGGGCACCCCCCGCCAGCTCGATTGGGTGAGGGCCATGCGCCGCCCTAGCCTTTCAGCGCGCCCAGGGTCATGCCCTTGACGATGTGTTTCTGGGCGATGAACACCAGGATCAGGGCGGGGATGGTGGCGAAGAACGCCGCCGCGGCCATCTCGCCGTAGCGGATGTTGTATTCCTGGGCGAACCCGGCGATGCCGACCGGGATGGTCATGGCGGCGGGCGTGCTGCTGAGCGTGAGCGCGAACAGGAATTCCTTCCAGCTAAAGACGAACACCAGCACCGCCGTCGCCGCGATGCCGGGCCGGGCGATGGGCAGCACGATGCGCAGGAAGGTTTGCAGGCGGCTGCACCCGTCGATGGCGGCGGCCTCTTCCAGCTCGACGGGCACATCGGCGAAGAAGCTGTGCAGCATCCAGAACGCCAGCGGCAGGTTGAGGATCGAATGGGCCATCACGATGGCGAGCGGCGTGTCGTAAATGTCGAGGGTGCGCGCGATGAGGTAGAACGGCCCGACGAAGATGATCGGCGGCAGCATGTTCACGAACAGCAGCCAGGCCATCACCAGCCCGCTGATCGCCCGCCGCCACCTGAACCGGCTGAGGCTGTAGGCGCCCAGCGCGGCCACGGCGATGACCACAGCCAGCGTCAGCCCGCCGACGACCAGGCTGTTGCGCGTCAGGTCGATGAAGCTGTTGCGGTTGCTCATGAACAACTGCTCGTAGTTGCGCCACGTGGGGTCGAACGCCCACGAGCCGGAGATGATGTCGCGGAACAGCTTGAGCGAGGTGAGGAACGTATAGACCACTGGCGCCAGGATGATCAGGGCGAACAGCATCAGCACGCCGTGCAAGAGCCAAGTTCCGGGTTTTTTCATGGGAGCACCTCGCCTAGCGCTGCCGGTTCACGTAATTGTTGAGCCACTGGTAGAACACGACGAACACCGACATGATCACCGCCGTCAGCAAGGCCAGCAGCGCGCCATAGCCCAGCCGCGTCTGCACGAAATAGACCTTGTAGATGTACAGGCTGATCACCTCGCTGGACGTACCGGGCCCGCCGCCGGTGAGCAGGAAGATCTGGTCGAAGACCTTGAAGGCCAGGATGGTGCGCAGCATCAGCGCGACGATGATCGTGGGCCGCAGCAGCGGGAAGAAGATGTGGCGGTAGACCTGCACCTCGTTGGCGCCATCGACGCGCGCCGCCTCGCTCAGCTCGTAGGGCAGCGACTCGACCCCCGCCAGCATGATCAGGAACAGGAAGCTCGTCCAGTGCCACACGTCGACGATCATGACCGACACCAGCGCCAGGTCCGGATTGGCGGTCCACAGCGGCCCAGTCAGCCCCAGCTCGAACAGGACCTGGTTGATGATCCCGTAGTTATAGTCGTACATCAGGCGCCAGATGGTCCCGATGGCAATCGGGGGAATCAGCAGCGGGATCATGTACACGCTGCGGTAGAACCAGGCGAACCGCCGCGCCCGGCTCACCAGGATCGCCAGCAGCAGCCCCAGCACCGCCTCGACGCACACCACGACGACCACGAACAGCAGCGTGTTCTTCAGCGCGTCGGGCACGACCGGGTCGTTGCGCAGCGTCTGGAAGTGGTCCAGGCCGACGTACGTCCATTCGAGCTTGCCCTTGACGAACGCCATGTCCGACACGCTCATGCGCAGCAGTTGGCCGACCGGGTAGAGCGTCAGCACGGCCAGGAAGATCAGGATCGGTGCCAGCGCCCAATACTGGAAGTTCGCATCGAGAAACGTGCTCAATCGCCATCGTTGCTGGCGGGTCATGTCCACTGCCGAAGTTGCCATCATTCCCTGCCCCTGGGCTAGCGAGTGCGCGAATGGTGTTCGGGGTAGGGGCGCACCCCCGCGCGCCCCTACCAAACGCGGTTGGTCAGGCTATTCGAGCGGCGTGACGTTGTAGCCGCCGCCTTCCAGGATCGCCTGGATTTCCTCGGCGGCCTCTTGCAGCGCTTCCTCCGGCGACAGCTCGTCGATGATCGCCTGGCTCATGCGGCGGTCGACGACCTCGACGATCTGCGGCGTTTCGGCCAGGCGCGGCTGGGCCTTGATGTACGGCGTGCTGTCGCCCATGGCCTTCATCCACCAGCCGAGCTTCTCGTCGCCCGCCAGTTCTTCGTAGACGTCCTGGCGCACGGGGATCGCGCCCGCGAGCGCGTAGTCGAGCTGGGCTTCCTTGCTGAGCGCCCACTCCAGGAAGGTGAGCGCCGCCACCTGGCGCGCCTCTGGCAGGTTGTGCGGGATGCCCATCACCCAGATGCCCGACATGGTGGCCCGGCCCGCCGGGCCGCCCGGCACCACGTCCGCGCCGACGTTGCCCACCACGACCGACTGGTCTTCGTTGTCGAAGTTGGGCGCCGCCGCGCCGACCATGTGCGCCATCGCCAGCCGCCCGCTCGCCATCAACGCCAGGTTTTCGGCCTGGCCCATGTCGGCGTAGTTGGCCGGGCCATAGTTGCGGCCCAGGTTGAGCCACACGTTGGTGGCTTCGAGCGCTTCGGGGGCGGTCAGCCCCACCGACCATTCGCCGGTTTCGACGTCCAGCCGGATCACGCTGGTGCCGTAGCTCTCCAGGTACGCCTGATATTCCCAGTTCGGCGGCTTGGAGCGGATGGTGAAGCCGTGCATCTGCGGCGGATCGTGGAAGACCTGCGCGGCGGCCTCGACTTCGTCCCAGGTGGTCGGGACGGCGACACCTTCCGCTTCGAACAGGTCGCGGCGGTAGAAGAACAACTGGATGTTGCCGTTGATCGGCAGGCCGTAGATCTCGCCGTCGGGCGTCGAATAGCGCACGTTCGGGTCCCAGCGCGTGGACGAGTCGTACTCGATCACGTTCGGGTCGAGCTCGAAATCGGGCTTGATCTCCTTGATCGGCTTGACCAGCCCGCCCGCGTAGAACTGCATGTACCATTGCTCGTTCAGGTTGAGGATGTCGAACTCGCTCTCGTTGCCCTGGACCGCGTTGCGCGACTTTTCGAGCATCCCGGCGAAGGGCGTCACGTTGAGATTGACGTCGTTGCCGGTCGCGTCGACGTAGTTGTTGACCAGGACCTCGAAGCCGGGGAACCACGGGGAGTCGTTGATCAGGATGGTAATCGGCTCGACCTGGGCGCGGTGGCGCAGGAAGTTGATGGTGCTCGCTTTTTGAGCAAACGAAACGCCGGGCGCGCTCGCCAGCAGCGCGCCGGTCGCTGCCGCGGCCCCTTTCAGCAGGTGGCGGCGGGTCAGTTTCGGGTTAGAACGGCTCATCAGAAACTCCTTTTATAACCACAATATTCGTCGGGTCATGGGCGAGATTGACGCAGTGGGCGTTCAGATTGGTTGGCAGTCCTCCTTTCGCCGGCGGGCCGCGCGGGGCCGGTCGTTCCACGGACGGTCAAATGAGTCGGCAGTAGCTGCTGCTCCGGCTGGCCGGGAATGGCCTCGCCGTGGAGCTGCCGTAGCAGAATTTCGGCGGCCATCGAGCCTTTGCGCAGCGCGTCCTGCCGGATGGTCGTCAGCGGCGGGGTGAAGAACTGCGCCAGCAGCGCGTCGTCGGACCCGATCACGGAGATGTCGCCCGGCACGTCGTAGCCCACCCGCTGCAAAAGCTGGATCAGGCGGATCGCCATCAGGTCGTCGCTGCACGCGAAGGCCGTCGGCGGATCGGGCTGGGCGAGCAGGGCGGCGATGCGGTCCGGGTCGGGGCCGGTGTAGGCCGGCGTGTGCAGGACGAACGCATCCGGGATCGCCAACCCGTGGCGCTCGTAGGCGGTGCGATAGCCGCGCAGCAGCAGGTAGGCGTAAATCTTGTTGGGGGGGCTGGTGACCAGTCCGATGCGGCGGTGTCCCAGCTCGAAGAGGTGGTCCAGGGCTGCGATCGCGCCGCCTTCGAAATCGACATCGACCCACGCGACGGGCGTCCCGTTGTCGGCGATGCGCTGGGTGAAGACGCACGGCGCGCCGCTGGCGATCAGCGCTTCGAGCTGCGGGTCGTTCATCGGCATGCTCATCAGGATGAAGCCATCGACCCGCCGCTGGCGGTACAGGTCGGTGTAGGGCACGGCGTCGCGCGTGAAGTGCACGAGCATATCGATGTTGTGGGCGCTCAGCACGCGCGAGATGCCGCGCAGGTTGTCGCTGTAGAGCGGGTAGCTGAACACTTCCTCGGCGCTCTGGTCGATGATCACACCCATCGAGTTGGCCTTGCCCTGGGCCAGCCCGCGCGCCAGCATGCTCGGCTGGTAGCCCAATTCGGCGATGACCTGCTGGACGTGGCGGCGGGTGGACTCGGCCACGTCGGGGTGATCGTTGATCACGCGCGAGACGGTTTTTTTCGAGACGTTGGCCGCTTTCGCGACGTCGGTAATCGTGGTCATGGGCTTGAACGGGCGTCGTTTCCGCAGTATGATAAAACCATCTGTGCTGACACCGGTGTCGGCACCGGTGTCAATATCATAAACTGGTTTTTGAGGCCCAGTCAAGCGGGTCGTTCAAGGAGTTCGGTTATGAAGGCGATTATGCTGATGTTTGATTCGCTCAACCGCCACATGCTGCCGCCCTACGGCGCGCAGGGTGTGCACGCGCCCAACTTCACGCGGCTGGCCGAGCGCTGCGTCACGTTCGACAACTGCTACGTGGGCAGCATGCCCTGCATTCCCGCCCGCCGCGAGCTGCACACGGGCCGCTACAACTTCCTGCACCGGAGCTGGGGCCCGCTGGAACCGTTCGACGATTCGATGCCCGCCATCCTGGGCCGGGCCGGGATCTACACCCACCTCACGACCGATCACCAGCACTATTTCGAGGATGGCGGCGCGACCTATCACAGCCGGTACCACACCTGGGAGTTCTCGCGCGGGCAGGAGGGCGACCAGTGGAAAGGCCACGTAGAAGACCCGGACATCCCCCCGGTGCGCGGCTCGCGGACGATCGATGGCTGGCACGGCGACTTCGAGGCGCGCAAGTACCGCCAGGATTGGGTCAACCGCCTGTACATGACCGACGAGGCAGACCATCCCCAGACGGTGACGGTCGATCACGGGATCGAGTTCATCCGCACCAACCGGGACGAGGACCGGTGGTTCGTGCAGATCGAGTGTTTCGACCCGCACGAGCCGTTCTTCAGCTACCAGAAGTACAAGGACCACTACCCGCACGAGTACGACGGGCCGCATTTCGACTGGCCGGACTACGCCCGCGTGACCGAAGACCCGCTCACCGCGCAGCACCTGAAGATGGAATACGCCGCGCTGGTGAGCATGTGCGACGCGTCGCTGGGCCGCGTGCTGGACGTGATGGACGAGTTGAACCTGTGGGACGACACCCTGCTGATCGTCAACACCGATCACGGCTTCCTGCTGGGCGAGCACGATTGGTGGGCCAAGAACAAACAGCCCTGGTATAACGAGCTGGCGCACATTCCGCTGTCCATCTGGGACCCGCGCAGCCGCCGCCAGGGCGTCCGCTGTGACAGCCTGGTCCAGATGATCGACCTGCCCGCCACGCTGCTCGAGTATTTCGGCGTCGAGCGCCCGCCCGATATGCAGGGCGTCCCCCTGCGCGACGCGCTGGCGACCGGTGCGCCCACCCGCGAGGCGTGCCTCTTCGGCGTGATGGGGGCGCACGTCAACGTGACCGATGGGCGCTACGTCTACATGCGCGGCCCGGCCACGCCGGACAACGCGCCCCTCTACGAGTACACGCTGATGCCCACCCACCTGCAAGGCATGTTCGCCGTCGAGGAGCTTCAGGACATCCAGCTCGCCGAGCCGTTCGCGTTCACCAAGGGCTGCCGCACGATGAAGATCGCCGCGCGGGCCTGGTCCACCCCGGCGCCGTTCGAAACCCTGCTGTTCGATCTCGCAGCCGATCCGCGCCAGGAGCATCCCATCCGGGATCGCGCCGTCGAGGAGCGGATGATCGCGCACATGATGCGCCTGATGCACGAGAACGACGCCCCGCCCGAACAATACGAGCGGCTGGGGCTGCCCGAGCCGGTGCTGGCCGGGTGACGTTCCGGGGCCGCTGCGCGCGGCCCTGTTTTTTGGGCCCCGGTGGCAGGAGTGGCAGAGGGTCATTACAATCGCCGGGTGAGCGGCTGTTGGCCTGGGGCGCGGTTGGCCCTATCATGAGAGTAAGCGCGCCGGGCAGCAATTCGGCGCGGCGTGACCGGCCCGGTGGAGGCGAGCGGCAGAAGTGAGCATCAACGGGATCCTGATGGGCGTGCGGACGCCGCCGCCGCGCGGCAAGCTCAAGGTCTTCCTCGGCTACGCGGCGGGCGTGGGCAAGACTCACGCCATGCTCGAGGCGGCGCACCAGCGGCGGGATGAAGGCGTGGACGTGGTGGTCGGCCACGTTGATACCCACGGGCGCGCCGAGATGCAGCCCCTGGTCGACGGCCTGGAGGTGATCCCCCCCTGCCGGTTCGAGGCCGGCGAGGTCGCCCGATCCGAGATGGACATCGACGCCATCCTGGCGCGCAAGCCGCAGTTGGTGCTTGTGGACGAGCTGGCCCACACGAACGCGCCCGGCGCGCGCCATGCTCGCCGCTACCAGGACGTCGAGGAACTGCTGTCGGCGGGCATCGACGTCTACGCCACGCTCAACATTCAGAACCTCGAAAGCCTCAAGGACGTGGTCGTCCAGATCACCGGCGTGACGGTCCGCGACACCGTGCCCGACCGGATCATGGACGGGATCGACAGCCTGGAGCTAATCGACCTGCCGCCGGAGGAGTTGATCCGGCGCCTGCACGAGGGCAAAGTGTCCGTGCCGGACCAGACGGCGCGCGCCATTCAGAAGTTCTTCCGGCCCGGCAACCTGACCGCCCTGCGCGAGATGGCGCTCCGGCACACGGCGGCGCAGGTCGACGACGAGATGCGCGCCTACAAGAAGGCGCACGCCATCTTCAACCCGTGGGCGGCGACCGATCGCCTGCTGGTCTGCATCAGCGCCAACCCGCTCAGCGAGCGGCTGGTGCGCACCGGGCGGCGGCTGGCCGGCCAGCTAGACGTCGAGTGGTTCGTGCTGTACGTCGAAACGCCCGGCGCGGGCACGCTGCCCGAGGAGGCCCGCGACCGCGTGGCGCGCACGCTGCACCTGGCCGAGGACCTGGGGGGCCGCAGCGTCACCATCCCCGGCCAGGACGTCGCCGGGGCCATCCTCGACTACGCCCGCGCCCACAACATCACCAAGATCATCGTCGGTAAGTCGCTCGGGCTGCGCTGGCAGGACCTGTTTCGCGGTTCGATCGTCGACCGCATCATCCACGACAGCGACGCGATCGACGTCTACGTGATCAGCGCGCGGTCGTCGCGGGTATCGCCCGTGCCGCGGATGGTGCCGCGCGCCGCCCAGCCCTGGCAGCACTACGCCTACAGCGCGGCCCTGGTGGTCGCCGTGACGCTGGCGGGCCAGTTGTTCCGCTCCGTGATCGCGCCGACGAACCTGGTGATGCTCTACCTGCTGGCTGTCGTGATCGCCGCCACGCGCTGGGGGCGCGGGCCCTCCGTGCTGAGCGCCGTGCTCGGCGTGCTGTTGTTCGACTTCTTCCTGGTGTCGCCGCAGCTCACCTTTCGCGTGTCGGATGCGCAGTACATCCTGACGTTCATCGGTCTGCTGGCGGTGGGGCTGGTGATCAGCACGCTGGCCGCCCGCGAGCGCGAGCAGGCCGAAACGGTCCGGCGGCGCGAAACGTATACCGGGGCGCTCTACGGGCTGAGCCGCGACCTGGCGACCACCGTGGACCTGGGCGCGATCATCCAGGCGGCGATCAAGCACGTCGGCGAGCTGTTCCACTGCGACTCGGCGATCTTTCTGCCCCAGGGCGACACGCTGGCGCTGCGCGCGTGCAGCCCCGGCTTTCCCATCGACGACGACGGCTACGCGGCGGCCAATTGGGTCTACCAGCAGGGGCGGATGGCCGGGCAGGGGACCGGCACGCTGGCCGGGACGGATGCGCGATACCTGCCGCTCAAAACCGCCCAGAGCGTGATCGGCGTGGTGGGCGTCAAGCTGGTCGACGAGTTTCAGGTGCTCAACCCGGACCAGGAGCGGCTGCTCGAAGCGCTGCTGCGGCAGGTGGCCCTGGCCGTCGAAGCGACGCAGCTCGCCGAGAAAGCGGGCCAGGCGCACCTGCTGCGCGAAACGGAGAAGCTCCAGACCGCGCTGCTCAACTCGATCTCGCACGACCTGCGCACGCCGCTGTCGTCGATCACCGGGGCGCTGAGCAGCCTGCGCGACGACGCGGGCTACCTGGACGAGGCCGCTCGCCAGGACCTGATCGATACGGCGTGGGAAGAGGCGGGCCGCCTGAACAACCTGGTGTCGAACCTGCTTAGCATGACCCGGCTGGAGGCGGGCGCGATGCGGCTCTCGCCGGACATCTGCGACGTGCAGGACCTGATCGGCGTGGCGCTCAGCCAGATGACGATCCGGCTCCGCAGCCGGACGGTGACCGTCGACGCGCCGCAGAGCCTGCCGCCCGTCTCGGTCGATCTCGTGCTGGCGGCGCAGGCGCTGGTCAACGTGATCGACAACGCCGTGAAGTATTCCCCGCCGGACACGCCGGTCGGCATCCGCGCCTACCACGAGCGGGACGAGGTCGTGATCGAGGTGACGGACAGCGGGCCCGGCATTCCCCAGGATGGGTTACAATCTATCTTCGACAAGTTCTACCGGCTCCAGCGGGTCAGCGACACGACCGGAATCGGGCTGGGCCTGTCGATCACCAGGGGGATTATCGAGCTGCACGGGGGCCGCGCCTGGGCCGAAAACCGGGCCGGGGGTGGGGCGGCTGTGTCGATTGCCCTGCCCGCGCAGCACACCGTACCGCAGGATGGGGCGCATGGCTGAACAAACGATTCGGGTGTTGGTGGTCGACGACGACCGGGCGATCCGCCGCCTGCTGCGCACCTCGCTGGGTGCGCACGGCTACCAGGTGATCGAGGCGGCGAGCGGGCACGAAGCCCTGGAAGCCGTGATCGCGCATCACCCGGACCTGATCATCCTCGACCTGGGCTTGCCCGACCTCGACGGCGTGGACGTGACGCGCCAGCTCCGCGAGTGGAGCCAGATCCCGATCATCGTGCTGTCGGTGCGCGAGCACGAGCACGACAAGATCACCGCGCTGGATGCCGGGGCGGACGACTACCTGACCAAGCCTTTCGGCGCGGGCGAGCTGTTGGCCCGGCTGCGCGTCGCGCTCCGCCACACGCAGGCCCAGCCCGGCGAGGAGGCCGTTTTCGCCCTGGGCAGCCTCAGCGTGGACCTGGCGCGGCGCGTGGTGCGGGTGCGCGGCGAGGAGGTCCAACTGACGCCCAACGAGTACGCGCTGCTGCGGATGTTCATCCAGCACGCGGGCAAGGTCCTGACCCATCACCAACTGCTGCGCGAGGTGTGGGGGCCGGGCTACGAGCACGAAAAGCACCTGCTGCGGGTGAACATCAGCAACCTGCGCGGCAAGCTCGAAGACGAGCCGGCCCGCCCGCAGATCATCCTCACCGAGCCGGGCGTCGGGTACCGGCTGCGCGCGGCAGGCTGAGCGGCACCTTGATGTTTTCTTGACCCTTTCCCGGCCCGTCTTGATATTTTCTTGATACCCCTCATGGTATCCTTCTCTCGGTAGATAGTCTTTGGAAGACACTCAGGCGATTGCCGGTGGGTGTCTTTTTCGTATCGGACCGCGGCGCCGTGTGGGCGCGCGGGTTGGGGTGAACGGAGCCCTGGAGTATGGATATCACGAACGTCAAGCGGGTCCTGATCGGCCAGCCTTTCCCGAACAGCCGCGAAATCCACGAACGGCTGGACCGGGTGCGCGGGCTGGCCGTCTTCGCGTCGGACCCGATCAGCAGTAACGCCTATGCCACCGAAGCGATCATGAGCGTGCTGGTCGTGTTGGGCAGCGGCGCGCTGCGGCTCACGCTGCCGCTGGCGATGGCCGTCGCCACCCTGGTGCTGCTGGTGGTGTTCAGCTACATCCAGACGATCCTGCACTATCCTGATGGGGGTGGTGCTTATACGGTTGCCAAGGATAATCTTGGCCGTTACCCGTCTCTTTTGGCGGGAGCAGCGCTGTTGACCGACTATGTGCTCACCGTGTCGGTGTCGGTGTCGGCGGGCGTGCGCGCCGTGACGTCCGCCGTGCCGGAGGCGTTCGACTATCGTGTGATCATCGCCCTGGGTGCGATTGGGTTCATCACGTGGATGAACCTGCGCGGCGTGCGCGAGAGCGGCACGGTGTTCGCCGTCCCAACCTATGCATTTGTCGCCGGCGTGCTGCTGGTGATCGGTATTGGGATCGTGCGCAAGCTGGAGCTGTTCGGCGTGGCCCCGCTGCCCGACCTGCACGGCACCATCGAGGCGGAGAAAAACCTGGTTGGCCTGGCATACATCTGGCTGCTGCTGCGCGCGTTTGCCGGGGGCTGTACGGCGCTGACCGGGATCGAGGCCATCAGCAACGGCATCCAGGCGTTCAAGCCGCCGGAGTCCAAGAACGCGGCGGCGACGATGGTGGCGATGGGCATCATCGCCATGACGCTGTTCATCGGCATCTCGTTCCTGGCGACGACGATGCACCTCATCCCCGATGAGCATGGTGAGAGCATCCTCTCGCAGATCACGCGCCAGATCACCGGCGGCGGCCTGCTGTATTACTGGGTGCAGATCTTCACCGCGCTGATCCTGTTCCTGGCGGCTAACACCGGCTTTCAGGACTTCCCGCGCCTCAGCTCGTTCCTGGCGCGCGACGGCTTCCTGCCGCGCTGGATGCAGAACCGGGGCGACCGGTTGGTATACAGTTCGGGAATTTTGGTGCTGGCAGTGATTGCGTCGCTGATCGTGATCGTGTTCAGCGCCAACGAGATCGCCATGCTGCCGCTGTACGCGTTGGGCGTGATGCTGAGTTTCACGCTGTCGCAGGCGGGCATGTCGCGCCTGATGGGCAAGGTCGGCACGCTCCAGCCGGGCGAGAGCATGGATACGGACGTCACCCACATCCACTACGAGCCGAACTGGCGCACCAAACGGTACATCAACATCGTCGGCGCGACGACGACCGGCATCGTGTTCGTGATCCTGACGGCGACCAAGTTCGTCGATGGGGCGTGGATCGTCGCGGCGGCGATCCCGCTGCTGGTCTTCATGTTCCACCGCATCCACCGCCACTATGACGACGTGGCCGAGGCGCTGACGACGGAGCGCTTCAACGAAAGCGACCTGGACGAGATCGCGAACGTGGCGATCGTGCCGATCGGTGACATTCACCGGGGCACGCTGCTGGCGCTCCAGTATGCCAAGCGGATTTCGTCCGACGTGCGCGCGGTGTGCGTCTCGACCCAGCCCAAAACGCGCAAGCGGGTCGAGGAGCGGTGGGCGCGTTTCCCCGACCTGACGCAGGGCGTGGAACTGGTGATCATCGACTACGACTACCGCGACATCATGACGCCGCTGGTAGACTATATCCAGTGGGTGAACAACGAGGAGTTCGCCGACAAATTCATCACGATCGTCATTCCGGAATTCGTGCCGATGGACCAGCTCTCGCAGCTTCTGCACAACCAGACGGCCAACATCCTGCGCCGCCAACTGCGCTCGCAGCCGGACATCGTGATCATCGACGTGCCCTATCACATCGCGGCGGCGTCCTGACGCCCCGCCAGCCCGGCGCACGACACGGCGCGCGGCCCGACCGGACCGCGCGCTTTTGTTTGCGGATCGCCCGCGTCGTCAGACGCCGTCAGGCGCCTGGACGTACAGCTCGCTGGCGAGTTCGTTGCCGATGACGAAGCGCTCCCCGGCGCATTCCAGGTGAACCGGGCCGTTGAACGGGCTGCGCGCGATGACCGTCAGCGGCGTGCCGGGCACCAGGTTCACGCTTTGCAGGTATTGCAGCTTGTCCGGGTCGTGCGTCTTGACGCGGCTGACCTCGGCGGCGGTGGTCTCCGGCCAGTCGGACAGCGGGCCGTCGTTAAGCGCCGGCATCACGCCGTCCTTGCTGGGGATCGGCTCGCCGTGGGGGCAGCGGCGGGGGAACCCGGCCATCTCGTCCATGCGGTCCACCAGCCGGTCGTCGACGCCGCGCTCCATCGTCTCGACCATGTCGTGTACTTCGTGCCAGCCAAAGCCCATCACGGTGACCATGTACGCCTCCAGGATGCGGTGCCGCCGGATGACCTGGAGCGCGATCCTCTCGCCCTCAGGGGTCAGGCGCACGCCCTTGTACGGCTCGTGCTCGATGTGGCCGTTTTCGGCCATACGGCGGATCATGCGCGAGGCGGCCTGAAGCGACACGCCCATGCTGTCCGCAACCATCGAGAGGGTCGGCCAGGGGTGCTCGTCTTGCAGGCGGTAGATTTCCGCGAGATAAAACCAGACGGTTGGGCACATGGTTGGGTGACTGTCCTGAACTGCACGCTGCACGGTGCGAGGGTGGCGGCGCGCCAGCCGGGGGAGCGCCGCTTCACGCCACAATTTCTTAAAGATTCATCTGATAAAATATAACCCGTCGTCTTTCGAACGGCAAGGATTTTCAACCCGGTTGAAACCTGGTTTTTGAACGTGGTTGAACCGAAATTAAACTTCAGGGCCTTGTTTCTGGCCGGGTACAGCGTTTACAATGAGGCTCGAAATTGAGAATCATTCTCAAATTGTACCCTATCTTCGCACCGTATACAGGAGTAAGCATGAGAAAACTGCGACAGTTCGTTGCCATCGCCTTGCTGACCGCAGCCGTTCTCTCTGTCGTTCTGCCGCTGCCCAACCAGAACAGCGGCCACCTGCTGACCGCCGCTGAAGCGCAGGGCAGCACGCTCACGATCTATTCGGGCCGCAGCGAGGACCTGGTGGGGCCGGCCATCGAGCAGTTCGAGGCCGACACCGGGATCGCCGTCGAGGTTCGCTATGGCAGCACGTCCAATCTGGCGCTGACCATCCTCGAAGAGGGCGCGAACACCGAAGCCGACGTGTTCTTCGCGCAGGACGCCGGGGCGCTGGGTCTGCTCGCCAAGGATGGCGCCCTGGCGCCGCTGCCGTCGTACATTCTGGACAGCGTCGAGCCGCGCTTCCGGTCGGCGGATGGCC
Source organism: Anaerolineae bacterium (assembly GCA_018432315.1). GTDB lineage: Bacteria > Chloroflexota > Anaerolineae > Aggregatilineales > Aggregatilineaceae > LM3-B42. The sequence continues at coordinate 251,371 of JAHDLB010000001.1, forward strand.
TGTGGGTGGGCATCACCGGGCGCGCCCGCGTGATCACGTACAACACCGAGGCGCTGGCCGAGGCCGATCTGCCCGCCTCGCTGCTCGACTTCACCGATCCGGCGTGGCAGGGGCGCGTCGGGTTCGCGCCGACCAATGCCTCGTTCCTCTCGCACCTGACCGCCCTGCGGGTGGCCGAAGGTGACGACGCGGCCCGCGCCTTCGTGCAGGGGCTGTTGGACAACGGCGCGCGCCAGTACGAGAACAACTCGGCGGCGGTTGCCGCGGTTGCCGCGGGCGAGATCGACGCCGCGCTGGTCAATCACTACTACATGTACCGCGTCCTGGCCGAAACGCCCGGCGCGTCGCTCGCCAGCTATTACTTCCCCGGCGACGACATCGGCAACCTGGTCAACGTGGCCGGGGCGGCCATCGTCACCTCGTCGGACGCCAAGCCGCTGGCGCAGCAGTTCATCGCCTACCTGCTCTCGCGGACGGCCCAGACCTATTTCGTCGAGGAAACCTACGAATACCCGCTGCTGCTGGGCATGGACGCCGATCCGCGCCTGAAGCCGCTGGCCGAGATCGAGACGCCGGACGTGGACCTGAGCGACCTGGACGACCTGGAAGCGACGCTCGATCTGCTCGACGAGGTGTTGAATTCCTGACGCCGTACCCGCTGTAACGTGATGTGCCCGGCGCCGGAGCCGCCCGCTCTGGCGCCGCGTGCTGTCTGGATGGGATTGATCCGTGACCCAAACATCGTGGGTTGATACGCGAACCGTTCTGCTGTTGGTGAGCCTGCCGCTCACCGGCCTGTTGCTGCTCCCGACCGCCTACCTGGTGGCGCGCGCCGGCGGGGTGGGGCTGGCCGAGGCGGTCGACTACCTGGCGCGCTCCGGCACGCTGCGGATCATGGGGCGCAGCGTGTTGCTGGTGGCGGCGACGGTGGGCGCGTCGGTGTTGATCGGCGTCCCGGCGGCGTGGCTGACCACCCGCACCGACCTGCGCGGGCGGCGCTGGTGGACGATCCTGCTCACCGTCCCGCTGGTGATCCCGTCCTACGTGGGCGCGTTCGCGCTGGTCGGCGCGCTGGGCCCGCGCGGGATGCTGCAAGGCGCGTTGGAGCCGCTCGGCGTGGAGCGCCTGCCGTCGATTTACGGGTTCTGGGGGGCATGGCTGGCGGTCACGCTGTTCAGCTACCCGTACGTCTTCCTGAGCGCCCGCGCCGGGCTCCGGCAGATCGATCCGGCGCTGGAGGAAGCGTCCGCCACGCTGGGACGGTCCGGGCTGGCGACGTTCCGGCACGTCACGCTTCCGCAGCTCGCCCCGTCGATCGTGGCGGGCGCGCTGCTGGTGGCGCTGTACACGCTCAGCGATTTCGGCGCGGTGTCGATCATGCAGTACAACGTCTTCACGCGCGCGATCTACCTGCGGCTGAGCCTCAACCTGGACCTCGCCGCGCTGCTGTCGCTGGTGCTGGTCGCCTTCACGGTGGCGCTGCTGGTGATCAGCGCGCGCGCCGAGCGCCGTACCCACCCGGCGACGGGGCGCACCCACGGCGCGCCGCGACGGGTGGCGCTGGGACGCTGGGCGTGGGCGGCGTGGGCGTTCTGCGCGGCGGTGGTCGCGCTGGCGCTGGTCGCTCCCCTGGGCGTGATGGCCTACTGGCTGGTCAACGGCGTGCAGCAGGGCGAGACGCTGCGCGACGTGTTCGCCCCGTTGCAGCGATCGCTGCGGGCGGCGGCGGTGGCGGCGGGGGCGAGCGGCCTGCTGGCGCTGCCGTTCGTCTTCCTGCAGGTGCGCTATCCCGGCGCGCTGAGCCATCTCGTCGCGCGGGCGGCCTACGTGGGCTACGCGCTGCCGGGCGTGGTGGTGGCGCTGTCGTTCGTGTTTCTGGGCGCCAACACGCTGAGTGTGCTAAACGATCTGCTAGGGCTGAGCAGCTACCGCACCTTCGCGCTGCTGATCGCGGCGTACGTGGTGCGCTTCCTGGCCCAGGCCATCGGCCCGGCGCGCGCCGCGCTGCTCCAAGTGAATCCGCACCTGGAAGAGAGCGGCCTGCTGCTGGGGCGGGGCCGGGTGCACGTCTTCGCGACGGTCACGCTGCCGCTGATGCGGTCCGGCGTGGTGGCGGGCGTGGCGCTCGTCTTCCTGACGGTGATGAAGGAGCTGCCGGTGACGCTGCTGCTGGCGCCCAGCGGCTACGATACGCTGGCGACGCGCATCTGGTCGGCCAGCTCCGAGGCGTTCTACGCGCGGGCGGCGGCCCCGGCGCTGGTGTTGGTCGCGCTGTCCGCGCTTTCTCTGGTCTACGTGTTGGAGCCTGATGACTGAATCCCCTGCTGTCGAGTGTTGCGATTTGCGCAAGTCGTTTGGCGGCGTGCGCGCCGTGAACGCGGTGAGCTTCGCGCTGGCCCGCGGGCAGTTCATGGCGCTGCTCGGCCCCAGCGGCTGCGGCAAGACGACCGTCCTGCGCCTGATCGCCGGGCTGGAGCGCCCGGACGCGGGGCAGGTGCGCATCAACGGGGAGGTGATGAGCGACGGCGCGGCCATCGTGCCGCCCAACCGCCGCCGCGTGGGGATGGTGTTCCAGTCGTACGCGTTGTTCCCGCACATGACCGTCGCGCAGAACGTCGGCTATGGCCTGCCCGGCGGAGACGGTCGCGCCCGGCGCGTGGCCGAGATGCTGGCGCTGGTCGGGCTGCGCGGCCTGGACGAGCGCCACCCGGCGGAACTCTCCGGCGGGCAGCAGCAGCGCGTCGCCCTGGCGCGGGCGCTGGCGCCCCAGCCGGACATCCTGCTGCTGGACGAGCCGTTCTCGAACCTGGACGTGGCGCTGCGCTCCCAGGTGCGCGAAGACGTGCAGCGCATCCTCAAGCAGGCGGGCGTGTCGGCCATCCTGGTGACGCACGACCAGGACGAGGCGATGAGCATGGCGGACTGCATGGGCGTGATGTTCGACGGCGCGATCGTGCAGACCGGCGCCCCGCGCGCGCTGTACGACGACCCGGCGACGCGGCGCGTGGCGGAATTCCTGGGCGAGGCCAACGCCCTGCCCGGCGAGGCGCGCGGCGACGTGGCCGCGACGGCGCTCGGCGATCTGGCGCTGCGCCGCCCGGCGCGTGGCGCGGTGGACGTGCTGATCCGCGCCGAACAGATCGCGCTGGCGGGGCCGGGGCAGGGCGTCCCGGCGGCGGTGACGCGGGTGATGTACTACGGCACGCACCAGCACGTCTGGGCGGCGCTGGACGATGGCGCGACCGTCATCAAGGCGCGCTGCGCGCCGGACGCACCGTGGCGCGCCGGGGAACGCGTCGCGCTGCGGGTCAGCGGGCCGGTGGCGGCGTTCCCGGCAGGGGAATCCGCGCCGCCCTAGCGCGCACCTGATTCGCTGCGGGGGCAAAAAAGCGGGCGCATCCAACCGGGTGCGCCCGCTTCGTCGTTGGGCTGAGCGTTACGAGGCGTCGGTCGAGAACGTGTACACGGTCGTCGAGCGGAACGTCGTGCCGGGGCGCAGCACCGTGCTGGGGAAACTGGGCTGGTTGGGCGAGTCCGGGAAGTGCTGCGTTTCCAGCGCCAGCCCGTCGCCCTGGCGGTAGATGCGCCCGCTGGAACCGACCAGCGTGCTGTCGAGCATGTTCCCGGAATAGAACTGGATGCCCGGCTCGGTGGTGTGGACGTCCATCACGCGCCCGGTGGCCGGCTCGTAGACCCGCGCCGCCAGGATCAGCGAGGTGTCGTCCGGGCTGGGGCGCGACAGCACGAAGTTGTGATCGTAGCCCAGCCCGTGCACGAGCTGCGGGTGGCCGGTGCGCAGCCTGCCGCCGATGACCCTCGGCTGGCGGAAGTCGAACGGCGTGCCCGCGACCGGGGCCAGCTCGCCGGTCGGGATCAGGTTCTCGTTGATGGGCGTGTAGCGGTCGGCGTTGAGCATCAGGATGTGGTCGGTGATCGTGCCGGAGCCTTCGCCCTTCAGGTTGAAATACGAGTGGTTGGTCAGGTTGAGGATGGTCGGGCTGTCGGTGGTCGCCATGTAGTCGATCTGCAGCGCGTTGTCGTCGTTGAGGGTGTAGATCACCCACACGTCCAGGTTGCCGGGATAGCCCTCTTCGCCGTCCGGGCTCAGGTAGCTGAGCGCCAGCTCGGTCGGCGTGGCGCGGTCCACCGACCATTCGCGCTTGTCGAACCCCTTCATGCCGCCGTGCAGCGAGTTCGGGCCGTCGTTGGTCGGCAGCGTGTATTCCACGCCGTCGAGCGTGAATTTGCCGCCCGCGATGCGGTTGGCATAGCGCCCGGTGATGCTGCCGAAGTACGGATGCGCGCCGCGGTACTCATCGGGCGTCTTGAAGCCGAGCACCACATTCGCCATCTGGCCGGCCCGGTCGGGCACGGAGATCGAGCGGATGATGCCGCCATAGGAGAGAATCTCGACGGTCATGCCGCGAGCATTCTGCAGGACGTACAACTCGGTCACGGGAAAAACCTCTCTTTCAGTTCAGGCGCAAACCAGGGTCAAAATCTATCGCTCACCAGCCGGCGGCGCGCCGCTCACGCCACCTTGATCACGCGCGTGGGCTTCAGCCGCAGCACGATCATATCCAGGTCGGTCCAGTCGGCCACGTCTTTGGCGGCCTGTTCGGGTTCCTCGTAATGGTACGTGATCTTCTTGGTCCAGGCGCGGTCCGGGTCCGGCTCGATCGACCAGTGGCCTTTGAGCAGGTAGCCGCCGCCATCGTCCGGCCCCCCGCCGATGACGGCGCAGCCTTTGGCGTTGGCGGCGATATAGCCGACCTTCTTCGTGTCGCGCACGCTGATCACGACGATGTCGTCGCCGTCCAGCATGAACCACACCGGCACCGTGTGCGGGAAGCCGTCCGGATCGATCACCGAAATACGCGCGACCAGCGGCTTGTTCAAAAACGTGCGGGCTTCGTCCGCGAACATCTCACCCCCTCCAGTGTGAGCGCAGGATCACTGCCGGTCGAGTATACCCTGTTTCGGCGCGGCGGGGACGTCAGAGCTGCCCGTATTCGTAGCCGGTTTCGTAGAGCGCCACCACATTCTCGGGCGGGCTGACCGCCTGGATGTTGTGGCAGGGCGCCAGGATGTACCCGCCGCCGTCGCCCATGATCCGGATGTTGTCGATCACTTCCTGCCGCACGTCCTCGACCGTCCCGAAGGGCAGCGTCTGCTGGTTGTCGACCCCGCCGTGCAGGATGATCCGGTCGCCGAAGTCGCGCTTGAGGCCCTCGCGCTCCATGCCCTTGCAGCGCCACTGAATCGGGTTGAGCGCGTCCATCCCGGCGGCGATCAGGTCCGGGATGATCGGGCGGATCGCGCCGTCGGAATGGGTGAACACCGTCGCGCCCGCCTCGTGGACGAGGTCCATCACGCGTTTCATGCGCGGGATGAAGATCTCGCGGATGAGTTTGGGCGAGAACAGCAGGTTCTCCTGCGCGCCGAAGTCCTCGGCCACGTACATGATATCGACCTGGCCGGGCAGCGTCTCGAAGATGCGGCGCGCGACCTCGTAGCGAAAATCGAACAGCCTGTCCAGGCAGCACTCGACCATCTCGCGGTTGGTCGACAGGTCCATGTACGCCTGGGCCATGCCGCGCATGTCGACGTAGGTGAGGAACGGCTCGCAGTCGATGTTGCGGATCGGGCGGTCTTCGTTGCCCGCGATCTGGTCCGCCAGCGACGCGACATCGAACCAGTCCGCGCTCGGCCAGGTGATCGCTGCCTCGACCTCGTCGATGGTGGCGCAGCCCGCCAGCGGGTGATGGACGCATTCCGGGTACACGCCGGTCCCGTAATCGACGTCCTGGTAGCCGCAGCCGTAGATGTCGCGGCCAGGGGGGATCGGCGGCCCGACGTAGGCCGGCTCCAGCTTGAGCGGCTGGTCGATGTGCAGCCGCGCGAACAGCTCGCGCCCGGTCGAGACGCCCAGGTGTTTCATCAGCCGGGCGGTGGCTTCGTCCGTGGCCCAGTAGTCCATCGGAATCCGGTCCGGGGTTTCGCGGCGCAGCACCGCCAGCCAGCGTTCTTTCGAGGTCATGCTTTCCATGCAGCCGTCCTTTATGCCAGGGAAGTCAGTCGGGCGCGCCGCCGTGGGCGCGGGCTGAGTCGATGAACCGGATCAGGTTGCGCGCGGTGCGCTCCGGCAGCGGCGTCACGCCGGGGCATGACCGTCCTCGAAATAGCGCAGCGCGTCGAACAGGTGGAAGGCGACGATGTAGCGCTCGATGGCGTGCGTGATCCACTCCACGACGACCTGGTGCGGGTCGCCCATGGCCGGGGCGAGGTTGGCGTACAACCGCTCGCGCGCCGCCACGACGCCGGGATCGGTCCAGATGTAGCGCGCGCCGGTCTTCAGCAGCCACTCGCGGCGCTCCGGCCTGATCTCGTCCAGCGCCAGCCCCTGCTCGCCGGGCTGGAGCCACTTCTGCCAGCGGTTCGAGGCATCGACTGCCGCCGCCAGCGCGTCGTTGAAGCCGGAGAGCGCCATGCCCGGCGCGGCGCGGGCCAGGTCGCGCTCGCGGGCTTCGAGGGCCACCAGCGCGTCGTACTCGTCGGCGGTGAATTCCGGCCCCACGTTGGCCCCGCCCATCCCGGCCAGCGGATAATCGCCGGGGTTGTCCACCCAGTCGGTGTAGTGGCCCTTGACCAGCGATCCATACGGCGCGGCGATGGCGAACAGCGCCTCGGCGGCCCGCCGGTCGAAGCGCGTGGTGTGCAGATCCGTGCCCACCTGGGCCACGACGAACACCGGCCACGCGTCCGCCAGACCGCGCCCGGCCAGCCCCTCGTGCAGCAGGCGCAGGAACCGCTCGAAGTTGCCCAGGTCCACCAGCCCGCCGTGCACTTCCTCGGTGCCGACCTCGTAGGCGACCGGCGCCAGCCCCAGCCGGGCGCGCTCGGCCTCGGCGTGGGCGATCAGGTCCAGGCTGCGCTCGACGACCCGCTCGACGGGCAGCGGGCCGGGCGCGGTCCGGTCCACGGTGGGATCGATGTGCAGCAGGTGGTAGCCCGCCCGGAGCATGGCCGCGATCGACGCTTTGACCTCGGCGGTGGTCTGCTCGTAGGTGAGTTTGTCGCGCGTGTGGCGGTCCTTGAGCCACTGGCCGCCGTGGTCCAGGCAGGGATAGAGCGCGCCGTGGCAGTTGTATTTGGCCCGGTACGCGTTCATTTTGTCGACGAACTGGGCGGGCGTCCAGCCGGTGTAGCCGCCGTCGCGATCCACCTGGTTCAGCGTGGCGGCGAACAGCATGGGGGCGCGGTTGCGGGCCGCGGCCTTGACCGCCGCTTCGAGCACGGCGTCCGAATTGGGACAGACCGCCAGCAGCGTAAGGTGAATGCCCTGCTCGCGCAGCGCAATGATGCGCTCGATCATCGCTTTGATCTTCGCCATAGCGACGTTACTCCTGTCGGGTGGGTGCAGGCGGGTTCGATCCGTCGCCGCGCGGGGCGGCTAGACCTGCACGAGGTAGATATCCATGTCGCGGACCTGCCGCGCGATGTCGTCGTCCAGGTCGGTGTCGGTGACCACGGTGTTGACGATGTTCAGCGGCGCGATGGTCGCCAGCGCCGAGAGGTGGAATTTGCTGCTGTCCGTCACCAGGATGCGGTGCTCGCCGCACTCGAGGAACGTGCGCAGGAATTCGGCCTCTTCGGGCGTTTCGGCGCTGATGCCGCGCGTCGCCGAGACGGCCCGCGCCCCGATGATCACCTTGTCCACGCAAAGCTGCACCAGCATCTGGCGGGCCAGTGTGCCGCGCACCGCCTGCTCGTCCGGGTTGACCATGCCGCCCAGCATCATCACCTGGTGCTGGCCCTGGCGCAGCAGTTCCTGGGTGAGCAGCAGCGATTCGGTGATCACGGTCAGGCCGGAATGCGCGTTCAGGTGGCGGGCGACGGCCTGCCCGGTGCTGCCGCCGGCGATCAGCACGGTTTCGCCGTCCTGGATCATCTCGGCGGCGGCGGCGCCGATGCGCTCTTTCTCGGCGGCATGCTCGCCCTGCCGCTGCACGATCGGGATCTCGCTGGTGGCGACCGTCCCGACGCGCGTCGCGCCGCCGTGCGTGCGCCGGACGAGGTTACGCGCGGCCAGCGCCGCCAGGTCGCGGCGGATGGTCGTCTCGCTCATGTGGAAGCGCTCGCTCAGATCGGCGACCGTGATGCGCCCCTGGACGTTGACCAGCTCGACGATCTGCTCCTGCCGCTCGAAGGTCGTGAGGTCTATGTTCGACATGCCCGGTATGCTCTCCCTTCGCGTCTACGGTCGCGGGCCAGGCTGCGCGCGCCCGGTGAAGGCCGGTGCGGCCTCCGTCTGGAAGATCTCCACCACCGCGCCCACCATGCCCGTCTCGCCGCGCATCTCGCCCAGCACGATCTCGACCCCGCTGTAGAAGTCGGGCGCCATGTCCGCGATGGCCCGGTGATAGTCCGCGACCAGCGCGTCGAAGCGGCGGCGGCACGCGTCCAGCAGCGGCGGCCCGGCCTCGGCGGTCCCGCCGGTGATCGCCACGCGATCCGGCAGGTAGATCGAGCACAGGCTCGCCAGCGCCTGCCCCAGGTAGTCCCCGATCTGCGCCATCACGCGGACGGCGCGCTCGTCGGCGCCCTCGCGCGCGGCGCGGATGACCTCGTGCGCGGGGACGTCCCGCCCGTATTCGCGGCGCGCCAGCCGCTCGATGCCCGGCACGCCGCACAGCGCCTCGGCGCTGCCCCGCGCCCCGTAGACGTCCGGCGGGCCGCCCGGCTCGACGATCACGCGCCCGGTGTCGCCCGCCTTGCCGCCGATGAAGCGCAGCGCCTGCCCGTTGATCACCACGCCCGCGCCCAGGCCGGTGCCCATCGCCATGCACAGGAACCGCCGCGCGCCGCGCCCGCTGCCGTAGTGGTACTCGGCCAGGGCGTGCGCGGTCAGGTCGTTGTTGACCACCACCGGCAGCCCGAACGTCTCCGCGAACAGGCCGCGCATGTCCACGCCGCGCAGGGCGGGCGTGTTGGCGCACACGATCGGCCCGCGCCGCGCGTCGTCGATGTAGCCGTGCGTCGAGATGCCGATCCCGACCGGCGGCGCCGGCGCGGCGGTCTGCACGTCGCGGGCGTTGGCGATCAGGTCGTCGAGGAACGGGCCGGGATCGGCCCCCTGGGCGCGGGTGGGGATCCGCCGGAAGGCCGAGATCGCGCCGTCCACGCTCACGAGGCCGATCTTGGCGTGCGTGCCGCCGATGTCGATCCCGACGGCCAGCGGGGCCTGCGCGCTCATGCGGTGCTCCGTTCGCTCCGGTAGACGACGCGCCCGGCGACGATCGTGGCGCTCACGGTCAGGTCGGGGTTCAGCAGCGCCACGTCGGCATCCGCGCCGGGGGCCAGCGTTCCCTTGCGCCCGGCGAGGTTGAGCGCTTCCGCCGGGACGGTGGTCGCCATCGGCAGCGCCTCGGCCAGCGACAGCCCGGCGAACGCGATCACGTTGCGCAGCGCCGCGTCGAGGGTGAGCGTGCTGCCGGCGAGGCTGCCGTTGGCGATGCGCGCCACGCCGTCGCGCACGCTCACCGCCTGCCCGCCCAGGTCGTATTCGCCGTCGCTCAGGCCCGCCGCGCGCATGGCGTCCGTGATCAGGATCGTCCGGCCCGGCCCCTTGGCGCGGACCAGCAGCTTGACCATCGCCGGGTGGACGTGCACGCCATCGACGATGATCTGGCAGTAGATTCGCTCGTCGGCCAGCACGCCGCCCAGCGTGCCCGGCTCGCGGTGGTGCAGGCCCAACATGCCGTTGAAGGCGTGCGTCGTCTGGCGCATCCCCCAGTTGGCCGCCTCGACGACCTGCTGGTAGCTCGCGCCGCTGTGCCCGATGGCGAATTCCACGCCGCGCGCCAGCCCGGCCCGCACGAACGGCTCGGCGCCGTCCAGCTCTGGGGCGGCGGTCACCAGCCGGACGTGGCCGGTGGCGAACCAGCGCGCGTATTCGTCCGGCTGGGGCGGGCGGAAATGGTCCGGGTGCTGCGCGCCCCGGTAGTCGAGGTTCAGGTACGGGCCTTCGAGGTGCAGCCCCAGGTGCCGGGCGCCGCCGGCGGGCTGGTCGCACGCCATCACGTTGTCGATGGCCGCGGCGATCGCGCCCGCCGAGGCGGTCATGGTGGTCGGCAGGTAGCCGGTGACGCCGTGCGCGGCGAAGAAGCGGCCCATGTCGGCGATGGCTTCCGGCGTGGCGTCCATCGTGTCGTGGCCGACGCCGCCGTGCACGTGCACGTCGATGAAGCCCGGCACCACCCACTGGCCGGACGCGTCGACGACGGTGTCGCCGGGCTGGGGCGCGACCGGCCCGGCGGTCAGCGCGGTGATCGTCCCCGCCTCCGCGATGAGCGTGTGCCCGGCCAATGTGGTGTGGGGCGTGAGAATCGTGCCGCCCGTGATCAGTGTTCGCATGTGCGCTCTACCTTTGGTTAGGCTCTCCGGCGGCGGGCTACTTCGACGAGCCCATCGTGATGCCGGAGATCATCTTCTCGGACAGAACAACGTAAATGACGATCGTCGGGACCATGATGATCACGATCCCGGCGAACAGGCTGGCCCAGTCGCCGGTGTATTGCAGCGCGTTGCGCAGCGCATACAGGCCCAGCGACAGCGTGCGCGTCTTCTCGGTGTTGGCGAAGACCAGGGCGAGCTGGTACTCGTTCCACAGGCCGATGAAGTTGAAGATCGCCGCGGTGAGCATCCCCGGCGAGGCCAGCGGCAGCATAATCTTCCAGTATACCTGGTAATCCGAACACCCGTCGATGACCGCCGCGTCCTCCAGCTCGCTGGGCAGGGTGATGAAGAACCCGGTCAGGATGTAAATGGTGAACGGCAGCGACAGGCTGACGTAGACCAGGATCAGGCCCGGCAGCGAATTGGTCAGGTGCAGGTCGAGCATCAGCGCGAACAGCGGGATGAACAGCAGCGGGTAGGGAATACCCATCCCGGCGGTGAAGACGGTGGTCAGCGCGTTGCTGCCGCGAAACTTGATCCGGCTGAGCACGTAGGCCGCGGGCGCCGAGATCAGCAGGATCAGGGCCACCGAGATCGACACCACGATCACGCTGTTGAGGAAATAGCGGCTCATGTCCACCGCGTTCCAGGCGATGTCGTAGTTCTCGAAGCGCGGCTCCGGCGGCAGCGCGAGCGGCTCCTGGAACAACTGGCGCGTGCTCTTGAGCGACGACATCGCGATCCAGCCGATGGCGAACAGTGTGAACGCCGACCACAGGATCAGGATCGCGTAAGCGGGCAGTTGTTGGACGAGCTGTTGGAGCCGGCCACGTGTGCGGCGGCTCAGGACCATGGTGGTGGGTGGGGTCGTGGTCGCCATGTCGTCCTCCTCAGTACTGGATCACTTCGCGGCGCATGACGCGGCGCAGGACGATGACGACCAGGATGACGGTCAGCACCAGCACGACGCCCATCGCCGTGGCGTAGCCCAGCCGGTAGATCGGCGTGCGCTGGCCGAACCCCATCACGTACAGGTACACCGCCACCGTGTAGGTGTTGGGCGATGGCTCCAGCGCGGTGAACGCGAAGGGGAACTCGAATATCTTCAGCGCGTTGATGCTCCACAAGACGATCCCGACCGTGATCACGTCCCACAGCAGCGGCACGGTGATCTTGTAAAACATCTGGACCTGGTTGGCGCCGTCGATCTTGGCCGCTTCGTACAACTCGGTCGGGATTTTGTCGATCCCGGCCATCAGCAGCACGACGTAAAACCCGACGTTGATCCAGATGATGGCCGCCATCATCGACTTGAAGATGTTCTGCGGCGAGGTGAACAGGATCGTCGACCACGACTCCAGGCCCAGGTAGGCCAGCCCGTTCTTCAGCAGGCCGAAACGGGGATGGTAGATGGCGACGCTCCACATGGTGGTGAGCGCGATCACCGCGACGACGTTCGGCAGGAAGATGACCGCCCGGAACAGCTTGCGCCCGCGAATGCCGGAGTTGAGCAGGATGGTGAGGGCGAACGCCAGCCCGAAGACGATGATGCCGCCCGCGATCAGGATCGTGAGCGTGTTGCTCATGCTCTCGATGAACAGGTCGTCGCGGTACAACTGGCGGTAGTTGTCCAGGCCGGTGAACCGGGCATTGTCCGAAAACCCGGACCAGTCGAAAAAGCTGGTGTACAGCGCTCGCAGCGCCGGATAGAGGAAAAAGACGATGTAGAGCAGGCTTGCCGGGAACAAAAAGGTCAGAATGAGTCTGGTGCGCGCGCGCATAATCGCCGCTCCTAACAAATAATAGCGGGGGTGGGATGTCGTCCATCCCACCCGGTTCTCGTGCGACTGATCCAGGCTTTAGCCAGCGTTGGCCCAGTACTCGGCCTGGTCGTCCACCATCGTCTCGACGAATTCCTCGGGGGTGATCTCGCCCAGGAACAACTTCGACCAGTTGACGTACAGGATGTTGTTCACCAGCTCCGGATAGAGCGCCACGCCACCATCGGCCATGCCGAAGACGGCGGTCGCGTTCGCCGCCGCGGCGGCGCCATCGGCGATCTCCGGCGCCCACTCGACGTCCACGCGGGTCACGCCGACCAGCGCTTCATCGGCCATCTGCTGCATGTTCTCTTGGGTGGTGGTGAACTTCAGGAAGTCGGCGATCTCGCGCGGGTGCTCGGTGTCCTTGACGACCATGAAGCTGAGCAGGTACACCATCAGGTCGTTCTGGTCGCCCGCGCCGTCGGGCATGGCCGGGAAGTTGAAGCCGCCCCATTCGAAGCTGCCTTCGACCACGTTCGCCAGCTCGATGGGCAGCCACGAGCCGACCAGCTCCATCGCGGCGAGGCCCACGCCCAGCGTCTGCTGGCCCGCCGGCCACAGGTAGCCCGCGCTCTCGGGCGGGATGTAGCCCTTGTCCCACAGCTCGCGCATGTTCTGGGCGGCCTGCAGGTAGATCGGGTCGCGCCACATCTCGCCGGTGGGGTCTTCGAGCGTCTGCAGCAGGAAGCCCACGCCACCATAGCGCACCGCCTGATAGGTCAGGTAGTCGATCTGGTAGAACTGGATGTCGCTCTCGGCGGCGATGGGGTCATAGCCCGCGTCCAGCAGTTTCTGGCACGCATCCAGGAATTCTTCCCAGGTCGCCGGGGGCTGCTCGATGCCGGCGTCGGCGAAGGCGTCTTTGTTATACCAGAACTGCGAGGTGTTGTAGACGTACGGCCACAGGTAAACCTGGCCGTCCACGGCGAAGAGGTCGAGCGTGCCGGGCGTGAACACGTCGCGGACCGGCATGTCCTCGTCCAGGGCGGTTTCGTCCAGGTATTCGTTCAGCGGCAGGGCCAAGCCTTCGGCCACCAGCCCGCCGGAGATCGGGTCGGCGTCCTGGTCCACGAAATCGATCGTTTCACCGGCGCTCAGCGCGGTGCGGACCAGCGTCTGGTTCTGGCGGCCATTCCACGTGGCCTGGATGTCGATGTTGGGGTTGGCGGCCTCGAATGCCTCGATCCAGCTCTGGATGACCTGGGCCTGGGGCTCGGTTTCGTTCCACATCGACCAGTAGACGAGCTTGACCTCGTCCTGCCCGCTGGACACGCCCACGCCCAATGGCAGGGCCAGCGCGGCGACCAGCAGCAAAGTAAGCAGTTTGACGTTCTTCATGGGGTATCTCCTCAAAATTATGAATGCTCATCAGGTGCGTGCCAGACAAATTTGCGGTGCGGTAGGGGTGTCACATCATAACCACTCTCCTGCCAACTAGGGTTGTTACAGCATGTCGTCGAGCGACCAGTGATTGCTCCAACGGGCATCGATCTCGGCGCGGACGTCCTGGTAGCGGATGTCGGTCGACAGCCGCAGCCGGCCATCGGGCGTCACGTTGTCGGTCGCGGCGTGGATCGTGTACGCGCCGTGGACCACCATGTCCCCGGCCTCGTAGTCGGCGATCAACCAGCGCGAGTCGATCTTGTCGGCCAGGGCGGGCAGGTCTTTGGTCAGCCAGCCGACCTCGCCCATGTTCTTGTTGAAGGCGCTCATGCGCTCCTCCGGCGGCAGGTCGGCGTTGCGGGCGGCGAAGTCGGCCTCCATCTGGCGGCCATACCGGTGCGAGTTCTCCAGGTAGATCAGCCCGCCCATCGCGACCGGGGTGTCGCCCAGCGGGATCCAGCTCGTGCAGACGGTATCCGTGCCGCCGCGCAGGTAGACCAGGTCGTAATGCGCGCCGGTGCTGTTCGTGTCGCCGGGCCGCACGTGGCGGATCAGCTTGCGCTTGTGCAGGTAGACCGGGCTTCCGAAGAAGGCTTCGTAGAACTGCCAGATGGCCGGGGCGAGGCAGAATGCTTCGTAGGCCGCCCAGCGCACGATCTCGTGTTGGGCGCGGCGGATCAGGTCCTGGCGCTCGCCGCCGCCGCTGTAGATGCCCTCCACCGGATCGCTGCCGGGGGCCAGCAGGCCGGTCTCCGCCAGGGCCGCGAAATAGCGCCCGCGAAAGGCCAGCACGTCGTCGCGGTTCAGGATGCCCCTCAGCCACAGATAGCCTTGCGCGCGGTACTGCTCGCGCAGGGCGCTCACCGGCGCGTGGGGATCGGACGGCTCCAGCCGGCCCAGGCGATCCGGCGCCGTGGAGAGCGTGTAGCCATTACTGACCAGCGGTCCTTGCAGCAGAGCGTGTGTCATCGATGAGTCTCCTTGTCTGGTCGGGCGATGCGAACCGGCGGCAGGCCGTGCGCGGCGCGGGCCGGGTCAGTCCGAGAGCAGCGAGTCCAGCCAGACGACCGCCTCCAGGTGCGCCGGGCGGTCCGGATTCTGCCCGTTGGCGATGGCGCGATAGTAGGCCAGCAGGTGCAGCACCGGCAGGTACAGGATGGTCCGCGCCCAGGCGGGCAGGTCGCTGGCGAGCGTGACCTCGTGGGTGCGCTCGCCCGGCGCGAGCCCGCTGCCGCGCTCCGACTCGGCCAGGATGGTCGCGCCGCGGGCGTGCATCTCGCGCAGCACTTTCGCTTCGTGCGCCTGGGCCGGTTCAGAGAGCAGGCCGGTCATGAGCGTGCGCTCGTTCGCCATCGACATCGGCCCGTGACGGAATTCCAGGGAGTGATACGCCTCGCTGTACGAGAGCGACATCTCCTTCATCTTGAGCATGGCCTCGGCGGCGATGCCGTAGAGGAAGCCGGAGCCAAGGAAGAAGAACCGCTCGATGTCCGGCGAGCCGCCCAGCTCGCGCGCCAGATCGTGATAGTCCGTCAGCAGGCGGTCGCACAGGCCCGGCAGCGGCGCGAGCAGCGATGCGACCGGCAGGCCGGCCAGCGTGCCGCACAACGCCTGCACGAGCACCGCCATGCTGGAGAAAGACCGCGTTTGGGCGACGCTCTGCTCCTGGGCCGCGGCGGCCACCAGCCGGGCATCGGCGCCCGTGCTCAGCGGGCTGTCGCCGTAGCAGGTGATGGTGAGCGCGCGCCCGCCGGTCCGCGACTTGAACAGCGCGAGCGCGTCCAGCGTTTCGGTCGTCGTGCCGGAGCGCGAGATCGCGACGAGCAGCGTGTCCTCGCCCGCCGCGTAGACCAGGTCCGGGAACAGCACCAGCTCCGACGCGGGCCGCGCCTGGGCGGGGATGCCGGTCAGGGCCTGGCACAGGTTCGCCGCCGCCATCGACAGGTAGTGCGTGGAGCCGCAGCCGGTAAATAAAACACGCTGCGGGCGCGCGCGCTGCCACAGCGTGTTGACGTCGGGAATCTGGGCCTCGAAGTCGGTCAGCGTGGTTTCCCAGACTGCCGGCTGGCTCATGATTTCGGAATATGTATGCTTGCCGTGTTTGACCATTGGCCTTTACCGGGGAATTAAAAGGGCGCTTGGTGACAGTCTATGCCTGCAGCATAGCATGATTGTGCACGAAAAGTCAATATTTCGAGCGCAATCAGCCGCAAACATTCACAGAACGGTCATTCTATGGTCATTCTTCGAGCACGGTGAGCGGGGGCCCGCCGGCGGCGGGGCGCAAAAAAACCCCTCTCGCCGCTGTGCCGCGAAAGGGGATCGGGGATCGAGCGGGAGCCGGACGCTTACCCGCCGCGCAGCGCGCGGATCGTCGCGAGCGCCGCGCTGACGTTCTCGCGGATCGTGTCGAAGTTCCCGGCTTGCAGCAGGTCTTTGCGGACCAGTTTGCTGCCCATGCCCACGCAGGCCGCCCCCGCGTCGAACCAGCCGCGCAGGTTCTCCTCGTCCAGGCTGACGCCGCCGGTGGGCATGATGCGCGTCCACGGGCGCGGGCCGCGCACGGCCTTGATGAAGCCCGGCCCGCCGACCGAATCGCCGGGGAAGATCTTGACGATCTCCGCGCCGAACTCCTCGGCCAGCGCGATCTCGTTGACCGTGCCGCAGCCGGGCATGTACGGGATCTTGCGCCGGTTGCACAGGCGGGCGACCTCTTCGTTGAACGTCGGGCCGACGACGAAGTTGGCCCCGTGCGCGATGTACATCGCGGCGGTGGGCGCGTCCTCGACCGAGCCGACGCCGATGATCAGGGCCGGATGGGAGGCGGCGCAGGCTTTGATCAGCGGCGTGAAGACCTCGATCGCGAAGTCGCCGCGGTTGGTGAATTCGAGCACGCGGCTGCCGCCTTCGGCCAGGGCGGCGGCGACGTTCTTCGCCGTGTCCAGGTCGGCGTGATAGAACAGCGGCACCAGGCCATCGGCCAGGATGGTGTTGTAAACGGTCAGGCGATCAAATCGAGCCATTGTCAGTTCTCCAGGCGAAACAGGACCAGATCGGGGCGGCGGCGTTCGCGGGCGAAGCGGGCGGTGGCGAGCGCGAGGCGGGCCGCCGCAATCGACGCGCAGAGTATACCCAGGCCGGGCGAACTTTCACACCGGATCGCCCAGCGCTCTGTCCCCGCGCTACAACTCCGGGTTCAGGATGAAGTAGACCGCGAACAGCAGGATCGAGACGAGGGTGTACACTGTCAGCACGTTGTTGATGTAGCGCCGCTCGTCGGGCATGTCGCTGCGCATGTACAGCGGCACGATGAACGGCGGCGGCAGGATCAACAGCGTGAACAGCGCCACCTCGAACCCCTTTTCGAGATCGAGCAGGCCGCGGATCAGCACCGCGTTGATGATCAGCGCCAGCGGGATGATCACCGCCAGCCGCGCCACGATCACGAGGCTGGCTTCGCGCAGGCCCTGGCGGTCGAGCTTGATCCCATAGCCGACGATGATCAGGATCAGGGGGATGATCAGGCCGCTGAGGAATTCGAGCGCGGCCATCACGCCGCCGGTGACCGGCTTTTCGTAGAGCCAGTCCTGCGCCCCCGCGATGTTGAGCAGGATGCCCGCCAGGATGCCGATCACGACCGGGGACTTGAAGAACGTCCCGACGATCTCAGCCGGCTGTTGCAGCCCGTCGCGCTTCATCAGCAGCAGGGCCAGGAACACGAACCAGATGAAGATCTCGTGCCCCAGGTCGAAGATCGCGATGTAGCCGACGTTGTCCAGCCCGTAGGCGCTGCCGAACAGCGTGACGCCCAGCATGCCGTATTCGAAGCCGGTCATCATGAACGGGAAATACGTCTGCGGGACGTCTCGGCGCCGCTGGAGCGCCTTGCCGTAAAACCACAGGCCCACGCACACCAGGAAGATGGTGATGAAGATGGCGATGTACTTGGTCTTCAGCTCGGTGTGCAGAAACGAAATGAACAGCACCGATGGCAGGGCGAGGTTGGCCGCGATCTTGCGCAGGTCGCTGACGGTGCTCTCTGGCAGGAACCGGCTGCGGCGAATCCAGTAGCCCAGGCCGATCAACAGCAGGATGGGCAGCACGCGGTTGATGATGTCGGTCGTTTGATCCACTCTGGCTCACTCCCTCGGTTGGTGGCGGCGCGGAATGCCGGGCGTGCCGGGGGCGTGGGCGTGGCGGGCGGCGATCCGGCAACTGCCCTTCATTCTACGAGAGGCGCCGGATTTTGCCACCTGCGGCAGGCACCCGGCCCGTGAACGATGTCAGGCGCCGGGTGCCGGTGTAGGGGAGAACCGCGGAAACTCAGTCGCGAATGTCCAGGCCGGTTTCCACCCCGGTGATGAACTGGTGCTTGTTGTACGGCATCGGGATGCCGCCGCCCCAACCGCCGGGCGTGTAATACCAGTTGTCGAAGACCTGCGCGTTGAAGACGACCACCCGCGCCGTCGTGTACAGCGGCAGCACGGGCAGATCCGCCGCCAGGATGGCCTGCATCTCGTCCAGCGCGGCGCGGCGCTCCGCCGGGTCGCTCAGAGCGATCTGCGCGGCGGCCAGCGCGTCGAAGTCCGGGTTGCTGTAGCCGCGGGCGCGGGCGAAGCCGCTCATCTGGCTGTTGGTGGCGAAGGTGCGTCGCAGCAGGTCCGGGTCGCCGCCCAGGCCGCCATAGCCGACCAGCATCATCTCGTAGTCGCCCTCGACGGCGGCGGTGTCGATCGTCGCCTGGTCCATGACGACGTGCTCGATCGGGATGCCGGCGTCGCTCAGGCCGCTCTCGACGATCTCGACCACGCGCGGCGAGGCCATGATCCAGTCGGTGGAATACGCCAGCCGGATCGGCGCGCCGTCGTACCCGGCCTCGTCGAGCAGGGCTTTAGCCCGGTCGATGTCGTGGGCGTAGTCGGGCACGTCTGGGTTATGGAACGGGTTGGCGGGCGGCAAAAAGCCGGGGCTGCCCACCTCGCCGAAGCCGAACAGGACGCGCTCCAACAGGGCGTCACGGTCGACGGCGTGGGCAATCGCCTGCCGGACGCGCACGTCCTGCAGGGGGGTGTCCTGCTCCAGGTTGAAGTAGAGGAACATGCCCCATTCGCCCGGCGCGGTTTTGACCTCGAACGGGTCGGCCTGGAACGGCGCCAGCATGTCCTCGGTGACGCCGCCGAACTGGTCGAACGCGCCCACGTCGCCGTTGATCAGCGCCAGGATGTTGTCGCTGGTGGGCACGAACTCGATCCGCTCGACGTACGGCGCGCCCAGGAAGAAGTCCGGGTTGGCTTCGAACAGGTAGGTGCCCTCAGCCTGGCTGTACTCGACCAGCCGGTACGCCCCGCTGCCGGTGAATGCGTCCGGCTCGGCATAGGCTTTCTTGTCCGCGACGGTCTCCCAGACGTGGCGCGGGAAGATGAACAGCGTCTCGGCGGTGGATTGCAGGAAGGGCGCGTAGGGCTGCTTGAGCGCGATTGCGACCTGATCATCACCGACCGCGGCCACCGAGTCGATCACGTCCGTCTGCGCCATGAACCACACCAGCTCCGGGTGATCCAGGTACGTCTGGATCGAGTACACGACGTCATCCACGGTCAGCGGCTGGCCGTCGTGCCACGTCACGCCGTCGCGCAGCGTGAAAGTCCAGGTCAGCCCGTCCTCGGACGGCGCCCACCCGGACGCCAGCCAGGGGATCGTCTCGCCGCTGGCGTCGCGCCAGACGAGCGTATCGAACAGCAGCGAGGCGCGCATGTAACCCGGCCCGCGGCTGTAGCCGAACGGCGAAGGGTGGCCCCAGTAGCCGCCGCCGGGCAGC
The DNA here is from genome assembly GCA_018432315.1 of Anaerolineae bacterium. Classification (GTDB taxonomy): domain Bacteria; phylum Chloroflexota; class Anaerolineae; order Aggregatilineales; family Aggregatilineaceae; genus LM3-B42. The sequence goes on from JAHDLB010000001.1 coordinate 270,853, forward strand.
CGCAGCGTGACGCCGTCCTGGCGGGCGGCAGCGGGCGCTCCGGCCAGCGGGGCGATCAGGCTCAGCGCCAGGAGCAGAACCAGCAAGCAGAACGCGGCATAACGGATCGATTTGAGCATAGGTTGTTCCTCCCAAGTTGGCATTCCATGCGAACGGTGCGGCCCGGCGATCACGCGCCGGAAGCCGGGCCGGGGTCCTCGAACCAGTCGAACGAGGGCGCGGCGCCCAGCAGCGCGCGGGTGTAGGCGTGCTGGGGCCGGGTCACGACCCGGCTGGCCGGGCCGCTCTCGACGATCGCGCCGTCGCGCATGACCACGATGCGATCGGCCACCTTGCGCACCAGCGCGACGTCGTGCGAGATCAGCAGCAGGCCCATGCCGCGCTCGTTCTGGATGTCTTTCAGCAGGTTGATCAGCTTGGCCTGCTCGCTGGCGTCGAGCATCGACACCGGCTCGTCGGCCACGATCAGCTTCGGCTCCAGCACCAGCGCCCGCGCGATGACCACGCGCTGAAGCTGGCCGCCGCTCAGCTCGTGGGGCCGCCGCGTCAGAAACGAGTCGCCGTCCGGCAGGCCGACCGCCGCCAGCGCCTCGCGGACCGCCGCCACCCGGTCGGCGGGTGCCCCAATGCGCTGCACGTCGAGCGGCTCGCGCACGATCTCGGCCACCGTCAGGCGCGGGCTGACCGTGTCGAACGGGTCCTGCGGGATGAGCTGTACCTGCCGCCGCACGCTTTTCAGGGCCGCGCCGGAGAGATCGCTCACGTCCTGCTCTCTGAACGCGATCGCGCCGCTTTCCGGGTCGAGCATCCCGGCCACCAGCCGCCCCAGCGTGGTCTTGCCGCTGCCCGTCTCGCCGATCACGGCCACGACCTCGCCTTCCAGCACGTCGAGCGACGCATCGCGCACCGCTTCCACGCGGAAGCCGTTGCCGTTGAGCGAGAACGTCTTGGCGATCCGGTCGACGCGCAGCAGGGTTTGCAGCCCGCCCAGGTGGCACGCGACCAGCCGGTCCCTGACCGGCTGCAAGGGCGGGTCGACCCGGCGGCATTCGTCCACCGCCTGCGTGCAGCGCGGGTGAAAGCGGCATCCCGCCGGCGGGTGGGCCGGGTCCGGCAGGCCCCCGCGCACGCCGCGCAGGTCGCGCGCGGTGGACATATTGGGATAGGCGTTGAGCAGGCCCCAGGTGTACGGGTGGCGCGGGCGCTGGAGCACGTCGCGCGCCGGGCCGACCTCGGCCAGCTTGCCCGCGTAGAGCACGGCGACCCGGTCCGCCAGCCGCGCCACGGCGGCCAGGTCGTGCGAGATCAGCAGCAGGCTGATCCCGGTGTCCTGCCGCACGCGATCCAGCAGGGCGAGCATTTTGGCGCGGGTCAGCATGTCCTGGCCGCTGGTCGGCTCGTCCACGATGAGGATGTCCGGCGCGCAGCTCAGGGCCATCGCCAGCATCAGCCGCTGCTTCTCGCCGCCGCTGAGCTGGTGCGGGTACGACCGCAGGTGACGCTCGCCCAGGCCCATCTCCCCGGCGAGATCGAGCGCCCGCGCCCAGGCGTCGCTGCCCGACAGGCCCAGGTGCTCGCGCAGCGGCTCGGCGATTTGGTCTCCGGCGCGCTGCACCGGGTCGAACGCCGTGCCCGCGTTCTGCACCGCCAGCGCGATGCGCCGCCAGCGGATCGGGCGCCATCCCTGCTCGTCGAGCGCGGTCAGCTCGCGCCCGTCCAGGCGGATGTTGCCCGCCACCGCGCCCGCCGGGTGCAGGCCCAGCAGCGCGCGCGCCAGCGTGGTTTTGCCGCTGCCGGTTTCGCCTACAATCGCCAGCGACTGGCCCGCCGCCAGATCGAACGAGACGCCGTCCACCGCCCGGATCGCGGTGTGCGGATCGTCCGGCAGGGCGAAGGTCACGCGCAAGTTCTCGACGGCCAGCAGCGGAGCGGTCATGGGCGTTTCAACCTCGGGTCCAGGTGATTTTCCAGCCCGATGCCGAGCAGGTTCAGGGCCAGGATCAGCAGGGTGATGCACAGGCCCGGCGGCAGCAGCCACCACAGCCAGCGATCGGTCAGCAGCAGGCCGGGCAGGTTGAGGGCGTAGCGCATCATCAGCCCCCAGCTTTTGGCGGTGGGATCGCCCAGGCCCAGGAAGGCCAGCCCGGCCTCGAACACGACCGCGCGCCCCGCCGCCGTGACCAGCCCGAAGACGATCAGCGGGCCGATGGCGGGCAGGATGTGCCGCCGCAGGATGTAGACCGGGCCCGCGCCGAAGCTCCGCGCCTGGGCCACGTAGCCGCGCCGCCGCAGGCTGAGCACCTGGGCGCGAATGACGCGCGCCATCCCCGGCCAGAACAGCGCCGCGAAGACCAGCGCCATCTGGCCCAGGCCCGCGCCCAACAGCGCCGTGACCAGGATCAGCAGCGGCAGTTGGGGCAGGGCCATCATCACGTCGACCAGCCGCATCAGCGCCGTGTCGAGCCAGCCGCCCGCGTAGCCCGCGACGCCGCCGACCAGCAGGCCCAGCAGCACGGCCCCGCCCGCCGCCCCGATCGCCACCGCCAGCGAGATCCGCGCCCCGACGATCAGCTCGCTCAGGATGTCCTGCCCGACGTCGTTGGTGCCCAGCCGGTGACCGGCGCTGGGGCGTTCGAGCGGCGCGCCGGAGAAGTCCGCCGGGTCGTACGGGGCCAGCAGCGGCGCGGCGATCCCCACGATGGCGAACGCCCCCAGCAGCGCCAGCCCGATCACGCCTTCGCCGCCCAGCGACGCGGCCAATCGCCGGATCGCGGCGGGGGCGTGAGGGCGCCGGACGGCGCGCGCGGCCTGCGGGAGCGTGATCTGCACGGTCAGTTCTCCTGCGTGCGCGGGTCGAGCCGCGCGGTGAGCCAGTCCGCGAGCAGGTTGGCGCCCAACACCAGGACCGACACCACCAGGAACACGCCCTGAATGACCGGGTAATCACGCGCGACGACCGACTCGAAGATCAGGCGGCCCATGCCGGGGTACTGGAACAGCGTTTCGATGAACAGCGCCCCGGTGATGGCGAATGCCGCGTGCGCGGCCAGGTGGTGGACGAAGGGGACGATCGCGTTGCGCAGGGCGTGGTTGCGCTTCAGGCGGCGGGGCGGCAGGCCCTTGGCGCGCGCCACCAGCATGAAGTCCTCGCCCAGCACGCCGATCACGCTGTTGCGCACCAGCAGGAATTTGCTGCCGACCAGCGCCAGCGTCAGCGTCAGGGCGGGCAGCAGCAGGTGCGCGCCGTAGTCGCGGACCTGGGCGAGCGTGTTGTCATAGCGCGCGAACGGCGTGCGGCCTCCCGCCAGCGGCAGCCAGCGCAGTTCCACGCCGAAGAGGATCAGCAGGATCATACCGGTGAAAAAGACCGGGGCGTTGCTCGCCACCACGCTCACCACGACCAGCGCCCGGTCGACCGGCGAGCGCCGCCGCCACGCCGCCTCCGACCCCGCGATCACGCCCAGCAGCGAGGCCGCGATCAGCGCGCTCAAGGTGAGCAGCAGCGTCCAGGGCAGGTGCTCGCGCAGCAAGTCCGTCACGGGCTGGTTGAGCCGGATCGACCGGCCCAGGTCGCCGCTCAGCGCGCCGGTCAGGTAGCCCGCATACTGCTCGCCCAGCGGGCGGTCCAGCCCGTAATAGGCTTCGAGCGCGCCGCGCACCTCGGCGTTGTAGACGTAGCTCGAGCTGTCGGGATCGAGCAGGGCGGCCAGCGGATCGCCGGGCAGCCAGCGCGGCAGCAGGAAGTTGAGCGTGAGCACGGCCCACAGGCTCAGCAGGGTGAGGGCAAAACGCGATTTCACGGAGTCCGGCCAATCTGCCGTGTTGCCACGGGGTACTCGTCGGGAATGTGATACGGCTTGCCCTCATTATCGCGCAGGCGGGCGCTTTTTGCAATAACTTACATCTGTACAATTGTGGAAAAAGAGGGGGTCGCCCGCCGCCCGCGATCAGGCACCCGGCCCGCCGAGCGCGGCGGCGCGGTAGGCCGCCACGTCGATCACGGTCCCGTCCAGCCGGGCTTGCTCCGCGGCGAAGGCCAGCAGGTGGCTGTCGAGCGCCGCCTCCGCGCTGGTCAGCGGCGAGCGGATTCCCTCGCGCAGCCCCTGCACGAAGGCCTGCATCAGCCCGGCGTCGCCGCCGCCGTGGACGATGTGCGTGCCCAGCGGGTAAACCGTCTCGGTGCGCCCGGCCAGGTGGTCGTGGACCATGATCACGTTCTGGCTGTGGTTGAAGCGGCCCTCGAGCGTGGCGCGCGTGCCGTCCAGGCGCAGCGTGCGGCCCTCTTCGTGGCTGTGACCGTGCATGGTCAGCGTCACCGAGGTCCCGGATTCGGTCTGCATCGACACGACCTGGTGATCGACGACGTCGTTGTCGCAGTGGTACACGCAGCGCCCGTAAGGCCCGGTTTCGAGCGCGTGGCGGATCGCCTCGGGCCGCATGTCGCCGTGCGCCAGCACCGACACCGGCCAGCCGCGCTCCATCGAGAAATCGTAGTAGGGCACGCGGTCCACCCCCTGCGCGATCGACCGCCAGGGGCGGCGCTCCAGGTAAATCCCCGGCGCGGAGAACGGGCATTCCGCCTCGACCGGGCAGCCGTCGGTGCAGCGCGGCGGGACGTCCGGGTGTGGGGCGCTGTTGGCGCGGAAGTGCCGGAGCGATCCCACCGAGCTGAGCCGGGTGAAGCGCTCGCCGACGATCCAGGTCAGCAGGTCCAGGTCGTGGCAGCACTTGGCGAGGATCATCGGGCTGGATTCGTCCTGGCGGCGCCAGTTGCCGCGCACGAAGCTGTGCGCCATGTGATAGTAGGCCACGTTTTCGCGGTGCTCGACGGTCACCAGCTCGCCCAGCCGCCCGGACTGCACGATGCGGTAGACCTGGTTGAAGAAGTCCGAATAGCGCAGCACGTGGCACACCTGGAGCGAGCGCCCGGTGCGCTGCGCGGCGTGGACCAGCGCGACGCATTCCGGCAGGGTGTTCGCCATCGGCTTTTCGAGCAGCACGTCGTAGCCCGCTTCGAGCGCGGCCACCGCGGGCGGGACGTGCAGCCGGTCCGGCGTGGCGACGATCACGGCGTCGGCCAGGGGCGGGCGTTCCAGCAGGTCGCGCCAGTCGGCGAAGCGATTCTCGGCGGCGATGCCCTGGGCGGCAGCGAAGCGGTCGCGCCGCACGGCGACCGGTTCCGCGACCGCCACGAACCGCACCTCGTCGGGGTGATCGAGCGCGTATTTGCCATACGCGAAACCCCGGTCCCCTGCGCCAATCAACGCCAGCGTCACGTGCTTCATCGCAGACATCCCCTCTCGGCAGCGAACGCGCCCGGCCACACCAGCCGGTCGAAACTGGCCGGGAGTATAGCCCACCGGCGCGAGTAGGGGTAGCGGCCCGTTCGTCAGGGGGTGCCAAACACGCTAAGATCGCCGCGCGCCGGGTGCACGCCGGGCAGCGCGCCCGGCAGAGAGGAGCCAACCATGAAGATCGGGTTCGTCGCGACGCGTATCGCCGGGCTGGACGGCGTGTCGTTGGAGATCAACAAGTGGGCCGGCGTGCTGCGCCGCCTGGGCCACGAGACGTTCTTCTGCGCGGGCGAGCTGGGGGAGTTCGCCCAGCCGGGGATGGAAGTCCCCGCCTTTCACTTCCAGGACCCGGAAGCCATCGCGCAGCACGACGAGGCGTTTAGCGGGGCCGAGGAATCGCGCGCGCTGTACCGGCGGATCGCGGCGTCGGCGGGCGAGCTGAAGGCGCAGCTCTACACCTTCGCGGACCGCTTCGCGCTGGACATGCTCATCACGCAGAACGCCCAGGCCATCCCCATGCAGATCGCGCTGGGCGTTGCGCTGCGCGATTTCATCGACGAGACGCACATCCCGGCCATCGGCCATCACCACGATTTCTACTGGGAGCGCGAGCGCTTCATCGTCAACCGCATCCCCGACATCCTGCGCACGGCGTTCCCGTCCGAGGGCACTTCGCTCCGCCACGTCGTGATCAGCACGGCCATGCAGCGCGAGCTGTACATGCGCCGCCGCCTGAGCGCGACCTATGTCCCGAACGTGTTCGACTTCCGCAACCCGCCCCCGCCGCCGGACGCGCACGCGGCGACCGTGCGCGAGGAGCTGGGCATCGCGCCCGACGAGCGGCTGATCCTCCAGCCGACGCGCATCGTGCGCCGCAAGAACATCGAGCGCGCCGTCGAGGTCGTGCGCCTGTTGGGCGAGCAGGACCCGGCGCACCGCTACGTGCTGGTCGTGACCGGCTACACCGGCGACGAGGCGGGGACGTACACCGACTGGCTGCTGAGGCAGGTCGAGATCGCGGGCATCCGGGCGCTGTTCATCGGCGACCGCGTCGGCGAGGAGCGGGGCGCACGCGAGGGCCGGCGGACCTACACGCTGTGGGACATCTACCCGCACGCCGACTTCGTGACGTACCTCAGCTCGTACGAGGGCTTCGGCAACGCGCTGATCGAAACGCTCTATTTCCGCAAGCCGCTGATCGTCAACGCCTACACCGCCTACCGCTCGGACATCAAACCGGCGGGCGTGCGCGCCGTCGAGATCCGCGAGGAGGTCACGCCCCAGGCCATCGGCGCGGTGCTGGCCCTGCTGGACGATCCGGCGGCGGCCCGGCGCATGGTCGAGCACAACTACGCGGTGGGGCAGGCGCATTTCTCGTACGAGACTCTCGAGGCGCGGCTGGCGACGTTGCTTGCGTAAAAGTTGGGGCCGGCGGGGCGAATTCACGCGGGCTTACGGGATCGCGAATTGACATCCAAAACGTTTTGGATTATTGTAGAATCAGGTATCCAAAACGTTTTGGATGGCGTTATGAAAGTTACACTTAAAGATATTGCGCGCGAGTCTGGTTATTCGATCACGACCGTTTCTCACGCGCTGTCGGGCTATGGCGACGTCAACGAGAACACGCGCCAGCACATCATCGCCATCGCCGAACGTTTGGGGTACCAGCCCAACCTCGCCGCCCGGCATCTCCGCAGCAAGCAAACCAAGACGATCGGCATGGTCATCCCGCTGACCACGTATTATTCCGATCCGTTCTTTATGGAGCTGCTCTCCGGCGTGGGGCGCCAGGCCGCCGAATACGGCTATGACCTGCTGCTCTCGGCCCAGCAGCCCGGCGAGGAAGAACTGAGCGCCTACCGGCGCATCGTCGCCAGCAGCCGGATCGACGGCGTGGTCGTGGCGCGCGTCCAGCGCGACGATCCCCGTATCACGTTTCTCAAAGAGGCCCGCCACCCGTTCGTGGTGTTTGGCCGCTCGAATGCCAACGACTACCCCTACATCGACGTCGATGGCCGCGCCGGGATTCGCCAGATCGTGCTGCACCTGGCGCGGCTGGGTCACAGGCGAATCGCGTTCATCCTGTCGCCGCCGCAGCTTGCCTTCACCACCCTGCGCTACGAGGGCTATTGCCAGGGTCTGGACGAGGCCGGGCTGTCGCTCCGCGACGATTACGTTGTGGAGGGGGACCTGACGCGCGCCAGCGGGCACGCGGCGGCCCTGCGCCTGCTGGCGCTGCCCGAGCCGCCGACGGCCATCGTCGCCTGCAACGACTCGATGGCGATCGGTGCCATGCTGGCGATCCAGGAGCGCAAGCTGGTCGTCGGGCGCGACGTGGCGGTCGCCGGCTTTGACGACATCCCCGCCGCCGCCAACGCCAGCCCGCCGTTGACCACCGTCCGGCAGCCGATCTACGACATCGGGCGGCAGGCCCTGGACATGCTCATACGCGTGATCCGCAACGAGCCGGTCGAGAACCTGCACGTGCTGCTGGTTCCCGAATTGATTGTGCGGGCGTCGAGCGGCGGAATGATTTGATTTTGGCCGGTAACGCGGAGGAGGTGCAACGCGAGACAGGTTGAGGATGTGAAGATCGGACCGTGCACGTTGGGTTGACGTTGAGGCCCCGATGCCAGCCGTCAAACGGGGATGAATCCTATCGTATTCGGTCATTGCCACCGCCTGGCAAAATAGAGTCTATAGTAGAGGAGAAAGCGCATGTTTCGTACTAAATTCCGTTCTATCGTGATCCTTGTGTTGGTCGCCATGTTGACCGGTGTGCTGGGCGTCAGCGCCCAGGACGGCTCGGTCACGTTCATGTCCACGCAGTTCAACATCGTGGAAGAGAGCGACAAAATCCGCACCATTCTGGCCGATTTCGGCGAAGTCGAGTTCGTGCCGAGCGAAGAAGGCCCGATGATCGACCTGCTGCGTGCTGAGGCCGAAACCGGCGAGGGCTCGGTCGATCTGATCGGCGCCCTGCACGGTACCTTCCCGGTGCTGCAAAACGAAGATGTCCTGTTCGACCTGTCGGACCTGCTGGCTCAGCTCGAAGAGAACTACGAGCTGCCGGAGTCGTTCGTCGAGCTGGGCAAGCTGGGCACCGCGGACTACCAGTACTACATCCCGTGGATGCAGGCGACCTACATCATGGCCGCCCACGTGAGCGCGCTCGAGTACCTGCCCGAAGGCGCGGACATCAACGCGCTGACGTGGGAACAGTTCGCCGAATGGGCGAAGAACATCTACGACGGCACGGGCGAGGCCCAGTTGGGGCTGCCGGTCGCCGGTCTGTTCCACCGCTTCCTCGAAGGCTACCTGTATCCGTCGTTCACCGGCGGCATGGTGACGGGCTTCAAGAGCCCCGAAGCCGTGGCGATGTGGGAATGGTTCCGCGACGAGCTGTGGCCCTACGTCCACCCGCAGTCCGTGACCTCCTACGAGTTCATGCAGGAACCGCTGCTGGCGGGCGAAGTGATCCTGGCCTTCGACCACACCGCGCGCCTGATCAACGCCTTCAACGACAAGCCCGATGAATTCGTCGGCTTCCCGGCCCCGACCGGCCCGGCTGGCCTGGGCTTCATGCCGGTGGTCGTCGGTCTGGGCGTCCCCTACACCTCCGCCGATCCGGATGGCGCCGAGGCGCTGATCGACTTCCTGCTGCAGCCCGAAACTCAGGGTCGCGTGCTGCAGGACCTGGCGTTCTTCCCGGTCGTGGGTGGCGTGGACACCACCGACCTGCCGGAAGGCGTGGCGATCGAAGCTGCGGCGGTGGAAGCCCAGGCGGCTTCGCCGGACGCGCTGCCCGCGCTGCTGCCGGTGGGCCTGGGTGATCGCGGCGGTGAGATCAACGAGATCTACCGCAACGCCTTCAGCCGGATCGTGCTCAACGGCGAGGACATCCAGACCGTTCTGGACGACGAAGGCGCCGCGCTGCAGTCGCTGCTGGACGAGACCGGCGCGCCCTGCTGGCCGCCCGATGCCCCGAGCGAGGGCGCTTGCCAGCTTCAGTAGGCTGGCCGGTTGGCGTGACGATTGCATGACCAAGTTTTTCTCAGGGGGAGGAGCCATTCTTCCCCCTGACTTTACCTGAAAATAGAAGGGCAGCGTCACATGAACAAAAAGAAATGGAACCTGGCGCCCTATTTACTGATTTTGCCCTCATTCATCTACCTGGCGGTCTTCTTCGCGTGGCCGATGGTCCGTTCGCTGCAACTGGCCTTCGTGCGCGACAGCCAGATTCTGCCCGTCCTGGCCGAGGCGGACCCGGATGCCGACGTCGTGGGTCGCCTGGAAATGCAGACCCAGGTGGCGGTCGTCGACCGGACCCGGCTGGACGAAGTGCTTCCCAATGGCCGGACGAGGCCCGTCTACTGGTTCAAGATCGTCGGCGAAACCGAAGGGGGCGAGCAGATCGAGGGGTGGACTCACCAAAAGAATGTCTTCATTGAGTCGCGGACGACTTCCGAAACGGCGCGCGTCACCAGCGGCGAGGGCGCCAAAGAATGGACGCTGGATTACGTCGAGCGCATGATCAACGATTACCGCTTCACCAATGCGCTGAAGACGACGCTGATCCTGATCGTGCTCATTCTCCCGATCCAGTTCGTGCTGGCGATCGTCATGGCGCTGGTGCTTCAGGCGCAGTTGCGCGGCAGCACGATCTTCCTGTACATCTACGCGATCCCGCTGGGGATCTCGGACCTGGCCGCCGGCCTGGTGTGGGTGTCCATTTTCACGCAGCGCGGTTTCTTGAATACATTTCTTCAGCAGATCGGGATCATCAACGAGCCGTTCATTTACCTGTCCGCCGACCATCAAAACTGGATGATCGTCGCGATCGTGCTGGCCGAAGTATGGCGCGCCACGTCGATCGTGATGGTGATCGTGGTGTCCGGCTTGCAGGCCATCCCGCGCGAGTACCTGGAGGCGGGCGAACTGTTCGGGGCCAGCCTGTGGCAGCGCCTGCGGCACATCATCCTGCCGCTGCTCAAGCCCAGCCTGCAGGTCGCGCTCATCCTGCGCACGATCCTGGCCTTCCAGGTGTTCGCGGTCGTCGTGGCGATTACCGGCGGGCGCGTGCTCACCGTGCTGGCCTACGAAACGTACCGCTGGTACGATCCCGGCGACAGCGGGTTCAACAATCCGAACATGGCCGCGGCCTATGCGGGCTTCATCATGCTGATCTCGCTGGCGTTCGCCGTGTTCTACCTGCGGACCGTTCGGACTCAAGAGGAGGCGGCGAGAGAATGACCACGCGAACCCTAGACCCCGTACAACGCCGCGCCATCCGCCAGCGGCAGCTCCGGCGGGCCAGCGTGTACGCGCTGGCGATCCTGATCGCGCTGTGGATTTTGCTCCCGATCTGGCTGATCGGCACGATGGCGTTCAGCACCCAGCAGGACGTCTACGGCTATCCCAAGCAGATCGCGCCGATCCCGTTCACCACCGAGACGATGGAGTTCTTCGTCAACCAGGAGGGCATCCTGGAGGCCACGCGGAACAGCGTGCTGGTGGCCGTGATCACCCTGGTCCTCTCGACGGCCATCGCGGCCCCGGCGGGCTACGCGATCTCGCGCTACTTCTTCGCGGGGCGCGACGCGTTCCGGCTGGGCATCCTGGCGGTGCGCGCCTTCCCGATCGTGATCCTGGCCGTTCCCCTGGCGGTCACGTTCATCGAGTGGGGGATGTTCGACAAGGTGTACAGCGTCGCCCTGATGCACACCGCGCTCACGCTGCCCACGACGATCCTGGTCGTGTCGAGCGTGTTCGCCAGCATCCCGCGCGAGTTCGAGGAGGCGGCCAAGGTGTTCGGCTGCAACGCCTACCAGGCGTTCATACGAGTCGTGCTGCCGCTGGTGATTCCGGGCATCGCGGCGTCGGCCATCTTTACGTTCGTCATGTCGTGGAACGAAGTCTTCGCGGCCACGCTGCTCACGATTCGCAACCGCACGCTGCCCGCGCTCATTCTCTACTCGCTGAACAAGTCGTCGCTCCAGTTCCAGTATGCCGGTGGCTTCTTCATGCTGGCTCCGTCGCTGGTGTTTATCTTTGTCATCCGGCGCTACCTGTTCAATATGTGGGGCCAGATCACGAAATAGGGGACAAACCATGGCCGAAATTCGCGTAGAAAACGCAGTCAAAACGTTTGGAAAAGTCGTCGCCGTCGACGATGTGAGCCTGACCGTCGAAGACCAGGAATTCGTCGTGCTGCTGGGGCCGAGCGGCTGTGGCAAGACGACGCTCTTGCGGGCGGTGGCCGGGCTGGGCATCGTCGATTCCGGGCGCATCATGATCGGCGACCGGGACGTGACGTACCTGGCGCCGAAGGACCGCAACATCTCGATGGTGTTCCAGAGCTACGCCATCTTCCCGCACATGCGCGTGTTCGACAACATCGCCTTCGGGCTGAAGATGAAGCGCACGCCGAAAGACGAAATCCAGCGGCGCGTGCAGTCCGCGGCGGAGCTGCTGCACATCGAGAGCTTCCTGGATCGCTACCCGTCGCAGATGAGCGGCGGCCAGCGCCAGCGCGTCGCCGTCGCGCGCGCCATCGCCGTCCCGACCGAGGTGCTGCTCATGGACGAGCCGTTGAGCAACCTCGACGCGCTGCTGCGCCTGGAGATGCGCGCCGAGCTCAAGCGCCTGTTGGCCGAGCTGAAGGTCACGACGATCTACGTGACGCACGACCAGATCGAGGCGCTGAGCATGGGCGACCGGATCGCGGTGATGCGCGACGGCAAGATTCTCCAGTTCGACTCGCCGACCACCGTGTACGATATGCCGGCGGACCGGTTCGTGGCGGGCTTCATTGGCACGCCGCCGATGAACTTCCTGGAAGGGCAGGTGCGGCGGGCCAACGGCGCGATCGAGGTCTACATCGGCGATTACGCGCTCAAGCCGATCCCCGAGATGAACGAGACGCTGGCTCGCTACGACGGCCAGCACATCGTGGCGGGCATCCGCGCCGAGAACATGGAAGCCCTGGACACACCGGCGGAGGATGCGCTCAGGGTGACCGTGCTGGTCGTCGAGCCGCTCGGCTCGCAGAACCTGTTGACCATCCGGATCGGGGAAGACGTCATCAAGGTCGCGACGCACCCGGACTTCCGGGCCGCCCCCGACCAGGACATCTGGATCCGGTTCCCCAGCAGCAAGATTCGCTGGATCGACCGCGACACTGGCCGGGCGCTGGTGCCGGACCTGGACAAGCTGGTATCGTAGCCATGCGCGCGTCAGACGAGGCGCTCGACCCGGCGGACGGCGTCAAGCCGCTGGACTTTGGGCTGGAGGGCATCACCGGCAGCGTCGACCCCGCCGGGCGGCTGATCGCGCTCAACGCGGTGCACCCGCGGCACGGCTTCGTCACGCTGACCGCCGCCGTCCCGTTCCCGGAGGACCGGCGCTACGATCCGGCGGCGGTGCGCCATTACCGCGCCGGGCTGGCCGGGCTGGAAGGCTTCGGCCCTGCGCTGGCGGGAGCGGTCCGCGAGCGGGCGGCGGCGCTGGTGGGCGGGGCGCTGCCCCGCGTGCGGCTGGTCCTGGCCGATGGCTCGCGCGCCGAGATGATCGCCTGGGCGTCGGGCGGGGGCGCGTTCCAGCGCTGGACGCTCGAACGGGCGATCCCCTGGCGCGGGCGGCTGTCGCTCCAGCGCTGCGCCTACACCCAGCTCACCGAGGGCGGGCCGGTGCCGATGCCGTCCTGCGCGATCGTCGCCCGCTTCGCCGACGGCGTGCTCACGATCGAGAATCCGGCGCTGCCGTGGGCGGTGGCGATCGCCGGGTTTCCGCCGGGCGAGCCGTGGGAGCGCCGCGCCGATGGCCCGCTCGACGTGGAGATCGGCGGGCGGGCGGGCACCACGACGCTGGTCTACGGCTTCGGGCCGGAGGCGGGCGCGGCCCGCGCGGCGGCGATGCGGCTGGCGAGCGATCCGGCGCTGGACCTGGAGCGCGCCGCCGCGGACTGGGAGCGCGTCCTGGCCGGCCTGCCGGACGATCGGCTCGTGCGGCGCGGGCTGGTCTACGGGCGGATGCTGGCCGTCCCGGTCGGCGAGGCGCGCTGCATCCTGACCGATCACATGCTGCTGCCGCTGTCGTGGAACCGCGACGCGTACTACGTTGCGCGCGCCCTGCTGCACCACGATCGCGGGCTGGCGGACCTCGTGCGGCGCCACCTGCTGTGGATGTTCGAGACAGCCGAGCGCCAGGATGGGCTGTGGGGCCGGTGTTACCTGGCGAGCGGCCAGATCAAGGACCGCGCCTTCCAGCTCGACCAGCAGCTTTTCCCGCTGTTGGAGCTGGCCGATTACGTCCAGGCGACGGGCGACCGCGCCACCTGGGACCGGCTGCGGCCCGCCGCGCTGGCCGCGCTCGACCGGCTGCTGGAACGCCGGGCGACGGGGTCGTGGCTCTTTCCCACCGACGAAACGCCCGCCGACGACCCCGTCGCGCTGCCGTACCATTTTTCGAGCCACGTCCTGATGTGGCACACCCTGCGCCAGCTCGCGCGCCTGACCGGGGATTCCGCGCATGCCGCAACCGCGGCTGCCGTCCGCGAGGCGGCGCTCGCGGCGTTCGCCGCTGACGGCGACGGCGCCCGGCTGTATGGCTACGCGGCGGACGGGGCGGGGCGCGTCCATTTCTACCACGACGCCAACGACATCCCGCTGGTGCTCGCGCCGGTGTGGGGCTTCACGTCCGTCGACGATCCGCTGTGGCGCGCCACGGTCGCGTTCGCGTTCTCTCCGGCCAATGAGGGTGGGTGCTATGACGGGCGGCTGGGCTCGGTTCACACGCGGGCGGCGTGGCCGCTGGGCGACGTGCAGGACCTGATCGCCGCGCGTCTGCTGCGCGACGCCGGGCGCGAGCGCCGTGCCTGGGACCGCCTGCGCCGCGCCGCGCAGTGGGACGGCGCGCTGCCCGAGGCCACGCGCGGCGACACGGGCGAGGTTGTCTCGCGGCACTGGTTCGCCTGGCCGAACGCGGCGCTGGCGTGTGTCGCGCTGGGCGTGTGGGGCGGCTCAGCCCGCCAGCACGGATAAGCGGTCGAGCAGGCGATCGATCTCCTCGACCGTGTTGTAGTGCACCGGCCCCACGCGGACCATGCCATGCTCGCCGCGCCCCAGCCGCTCCATGATCTCCTGGGCGTAATAGTTGCCGTGCCACACGTAAATGTGATTGTCGCCCAGGTATTCGGCGACCACGCGCGGCGTGTGCCCTTCGAGCGTGAAAGCCACGGTGGGCACGCGCTGGTCGACGCGCGCCGGGTCGGTGATCCCCGCCAGGGTGACGCCGGACAGCGCCTCCAACCCCGCGATCAGGTGGCGGGCCAGCGCGTGCTCGTGGCGTTTGATCGCTTCCATCCCGCGCAGCAGCAGCGCCCGCCGCCCGACGCGGTCCGGGTAGAAGTCCGCGCCGAACTCGCTCCCGATCCAGGCGAAATAGTCGATCGCGGCGGCGACGGCATGGATCGTCTCGAAGCTGGGCGTGCCCGTCTCCCAGCGATAGGGGGGCCGGTCCTCCGCCGGGCGCACCTTGTAGGCGGGCAGATCGGCCAGCAGGTCGTAGCGGCCCCACAGGATGCCGATGTGCGGGCCGAAGAATTTGTAGGCCGAGCACAGCAGGAAGTCGCAGCCGATGGCCTGCACGTCGATGGTGACGTGCGGCGCGCTCTGGACCGCGTCCACGACGACCACCGCCGAGGCTGCGTGCGCCATCGCCGCGATCTGCTCGACCGGGTTGATCGTCCCGACGGCGTTCGAGGCGTGCACTGTGGCGACGATCCGCGTGCGGTCGGTCAGGGCGGCTTCGAGGCTGTCCATGTCCAGCGTGCAGTCCTCGGTGTGGATGTCCACCCAGCGCACGACCAGGTCGTGATCCTCGGCGATGCGCAGCCAGGGCATGACGTTGGCATCGTGATCCATGCGCGTCAGCACGATCTCGTCGCCGGGCGACAGCGTCTTGCCCAGCGCGCGGCTCAGCGCGAAGCTGAGCGTCGTCATGTTGGGGCCGAAGACGATCTCTTCCGGGCGCGCCGCGTGCAGAAAATCGGCGACGCGCTCGCGCGCCGCGCGGACCATCGCATCGGAGCGGCGGCTGGTGGCGAACGCGCCGCCGTGGTTGGCATTCATGGTCACGTAGTAGTCGGTCACCGCGTCGATGACCTGTTGGGGAACCTGGGTCCCGGCGGGGTTGTCGAAGAACACGGGCAGGGTGCCATCTTCGGCGGGCCGGTTGAGCGCCGGGAAGTGCGAGCGGATGGCCTGGACATCGAGCGACATGGCGGACCTCTCACGGATATGAGCCGGATACACGGTCTCTACTGTAGCCGACAACGGGCTATCTGGCGATCTTTTTGCGATAATCGATGCGAGTCGCGCATGCCGTTCCAACCTGCCACAGCGGACGATTTCTGAATTGCATTCATCCGGTCCCACCTGTAGACTGGGGACAAGCCGCCGGGCCGCAGGCGGATCGCTGACCCGGCGCCACACTCCGCGCGAACTGGGAGCACTGTATGTCGATCGAATATGCCCTCGTCGCGGCGTCATTTCTGCTGTTGGTGAGCATCGTTACCAGTAAAGTCTCCTCCCGGCTGGGGATTCCGGCCCTGCTGCTGTTCCTGGTGGTGGGCATGTTGGCCGGCTCCGAGGGGCTGGGCGGCATCTATTTCGACGATCCGCTGCTGGCGCAGTTTCTGGGGGTGGCGTCCCTGGCATTCATCCTGTTTTCGGGCGGGCTGGATACCCAGATCGACGACATACGCCCGGTGCTGCGCCAGGGGATCGCGCTCGCCACCATCGGCGTGTTTCTGACGGCGACGCTGGTGGCGGTCGTCGCCTATACGGCCCTGGATTTTTCGCTCGAAGAGAGCCTGCTGTTCGGCGCGATCATCTCGTCGACCGATGCGGCGGCGGTTTTCGCCGTGCTCCGTGGGAAAAACGTCGGGCTCAAGGGCCGGCTCAAGCCGCTGCTGGAGCTTGAATCGGGCAGCAACGACCCGATGGCGATCTTCCTCACGGTGGGCATGATCACGCTGATCGAGCACGCGGACAGGCCGGTGCTCAGCCTCGTGCCGATGTTCGTCCAGCAGATGGCGCTGGGCGCGCTGTTCGGCGTCCTGATCGGGCACGGGATCACGGGCCTGATCAACCGGCTGCGCCTGGAATACGACGGCCTGTACTCGGTGGTGACCATCGCCGCCGTCATGCTGGCCTATGGCGCGACGACCGTGCTGGGTGGCAACGGCTTCCTGGCCGTGTACCTCGCCGGGGTGGTCAGCGGCAACCGGACGTTCATCCACAAGCGCAGCCTCAAAAACTTCCACGAGGGCCTCGCCTGGCTGATGCAGATCGTCATGTTCCTGACGCTGGGCCTGCTCGTCTTTCCGTCGGAGCTCGTCCCGGTGATCCCCGAGGGCCTGCTGGTGTCGATCTTCCTGATGGTGATCGCCCGCCCGCTGGCCGTGTTCGTCACGCTGGCCCGCACGCGCCTGAGCTGGCAGCAGAAGACGTTCATCGCGTGGGTCGGGCTGAGGGGCGCCGCGCCGATCATCCTGGCGACGTTCCCGCTGGTGGCCGGGCTGGCGCGGGCCGACGCCATCTTCAACCTCGTGTTCTTCATCGTGCTCACGTCCGTGCTGGTGCAGGGGACGTCGCTAACGCCGGTGGCCCGCTGGCTGGGCGTCGACACGCCGGCGCCTCCCAGGCGCGCCTATCCGATCGAGTTGATTCCCGGCGCCGGGGTCAAGAACGATCTCGTCGAGATCGTGATCCCCGACCACTCGCCGGTGGCCGGGCTGCGCCTGGTGGACATCCAGCTCCCGCACGATACGCTCGTGGTGCTCATCGGGCGCGATGATGACCTGGTGATCCCGTCCGGCGCAACGGCGCTCGAAGCGGGCGACACGGTGCTGGTGCTGGCCGAGAAGGACAGCCTGCCCCAGGTGCGGGCCACGCTCTGCGGCGTGGATGCCGCCGCCTGATCGCCGCTAGCGGCCTTTCATGCGCGGGTCGAGCACGTCGCGCAGGCCGTCACCCAGGAAGTTGAACCCCATCACCGACAGCATGATCGCCAGCCCGGGGAAGATGCCCATCCAGGTCGACTGGTTGAAGAAGTCCCGGCTGTCGGAGAGCATCCGCCCCCAGCTCGGATCGGGCGGCTGCGTGCCCAGCCCGAAGAAGCTGAGCGCGGCCTCGGCCAGGATGGCGAACGACAGGCTGAGCGACACCTCGACGATGATCGGCGGCAGGATGTTGGGCAGAATGTGCCGGGTCAGGATGTGCGCGTCCGAAGCCCCCAGCGAGCGCGCGGCCTCGACGTAATCCTCGTTCTTGACCGACAGCACCTCGCCGCGCGCGATGCGGGCGAAGATCGGGATGTAGACGATCCCGATCGCGATCATTGCGTTGGACACGCCCCGGCCCAGGATCGCCATGATCGCGATGGCGAGCAGGATGGTCGGGAACGACAGCAGGATATCCATCGTCCGCATGATGGCCTCGTCGACCAGGCGGCGGCTGTAGCCCGCGATCATGCCCAGCGTGGTGCCGATCGACGCGGCGATGCTGACCGCGATCGCGCCGACCATCAACGAGATGCGCGCCCCGTACATGATCCGGCTGAGTGTGTCGCGTCCGAAGTCGTCGGTGCCCAGCGGGAACTCGCGGCTGGGGGCCGCGAACGCGTCCATGAAGTGCATCTGGTTGGGATCGTGGGGCGCCAGCGACGGTCCGAAGATGGCGACGACGATCAAGGCTCCCGTGATCAGCGCGCCGAGCATCCCGACACGGTGGCCCGCGAAGCGCCGCGCGGCGAGCCGCCACAGTCCCGGCGATGGGGGAATGGCCTGTCCTGCCGGGCGCAGGCTGGCGGATGGTTGAGGATCGGCGGTGCGGTCGTGGGCGGTCATCGGGCGCTCCCAATGCGCGGATCGAGCAGGAAGTAGATCAGGTCCACCGCCAGGTTGACCGCCGTCACCATGATCGCCATCACGAAGACGGTGGCCTGCACGAGCGGGTAGTCGCGGTCGAGCACGGCGTCGAGCGTCAGGCGGCCCAGCCCCGGCAGCGAGAACACGATCTCGATGACGACGACCGCGCTCAGCAAGGCGGTGACCTGCAGGCCCAGGATCGTCACGATCGTGATCAGGCTGTTGCGCAACCCGTGGCGCAGCACGACGGTTCTCTCGCGCAGGCCCTTGGCACGGGCGGTGGTGATGAAGTTCTCGCGCATCGTTTCGAGCATGGCGCTGCGGATGAACCGCGTCTGGATCGACGCGCTGATGAAGCCTGCCGTCAGGGCCGGCAGGATCATGTGCTCGAGCCAGTCTTTGAAGTCCTCCGAGATCGCCGTGTAGCCGCTGGGCGGCAGCCAATCCAGCCGCGTGGAGAAGAGCAGGATCAGCAGGATCGCCATCCAGAAGTCGGGCACGGCGATGCCAAGCTGGCTGATGATCGAGGCGGCGGTGTCCACCGCCGAGCCCGGCTTGAGCGCGGAGATGATGCCCAGCGGGAAGGCGATGATCATGCCGATCACGATCGCCAGCCCGGCGAGCTGGAGCGTGGTGGGCAGGCGCTGCACGATCTGCGGCGTGATGTCCTGGCCGGTGATCAGGCTGCTGCCGAAGTCGCCCCGGACGGCGCCCGCCACCCACGACAGGTACTGTTCGGGCACCGGGCGGTTGAGGCCCAGGCGCTCGCGGCGCGCGGCGACGTTCTCCTCGGTGGCCTGCAGGCCCAGCGACACGCGGGCCGGGTCGCCCGGCACGAGCTGGATGATCAGGAAGACGGCGATCGTCACACCCAGGACGACGAACACCGACAGGACGAGTCGCTGCACGATGAATTGTGTGTTCATGCCGGGTCACTTCCGGTGGCGGCGGCGGATAGGGCGATCCGGGGGACGAGCGCGGCCCATCCCCCGGTGAGATGCGCGTGCCGGGCTGGCCTTACTGCTCCAGCCAGACCGTCCAGAAATTGTTAGCCGAATCGGGCCGGGTGCCGAATCCGTGGACGTGGGGCGCGTAGGCTTTCACCTCTTGCTTGACGTACATGAAGATGTACGGCGCCTCGTCGACCAGGATCTGGTTGGCCTGTTCGTAGACGGCATAGCGCTCGTCGAAGTCGTCGATCGTGCGGCCTTCGTCGACCAGCGCGTCGAACTCCGGATTGCTGAAGCCGGTGAAGTTGAACGAGTTGCCGGTGCGGTGCTGGAGATAGAAGTAGTCTTCGACGTCCGTCAGGCCGAGCCAGCTCAACATGAACGCGTCGAACTCGCCCGCGCCCTGGCGCTCCAGCCACTCGCTGAACTCGATGTTCTCGATCTCGACCTCGATGCCGACCTCAGCGAGCTGCTGCTGCACCACCTGGGCGCCGCGCAGCGTTTCGTCGAAGCCGATGGCCGTCATCATCTGCATGGTGAACCCGTCGCCAACGCCCGCTTCTTCGAGCAGCTCGCGGGCTTTGTCCAGGTCGCGATCATACGGCGCGTAGGGGAAATACCAGGGCGTGCCGGAGCCGGTGGGGCCGTGCGTCGGCTCGCACAGGCCGAAGAACGCGAACTGGCAGATCACCTCGCGGTCGATGGCGTAGGCGATGGCCTGCCGCACGCGCACGTCGTCGAACGGCTCGCGGTTCAGGTTCAGGCCGAAGTAGTCATAGGCCAGCCGCGGGGCCGTATCGACGATCACGTCTTCGTCGGCCTGCAGCGTTTCCAGGTTCTGCGGGCTGATGGTGAAGATCCAGTCGACCTCGCCGCCCTGCAGCGCCAGGTCGCGCGCGGTGTCATCCGTGATGGGGATGATCTCGACCGCGTCCAGGTAGGGCAGCCCCTCCTGCCAGTAGTCGTCGCGGGCTTCCAGCAGCAGGCGGGTCGTGCCCTCGACCTCGGCGATCACGAACGGGCCGGTGCCGATCGGGACGTTCACCGTGCCGTCCTCTTCCACGCTCTCGGACGCCATGACCGCGGTCGACTTGTTGGCGGCCAGCGAGCTGGGCAGGTTGGCGATCGGGGTGGCGGTGGTGATGGCGACGGTCGTATCGTCCACGACCTCGATCGCCGTGTCCGCGCCGCCGATGCGCCACGCGTTACCGGAGCCGATCGCCGGGTCGATCAGGCGCTCGAAGGACCATTTCACGTCCTCGGCGGTCATCTCGCGCCCGTTGCTGAAGGTCACGCCCTCGCGCAGGGCGAAGGTCCACGTCAGGCCGTCCTCGGACCGTTCCCAGGATTCGGCCAGCCACGGGACCAGGTTCATCTCGTCGTCGAAGAAGGTGAGCGTTTCCAGGACGTTGTTCAACACCTGGAAGCTGGCTTCGGAGCTGGCGAAATGCGGGTCGAGGCTCTCCCAACGGGCTTGCCACGCGGCGCGCAGAGTGCCGCCCGCCTGGGGTTCGGCGTCTTGCGCGATGGCGGTGCCAGTCAGCACCAGGGCGATCAGGACGAAGGAAATGACGAGTTTTTTCATGCGGTTGCCTCCTTGTGGTTCGGATTTCGACAGGCAGCGGCGCGGGGCCAGGGATGGCCCAGGGCGCGCTGCCGGCCAACTTAGCTCAACTGCTGGTTGATCACGCCTGCTTCTTCTCGCAGCAGTTCGAGAAAGCGCAGGACGGTCGCATCGGTCATGCGGGACAGCGGGGCTTCGATGCTCAGGGCGGCGACGATCTCGTTGTGGCGGTTGACGAGCGGCACGGCCACCGCCCGCGCGCCCACGTCGATCTCGCCATCCGATACGCAATACCCGGTTTGCCGGACGGTCTCGATCTCCGCCTTCAGGGCGTCCAGATCGGTGGTCGTGGTGTCCGTGAACCGGCGCAGCGGCAGTTCCAGGTAGGACGGCCATTCCTCGAAGGGGATGCCCGCCAGCAGGATTTTCGACGAGGCCCCGGCGTGCAGCGGCTGGATGCGCCCGCGCTCGATGGTGACGCGCAGGGCGGGGCGCCCCTCGATGCTCTCGATGCATACCACCTGGCGGTTGTACAGGCGCATCAGCGAGATCGACTCGCCGGCGACCTCGGCCAGGCGTTTCATGCTGGGCAGCGCCACCAGCCGGATCTCGCGGTTGCTGGCGAGCGCCTTGCGGCCCAGGTCGATGAACTTCAGCCCCAGGCAGTAGTGCGCCGCCCCGGCTTTTTCGAGCAGGCCCTTGTCGACGAGAATCCGGATGTAACGGTAGATGGTGCTCTTGGGGATGTGGAGCTGGTGGCTGATCTCGTCCGCGGACAGCCGCATGTCCTGCCCGTCGAACAGTAGCAGAACGTCCAGGACCTTGTGAACGGCTGAGTTGGAGGGTGCCGGGTCGCTCATAATTCTCATTCACTGATAGAAAAGTCTTATTTGATAAGAATTATACCACCGGCTAACAGATCCGCAAACCGGGCCGCGTGAAGGGGCCGGCGGAATCGAAAACGGCAGCCGCGCGTGCCGGGCTGCCGTTGCGATCTAGTCCAGGGGTAAATCGGGGAACGGACGGTCTCTTCAACCGCGCTCGTAGGTGGCGCGGAGGTACGTGCTCACCAGGTAGTCGGGATAGCCGATCTTGGCGAGATTCGCCTCGCATTCCTCCAGCGTGGCGCCGTTGTCGCGCCAGAACGGCACGCGCTTGATCAGCGTCTCCACGCGCTCGCGCGGGGTGATGATCCAGGTGTCTTTCGGCACGTGCCCGTAGAAGATGACCTCCATCTCGTTGATGACGTTGGTGCTCTTGAGATAGGGGGCGATCAGCACGGTCTTGGCCGCCTTCTGCTCCTCGACGAGGAACTGGGCCACGAAGCGCGCCGTGCCGCCCAGGTCGACGAGGTCCTCGACGACGCCGACCACGCGCCCCTCGACGTTGATCGACAGCGGGTGGATGATGCGCGGCTCGTCCAGCGGCGCGCCCGGCCCGGCGTAATACTTGACGCCCAGCGTGCCGAACTCGATCGGCGGGATGTTCTTGTTGAGCGTCCAGGCGAGGTGATCGTGCAGCAGCACGCCCGGCAGCAGCCCGCCCATCGTGATCATGACGGCGTGCGTGATCTGCGACCTGGTGCGGATATTGTCGATCTGGTAGCGGTAGACGCGGTGGGCCAGCCGCGCCGCGATGTAAGCCGAGACGTGATCCGGGATGAACAGGAATTTGAGCGGGTCGTGGTCGACCTCGACGCCGAACGGCTCCTTCCAGAACTCGGTATCGACCTGATAGTCGTGACACTTAATTTGTTCGTCGTATAAAGACATGCAGCATTTCCCCAACAGCATCAAGGTATCTCACCATAAGCATATCACGGTTGGGCGCCAAAATGGAGCGCGAATCGGGCGGGCGGGCGCCAGCGCCGCGTAACTATAGCATCATCCGGCGCGGGGCTGCAACGCGACGGCGAAGGGGGCCAAAAACAGCCCGTCCCCGCGCGGGGTGTTCCCGGCGAGGACGGGCTTTCGTGAGGAGTGCGCGTCGTCGATGTCGTTAGTTATCGCTCGCGGGCGGGATGTTGAACCCGAAACGGAACAGATTCTCCGGGTCGTAGCTGGCTTTGATCGCCATCAGCCGCCGGTACGAGTCGGGCAGGTAGGCGTCTTGCGTGCGGTCCGCCGCTTCTGCCCCGTCCAGGAAGTTCAGGTACACGCCGCCGGTCATGGCGGGCCGCAGCGCGTCTTTCATGGCCTGCGTGTGGCGTTCCATGCGCTCGCGGGCTTCGGGCGTGGGCGTCGCGCCGATCAGATTGAGCACCAGCGACGCGTCGCGGTTGCCAAAGGCGCCCGCATTCTTGTCGCCCCGCGCGATCGCGCCGCCCGTGTGCCGGATCTCGGTGACGACCAGCGGCGACGAACCATCGACCGACACGCCGTACTCGATCAGGGTGTCGATCGCCGCGTCGGACAGCACGCGCATCCACGCACCGGTTGCCATAGTCGGCATCGGGTCTTCGGGATCGTTGCTGATCGTCGCGACCTCAGCGAACGGCATGGCCCGCCACATGTTCGCCAGCGGCGCCTGCCAGTCGAGCCACGGCTGGATCAGGGCTTCGCCTTCCTCGACCGGCCCGGCGTAGCAGCCGCGGATCATCACCGCCGACTTGCCGCGCAGGAATTCGGGCACCTCCGGGATGGGCGGGAAGTTCATCAGTACGATGGCCGACGTCAGTTCGTCCGGCGCGTTGGCGATCCAGTCGCGATAGCGCATCATGACCGCTTTTGCCATGCTGGCCGGGTAGATCAGGTTGCCGCCATAGACGGTTTCGACCGGGTAAAGCTGGATTTCCATGCCGGTGACGATCCCGAAGCTGCCGCCACCGCCGCCGCGCAGCGCCCAGTAGAGGTCGCTGTTTTCGCTGGCGCTGGCCCGCACCAGCCGCCCGTCAGCCGTCACCAGCTCGAAGACGAGCACGCTGTCCGCGGCCATGCCGTGCTTGCGCGCCAGCCAGCCCATGCCGCCGCCCAGGGTATAGCCCACCACGCCCACGTCCGGCGACGATCCGAGCAGGGGGGCCAGCCCGACCGCCTGGGCCTTGTCGAGGACCGCGCCCCACTTGACGCCGGCCTCGACCCACGCGGTTTGTGCATCGGGATCGACGTGGACGTTGGTCATGCGCGAGGTGATGATCAGCAGGCCGCCGTTCGCCGGGCGGACCACGCCGTGACCGGTCGACTGGATGGCGATCCCCAGGTTCTCTTCACGCGCAAAGCGCACCGCCTTGACGATGTCGGTGGCGCTGGTCGCCACCACGATCACCGCCGGGTGTTGGTCTACGGCGAGGTTCCAGGCCCGGCGCGCATCGTCATAGTGGGCGTCTCCTTGAACCAGCACGGTGCCTTGTATGTTCGCTTGCAGGCTGTCGAGGGCCACTCTGACGGATGCGGATGAGGTGCGCAGCATGTCCATGGCGTGTTATGCTCCTTGATGGTTGTGTGTTCCCTTGTGTGACTCCTATTCAACCACCACACGGCGCAGGTTTCATCTGGCTTGAGATTGATTTCGGGGCCGCGCCTTGTGGCGGAGGCGCATCCGACCAAAGTCGGAGACAGGCGGAACCTGTCCGGCCATGCCCGGCGGCAGGTGGGGGGGATCAGCCGGTTGAGGGGACGGATACCGCGATGCGCGTGCCCTGGCCGGGCGCGCTCTCGACCTGGAATGTGCCGCCGAGGCGGGCCGCGCGCTCGCGCATCGAGCGCAGGCCGAGGTGGCCGGGGAAGGAGGCGCCGGGGTCGAACCCGGCGCCGTCGTCGGCGATCTCGAGCGCGACGCTGTCGTCGCAGCAGGCCATGCGCAGGGTCACCTGGTGGGCGCGGGCGTGCTTGACGATGTTGTGCAGCGCCTCGCGCGCGATGCGGTACAGCGCCTCTTTGGCCGCCAGCGCGATGTCCGGCTCGACGCACAGCTCCAGCCGCACGTCCAGCCCGTGCCGGGCCTGGAGTGACGCGGCCTGGCTCTTGAGGGCGACGGTCAGCCCCTCGTTCTCGAGCATCTCCGGGCGCAGCTCGAAGATCAGCGCGCGCATCTCGGACAGGCCGGCCTCGGCCAGCGACAGCACGTAATCGAGCGGCTCGCGCAGCGCCGCCGGGTCGCGGTCGAGCAGGGTTTGCGCCGTGCGCGTCCCCAGCGCGATCCCGTACAGCGCCTGGCTCACCGAGTCGTGCAGCTCGCGCGCCAGCCGGTTGCGCTCCTCCAGCGCGGCCATCTCCTGGGCTTTGAGGTTCAGCCGGTCCGCCTCTTCCTTGAGGCGAATACGATCGACGGCGGCGCTCACCAGCTCGCCGATGCCGACGGCCAGCCGCTTTTCGCGCTCGGTGAAGGCGCGCGGCGCCATGCACTCGAAGCCGAGCAGGCCCATGAACCGCCCATCCAGGCACAGCGGGACCGAGATCAGCGAGCGGTAGCCTTTTCCTTCGGTGGTGGCGGCGGTCACCTCGTCCATCGAGCCGCGGTCGGCGGTGTCTTCGACCACGATCAGGTCGCTGCACTCGTAGCTCCGCACCATCGGGACGCTGTCCACCGCCAGCCGCGCGCCGATCTCCCAGGCGTTGTCCTGCGACTTGGCGACCAGCTCCATGTACTGCGCCGCCGCCAGATCGTAGTGTTCCCACACCCACAGCGCGATGCTCAGCTCGTTCATGTCGAGCCGTTCCAGCGAGTCGACGATGGCCTGGTACGAGCGCGCGGCGTTGATCCCGGCGCTGGCGCGGTAGAGCAGCTCGCGCTCGTCGCGCGCCTGTTCGGCGGCCAGGTAGGCGCGGCGGCTGGCGACGACCGAAGGCAGCGTTTGCAGCAGCGCCGGGTAGGTGCTGTGCTCGTCGCGCGAGAACGCGTGCGGCGCGGTCCATTCGATGGTGACCAGCCCCTGCCACTGCCCGTAGCTGAACAGCGGGATCAGGGCGAGGGCGCCGATGCCATACTCGCCGCTGAGGCGGCGGGTGTGCTCGTCCACGCGGGGATCGGCCTCGATGTCGTCGATGAAGACGATCTCGTTGGGGTGCGCCTGCCACAGCCGCGTCAGCCCGAAGTCGGCCACGCGGTACGTGCGGCCCAGGCGCGGATCGTCCGGGCGGATGCGGCCAGCGCGCCAGACAGCCATGATCGTGGTCGTGACCGGCTGGTTGCCGGCGTCGCTGTCGATGTAGCTCAGGGCGAGCGAGAACGGGGCGTACCGGTCCGCGTAGAGGGCCAGCGCGGCGAGAATGCCGCCCTCGTTGGTGGCGCGCGACAGGGCCGCGTTGATCGCCAGCAGGTGCTCGGCGCGGGCCGCCCGCTCGCGGCTGATGGCGTACAGGCGCATCGAGTCGATGACCGGCCCGGCCTGTTGGATGATGGCCGTGAAGATGCGCAGGTCGTCTTCGTTGAAGTAGAACGGCACCGACCAGTTGAAGATCAGGCTGCCGATCCAGCGCCCCTTGATGTTGAGCGGCAGCAGCGCCATGCCGCGAATGCCCAACCCGGCGAACAGCGTGCGCGTCTTGCCTGTGACCACGTCGCAGTTCATCGCGTCGGGGATCAACAGCGGGCGCTCCGGCTGGGACATCCACGCCTGCGTAAACGCGTCGTGCTCGTCCAGGAACAAGCGCTCGCCCGTGGTGCGCGGCGGCGCGCCTTCGCTCGTCCAGACGGCGGCGCTCTCGGTGTACCGGGTGTTGCCGTCCGGCGCCTGCTCGATGTACACCAGCACGCCCGACGTCGCGCCGTTGTCGCGCGCGTAATCGCTCACCGCCTCCAGCCATTCGGCGGGCGTCGAGGCCTGGGTGAGCTTATTGGAGATGGCGTAGAGGATTCGGGTTTCGTCAGGCCACGTCTTGCTGTGCACCATGGCGCACCTACAGGCTCTCGACCAATCCTATCCGCACGGCGTAGAGCGCCGCTTGGGTCCGGCTGGACACGTTCAGTTTGCTCAGGATGTTGCTCACGTGAGTCTTGACGGTCTTCTCGCCGATGCTGAGCAGCAGGGCGATCTCTTTGTTGGACTTGCCCTGGGCCAGCAGGCGCAGCACGTCCACCTCGCGCTCGGTGAGCTCCTCGGGGCTGTTGGGCGCGCGGACCTCGCGCATGAGGCGGGCGGCGGCCTGGGGCGAAAGCTGCACCTGCCCCTCCGACGCCGCCTTGATCGCCTGGACGAGCGCGTCGGCTTCGGTGTCTTTGAGCAGGTAGCCGATGGCCCCGGCGCGGATCGCGTTGACGACCGAGCTGTCTTCCAGCACGCTGGTGAGCGCGATCACTTCGGTGTCGGGGACTTCGGCGCGGACGCGCGCGGTGGCTTGGATGCCGTCCATTTCGGGCATGAGCAGGTCCATCAGCACGACGTCGGGCCGGAGATCGCGGGTCATCTCCAGGGCCTGGAGGCCGTCGCTGGCCTCACCCACGATTTCGATATCGGGATCGAGCGCCAGAAACATGCGCAGCCCCTGGCGAACCACGCCGTGATCGTCGGCGATGAGCACGCGAACGGGCATTCGGACCTCCGGGGATAGTAGGGACATGACGTTATCCTTACAACTATAACATGCTTCATCATTTTGTAAATGGCGGTCTTTCTAAAGGGTTCCGCCAAAAGTCGGAGCCGCGCCTGCGCCAGAAGTCCGAGCCAGGATCGCCGCTTCGGTGGACGCAGCGCGGCGCAATTTCCGCCACAATGAACGTGAACCGGGAGTGCCCGGTGCGGCAGTGTTGAGGACGAGCGAGGCTATGGCGAATCGATTGGCACAGGCGACGGTTGTCGCGCAACTGGTGGGTTTGAAGGGGCGGGCGATCCTGACGGCCAAAAACCACCACCTGGTCGTCGACTCACCGCTGACGCTGGGCGGGCCGAACGAGGAGCTCAACCCGGTCGATATGCTGTTCGGGGCGCTGGCGACACACGTGATCTTCGTGTGCGAGCGCGCCGCCCAGGAGAACGGCTGCACGCTGTCGGGCGTCGTCGCGCGGGTGTCCGGCGCGTTCGATCCGCACACCGGGCAGGACCCCGCCGCCGTGCCCTATCTGCAAAGCCTGTCGCTCGACGTTCGCCTGACCGGGCCAACCGAGACGCAGGCCGCGATCTTCACCGAGGCCATTCGCAGCCGCTGCCTGATGTACACCACGCTGAACCGCGCCGTGCCGATCGGGCTGAGCCTGGATGTCGAACCGGTCACCAACCCAACCTGAATCGTGTGAAAAGAGCGAGCGCTCACCTGGAGGGTTCACCATGAAACGCAAATTTGCCGTGCTCCTGCTCGTCCTGCTGGCGACGGCGGTCCCGGCGCTGGCCCAGGATGGCCGGACGCATACCGTCGCCTTCGACGGCGTGCGCTTCAGTTACGATGCCGCGCTGGCCGGTGGCGTGGCGATCAGCACGCAGGCCGGCAGCGCGCCGGACGTCTTCCCGCCGGACCCGTGGCGGACTGAATTCCTGCTCTACGCCGCGCGGCCTGTCCCCGAGTCGATCTGGGAGGCGGTGGCCGCCGTGCGCGTCTACGCGGCGGGGGAGCTGGCGGCGCATGACGGCACGGCGCCGGTGCTTGACCAGCTCCGGGCCCTGCTCGACGACCGGCCTGACCTGGCCGCGTTTGGCGCGTCGCTGGCCGAGGAGAACAGCCTGACGCTGCCGTTCCTGCCGGTGCTGCCCGCCGGGCAGGTCGTTCGCGCCCGCGCCGCATACGTCGACGCCCCGGAGCTGTCGGGCATTCGCTACGTGACCGCGTACAGCGAAGCGGCGGAGCCGTTCACCGCGGATTCGTTCGTCTACACCTTCCTGGGACTCAGCGCCGACCGCGAAACGGTCGTGTCGGTGATCGTCAACCTGAGCGCAGATGGTTTCCCCACCGAGCTGGAACCGGTCGAGGACCCCGGCGCGTTCGTGGATGGCCTGCCGGGTTACCTGGCCGAGAGCACCGCCCGCCTGAACGACGCCGCGCCGGACTCGTTCAGCCCGTCGCTGGCGCTGGTCGATGCGCTGGTCGAGTCAGTGGCTTTCGAGTCCTGACGCGCCGCGCGGAATTGATTGCGAGCAAAACGGGCCGCTGGTTGTCGCTGACCGGCGGCCCGTTGTGTTTTGCAGTTAGGTGACCTGTCCCGGCTAGCCGGTGGGGATCATCAACACCTGGCCGGGATAGATGACGTAGGGCGACTGGATGTTGTTGACCGTCGCCAGCGTGGACCAGTGCACGCCGAACTGGTTGCCGATGCTGACCAGGTAATCCCCCTGTTTGACCGTGTACTGTGTATACCCGGTCGGCGGCTGGGTCGGCGTCGTGCCCGGAATGACGAGCACCTGCCCGGCGTAGATCACGTAGTTCGGCGGCTGGACGTTGTTCGCCTGGATGAGCGCAGTCAGCGTGATGCCGAAGCGCCGGGCGATGGCCGACAGGTAATCACCCGCCTGCACTACGTAGGTCTGCCCGCCGGGCGCCGGGGTGACCGGGGGTGGGGTGGGGGTGATGACCGGCGGCGGCGGGGTGCCGTCCGTCACCGGCAGGATCGTGATCGGCACGGTGGTCGTGAAGGCGCTCGCCGGGCCCCAGCCCACCGCGCCATAGGACGGGGCCGGGCGCCGGAGCTGGACCCACGACGCGTCGCTGTTGCGCCCGATCATGCACACGACGTCACCCGCCACCAGTTGCACGGTGACCGCCGAGCCATAGCCGGGCTGGGCGCGGATGATCAGGGAATCGTACATCGTGATCAGGATCGGGCAGTCGGTCGTGCCCTGGGCCCGAGCCGGGACCGGGGCTGCAAAGGCGATCGCCGACACCAGCGCGATGGCGATCAAAGCGGTGACAATCCAACGTCTCGCGGGCAAAAAGCTGTCGATAGTCATAGGGATATCCTCGCGCGTGTGCTTCATGTAAGGGCCATTCATGATGCTGTTATGCTGATTTATACAGCATAGCCAACGCGTTGGCAAGCGGGTTTGGTGAGCGCGGTTGTCACGCCAGGTCGATTCCCGCTTAACAGGGTGGGGCGCTGCCGGGGCGGGCGTGAGATCGGCGCGCGAGGGGCTTGACAGGGTGGGCGGTTTGGTGATACGCTCTGGTTAGTAAGTAATTCTTCCTAACTATCTAATCGCGAATTTTGTCAGCTTCCAGCCCGCTTGTTCGACAGGAGGTGACCCTGCCCCCGGAAAAACCACGCACCCTCGTCCGACGATTGCATCCGTTGTTTAGAGTTTTCAGGAGAAACCATACGATGAAGCGCGCCCTTATTCTGGCTCTGGTCCTGGTGATGAGCGTCCTGGCGGTCCTGCCCGGCGGCCCGGCGGCCCCCGCCGAAGCCCGGCAGACCCAAGTGCTGGAGATCTACATCACTGGCCTGACCGAAGACACCATGAACTGGTTCAATGACGTGGCCTTCCCCGCCTTCGAGGCGGCCAACCCCGGCGTCGACTGCGAGATCATCACCGGCGGGTGGGGCGATTTCGACGTGACGGTCGCGGGCTGGATCACCACCGGTGATGGCCCGGACATCATCTACCTCGGTTCGGAATACGCCGCGACCTACGGCGACCTGCTGATGGACCTCGACCCCTACTTCCAGGACTGGGAAGACTGGGGCCAGTATCTGCCCGCCGCGATCGACACCGTGACCTATGACGGGCACGTGCGCGGCCTGCCCCTGCTGATGAGCCCGCGCCCGATCTTCTACCGCGCGGACCTGATGCAGGGCGACGTCCCGCTGACGTTCGCCGACGCGCTCGAATTCTACGCGGCCAACACCGTCCTCGAAGCGGGCGCGGCCAAGCAGTGGGCGTTCATGGACATCGGCAACGACCTGTTCGACGCCCAGGAATTCATCGCCTACATCTGGTCGGCGGGCGGCGAACTGTACTATGAAGACGGCACCAGCGCGTTCGACAGCGAGCCGGTCGCCGAGGCGATGCAGTACATGTACGACCGCCGCCGCATCATGCGCCCGACGGAAGACACCGCCGGCCTGCCGCCCATCGAGGGCACCGCGTTGGAGTCGGGCATCGTGATCAGCGGCATCTTCCCCATGTGGGCCGTGCCGCCGACCAGCGACCCGATCTGGGACAACGTCGCGATCGCGCCCTATCCGGCAGGCGCCAACGGCAGCCCGCTGATCCAGGTGTTCATCGACTGGCTCTCGGTTCCCGCCTACGTCGACGACCCGGCGCTGGCGGTCGAATTCCTGAAGTTCATCGGCAGCAACGAGAACGCCGTCGCGCTCAAGGACGTGGCCGGTTTCACGCCGACCCGCCAGGATGCCTGGGACGCGATCAAGGCGAGCGACCCGGTGTGGTCGAAGCTGCTCGACCTGGCCGTCGACTATGGCCGCGCGTTCTCGGACATCCGCGCCAGCGCCGAGCTGCGCCCGCTGATCTTCGAGCAGATGACGCTCTTCCTGACCGACCAGCAGAGCCTGGAAACCACGCAGATGCTGCTCAAGGAAGAGTACGACTACATCCTCGAAGAAAACGGGTACCTCGACTGACCCTCTGAGTTGGCGGGGTGAGGAAGCAGGGGAGAGCCAGCGCGCTCTCCCCACCACCATTTGATTTTCTGGTATTGGCGGCAAAAATACGTTCTTGAGAACGAGGCGAGCGCACAATGGCCTCTGAGGCACGATTTCACAACCTGGAATGGGCGCTGTATACGGTCATCTTCATCGTCATCAGCAGCGTGCTGTTGGGCGCGCTGGCCCGGCTGGTCGCCCGGCTGTTCCGGCTCTCCGGCGCGGAGCAGCGCAAGATATTTTGGGGATTCACCTTCGCCGGCCCCTGGATCATCGGGTTCTTCATCTTCGTGCTCGGCCCGGCGCTGGCTTCGCTCTACTACAGCTTCACGGACTACCAGCTCGGCCAGAGCATCGAGTGGATCGGGCTGGACAACTACCGCGCGCTGCTGCTGGGCGAGGGGCGCCAGGGGCGCATGTTCAACACGTCCATGCTCAACTCGTTCTACTACGCGCTGTTGGGCGTCCCGCTGCAAATCACCGCCGCGCTGGCGATGGCGATGCTGCTCAACAACGAGCTGCCCGGCATTCGCGCCTTCCGCATGATCTTCTACATGCCGGTGATCCTGGCGGGCGGCCCGGCAATCTTGCTGGCGTGGCGCTACATGCTCGCCTCGAACGGCGGTTTCGTCAATGAGGCCATGCGCAAGCTGGGCGACCTGTTCTTCGTGTTCGACTATCTCTACCGCCTGTTCATCTACGGGACCGAGGCGTTCAACGGGTTCTACATCGGCATCATGCGCGGCGACCCGCTCGGCCCGTGGAAGTACACGCTGCCCGCGCTGCTGGCCGGGCTGCTGCTGTTCGCCCTGATCCGGGGCGAGTGGTCGGAAGGCAAGCGCGTGCTGGCGTGGCGTGGCGCGACGATCATCGGGATCGCCGTGGCGTTCCGCCTGATGTCCAAAGGGCTGATGGCCCAGCCAATCGACCCGGCGTGGATTTACGCGGGCGGGGCGGCGGCGTTGGCCGGGATCATCCTGCTGGCGCACGAGCGGCGCGGCCTGGCCCGCCTGATCCAGGTCGTGACGGCGCTGGCCGCGCTCGCGGTCGGCGCGCTCGTCCTGGACCGCGCCGGGTTCGACGTCGCCAGCCGCGAGTCGGTGCGCTATCTCGTCCCGCTGGGGCTGGTGGCGACGGCGCTTGGGTTCTCGGCGGTGGGCCCGTGGACGCGGCGCAAGTCGGCGGTCTTGTGGGCGGTGGTGGGCGCGTTCGGGCTGATCGCGCTGGCCCGCCACGCGCCGGGCGAGATGGGCGGGGATCGCCTGGAGGTCGTCGCGCGCTACCTGACGTTCGGCAGCACCATCGAGACGAAAACCGACCTGGACTATCTCCAGACGGCGTTCCCGGAATGGCTGATGTCCGCCACGTGGTTCTACGGGCTGGCGGTGGCCGTGCTGGCCGGGATCGCGCTGTTGGGGGACCGCTGGCCGCGCGCGCGCCGGGCGCTGTCGATCGGCGCGGCGGCGTTCTTCGGCCTGATGGCGATCGGCTCGTTCCTCGACGGGCGGGCGTATTTTGGGGCGTTCGTGGACCTGGCCGAAGCGACCGGCAAGACCAACTACCACTTCGCGATGTTCCACCAGGCGCTCAACCAGTTCCCGGACCGGACGCGCGTCCCGCTGTGGATGAACAGCGAGCTGTGGTCCAAGCCCGCGCTGATCCTGATCACGATGTGGAGTTCCGGCACGGGGATGCTGATCTTCCTGGCGGCGCTCAAGAGCGTGCCGCGCGCGCTGTACGAGGCCGCTGAAGTGGACGGCGCGAACACCCTCCAGCGCTTTCTCAAGATCACGCTGCCGATGATCTCGCCCGCCATGTTCTACAACATCGTGATCGGCGTGATCGCGGCGCTGCAAACCTTCGAGATCATCTACATGCTGCAGACGCCGCTCACGCGGGACAGCCTCTCGTCGGCGGCGTTCCTGCTCTACGCGCGGACGTTCAGCGAGCTGCGCATCGGCGAGGGGGCGGCCATGTCGTGGATTCTGGTCGTGATCATCCTCACGCTGACGGCGCTCCAGTTCCGCTACAGCCGCAGTTGGGTACACTACGAGGCATAGACCGGCATGGCGACACAGACTCAAACCCAGGATATAAACCGCGCGGCCCGGCTCGACCTGGCCCGGCTGACGCGCCACGGCGGGCAGCGGCTGCGCGTGCTCCTGTTATATGCCCTGTTGCTGGCCGGTGCGGCGTTCTTCCTCTTCCCGCTGGTGTGGATGGTGGGCACCTCGCTCAAGACAATCGAGGAGGTGGGGCGCTCGCAGCTTCACCTGCTGCCGGCGGAGCCCCAGTGGCGCAACTACGACAAGCTGCTCAACGAAGAGGCGTTTTACCGCGCCTACGCCAACAGCATCTTCATCGTCACCATCGTGCTGCTCGGCACGGTCACGTCGGTGTCGTTGGTGGCGTTCTCGTTCAGCCGCCTGGAGTGGCGGGGCCGCAACGTCGTCTTCGCGCTGATGATGAGCACGCTCATGCTGCCGTACCAGGCGACGCTGGTCCCGCAGTACGTGATGTTTCACGAGTTGAACTGGCTGCGCACCTTCAACCCGATCACGCTGCCGGGGTTTTTCGCGGGCGGCGCGGCGCTGATCTTTCTGCTGCGGCAGTTCATGCTGGGCATCCCGCGCGAGCTGGACGAGGCCGCCATGATCGACGGCGCGAACCCGCTGCAAATCTGGTGGCACATCATCATGCCGCTGTCGCGCCCGGCGGTGGCGACGATCTCGGTGTTCCTGTTCGTGGGGCAGTGGAACAACCTGATGATGCCGCTGATCTACCTGCAAAAACCGGCGCTGTACACCATGCCGATCTACGTGGCCCAGAAGCTCAACCTCCAGGAGTCGCCGCTGCCCTGGCAGGACATGATGGCGGCCAGCGTGTTGTTCGTGATCCCGGTGCTGGTTGTGTTCCTGTTCACCCAGCGGTATTTTATCGAGGGAATCACGACGACCGGCACCAAAGGATAGGCCACCATGCAGCAGTTGATGCACAGCTTTCCCGGCACCGAGCCGCCGGCGGACATTCTCGCCGCCGTCGAGCGGGGCGAGATCGGCGCGTTCTGCCTGTTCGGGCACTGGAATTTCGCCAGCGTGGCGCAGTTCCGCGCCCTGACCGAGGCGCTCATCGACGCGGCGGCGCGCGGCGGGTTTCCCCCGCCCCTGATCGGCATCGACCAGGAGGGCGGCCAGTTGATGGCGGTCGGCCAGCCGGCGACCGAGCTGCCCGGCAACATGGCCCTGGGCGCGACGCGCTCGCCGGAGCTGGCCGAGCAGGCCGGGCGCGTGCTGGGGCGCGAGCTTCGGGCGCTGGGCGTCAACATGAACTTCGCGCCGTCGCTGGACATCAACGTGAACCCGGCCAGCCAGGCGGTCGGCGTGCGCTCGTTCGGCGCGGACCCCGCGCTGGTGACCGAGCTGGGACTGGCGATGATCCGCGGGCTGGAGGCCGAGGGCGTGATCGCCACGGCCAAGCACTTCCCCGGCCACGGCGCGACCGAGAGCGACTCGCACCACGTCGCCGCCGTGGTTCCGCACACGATGGCGCGCATGAACCGGGTCGAGCTGGCGCCGTTTCGGGCCGCGATCGAGGCCGGGGTGCGGGCCATCATGACGACGCACGTGATCTTCGCCGCGCTCGATCCTGCCAACCCGGCGACCGTGTCCCCGGCCATCCTCGATGGGCATCTGCGCCGGGCGATGGGCTTCGGCGGGCTGATCGTGACCGACGCGATGGACATGCACCCGGTCGCCCGCCTGGGGGCCGAGGCGAGCGTGCGCGGGGCGCTGGACGCGGGCGCCGATCTGGTGCTGCTGGCTCATCTGCCGGACCAGCTCGCCCTGAGCCGGAACCTGCGCGATCGCGCCCGGCCCGGCGCCGTTGCGCGGATCGACGCGCTGCGGGCGAGCATTCCGCGGGCGCTGCCCCCGCTGGACGTGCTCGGTTGCGCGGAGCACCACCACGTCGCGCAGACCATCGCCGACCGGGCGATCACGCTCGTGCGCGACGGCGGGCGGCTGCCGCTGCGCCCCAGCCCGGACCAGAGGATTGCCGTGATCACGCCGGAGCCGCGCGACCTGACCCCGGCGGATACCTCGTCCCACGTCCGGATCGATCTGGCGGGCGCGATCCGGCGGCGGCACCCGCGCACCGACGCGTTCACCCTGCCGGGCGGGGCGTCCGGCGCGGACGTGAGCGCGATCCTGGCCGCGTGCCAGGGCGCCGATCGGGTCGTCGTGGGGACCGTCGCCGCCGATCAGGACCCGTCCCAGGCGGAACTGGTGCGGGCGCTGCACCGGCGCGGTCAGCCGCCGATCGTCGTCGCGCTGCGCACCCCGTTCGACATCACCGCGTTTCCGGAGGTCGATACCTACCTGTGCGCGTACAGCATCCGTGCCGTTTCGACCGAGGCCGTCGCCCGCGTGCTGTTCGGCGAGATCGAGGCGGCGGGCGCGCTGCCCTGCCCGATCGCGGCCCAGGCGTAGGCCGCGCCTGCGCGACACTGCCGGGCGGGGGCGGGCCGC
Source organism: Anaerolineae bacterium (assembly GCA_018432315.1). Lineage (GTDB taxonomy): Bacteria > Chloroflexota > Anaerolineae > Aggregatilineales > Aggregatilineaceae > LM3-B42. The sequence continues at coordinate 306,585 of JAHDLB010000001.1, forward strand.
TCGATCTTCATGTGCGAGAGATGATCCATCAGGAGGGACACAGCGATGACGACCCGGCTGGTAGCTGTGATTCTGCTTGTCGTGATCCTGGCGGCGGGGAGCGCGCCAACCGCGCGCGGTCGCCAGGACGATGCCCCGCGCCGGTGGTGCGTGTCGGTCTGGTACCCGTCGTCGGAGCACCCCGGCGGCGCCCAGTCGATCCGGGACCATCTGGACGTCATCGACGAGGTGAACCCGTTCTGGTATGCGGCGGGCCCGGACGGGTCGCTGCTGTCGCTGCCTGGCGCCGAGGACGCCGCCAGGCTGGACGAGTGGCGCGACGCGGGCCTGCTGATCCTGCCGACGATTGCCCACGCCTCGCCGGACGCGATCACCGATCCGGACGTGCGCGCCCGCCACGTCGCGGCGATCGTGGCGCTGGTCGAACGGCTCGACGTGGACGGGATCGACATCGATTACGAGGAATTCCCGCTCGACACGCGCGACGCGTTCTCGGCGTTCGTCGAGGCGCTGGCGGACCGGCTGCACACCGACGGGCGGCTGCTGTCCATCGCCGTGCACGCCAAGACGACCGACCGCCCCGGCTGGGACAGCGCGGCGGCCCAGGACTGGGCGCGGCTGGCGGCGGCGGTTGACGTGTTCCGCATCATGACCTACGACTATCACAGCCGGGCGAGCCGCGAGCCGGGGCCGATTGGCCCGCCGGGGTGGTCCCGCGAGGTGCTGGCCTATGCCGCCACGGTGACCGACCTGAGCAAAGTGCGCCTGGGCCTGCACTTCTACGGCTACCGCTGGCAGCGCGGATCGGCGGCGGTCGTCACGTGGGAGAGCGCCCAACGCGCCATCGACAGCTACGGGCTGGCGTTCGAGCGCGACCCGGATTCGATGGAGGCGATCCTGCACGTGGACGTGCGCGGGCTGCCCCGGCAGACGATCGTGGTGGCGGATGCCGCCGGATTGGCGTATAAACTCGATCAGATCGCTGCCGCGTTCCCGGACCTGGGCGGGGTGGCGATCTGGGGGCTGGGCGGCGAAGACCCGGCCAACTGGGACGTCTTGCGCGAGCAGCGCCAGGGTGAATGTGAATGAGAGCCAGCACGGCGAATAAGGCGACGCACAGCCAGCTTCGCCAGCACAACCGGCAGCTTCTGCTGCGCGCCATCTACGAGGGTGTGGCCGACAACCGCGCGGCGCTCGCCCAGGAGACACAGCTCGCCAAGCCGACCGTGTCCGAGCTGATCGGCGAGCTGATCGACGAGGGGCTGCTCGTCGAGGAGGGCCGGGGCCAGTCCACGCGCGGCGGTGGCAAGCGCCCGCGCCTGCTGCGGTTCGTGCCGGCGGCGCGGCAGGTGATCGGCGTGTCGATCAGCGAGGATCACATCATGGCCGCGCTGGCCTATCTCGACGGGCGGATCGTCGCGCGCCACTACACCGACCTGGGCGGCGCCCGGGGCGAGGACGTGATCGCCGCGGTCGGCGAGACGATCAACGGCCTGATCGCCCAGCTCGACGCCCCGCTGTTGTGCATCGGGCTCGGCGTGGCGGGCGTGGTCGATGCCGGCGCGGGGACGGTGATTCACGCGCCGCACCTGGATTGGGCGCAGGTTCCGCTGGCGCGGCTCGTTGCCGGCATGTACGACACGCCAGCCTACCTGGCGCACAGCACGGCGCTGGTCGCCATGGCCGAGTACGTCTATGGCCCGACCGAGCCGGTGCACTGCTTCGCAGTGGTGCGCGTGGGGAGCGGCGTCGGCGTCGGGCTGGTGATCAACGGCGCGATCTATCACGGCGGCGGCGAGATCGGACCTCTGCGCGTGGGGGACGGGCTGGGGAGCCTCGATACGCTTCTGGGCTGGCCCTGCGTGCGCCAGCGGGCGGAAGCCCTGCGCCGCGAGCACACGCCGAGCCTGCTGCCCGGCGAGGACGAGCCGCTGTCGTACCTGCACATTCGCCACGCGGCGGACAACGGCGACCGCGCCGCGCTGGCCCTGCGCGACGAGCTGAGCCGCCATCTGGCGCAGGTGTTCGCCTGGATCACCGGCCTGCTGACGCCCGATCACGTCGCGCTGGCCGGGCCGATCACCGACCTGGGCGAGCCGCTGCTGGAACAGGCGGCGGCCTATACCCGCGAATGGGTGGGCGCCGGCCCGCTCCGCCCGGTGAGTTTTTCGCTGGCCGAAGCGCCGAGCCTGGTCGCGGTGGGCGCGATCGCCCAGGCGCTGCATCGAGAGCTGGGGTTGGTATGAGCGCGACACACCTGGGCGTGATCACGAACAACCAGCACCAGGTCTTCCAGCGCGCGGTGATCGCGGGCATTCGCCAGGTCGCCGGGGCGCATGGCTACGATCTGGTGATCGATTCGTACGCCGACGACGAAACCCAACCGCGCCCGATCACGCTGGACTACCGCGCGGTGGCGGGCGTGTGCGTGATCGCCGACGCGGCCCCGGCGGGCCTGCTGCGCGAGATGGTCGACGCCCGGACGCCCGTGTCGCTGGTCAGCCATCAGGTGTCCGGCCTGCCGATCCCCTCGGTGAGCGCCGACAACTACCAGGGCATCGCCGAGCTGATGCGGCATCTGGTGATCGAGTGCGGGCGGCGCCGCGTGGTGTTCATCCGCGGGGTGGGCGGGCAGTGGGACAGCGAAGGCCGCAAGACGGCGTTTGGACGCGAGGTAATGCGTTATAATCTGGATGTCCCGCCGGAGCACCTGCTGCGCGGCGATTTCTCGGCGGAGGTAGCCGCCCGCTCGCTCCAGGCCCTGATCGCGTCCGGCGCGCAGTTCGACGCCGTGCTGGCGGCGGATTATCGGATGGGCATCGCGGCGGTCGACACCCTGCGCCGCGCCGGGTATGTCGTGCCGGGGAGCGTGTCGGTCGTCGGGTTTGGCGATGCCGAGGAAGCCGAGGCGGCGGGCCTGACGACGGTCGCCGCCGACATCGCCGAACAGGGGCGGCGCGCGGCCCGCCAGTTGATCAGCCAGATCGAGGGCCTGCCCATCCGGGGTATGACGGTGCTCAGCGTGCGCCCGGTGATCCGCGACACGTCGCTGCCGGATGGCCCCGCGCGCGCCGGGCGGCGTTAGGATTGGCCTGCCGCGTTTCATCTCGCCACCGAAGCCGCAGCGCCCGTCGATTAACGCGGGCGTTTGTTGTTTGGGCGGGAATGGGCTGGCCGGTGCGCGCGGCAATACCTGATTGACGGCAGACGGCATGCCGATTTAAACTAGAGTAGGTGCCGCTTTAATATCCGGCGCGGGCTATCGGGTTGAGCGGTTCACGTGTGGGAGTCACTATGTCCTGGCAGAAGCGAGTCGCAGATCTGTTGACCCTTTCGCGGGTGTTTTTGGCGCTGGCCGTGGTGGCGGTGGCCGTTCGGAGTGGCAAAGATGGCATCGAAACGGCGCTCGTGCTGCTGATCGTCGCGGCGACGTTCGACACGCTCGACGGCTACTTCGCCCGGCAGAGCCAGGACGCCCGCCAGACGTGGGTTGGCGCGCACGATCTCGAGTTCGACGTGATCTTCAGCGTGGGCTTGCTGGTGTACCTCGTGCTGGCGGACTACGTGCCGCTGGTGTGGGGCGCGGCGCACTTCCTGTTCTGGATGTGGGTCTTTCGCCAGCAGGACGAAATCCCCAACTCGTACGCGATCCTGTTCCAGGCGCCGATGTACGCCGGGATCGCCCTGGCGGCGGTGCAGAACAACCCCGGCGTACTGCTGCACCTGGCGGTGTGGCTGGCCGTGATGTTCACCTTCGCCCGGCGGCGCTTCCTGTACGTGCGGCTGCCCCGGTTGGTGCAGGACTTTCACCAGAATGTGCTGGACGTCTTTCACCGCCGCCGCGCCCGCCAATGACCCGGCAGCGTGGCCCAGAAACGGGGCGGGGAGTGTGAACATGGCCGGCGAGCTACCGTACGTGTACGTGACCACCACCGGCTGGAAGACGGGCAATCCCCACACGATCGAGGACTGCGGCGTGGAGATCACCTTCGAGGGCCCGGAAACCGAGGCCATGGTCGATAAGCAGTTAGAGATGCTCCAGACCGCGCTGGATAAGGACCCGGACGCGATCGCGTTCGCCGCCCTGGATAGCGTGGCCGCGATCCCGCTGCTGGAACGCGCCGATGAAGAGGGCATCCCGGTCGTCGGGTTTGACTCCGGCGTGGACAGCGACATCCCGGTGACGACTGCCGTGACCGATAACGTGGCCGCTGCGGCGTACGCTGCCGACATGATGGCCGAGCTGATCGGCGGCGAGGGCCAGGTGGCCGTCATCGCGCACGACCAGACCAGCCGCACCGGCATCGACCGCGTGACCGGCTTCACCGAGCGCATGGAAGAGGAGTATCCCGACATCGAGATCGTCGATGTGCAGTATGGCGGCGGCGATCATCTCAAGTCCACCGACCTCGCCAAGGCGATCATCCTGGCGCACCCGGACCTGAAGGGCTTCTTCGGCGCGAACGAAGGCTCGATCATCGGCGTGCTGAATGCCGTGATGGAACTGGGCATGGAAGGCGACCTGGTTGTGATCGGCTACGACTCCGGCCTGCTGCAAATGGACGCCATCCGCGCGGGCACCGAGGCGGGCGCCATCACGCAGAACCCGGTTGGCATCGGCGATAAGGCGGTCGGGGCCGCGGTTATGGCGCTGCGTGGCGAGGAACTGGAAGAGGAGATCGACACCGGCTTCTTCTGGTACGATGCCGAGAATATCGACGACGAAGAGATCGCGGCGCTGCTCTACGAGTAATCCCGCCGCGTGATCGCGTCTGGCTGTGCGGGGTGGTCGCCCGTTCGAGGGACCGCCCCGCGTATTTTTACGCCACGACCTCGACCTGCTGGCCGCCCTGCCACGCGCCGCCGGGCGCCAGCGCGACGGGCTGGCCGATGACCGCCGCCTCGATGCACACCATCCGGCGATAGCCGCCCGGCTCCAGATCGGCCAGCGCCGCCGCCCGTTCCGGCCCCGGATTCCAGACCACGACGTCGGTGAATCCCGTCTGGCCCACCCGCAGGGTCTGGCCGGGCTCGGCCAGCGTCACCGGGCCGGGGACGTCCCAGTAGATCCGGTCGATCTCGCCCGCGATGCGCAGCGGCGACTCGCGCTGGACGCGGTCCGCGCCGTGTTCGGTATACGCCAGCCCATCCAGGCCCGCGATGCTGGCGGCGGCCACGTCGCCCACCCGCAAATAGGTATGCAGCGCCGCCGCAAAGGTGAAAGGCCGGTCGCCGGAGTTGGTCACCTGCATGTCAAGCGCCAACCGCGCCCCGCCGACCGTCACGCGCAGGTCGAGCCGGAAGCCGTAATCCCACACGGCGCGCGTCGCCGGGCTGCCGTCGAGGCGGAAGTGCGCGGTCGCCGTGCCCGTCCCGGCCTGCGTGGCGACGTGCTGCCAGGGATTGACGCGCGCGAATCCGTGCGGGCGCAGCGGGCCGCGTCCCGCGAACTGCGGGAAGACCACTGGCACGCCGCCCCGGATCGCGCTGCCGGATTCCAGCGGCGTGGTCCGGCTGAGGAACAGGCGCTCGCGGCCATCGGGCGTGGTCCACGACGTGACGTGCCCGCCGTAGGGCACGATCGCGGCGCGCGCGCCGTCAGGGACGATCAGGTGTACGCTCGAAAACGGGTCTGAGCCGGGCGTGTCCATTCTCATTCCTCGCTCTGCGGCCATCGATCGCGCCCGATCACAGCGCGCTGTACGGCGTCTCGCGCACCGTGTCGACCATCGCCCAGAAATTTTCGAGCGGCGTGTCGAGCTGCACGTGATGCGTCGGCCCGATGATCAGGCCGCCGCCCTTGCCGAGCGTTTGCAGCCGCTCGATCACCTCGGCGTGGACGTCCGCGGGCGTGCCGTAGGGCAGGGTGTGCTGCTCGTCGATGCTGCCCCAGAAGCACAGTTGGTCGCCGAACTGCTTCTTGAGCGCGGCGGGGTCCATGCTGGCCGGCTGAATCGGGTTGAGGATGTCTAGGCCGATCTCGATCAGTTCCGGGATGATGGGCAGGATGTTGCCGTCCGAGTGGTACGCTACCTTGACGTCGGGGTTGATACGCTTGACCTCGGCGATGAAGTTCGCCATGCGCGGCTTGAGGAAGCGGCGCCAGTGCGCGGGCGAGATCAGCATGGCGTTCTGCGCGCCGACGTCGTCGCCGGTCCAGATCATGTCGACGCCCAGCGCGGTCAGCTTTTTGGCGGCGGCCAGGTGGTACTGGTACGGGATCTCCAGGATGGCATCCGCCAGGTCGGGGTCGAGCGCGAAATCCATCAGCATCTGCTGCAAGCCGCGCAGCGCCCAGGCGGCCTCGAAGATGGTCGTGACCGTTACGCCCACGATCCAGTATTCGTCCTGGAATTCGCGGATCACGCGCTCGGCCTCGGCGTACAGTTCGGGGCGGTTCGGGTCGGGCGGCTGGTAGGTCGCCAGCGCGTCCGCGTCGGCGAGCGGGTGCCCGGTGATCTCGGTATAGCGGCCCGTGCCGAACGGCGTTTCGTATGCCTGCGAGCCCCAGCCGATGCCCCATTCATCGACGTAGGACTCGGCGTCCTGGTAGTACGAGTTGGCCCAGCCGACCGACGTCAGCAGCATGTCCTCGCCCAGCATGCGCTCGAGGACGTAGGTGTTGCCGCCGCCGTGCGGGTTGTGAAGCTGGTGGCTTTCGATGTTCAGGTCCCGGTGCAGCCGCTCGGCGAATTCCGGCGTAAAGCTGATCTGCATCGGGCAGCGATCCGGCGCTTCATGGTTCAGCGCGGTCTGTATGCGTTCCCTCGGTTTCATACCCCTCCACCTATCCGGTCCAGCGTGATACGCGCTTCAAAAGCTCCAATTCCTCTTCTTCGTTCTCCGTGGCAATCCACAGGAAGATGCCCTCGGGATCGACCGCCTCCATGAAGGCGTCGAGCTCGTGCTTGTTCAGGTCGACGATGACCGGCGCGCGGGCCTGCATCTCCTGGATGAACGGCACCCACTGCATGATCGGCAGGTCGCTGCCGACGCCCTGCACCCACTGCAACGCGTGGACTTCGGGCACCCTCAGGATCGCGTCGAGATGCTTGGCGACGCCGCGCCCGTCGATGTGGAAGACGTTGTGCGTCATCGTCCTGACTTCGCGCTGCAGCACCGGCAGGCAGAACTCCGCGAACATCGCCGGCGAGATCAGCGACGAAAAATCGCAGCTTGGGATGTGCATGCGCCCGAACGACGGGATGCCCATCCAGCTCACCGAGAGCTGGCGGTGTTCCTTGAGCAGCGAGTCGAAATGCTCGTAGATCGTCTCGAAGTCGCGGATGGCGATCTCGATCAGGGCCTTGACCCGTTCGGGCGCCTCGATCATGTCCATGCACAACTGCTGCGGGTCGCGCCAGGCGGCGGCGCAGTCCACGCCGGGGTGCAGGTCCGTGTAGCCGACCAGGAACCGGCCCGCGCAGCGTTCCAGCGCGCAGCGCGTGATCTCGTCGAGCTTGCGCAAATAGACGTTGTCCATGTCCAGCTTGAGCCGGGCCACGTCGTCCCAGTCGCGCACCAGCGGGATCGACCACGACGTGACCTCGCCGTATTGCAGCTCGGCCCCGTAGAACCCGGCGTAAACCTCCGGGCCCAGGTTAGGCCAGAACACGGGGAACGTTTCGCCGTGGAACGTCTGCCCCTCGATCGACTTGATGAAGGTTTCGACCTGGAACTCGGCGTCGAACCACCGGTCGCGCAGGTCCCCGGACGGGTACGCCTGGTTGGCCTGGTCCACGAAGGCGTTGTGCGCCATGAACCGGACCGGCGGGCGGTCGATGATCGCGCCCTCGAACCAGGCGTAGACGCGTTTCATGGCGAGATCGAAGCCGGGCATCGACTCCAACTCGAGGGTCCACCAATCTGTTTGAACCATGCGGCTACTCCATGCGGCGGCGCACGATGGCGTGCATGGCAACCGACACGGTGATGATCAGGCCGTAGATCAGTTTCGTCCAATAGCCGGTCAGGCCGACGGCGATGATGCCGGGCTGGATGGCCCCGATGATGAAGCAGCCGACGAACGTGCCCAGGATGGTGCCCGTCCCGCCGAACACCGACGTGCCGCCCAGGAACACCGCGGCCAGCGTGTTCATCAGGTAGCCTTCGCCCAGGTTGGGCCAGAAATACCATACGTCCAGGCTCTGGAGGACGCCGCCGAAGGCGGACGCCACGCCCACCAGCGCGAACAGCAGCATGCGCGTGCGGTCCACGTTGACGCCCATCAGCCGCGCGCTGCCTTCGTTGTCGCCGATCAGGTACGTGTGGGCGCCGAGCTTGTGGCGGTTGAGGATGAACCACACGACCAGCGCCACCAGGATCATCCAGATCACCTGGGCGGGCACGTAGCCGCCCACCTTGCTCACCAGCACATCGCGCAGGACGGTGTCGCGCGCGAGGGTCAGCGATTCGCCCTGGCCGCGCCGGACGACCTCGACCACGCCGCGCCAGAAGAACTGGGTGCCGATGGTGGCGATCAGCGATGGAATGCCCATCTTGACGATAATGATGCCGTTCAGCAGGCCCACCAGGAAGCCCGACACCAGCGCGGCGGCAAAGGCGATCCCCAGGCTGTTGGTGAGATCGTACCCTTCCCAGAAGGCCACCATGCCGACCGCCATGATCGAGATGAAGGACAGGTCGATGTCCCCGGCGATGATCACCATCGTCAGGGGCAGGGCGATGACGCCCCAGTAGGGGACGGACGTCATCAGCGCGCGGTAGATATCCTTCTTGAGGAACGTTTCCGGCGCGCCGATGATGAACAGCAGCCAGATGCCCAGCATGACGCCGACGATGCCGATCTGAAGCCCGTTACGCCGCGCGAACTGGGTCAGAGCGGCGTACCTGGCGCGCTCCGGTTTGGAATTTTCAACGCGAGCAGTCATGAACAACCTCACTTAAGTGATGTGCGCTTACGAAACAATCGCCCGCCTGGCGTCAGTCCAGGCTGCCGGTCTGCGCCACCCGGTACATTTTTTCCATCAGTTCGTCGTGTGTAATATCTTTGGTCAGGAACTCACCGGCGATCTGCCCGCGATCCAGCACCACCACGCGGTCCGCCACCGAGTACACGTGGAACACGTTGTGATCGATGAAAACGGCGGATTTGCCGGCCACTTTGATGTCGCGCACGAAGTTCAACAGCTTGCGCGTCTCGTGGAGCGACAGGCCCATGGTCGGCTCGTCGAGGATGACCAGCTCGGCGTGAAAATAGAGCGCCCGCGTGATGGCGACGCCCTGCTTCTCGCCGCCGGAGAAGGTCTTGATGACCGAGTCCGGATTGACTGCCGACGAAGTGTAGCCCATCTGCTCGACCATCAGCCGGTGCGTTTCTTCCTTCATGCGTTTGACTTGAAGGACGCCGAACCGGTTGGACAGCTCGCGGCCCAGGAAGATATTGCGCCACAGCGTCTGCAGGTCGGCCAGCGCGCGCTCCTGGTACACCGTTTCGACGCCCAGCGCGCGGGCTTTGGGCACGGTCAGGTCTTCGACCTTCTGGCCGCGAAACAGGATCTCGCCGCTGTCGGGCCGGTGGTAGCCCGTGATGATCTTGATCAGCGTGGACTTGCCCGCGCCGTTGTCGCCCAGCAGCCCGACGATCTCGTTGGCCGCCACGCGGAAGTTCACGTTGCGCAGCGACTGCACTTCGCCGAACGATTTGGTGATATCTCGCATTTCAAGAATATAGTCCATCTGGTTCTCCCCATTGGCTTTCAGCCGGACACCCTGCGCGAAACGGCCAGAATCATAGCCGGTCGCGCTCGACCGGCTATGACCTCTCTACGTACCTGCCCGGTTTGGTCGTTTGGTTTTCAAGGTGTCGAATCCTGTCCCAAACACCATCGCCCAGGATGGCAGGCGGAAACCTCTTACCGGATCACAGCTTCTACCAGCGGCGCCAGGACGTCGATATTGTCAGCGCTGGCAAAACCGCCGCCGGTGTCGATATGCAGGCCGGAGAAGGCGAACTTCTCGGTCAGGCAGATCTGTAGGATCGGCAGGTAGCCCTGGAGCCACTGCTGCTGGTCGATCACCAGGTCGGTGAAGCCGCTCTCGATGGCCTGGACGGTCGCGGGCGACAGGTCGAAGCCGGCGCCGAAGATGTCATCCGGGCCCTTACCCGCGCCTTCCAGGTAGGACTGCAAGGTAGCGGTCAGCCCGCCGTGATCGGTCACCACGGCCTTCACATCCGGGTTGGACGAGACATACGCCACGAAGGTGGGGATGCCCGCGGGCGGGTCGGCGTTGGTGGCCGAGTCGATCTCCAGGTAGTCCACTTCCAGGCCCTCTTCCTCGAAGGCATCGATCACGCCCTGGGTGCGCAGGCCGCGCGTGGGCTGCGAGAGCAGGCCCCAGACCATCGCCCGGTCGCCCTCGACCAGGCCGGCGCGCCGGATGGTTTCCTTGCCCAGGTTGTAGCCCGTCGCGTACAGCTCCTGGCCGACATAGCCAAAGCCCTGGCCCGCGTAGCGGCTTTCGAGGCGCGGCAGGTCGGTGTTCTGGCTGGTCACGATGATCCCGTTGGCGACGGCTTCATCGACCAGCGGCTCGAAGGCATCTTCGCCGGGGTGACCCATGATCGCGATGCCGTCCGGGCTGGTCGCCATCGCTTCGGCGAACTGCTGGACCATCTTCTGCGGATCCCAGTCCGACCAGACGTAGTCCACGTCCGCGCCCAGGTCCGCCGCAGCCTGAACCGCGCCGTTGTACACGTTCACGGCGAAGACGCCGCCGGCGGGCCCGCCGGGGAAGAACACGATCTTGACGCCGCTGCACCACTTGTCGGCGGGGCCATCGGACCCCTGGGCAGAGACGGTATCAGTTGAATGCAGAGGCATGGCGGCGACGGAGAGGACGATGAGTAAGACCAGTAATGCCCCTATCTTCTTCATGAGGGTTCCTCCTTAGGAGATATAGTTCGAAAACGAGCGAGAACGAAAGCCAAACCAAATTCTTTTTCCGCCGGTGTCTTTCGCGATAGAGCGCCTCCCTCCCACACGATCAACGCAATATCTACATGGTACAACAGGCTAGCCAAACGAACAATCGAGATCGGAGGGTGATCGGCGATTTTGCTGCACTTTGGCAAGTGAGACGCGGGCGGGCATGCCGTTTTCGAGCATGCCCGCCGCTGGGCGGTTGTCCGCCAGGCTAGTCGACGTCGAACTTGAAGATGGTCGTGGTTTCATAGGTTTCGTCCGGCAGCAGCGTCACGGATGGGAAGTCGGGCTGGTTGGGCGAGTCGGGGAAGTGCTGGGTTTCCAGCGCGATGCCCTCGTCCTGGCGGTAGAAATTGCCGCCTGGGCCGAACTTCATCGGGTTGGCCCACTGGCCCTCCCAGTTCTCGCAGTAGACCTGCAGGCCCGGCTCAGTCGTCCAGACCTCCAGCGTGCGGCCAAACGCCGGCTCGTACAGCACGGCAGCCAGCATCATCGAGGTGTCGTCGAAGCTGTCGCGGTTGAGCACGAAGTTGTGATCGATGCCGCGGCCATAGACGATCTGCTCGTCCGGCGAGCGCTGCGAAGGCCCGATGAGCCGGGGCGTCCGGAAGTCGAACGGCGTGCCCTCGACCGGGGCCAGCTCGCTCGTCGGGATCAGGGTGTCGTCAACCGGCGTGTAGCGGTCGGCGTTGATCATGAGGATGTGGTTGTCGATCGAGCCGGTGCCTTCGCCCGCCAGGTTGAAGTAGGCGTGGTTAGTCAGGTTGACGACGGTGGGCTTGTCGGTGGTTGCCGAGTAGTCGATCACCAGCTCGTTGTCGTCGGTGAGCGTGTAGACGACCGTGACGGAGAGATTGCCGGGGAAGCCCTCTTCCATGTCCGCGCTGAGATAGCTCAGTTGTAGGGCCACCCCGTTTTCGGCTTCGGCTTCCTGGGCATCCCACACGACCTTGTCGAAGCCCTTCAGGCCGCCGTGGAGCGAGTTCGGGCCGTTGTTGGCGGCCAGCGTGTACTCCACGCCGTCGAGGGTGAATTTGGCGCCCGCGATGCGGTTGCCATAGCGGCCAATCAGCGCGCCGAAATACGAGGTGTTGTTGGTTTCATAGTCTTCGAGGCTGGCGAACCCCAGCGTGACGTTCGCCATGTTGCCGTAGCGATCGGGCACGCGGATCGAGGTGATGATCCCGCCATAGGTGATGATCTTCACTTCCATGCCGTTGGCGTTGGTCAGCGTGTATTCGTCGACAGCCTCGCCGCCGGACGTCACGCCGTAACGCGCTACCTGGATTGAGCCCTGAGCCTCGGCGACCCCGGCCCCCGGCACGAGCAGGGCCAGAGCGAGCGCGACGAGCAGGCTCAACGAGACGAGATGCGTAATGCCTTTCATGTCGAATTCCTCCGCACTAACTTTATTCGGACGGTGTTCGTCCGGTACGCCGTACCGGCCAGAACCGCGCCTTGTTGCGCCGGACAGACGTGAACGCGCTCGGCCACAGCCGGCGCAGGCGTTCAGCTTAAAAACGAAGTCGGGTTGCTTAATCTACCCTCAAATCCGGGCGTCCGGGTGAAGTAATCGTGCCAACGAACAGGGAGGCTTCTTGCGGGAAGCGAACGGAGAAAACGCCGGCAAAATCCCGGCCAGAATTCTAACTCATGAATACTATTATCACAACCAGATTAACATAAAATGGCACGGTTTGTCAATGGCGCGCGCCACCCCGGCGTGCCGTTTGCCCTGTCCCTTGGGCGGGGGAACTGGTATCATCAGGGCGCACTGCCAAGCCCGGACCGAGAGCCTGAGAGAAGCCCATGACCCTGAACCGACCCGACCCCCTGCGCATGGATAACGATTTCGCCTTCCGGACGATGAGCGAGCGCGTCCCCGGCATCATCCGCGAGGTGCAGGCCGCCAACGCGGACTTTTCGCCCGGCGTCCAGCGCGCGCTCGACCGCCTGCACGCCATGCTCACCCAGGACCAGCCGATCCCCATGCTGGACGCGCGCCCCGTCGCGCCGCCCGATGCGGCGGATTGGGCGGATGCGCTGCGCGCGCAGCAGGCCCGGATCGCGCCGCTGACGTGGCTCCACAGCGAGTGGTTCTTCGCCGAGACGTTTCTCTACCGCCACCTGATCGAGGCCGTGCGCTGGCACGAGACGGGCCGCGACCCGTTCAAGTTCAAGAAGCGGACCGAGTTCGAGAGCGAGCACTTCTGGGCGCTGCTCGACACGGCGCTGGCCGTCGAGGGGACGCTGGCGGAACGGCTGGGCGCGCTGTTCACGCTCGTGCTGTGGGGCAACCGCGTCGATCTCAGCCACCCGGCGGGGCTGCTGGCGTCGGAAACGGCCAGCGACGACGAGCTGCTGGTCGACGACCGCGATCGCCTGCTGGACGACCTGCTGCCCAACGGGGACGGGATGCCAGGCGGGACGGTGCACATCATCGCGGACAACGCCGGGACCGAGCTGGCGATCGACCTGGCGCTGGCCGACGCGCTGTTGTGCGCCGAGGGGACGGCGGTCGTGCTGCACGTCAAGGCGCATCCCACCTTCGTGAGCGACGCGACGATCGGCGACGTGTGGACGATGGTCCGCGCGCTGGCCGACCAGGGGGGGAAGCCGGCCAAGCTGGCCACGCGGCTGCGGCGTGCCTGGGACGAGGAACGGCTGCGGCTGGCGGCGCCGCTGTTCTGGAACAGCAGCCGTTTCCTGTGGGACATGCCGCCCGACGTGCGCCGCGCCTTCGAGGGCGCCCGGCTGGTGGTGATCAAGGGCGACGCCAACTACCGCCGCGCGATCGGCGATGCCATCTGGCCGGACGGCGTGACCTTCGCCGAGGCGATGGGCTATTTCCCCGCGCCGGTGGCCGCGCTGCGCAGCCTCAAGAGCGACACGCTGGTGGGCGTGCCCGCCGCGATCACCGGGCCGCTGGACGCGTCCGGCGACGAGTGGCGCCCCACCGGGCGTTACGGCGTGATCCAGTATGCGGGGCCCGACGATAGGTCGTGATTCGCCGCGGCGCTGCCCGGCTGCCCTGATCCCCCGGCGCGAAAATGCGGTATCCTGGGGATAGAGTGAAAGGGCAGCGCGATGCAACACCGGAAGCGTTGGGCGATCGCGGTGGGGGTGGCCGCGCTGGCTGCGTTGGCGGCGGCCTGTGGTGGCGACGGCGAGGACGAGCGCACCGTCCCGCTCGAGTCGCTGCTGACGCCGGTCGAGACGTCCGCCCCCGCCGAGACGCCGGCAGGCGACGACGCGCCTACGCCGGGCACGTTCCCGCCGACGCCCGAAACCCTCGACCGCCAGCTCGACGACGACGCCACCATGCGCCAGCGGCGCGAGCACCTGGTCAGCACCTACGTCGCGTCCGTCGTGCAGACGGGGCGCGTGTTGGACGCCATGCGCGCGGTGCCGCGTCACGCCTTCGTCCCGACGCGGTATCTCGACGAGGCGTACAACGATCACCCGCTGCCGATCGGCTATGGGCAGACGATCTCGCAGCCGTCGCTCGTCGCCATGATGACCGACCTGCTCGCGCTCGAGGACGGGGATCGCGTGCTGGAGATCGGCACCGGCTCCGGCTATCAGGCGGCCATCCTGCGCGAGCTGACCCCCGAAGTCTACACGATCGAGATCATCCCCGAGCTGGCCGGGACGGCGCGCCGCATCTTCGACGAGCTGGGCTACGCGGACGTCCACACGCTGCGCGCCGATGGCTATTACGGCTGGGAGGTGTTCGCGCCGTTCGACGCGATCATCGTGACGGCAGCGCCGGACCACCTGCCGTCGCCGCTGGTCGCGCAGCTCAAGGAGGAGGGCGGGCGGATGGTCATCCCGATCGGCCCGCCGGGCGGGTACCAGAGCCTGTGGTTCGTGCAGCGGCACGGTGACGACATCGACATGAGCCGCGTGCTGGACGTGATGTTCGTGCCCTTCACGCGCGAGGCGGACGAGTGAGCCACGCCAGCGCGTAGAGCGCCGCGCCCACCCACAACACCCACCGGAACCCGAACGACAGCGCCAGCAGCGCCGCCACCACCGCGCTGATCACCGAGGCGCCGCCGTTGATGGCCCACGCCCACGGCACCAACTCCGGCTCGCGGCGGATCGCCGTCAGGCCGCGCGCGAAGGGGATGCCCATCAGGAAGCCGGGCGGCAGCAGGACCAGCACCGCGACCGCCACGCGCGCGCCCAGCGGCAGCGGGAGCGCGATCTCCGACACGGCGGCGAGCAGCCACGGCCACACCGTCAGGACGGCCACCAGGGCCGCCAGCGCCGCCGACCAGGGCAGCCGGTCCGACAGGGCGCTGCCCACGCCGGAGAACAGCAGCAGGGACGCGATCACGGTCGTGATCGCCAGCGTCGGCTGGCCGAGCAGCAGCACGAACTGCTGGATCGTCGCCACCTCGACCAGCAGGAAAGCCAGCCCCAGCGCGGCGAAGTAGGCGACGATCCGCGCCAGCGTCCCCGCGCCACGCCCGCGCAGCGCCCCGCGAAACCGGCCCCGCAGCCCTACCGGCAGCACGACGAAGACGACCGCCGCCGCCGTCGCGAAGGCCAGCAGCGCCACCAGCACGAAATAGCCGCTGCCGCCGAAAGGCTGCCACGTCCGGCCCAGGTTGTCGAGGATGTCCGGCGTCTGGCGCCACTTGAAGAAGTGGAAGAAAAACGGCCGGTCGTCGGTGGGGGGGCGCACCTCGAAATCGTAGGCGTCGTAGAACGCGTCGCGGTCCGGGGCGGCCAGCAGCCGGGAATAGGTGTCGTGGTAGATCGGCGTCTCGATCTGCGCGTGCCGGTTCACCGTCGCGGGTGGGACGTCCGGCGGCAGCACCATGTCATACGCCAGCGCCCCGGCGCGTGCCACGATCCGCTCGATCTCCGCCGCCGTGAACGGCTCGGCCTTCACCAGAAACGTCACCGTCTGGAACGTGCGGAAGGCCGCGATGTGCCCGGCGGGATTCGCGCCGCGCCGCTCCAGGGCCGCGACGATCAGGCCCAGCGTGCGCAGGTCTTCGCTGGGCGGGTTCTGGAGCCAGCGCGTGATCACCAGCGTGCCGCCCTCGCGCAGCAGCCCCAGGTAACCGGCGTAGCCCTCGATGGTGTGGGCGTAATTTTCCGTGAGCGTGAACGCGCCCGACGTCACCGGGCGGTAGGCGTCGTTCAGCGCCAATTGGACCACGTCGAAGCGCCGGTCGGCCTGCTGCGCGTAGGCGCGGATCTCCTGGTGGATCACCGCCAGGCGCGGGTCGGCAGTCCCGGCCCAGTCCGCGAGATCGTGGGCCAGCGCGTCCACGACCAGGCCGTTCGGCTCGACGCCGGTGACCGATCGCGCGCCCAGCGCCAGCGCGATCTGCGCGTCCAGCCCGCCGCCCAGGCCCAGCACCAGCACGTCCGGCGCGGCGGCGCCTTCGAGCGCGACGGCGAGCGGCATCGCCTGGGCGAAGTCAGGCGTCACGGCGGCGGCCTGGGGCGCGACCATGGGGCTGTCGCCGTCGAGCAGCAGGCCGATCTCCGGCGGCAGGTCGCCCAGGTAGGTCATGCTCAGGCCGGGCGCGGAGTGAATCGTCGGGCTGCGGACGATGTCCAGCCGGGAATAGGCGTTGTAGCGCGGTTCGGCCAGCGTCGCGTCCGGGTTTTGCCGGAACATGCTGAGCGCCTTGTACGGCGAGGGGCGGATCGCCAGCGCGCCCGGCGCGGCGACCATCACGCCGACGCTGGCGGCGATGGTGAGGGCGCTCGCGGCGCAGACCAGGCGCGCCTGGGCGGTTCGGTCGGCCAGCAGCAGGGCCGCGCCGCCCGCCAGCGCGCTGCACGCCAGCACGATCCGCGCATCGCCCAGCCACACCAGCAGCAGCGGCGCCGCCATCGCGCCCAGCGCCGAGCCGATCATGTTGGCGCCGTAAACCAGCCCGGCGGGCGAGTCCGGATCGGTGAGCGCCGCGCCGATCAGCGCCCCGGCGAGCGTGAACGGCACCGCCAGCACCAGCAGGTTGGCGACCAGCCGCCACACCTGCGCCCGGTCCCAGGCGATGGCGTAGGAGTCGAACGGCCACTCGTTGAGGATCAGGTAGGCGGCGACGGTCGCCGGGGCGACGGCCAGCGCGTACAGCGGCTGCCAGTGGCGCGATCGCAGCCGGGGCCACACGGCGAGCAGCGACCCGCTGGCCCCAAACCCCAGCAGCGCCAGGCTGATCACCAAAAACGCGAAATGGTAGAACTGGGCGACGGAGAACAGGCGGGTGAGCGTCACCTGAAAGAGCAGTACAACGGCTGAGAGCAGCCCGATTCCGGCCAGCTTGCGCATATCGCGGGTTTCCTCCCTGCTCCCAGTATATCACCGGCTGCCCCCAAAACGGCTCAGGGTTCCCCCCTGGCGCGCCGGGCGTCGAATTCACAAATAATTCAGACATCCACCCGATCGGCTGTGTTAGAGTCATAGCAACGCGATGGGTGGGTCTTTCGCGTGAATCACAGGGGGCGTAATTTCATGGGTCAGTCACTATCACGCAACGCAATCTGGGATCTCATAGCGCCTGCCGTGCCGGATAGTCTCGAAGACCTGGGCAAGGGCCAGTACCTCGCCAAGTGGTGGAAACCCGTGCCGATGGACGACGTCGAGCTGTTGGTGCGCAACCAGGGGATCAGGCTCCACCTGGAGCCATTCGAGCCGCGCGATTTGCCCCAGGGGATCGCCGTGCTGTTCTCGGTGGTGGATGCCGAGACGCCCGGCTCGCTCGCGGAGCACGTGAGCACCGGGGCGGCTGTCGGGCGGGCCAGGCTGCCGCTGCGCAAGACGGGATCCTAGCCGATCCCGGTATCCGGCGGTACACTTAGGATCGCCGCTAAGGTGGGGATATGCCTTCGATTGAGAAACTGATAACCGCTCTTGCCGATCCGGACGGGGCCGACGACGCCCGGCAGGCGCTGATCCTGCAAGGCCGGGACGCTGTCGAGCCGCTGGTGGCGGCGCTGCCCACCGCCGGCATGAAGCTCGCCTGGGAGATCATCAACCTGCTGGCCCGGTTCCGCGATCCGCGGGCCGTGCGGCCCGTCGGCGATTACCTCTTCGCCGAAAATGGGGCGCTGCGCGTCGCTGCGGCGCAAACCCTCGGCATGATTGGGCACCGCAGCGCGACGGCCCTGCTGCTGCACGCCCTGGACGAAAACCAGCAGTCCGGCGCGACGATCTGGATCGTGCAGGCGCTGGGCCGCATCGGCGATCCCCGCGCGACCGAGCCGCTGCTCCGCCTCATGCAGGACACCGACTCGCCAGCCGTGCGCTACACCGCGATCGAGGCCGTGGGGCTGATCGGGGACCAGCGCGCCGTGGGCGTGGTCGAGATGTACCTGGACGATGCCTCGCATCACGTGCGCGTCCGCGCCGAGGTAGCGCTGGCCCGCCTGCGCGCGCGGCGGTCTCCTGGCCCGTTGAGCCTGCTGGGGACGTAACCCACTCCATCACAAAGCATCGCTATCACAGAACGCAGCGCGCGCCACCGGGCCGGGCTGTTTTTTGCGTCCGCCCCCAGGGGAGGCGGTCAGGCCAGGGAGATGTTCGCCAGCGAGCGGACGCGCCGCGCCTCCGCGCCCAGGTCCAGCCCGCCGAACCGGTCATCCCGGTCGACCAGCCACACCGGCAGCGCGCACGCCTGGGCAAAGGCCACGTCGGACCACGGATCGTCGCCGACGACCACCGCGCCCTCGTCCACCACCTGCGGGAAGTGCTGCGCCAGCCCGTCCCACAGGCTCCGCTCCGGCTTGGGGCCCGCGCCGGGCAGCATGTGCGGCGTGATCACGGCGGCGACCTGCTCGCTCAGGCCGAGCTGCGCCGCGTGCGCCGGAGTCCGCGGGTTGTTGGACAGGATGAATGCAGTCTGCCCCGCCCGGCGCAGCCGCTCCAGGAAGCCCGGCGCGTCGTCGAACAGCTCCGGCGCGTAATTGTCCTGGACGTCCCGCAGCAGCGCGTCGCGCAGGTGGGCGGGCCAGCCCATCCGGTCGAAGAAGGCGTCGACGATGGCGGCCAGGTCGGCTGGGCCGTTGGACTGTTCCTGGGCGACCAGCAGCGCCCCGGCCAGCGCCTCCGGATCGAGCGGCAGGCGGTGGGTCCGGATCAGCTTGGGGAGCGCCCGCCGGTAGCCCCAGGTCACCGGGCCGGAGGCGAGCGTGTCGTCGAAATCGATGAGCCAGACGGGTGGCATGGTTTCCTCGTGTGAGTGGCGCGGGGCCGCGCTAGGTGCCGCGCTTCAGCCCGGCGATGGCCCCCGGATCGGCGAGCAGCGCCTGCACGCGCTCGTATTCCGCCTCGGCCCAGCCGGGCGACAACTGGCCCGCGTAATCGTACTGCTTGGAGTCCGGCGCGCGCCCGAAGGCGAGATCGTGCAGGATGGTCCGCAGCACGTCCCGCGTGATAAACAGCGACGGGTACGGGACGTAAAACAGCCGGAACGGTCCCCCGGCCAGCAGCGCGATCGGCACCATCGACCGCAGCTTGAGGTCGCCGTTGCGGTTGGTCCCGACGTAGAAATGCGGCACGGGGATCTCGACGCCGAGCGCCGCCCGCGCGTAATAGGCGAACAGGGCGCGGTACATGTCGCGCATGTCGGTCGCGCTCTCCAGGGCCGCGGCCAGCGCCCGCTGCTCGCCGGGCGGCATCACCTGGGCCGCCTTCCAGAACGAGTACAGCGGGATCGGCGCGATCTCCCAGATGACCTTGCGCCGTCCGGGCCGGGCGGGCCATTCCTGGTGGAAGCGGTGCAGCCGGTCGCCGAGCGCGTGAAACGGCGTGCCCTCCGGCAGGTGGCGCAGCGTGTCGATGCCCACGAACACCGGATCGGCCCCGACGCGCTCGTAGAGCCGCCGCGCGGGCTCGCTGATCAACAGCAGCGTGTGATCCAGAATGATCTGGGTGTACTCCTCGCCGCGCTCGTAGAATGCCTGGTACGACAGCGGCGGGATGATCAGGTTCGTGCCGCCCAGCTCGAAGAACAGGGCAACCAGCCGGAGATACTGCTCCAGCGTGTACTGCGCGTAATCGGCGTAATCGTCGATCTGGCCGGGATCGGGGTAGCCGCGGCGGCGCTCGAGAATGTAGGCGGTGCGGGTGCCGCCGATGGCGAAGATGCCCGTCAGCCCTTCCGGGTAATGGGCCCTGATGCGCTCGGCGAAGGCGGCGCCGGTGTCATTCATGCGTCTCGCTCGCTTCCAGGATGCCGTGCAGGTCGTCCACCAGCGAGGCGACGTTCACCGGCTTCGAAATGTAGCCGTCGAACCCGGCCCGCATGATGCGATCCGCATCGCCGCGCATGGCGTGCGCCGTCACCGCCACCACCGGGAGATCGCGCCATGCCGCGTTGGAGCGGATCCGCCCCAGCAGTTCATAACCCGTCATGCCCGGCATCTGGATGTCGACCAGCAGCAGGGTGGGGATCTCCTCGCCCAGCATGTCCAGGCATTGCTGGCCGGATGCCGCAACGCGTGTCGTCGCGTTGTGAAACTCCAGCACCAGCTCCAGCACGCCCACGTTGTCCGGATCGTCATCCACGATCAGGACGCGCCAATCGGACGGATCGCTCATATTACACCTGTCGTCTTCTCGACCAGTCTACTAAGATAGGGCACGACTTGACCGATATCGAACGGCTTGGGGATGAACCCATCGAAACCGCGCTCGGACAGCGCGGGCCGGGCGTCGTAGATCGAGGTCGCGACCAGCTTCGCCCCGTGCGCCAGATCGCCGGCGCGGAGCTGTTGGGCCAGCGCGCAGTTGTCGCTCTCGCTGTGCGGAGGGCTGCAATCGACGACCACGACCGAAACCCGGTTGTGTTTCAGGTACGCGAGAGCCTCCCGCGCATTTGCGACGCAGTGATGCGGCACGTCGTGATGCGTCAGGATCAGCCCGAAGATCTCGCGCATGAACGGGTCGCCGTCCACGACCAACACCGACAACCTGCGCGCCTGCGTCATACGATCCAGCCCCTTGCGATGCTCACCGCTCGTGTATCTCGCCTGGGGTCACGGCGTCCCGGTGCAGTGGAAACCGCACGGTGAACGTCGACCCGTCGCCCGGCTCCGACGCAACCGAGATCGTGCCTTCCAACATCTCGACCAACCGCTTGGTGATCGACAGCCCCAGCCCGGTCCCCTGGTGGCGGCGGCGCAGGCTGCCATCGACCTGGCGGAACGGATCGAAGATCGTCTTCTGCGCGTCGGGCGGGATCCCGATTCCCGTATCCGCGACGACGATCTGCCACGTCGCGCCGTCCATGCCGCACGTCGTGACCCGGATGCCGCCCGCCTCGGTGAACTTGATGGCGTTGCTCAACAGGTTCACGATGATCTGTTCGAGCTTGTTGACGTCGCTCACGACGAGGGGTGGCGTGCTCAGGTCGGTCACGATTTCCAG
This sequence comes from Anaerolineae bacterium, assembly GCA_018432315.1. Taxonomy (GTDB): domain Bacteria; phylum Chloroflexota; class Anaerolineae; order Aggregatilineales; family Aggregatilineaceae; genus LM3-B42. The sequence goes on from JAHDLB010000001.1 coordinate 327,930, forward strand.
GCTGATGCCTTTGTCCTCGGCCAGGCTGCGCAGGCTGTCCGCCGTGGTGCGGATGACGTGTGTCGGGTCGACCGGCGCCCAATAGACCTCCTGGGCACCCGATTCGATCTTCGACAGGTCGAGCACGTCGTTGATCAAGGTGAGCAGCCGCCGCGCGTTGTACTGGATGCGCTGCAACAGGCCGTGCTGTTGGTCGGTGAAACGGCCGGCCATCCCCGCGAGCATCGCCTCGTCGTAGCCGATGATCGCATTCAGCGGCGTTCGCAGCTCGTGGCTGATGTTGGCGAGAAACTGCGACTTGGCGCGGTCGGCGTCTTCGGCCCGGCGGCGGTCGGCCTCGGCCTGCTGCCGCGCGATGTCGGCTTGCTGTTTGGCGCGCTCTATCTCGGTCACCGATTTTCGCATCTCGGTCAGGCGCGCGTCGAACTCCATGCGCAGTTGGCGCAGCAGGATGCCTTCGAACAGCAGCAGCAGCGTAACCGGCACGAGCGTGTGATCGATGCGCAGCCCCTCGATCTCGAAGTCACCGACGGGAATGACGAACTGGGTGAGGGCGTAGCCGATCGTGCTCACCAGGCTGATGGGGATGATCCAGGTGTGCGCCAGCACCATTGTCGCCACAAGGGGAACCATGCAAAAGATCGGCACGGCGAGCAGGATGCCCGCCACCGAGCCGTTTTGCCGCGAGAGGAGCATCACGCCCCCGGCGCCGATCAGGACGAGCGCAACCAGCAACCAACTGGCGAGCGTGAACCGGCCATGATACACCGCGATTCCGGCGGCGAAACACGTGACGAGCGCGTAGATGTGCAGGGTGGGGAACGACAGGGGCCGCCACTCGTCCTGAAAGACCCAGAGTGACGCGGCAAAGCTCAGCAGGCCGAGCAAGGTGATGGTGACGACCGCCCGGCGCAGAAAACTTTCCCGAAACGCGTCGTGGCGATCGGGCAGGCGCGCGGTCAGCCACCAGGCCAACGCGTTTCTGGCACCGCCGATCAGTTGTGACGCAGGATCTTTGGCCTGCATGGATGATAGTCCACCCACTCGTACTAGAACAACGTCGTCGAATAGCTGTACAGCGCGCCCAACACGGCGGCTTTAACCGGCCCTGCCGGATGGTAAAGACTCTTTCCGATCCAAAGCGGTGTTTCACGATCGTCCTCTTGTAACTGTTTTCGCAGAAACGCGGCTGCCGCGTCCATTATTGTTCTGTCGACTCGCTCGGCGGTGATGTGCCAATCGAGTAGCGCTTCCAGGCAGTAGGCGGTTTCTTCGGCGGTGGACTCGCCCAGGTAGCCCCAACCGCCGTCGTCGTTCTGCGTCCTCACAATCCACTTGAGGCGCGAGCGCGCGAGCTGATCGTCGATGTCGCGCAGGGCGCCGAGCGCCGCCCCGCTCACGTAGTAAGGCGAGGCGTGCCATTTGTCCCACCAATACGAGCCGTTTTCGTCGAAGCGGTGCAGCGCGTTCACGATCTTGTCGATCCACGCCGCATGCCAGGGATGCTCCCGGCACGACCGGATGGCCGCCAGCAGGCGGATGTGGGCGCTCAGCGCGGGGTTCGTCTCGCCGTGGTAGCAGACGAAATGATCCTCGCCTTCGAAGTGCTCGAAGATCTGCGGGCTGACCGGGTAGCCGCCCCACCGCAGGACGGTGAAGCACACCGCCGTGTCATCCGAGTCCGCCACCGACAGGAACGACGAATAGCCGCAGCCCTGCCTCGGCGACCATTCGCGCCACAGCTCGTCCATCAGGGGCCGCACGCCCGGCGTGTCCGGCTCGATGGCGCCCGCCAGACGCAGGTGGTTGAGCGCCCACGCGATCTCGAACAGGTCGATGGGCGCCACCGCCGGGATCGAGCCGTCCTCCTGCTGGATGCGCTGCAAATAGGCGAGCGAGACTTGCGCCGTTCCGTTGGGCGACGACAGCAAATAGCCCGCCGTGGCCGACGGCGAGGACGACACCGAGCCGTTGTCCTCCAGCACCGCGTCGCCCTCGTGGAGCGCGTCGCGCAGGGCTTCCAGCGAGAAGCTGAGCGTGCTGGCGCACCAGTCGCGGTCCGGGCTGTCGAGCAGCGCCTGGACCTTCTTGCGGTACGCGCCGGCAAAACGGATCGGGGGCAGGGGGACGTCCAGCCCCAACTGCGCCGCCTCGCGCGTGAGCGCCGCCGAGATGACCGGGAAGCCGATCGTGTCGCTGTCGTCGCGCCCCAGGCGGCCCACGAGTTTCCACAGCGCGTTCTCGCCCCGCTTGACGCGCCGCTCGTCGCGCGGCTCGCGCCCGGCTTCGCGCAAGGCGACGATAGCGGCCAGCGTCGAGACGAACCGGTCGTGATACTGGACCAGGGGCCCGCCCCAGGTACCGTCCGGGTGCTGATTCCGGCGCAGCCATTCCAGCGCGCCCTCGAACCCGCAGCCCGGATAGCGGGGCGCCAACCGGGCGACCCAGGCGGTATCGTAGGCCACGCCCCTCACTTTCCCTTCGCCCAGGTTCGCGATCAGCTCGGTGATCTCGGCCTTGAGCGTGTCGGTGTGAACCGTGTCCAGCTTCGAGCGTACCATGTCGATCCGTTTCGTGGGTGATGTGCCGCGCGCATTGTGCTGAGTCTACTCAAGCTCTTACAAAGAAACAAGATCGCCGCTGGCACAGCCCGCGCGCGCTCGCTGCCGGCGACTCCGGGCCGGGGCGCGGCGAATGCTGGATTGTTCGCGGCGTGGCCGGTTGGTTATGGGAGCGTGCCGCCGGTCTCTAAAATGACCACACGGGCCATTCCGAGACGCCTCACTCGGGGCATTCGTAGGCCAGGCCCCACACGCGGGTGAGGATGGCCTCGGCGTCTTCATCCGGCGCGGACAGGCCGTACCCGGCGAAGCCCGGCGTGCCATAACGATCCAGGATGAACACGAACGGCTCGCCATCCGCGGGGGAGTCGCCGGGCGGGAAAAGGTCGCGGTAGGCGCCGCCGACCCGGCTCTGGCGGTCGACCAGGACGGGGATCGCTGTGGCCCCGGGCGGGGCGTCCGGGCTGACGGTGTAGACGGGGGCGGGCACCTCGGTGAACTCGTCATGGCGCGCGGCCAGCGATTGCAGCAGGCGGTCGACGTCCGGCTGCGCGTGATCCTGCGCGAACACCAGCACGAGCTGGGCTTTGGAACGGTACTGCGACCGGGTGACGGGGGTGCCATCCGGCAGCGCCAGCTCGAAACTGGGAGCGGCGTGCCGCCGGGCGGCGGGGCCAAATTCGATCCAACGCATCATGTCGTCCTCCTTCTGTGCGCTGTGATAACCATGTCGGTGGAGGGCGGGGCGTTGGTCAGATTATATGCAAAAACGGCGCGGGGTGGAATCTGCCGGGCGCGGGATTGTCGCTCATCCCGGCTGGCCGCGGGATACCCGGCGAGGGCGCGGGATCCGCGCTTCGCTGACGGATGCGGCCATCACGTAGACCGCCGCCAGCACGATTGTCAGCCCCAGCAAGCTCGCGCCGATGACCTCCAGCCCGAACCGGTCCGCCAGGACGCCAATCGTCGCGGGGATGATGCTGACTCCCATGCCCGCCGCGCCCACCTGGAAGCCGATCGTGTTGCTGACGTGGCCGGCGCCGACGCGGGTGACGGTGGTCGAGATCAGCGCCGGGAAGATGGGCGCCAGCGACAGCCCCAACAGCCCGACGGCGAACATGCCGGAGATCGGCGCCGGATTCCACAGCAGCAGGAGCGCGCCCGCCACCGCGCCGGCCATGCCGGCTCGCAGCAGCGCCGCCGACGAGGTGCGCGGCCCGATGGCCCCGGCGGCGATGCGCCCGAAGGTGAACATGCCCCAGTACAGGCTGACCCAGAGCCCGGCGCGTTCGGGCGCGATCGCGCGTGACTCGACGAACAGGGTGTAGCTCCACTGCCCGATGCTGTATTCCAGCCCCGTGTAGACGAAGAAGATGGCGATACCGAGCAGCGCACCGGACTGTTTCAACGTGTTCCACATGGTCGCGCTGGGGATGGGTGCCCGCTCGTCGGTGGCGGTGGTCGTGCCCTTCCACCGCCCGGCGCTGGCGACGAACGCGATCGCCATGGCGAACTGGGCGACGGATACCACCGCGTAACCCCACCGCCAGGACAGGTCCAGCCGGAAGACGGTCGTCATGATGATCGGGCCGAGCGTGCTGCCAACGCCGAAGAAGGCGTGCAGCCACTGCATCAGGCGCTCGCTGCGGTTGGCGGCCACGTAGGTATTCAACCCGGCGTCGATGGCCCCGGCGCCCAGGCCGGTGACGAAGCTCAGCGCGACCATGACCTCCCACATCGGCGAGAGGGCATAGCCCATCAGCGCCCCGGCGGTCAGCAGCGAGCTGAGCGCCAGCAGGTGGCCCACGCCGAGCAAGGCCATCAGGCGGCCACTGATCACGCTGGACAGGGTGTACCCGATGGTGCTGACGACGAACAGGCTGCCGATCGCGTTCACCGGCAGGTCGAACGTGCGCCGGATCGACGGCGACGCCACGCCGAGCAGGCCGTCCGGCAGGCCGAGGCTGATGAACGCGATGAACAGCAGCGTCGTGAGAATCAGCATCGATTTGGTGGATTGGGTGCTCATGAGCAAGCGGGCTTTCGGGCGCGGGGCCCAGACTGAACGAAAGGCCAATTGTACCGGGTCTGCGGCGTATTTTGAAGGCGCGATTTTGGCATCGCTGTCATGCTGACCGCCCAGGCCGGTCGGGTTCCGGATGCTGCGCTGCAAGCGCACTTTCCCCGCTGGGAGTTTGTGATATGCTATGTAAGGTATAAATGCCGGTTCAAATATTTCCGTGCGTTGCAGCAGAGCGGACCAGGCGTGCGCGGGCTTGCCCAACCTTTGGAGAGTTGCTCATGATCAAGCGATACATCGCCCTGTTTGCCGTGGTTTGCGCTGCGCTGTCGGTTCCGCTTGCCGCCGCCCAGGACGAAGGGCCGGCTTCCATCGAGATCCGCAGCATCACCGACAGCGCCCTGCCGGACCTGACCCTGTTCGTCAACGTCGAGGATGCCTTCGGGGTGCCGGTGACCGGCCTGACCGCGGACGATTTCGCCGTCGCGGTCGATGGCGTCCCGGCGCGCATCATCTCGGTCGAGAACGTATCCCAGGATAATCTCCCGATCTCGGTCGTCCTCACGATCGACACCAGCGAGAGCATGACGGGCCTGCCGCTCGACGATGCCAAGTGGGCCGCGCTGGCGTTCCTGGACAATCTCGTTCCCGGCGACGAGGTCGCGCTGCTCACCTTCAATTCCACGGTCACCGTTGCCCACCCCTTCACGACCGACCTGGACGCGATCCGGGCCGCCGTGACGGATCTCCAGGCAGGGGGACGCACCGCGCTGTACGACGCCGCCTACGCGACGGCGGAGCTGGCCGCCAGCGCCTCGAACCCGCGCCGCTTCGCCGTGCTGCTGACCGATGGCAACGAATACGGGCGGGCGAGCACACGCAGCTCGGACGAGGGGATCGCCCTGGCGGCGGAGCAGGACATCGCGTTTTACGTGTTCGGGATCGGCTTCGGCGTCGATCCGAGCTACCTTACCGGGCTGGCGAGCCGCACGCGCGGCGATCTGTACCTGAGCCCGGACACTTCCACGCTGGTCAACGCGTACGATTTCCTGTCGCGCTATCTGCGAACGCATTACGTGATCACGATCGACGCCGGGATCGAGCCGGACGGGGGCGATCACCGCGTGGAGATTACGACCGCCGAGCAGCGCGCGTCGGCGGCCTACACCGCGCCCGACCTGTATCCCCAGCTTGCGCTGGAGGGCCTGCCGGACGGCCCGCTGACGGAAGCGGTGACGGTCCGGGCCGGGGCGCAGATGCCGCGCGGCGTGGGGGAGGTGGCGCTGCTGGTGGACGGCGCGCCCGCTGAGGCAGCCTTCGCGCCGGGCGAGGACGGCGCCGTGAGCGCCGCGCTGGTGCTCGACCCGTTCGCCTTCGAGCCGGGCGTCGAGCACACGATCGATCTGGTCGCGACCGACGCGGCGGGCGGGCGCCGCGAGCAGCGCGCCGTCTTCCAGGTGGAGAACCTGCCGCCGCAGGTGACGATCGCCGGGCTGGACGAGGACGCGTTCATCCAGAGCGGGACGGTCGATCTCAGCGTCGAGGTGGGCCGCGCCCAGCAGGCGGTGGACAGCGTGCGGGTGCAGGTCGATGGCGAGACGCAGGCCGAGCTTGCCGCACCGCCGTATGCTTTCACCCTCGACGCGCTGGCCTGGGGGCAGGGGGCGCACACGCTCGACGTGATCGTGACCGATGCCGGCGGCGACGAGATGGCCGTCACGCGCGCGTTCACGGTCGACCCGGTGCTGTTCATCACGCCGTCGCCGACGCCGACCAACACGCCGACACCGACCCTGACGCCGACTCCAACCCACACGCCGACGAGCACGCCGACCGCGACCGATACGCCCACGGCGACGCCGACCGACACGCTGACGCCGACGAGCACGCCGACCGATACCCCGACTCTGACGCCGACTCCGACGGACACGCCCACCGCCACGCCGACCGAGACGCCGGACGTGAACATCACCGCGACGGCGCTCGAAGTGTCGCGCCTGGCGAATGCCACGGCGACCCGGCTGGCGACGACGCCGACCGTGACGCCCACCAGCACCGTGACGCCGGTGCCGCCGACGCGCACCCCTGCGCCGAGCAACACACCGCCGCCGACGCGCACGCCCGCGCCAACCACTACACCCGCGCCAACCAATACCCCCGCGCCGACGAACACACCGGCGCCGAGCGATACACCGCCGCCCACCGCCACGCTGACGGCTACACCGCTGCCGACGAACACGCTGACCGCCACGGCCTCGGGGACGCCCACGCCGGACGTCACGGCGACGGCGCTCCGCGTGGCGCAGGCGCAAACGGCCACGGCCACGCGCTGGACGGCGACGCCGACCGACACGCCCGAGCCGACTGCGACCGCCACGGCGACCAACACGGCGACCGCGACCGACACCCCGGAACCGACCGACACGCCGGAGCCAACCGCGACTAACACCGCCACGGCGACCGTCACCGACACGCCGGAGCCGACTGATACGTCCACTGCCGCCCCGACGGACACGGCCACCGCAACCGACACGCCGACCGAAACGCTGGCGCCCACCGAGACGATCGAGCGCACGGTGACGGTGACGCCCACCATGGAACCGGTCGTGGCCGAGACGTCCGGCGAAGACGAGGGGATCGATCCGGCGTGGCTGTGCATCATCGCGGCGCTGGTGGTGGCCGTGATCGCGCTGGCGATCTGGTTCTGGCGCCGGAGGTAACGGGCTGCCGGGCAGGGCCCGGCGGTCGCGCCCCGCAGCGTGGATGGCGCGGGGCAGGCGGCCACGTCGATGACCTGTCACGGGCGGCAGCGCACACATCGCTGCCGCCCGCCGTCTATGACTCAATTGGCTGTCATTCTTCCTCTAATTTTCCTCTTACTTGACACGGCAGGCGGTATTGTTTTACGATGGTAACACGAGTTAGTAACGCGCGTTAGCCGACAGGATCGTTGTTATCATGCCCGAACCCGACGCGAAACGAGCGACCATGCAGCGCATTGCCGAACGGGCAGGCGTCTCGCGGACGACCGTGTCGTTCGTGCTGAATAACACGCCGGACGTGAACATCCCGGCCAAAACGCGCCAGCGCATTCTAGCGGCGGCACGCGAGCTGAACTACGTGCCCGATTTTGCAGCCCGATCGTTGGCGACGGGCCGGACCAACACCGTCGCGTACATCGTCCGCACGCCCCCGGCCAAGCTGTCTGTCGACTCGTTGTTTCTGGGCGGCGTGCTCAGCGGCATCTCGGCTGCGGTGAATGCCTACGGGTTTCACCTGCTGTTCTACGGCATCGCCAGCGACGCCGCGCCCAACCTGTACACGTCGCTGCTGCGCAGCCAGCGCGTCGATGGCCTGCTCGTCTCGTGGCCCGCTGCGAACGACGTCGAGCTGAGCGAGCTGGCCGGCCAGGGCGCGCCGGTGGTCGTGCATGGCTCGACGACCTGCGACGACCTGCCGACGGTCGATATCGACAACGCGGCCAGCGCGCGGGCGGCGGTCGAGCACCTGATCAACCTGGGGCACCGCCGCATCGCCCACGTCACCAACGGGCCGCTCGATCACCCGGCGGTGGCGATGCGCGCCAAAGGCTACCGCGATGCCCTGGAAGCCGCCGGCCTGCCCGTCATCGAGCAGTTGCTCCAGTTGGGCAATTTCACGGGCCAGAGCGGGGTCGAGGCGGCCAGCGCGCTGCTCGACCAGGGCGAGCCGTTCACGGCGATATTCGTCTCGGGCGACGTGGTCGCGCTGGGCGTGATCAAGGCGCTGCGCCAGCGGGGCGTTCGGGTCCCGCACGATGTATCGGTCGTCGGTTTCGACGACATCCCGATGGTGAGCTATCTGGAGCCTGGGCTGACGACGATTCACCTGCCTGCTCAGGAGCTTGGCTTTCATGCCGGGGACATGCTGGTCCAGATCATCAGCGGGGAAGAGGTGTCGAATCCGCACGTGCTGCTCGAAACCGAGCTTGTGGTGCGCGAATCGACCGCACCACCGCCCACAGCGTGATGGACGTCCGGCTCAACCGCCGCCTGCACGGTGCCGGGGAGCGGGATGTTGATCGACTCGAACGGTCGAGATATCCCTGGAAGGAGGTGAATCGGGACCGTACCCACTTTTTCGCCAATGTTTCCTGTACTGACACAGTTCTATCCGCGAATACTGATTACTCAGGAGGAAAGACATGCGTAAGTCACTTGTTGTAGTGTTGGCCGTTGTGTTTGTGTTGGGGCTGGCGCCCGGCGCCCTTTCGGCCCAGGACGATGAATGTGTGATCTCGTTCCTGACCGTGTGGAGCGGCGAGGACGAGCTGCCCAACTGGGAATCGATGGTCCAGCCGTTCGTCGAGGAAACTGGCTGCACCATCGAGGTGGAGAGCACGCGCGACATCGTGCCGGTGCTGACCACCCGCGTGGAAGCCGGGAACCCGCCGGACATCGCCGGTGTGCCCAGCTTCGGCGCCATCCGCACCTTCCTGGAGCAGGGCGAGGTTGTCCCGCTGGACTTCCTGGACATGGACCGCATGGCCGAGCAGTTTGGCGAAGTCTGGCTCGAGCTGGGGACGTATGACGGCACGCTGTACGGCGTCTTCCCGCGCGCGGCGCTGAAGAGCCTGGTGTGGTACAGCCCGCCCGCGTTCGAGGCGGCTGGCTATGAAGTGCCCACGACCTGGGACGAAATGCTCGATCTGTGCGAGACGATCTTCGACGACGGCGCGGCCTGCTTCTCGATCGGCCTGGAAAGCGGCCCGGCGAGCGGTTGGCCGGCCACCGACTGGATCGAGGACATCATGCTGCGCACCAACGATCTCGAAACCTACGATGCGTGGGTGAGCCACGACATCGCGTGGACCAGCGATGAGGTGACTCGTGCCTGGGAGGCGTTCGGCGAAATCGTGGGTGATGAAGACTACCTCTACGGCGGCTCGTCCGGCACGCTGAGCACCAACTTCGGCGAGGCGCCGTGCCCGCTGTTCACCGATCCGCCCGGAGCCTACCTGCACCGCCAGGCGAGCTTCATCCAGTCCTTCATTCAGGACTGCCCCGGCGGCGAGGACCTGGTCCCCGGTGAAGACTTCGACTTCTTCCTCTTCCCGTCCATCGACGAAGAGTACGGGACGCCCGGTCTCGGCGCGGCGGACCTGTTCGTGATGTTCAACGACAACGACAACTCGCGCGCGCTGATCGAGTTCCTGACCCAGCCCCAGGCCCTGGCCGGCTGGCTGGAGGGTGGCGGCAGCGGTATCGCGACCAACAACGAATTCCCGCTGGACCAGTACCCGGACGTGCTGAGCGCCCGCGCGGCTGAGCTGCTGCAGCAGGTTGACTCGTTCCGTTTCGACGGGTCGGACCTTATGCCGGGCGACGTCAACCAGGCGTTCTGGACCGGCACGCTGAACTTCGTCCAGAATCCGAGTGATCTGCCGCAGATTCTGGAGACCATCGAGGCAACCGCGAGCGAAGCCTACGTCGACTAACCCCGGCTGGCTTTGGTGAGCGTGCGGGGCGGTTCGCAGCGCTGCGAACCGCCCCAACTCTATCGCTTATGTAGGAGCGGGATAAGGAGAGTGCCGTGAGATCTCAGGAATCCAGATGGACGCCTGCCTTGTTTCTAGGCCCTGCCGTGTTCCTGTTGTTTATGCTTATGGTTTATCCGTCGCTGGACACGATCCGCCTCAGCTTCATGGATCGTCTGGCCGAGAATTATGTTGGGCTTGATAATTACGACTATGCACTTACCAGCACCCGGATGAAAGAGGCGTTCCGCAACAACCTGCTCTGGTTGTTCGTGTTCACGATCGGGACGGTGGTGCTGGGCCTGCTCATCGCCACCCTGGCGGACCGCGTCCGGTACGAATCGTTTGCCAAGGCGATCATCTTCATGCCGATGGCGATCTCCTTCGTGGGTGCCGGCGTGATCTGGAAATTCGTCTACGATCTGAAACCCACCGGCAACCCGTTGCAGCCGAACCCCCAGATCGGTTTGTTGAATGCCATCCTCGTCTCGATCGATCCGGATGATACCTTAGGCGACGCGATCGCGTGGCTGCGCGACGAAGGCGCGCCGGTCGAGCGCGGCGACGTGCTCGACGCGATCGTCGCCGTCGAGACGGAGGCGATCCAGGAGGCCGTCGCCGAGGGTGATCTCACGCCGGAACGCGCCGGCGAGCTGCTCGACAAGCTGCCTGACCGAGCGCGCAAGTACATCGAGGGGGAGCTGCCCCCGCGCGAGGAGGAATGGCAGGCGCTGGGGCAGTGGCCGCGCGTCTCGATCGATGCCATCAACCAGGCGCTGGCGACCATGCCGGAGGGTAGTGGCCGCGCCATCTGCAACGCCATCCCGTACGCGTGCGCGCTGCGAATCGAGCGCATCGAGGAGGACGCGATCGATGATGCGGTCGATGCGGGAACGCTCACCCCGGAACAGGCCAGCGACCTGGAGGACGACTTGCGCAGCATGGCGCTGGCCTACGTCAAAGATGGGACGCGACCCGGCGTGGAGGGCCTGCAAACCTTCGACCAGTGGGACGAGATCATCGCCGGTGTGAACGAGATCAACGTGCGGGCCGTCAACAGCTCGCTCGACACGGGCGTCGAGCCGATTGACTGGATCCGGCGATCGGGCATCAACAACCTGGCGCTGATCACGGTCGGTGTCTGGATCTGGACCGGGTTCTGCATGGTCGTGCTCTCGGCGGCGCTGAAGGGTATCCCGGCGGAACTGCTCGAGGCGGCGCGGGTGGACGGCGCGAACGAGTTTCAGGTTTTCTTCCGCGTCATCATCCCGCAGTTGATGCCGACGCTCACCGTGGTCACCACGACGATGGTCATCACCGTGCTCAAGGTGTTCGATATCGTGTACGTGATGACCGCCGGCAACTTCGGCACGGAGGTGATCGCCAACCGGATGTACCTGGAGATGTACGGTGGCAACCGTGAATTCGGGCGCGCCAGCGCCATCGCGGTCGTGCTGATGCTCGCCATCGTTCCGATGCTCGTCTACAACGTCATCCAGTTTCGCAGGCAGGAGGCGCGACGATGACCACGACTGCGGTTACTCCCAAGAAGTCCCCGCTGAGCACCACCGCCCAGGGGCCCGGCTTCAACTGGCGCCGGTTCGTCCTGCGCATCCCGCTGCACATTTCGCTGCTGCTGCTGGTCATCGCGTGGATTCTGCCCACCGTGGGGCTGCTCATCAGCTCGTTTCGCACGCGGGAGGACATCATGTCCGACGGCTGGTGGACGGTGCTCGAAAATCCGCTGGATTTCACGCAGTACACCCTGGAAAACTACGACTCCGTGATCAACAATCCGAATTACGACATGGCGCGCGCGTTTCGCAACAGCCTGTTCATTGCGATCCCCGCCACGTTCTTTCCCTTGTTTTTCGCGGCTTCGGCGGCCTATGCCTTCTCGTGGATGGAGTTCCCAGGCCGCAACACGGTGTTCTTAGTGCTGGTGGGGATGCTCGTCGTCCCGCTCCAGCTCACGTTCATCCCGGTGCTGCGCCTGTTCAACGACCTGGGCATCACCAACAACGAATACCTGCCCTACCTCAGCATCTGGATCGCGCACACCGGGTACGGCCTGCCGTACGCGATCTACCTGCTGCGGAACTACATGGGATCGCTGCCGCGCGAGATCTTCGAGTCGGCGTTCCTCGATGGCTGCTCGCACTGGACGGCGTTTCTCCGGCTGGCGCTGCCGCTGTCGATTCCGGCGATCGCGTCGCTGGTGATCTTCCAGTTCCTCTGGGTCTGGAACGATCTGCTGGTCGCGCTGATCTACGTGGGCGGCGGGAAGTACGCGCCCCTGACGTATGCGCTCAGCGGGTTGGTGAACTCGCTGGGGCAGGACTGGCACCTGCTGACGGCTGCGGCGTTCGTGTCGATGGCGCTGCCGCTGGTGGTCTTCCTGGCCTTGCAGCGCTACTTCGTGCGCGGTATCCTGGCCGGGTCCGTCAAGGGCTAAATCGATCGGTTTTCGTCTGGCCGTTTGGCCGGTTCACAATCCAGCCACTCGAACGTTGAGTGGCCTCTTTTTGCCTGTTCGCCGGTTATGAAAGGTTCGCCTGTATGTCGTTGTCGCTTCATCGCCTGCTGGAAAGTTTGCTCGACGCGTTCGATCCGGGCGCCGTCCTCCCGCACTACAAACCGTCCGTCGTGGGGTTCCTGGTGCCCGCGCCGCACAAAGAAAGCTGGTCCCTGCGGCTCGACGACGACGGCGTCGCGCTGCTGCCGGGGCTGGCCGAGGCCGAGATCGTGGTCCAGGCGCCGCTGGACGTCTTCGAGCGCGGCCTGACGCCCGGCCAGCCGTGGGACATCTGGACCGGCACCAACATCGTCGGGTACGGGTCGCCGGGCGACAGCGCCTTGTTGAGCCGCGTGTTGGGCGCGTTCCACATCGCGATAGATGGGCGGCGCGTGGACGTGCGCCAGCCCCGCGCGGCGGCGTATTTCGCGATGCCGCTGCGCCATCCCGCCGGCGAGAACGTCTTCGGGATGCGCCGCGCCGCGCCCGCCCCGCTGCCGGACTACGATCCGGACCGCCTGCCCGGCCTGGTGGCCGACGACCATCCCGGCTGGGTGGCAGCCTACGATTACGCCTGGGAGACGGCTTTCGCCAACCTGCGCCAGCCCGCGCCGGAGTCCGGCTTCGTCTCCAACTTCATCGACACGGCTTTCAACGAATGCACGTTCCTGTGGGATAGCTGCTTCATGACGATGTTCGGGCGCTATGGGACGCACGTCTTCCCGTTCATCGGCACGCTGGACAACTTCTACGTCAAGCAGCACCCGGACGGCTTCATCTGCCGCGAGATCAACACCGACACCGGCGAGGACCGCTTCACGCCGCACGACGCGCGCAGCACCGGGCCGAACGTCTTCGCCTGGGCCGAATGGCTGCACTACCAGTTCACCGGCGACCGCGCCCGGTTGGAAACCGTCTTCCCCGTGCTGGTCGCCTACCATCACTGGCTGCGCGACTGGCGCACGTGGCCCGGCGGCGGGCTGTGGACCAGCGGCCTCGGCTCCGGCATGGACAACCAGTCGCGCGTGCCCGATTCGCAGTGGCACCACCGCCATCACACGTGGGTCGACGCGACCATGCAGCAGGCGCTCAACTGCCGCCTGCTGGGGCAGATCGGCGCGATCGTCGGGCAGACCGCTTACAACGCCGGCCTGGAGGCCGAATACCGGGCGCTCGAAGCGTTCGTCAATGCGCGGCTGTGGAACGAGGCGACCGGCTTTTATCACGACGTCGGGCCGGACGGCGCGCCGAGCCCGGTCAAGACCGTTGGCGCGTACTGGGGACTGCTGGCGGGCATCGTGCCCGACGACCGCGCGCGGCGGCTGATCGCGCACCTGGACGACCCGGCCACGTTTCGCCGCCCGCACCGCGTCCCGTCCCAGTCGGCGGACAGCCCCGGCTACCGGAACGACGGCGGCTACTGGCTGGGCGGCGTGTGGTCCCCGACGAACTACATGGTGCTGCACGGCCTGCTGGCGCACGGCGCGCCGGAGCTGGCCCACGCCATCGCCTGCGAGCACGTCGATCGCGTCGCGCGCGTCTTCGCCGAGACCGGCACCCTCTGGGAGAACTACGCGCCCGAATTTCCCGGCCCCAGCCGCCCCGCCAAACCCAACTTCGTGGGCTGGACCGGGCTGTCGGCGATTGGTATCCCGATCGAGTTCGCGATCGGCCTGCGCCGCGAGAGCGACGGCGCGCTGGCGTGGGACATCCGGCTGGCCGAGCGGCACGGCGTCGTGCGATACCCGCTGCGCTCCGGCCAACAGGCCGACCTGCTGTGCGAGCGGCGGGCCGGGCCGGACGAGCCGCCCCGGTTGCGCGTCCGGACACCGGAACGCCTCACGCTCCGGGCGCAGTGGGCCGGCGGCGCGGGGGCGTGGGACCTCGACCCCGGCGAGCACACGCTGGCGCCGGGCGGGTGAGTGCGCGAGGTTAGCGGGCGCTGTAGCGGGCGGCCACCCACCGTTGAAGCGCGAAAAGCGCGACGGCGTTGATCAGCAGCCCATAGCCGATCGCCTCCAGGCCGAACGGCTCGGTCGCCAGCCCGAACAGGCCGGGCAGGATCGCCGCGCCCAGGCCCGCAAACCCGACCTGGAACCCGATGGCGTTGGCGGTGTGCGCGCGGCCCACGCGCCCCGGCGTCTGGGCGATCAGGATGGGGAAGATCGCCGCGAGCCCCAGGCCGATCAGGACCAGCCCGGCCAGGTTGAGCACGCCGGGGCCGCGCAGCACGAGCAGGATCGTCCCGATGATGGGCACGGCGGTGCTGGCGCGCAGGATGGCGCGGTCGTCGAGCCGCAGCGCCAGCGCGCCGATCAGGATGCGCCCGACGGTGAAACTGCCCCAGTAGAAGCTCAGCCACAGGCTGGCGATCTCCTGCGCCACGCCGCGGCTCTCGACGAGCAGCGTGTTGACCAACTGCCCGGTGCCGATCTCGACGCCGCCATAGACGAAGAACAGCGCGATGCTCCACAGGGCGACCGGCTGGCCGAGCGTCTCGCGCATGGTGACGCGCCGGGCGGGTAGGGGCGCGTCGCCCTGGGGCGGCGGATCGGGGGCGTCCCAGCGGCGGCGGGTGGCGGCGAGCAGCGCGACGAGCACCAGCGCGACCGCGGCCATCACCGCGTAGCCAACGCGCCAGCTCTGATCGAGCGTCACGATGATGAACGTGGCGATCCCCGGCGCGACGGTCAGGCCCACTCCCCAGCTCGCGTGGAGCCAGTTCATCGCCGCCGAGTCGTAGTTCGCCGAGACGAAGTTGTTCATCCCCGCGTCGAGCGTGCCGCGGCCCATGTACATCACGAACGTGATCGCGACCAGCGCCGCCCAGGCGGGCGACAGCGCCACGCCCACCAGCCCGGCGGTCACCAGCAGCGCGCCCGCCAGCGCCACGCGCCCGATCCCGAACCTGCCGATGAGCGCCCCACTGCCGAACGCGGCGATCAGGCTGCCGGTGGTCGCGAAGACCAACAGCACGCCGATCGCACTCACTTTGACGTCGAACGTGACCTGCATGTACGTCCAGGCCACGTTCAACAGGCCGCCGATCACGCCCAGCGCGATGAAGATCAGCACGGCGATGGCGAATAACCGCGTTTTGTCAGGTTGCATGGGGGAGTCCTCGCCTGTCCGGTTGTGCCGGGCAGGCGGCAGCAGCATTGGATACCGTCCCTCATTATGCCAGATCTGTCGATTGGTGACCACGCGCCGGGGGTAAATCGGCCCGCTCGGCATGCTGTAAGTTGCATGGTATGACTTTTATTGACATAATGAAGTTGTCGTATCTTGCGTCTTTGATGGGAGGACACATGAAGAAGCATTTGTTTTCGGGGGTTGCTTTGATTGTCGCGCTGTTGCTGGTCACCAGCAGCGCCCTCGCCGTGACGTGGGGCGTGCCCGATAACGGCGAGCATCCCTACGTGGGCACGCTGCTTTTCCGGCAGGGTGGAGGATGGTATAGCTGCTCGGGTACCCTGCTCGACGCGACGACGGTCCTGACCGCCGGACACTGCGTGGAAGGTGGCGGGGTGGTCAATGCCGAAACGTATTTCATGAACGTCGAGGATGTACTCGGCACGCGCCTTCCGGACGAGCCGCTGGCGGATTGGGCTGCCAGAGCCTGGGTTATGGCATCAGCCGTACATCCTCACCCGCAGTACGACGACTATGCCCAATTCCCGTCCACCTATGACGTGGGAATCGTCAAGCTGTCGAGTCCTATCAATCTGCCTGTGTACGGCCAGCTTCCGCCCGCGGATTTCCTGGAAACGCTGAAAGGGCAGGACCGCAAGGGAACCTTCACGGTTGTCGGCTATGGTATGCAGGGCGTCCTCAACCCGTTCTACTCGGACCTCTGGATGCGCTATAAGGGCACCGTGTCGCTAGTCGAGATCAACAGCAACTTCAACGCGGGGATGAGCGCCAAGTTCACCAACAACCCCGGCAAGGGCGGCGGTTCCGGTGGCTCGTGCTTTGGCGATTCGGGCGGCCCGGTCTTCTGGGGCAGCGGTCCGATGGTGGTGGCGGTGGTTTCGTGGGGCATCACGCCCTGCATCGGCGTGGATTACCAGTTCCGCGTGGACACGCCGCTGGCGCTGGATTTCATCGACGACTACTATCCGTAATCTCACTCAAGTAGACATCGAGAGGGCGGGCGCGTGTAGCCCGCTCTTTTTGTTTCCGACGCCTTCGTGCCGCCCGGATTCTTGCCCCGCGCCGCGATCCACACTATGCTTCGTATGGGCCTGCCCGCGGCGAGAAGCCGGGCAGTGGCGGGCACAATCTGGCGCGTCACACGAGTTTTTCGATGGGGAGATTACGCTATGGAATACCGTTTTATGGGCCGCACCGGCCTGAAGGTGTCCGAGATGTGTTTTGGCACGCAGACCTTCGGCTGGGGCGCGGACGAACCGACCGCGCACCGCATGGCGAGCGCCTTCGTCGAGGCGGGCGGCAACTTCTTCGACACGTCCAACACCTACAACGAGGGCCTCTCCGAGACGTACCTGGGCAGTTGGCTCGCCCAGCAGCCGGACCGGTCGCAGGTCGTAATCGCCAGCAAGGTGTTCTTCCCGGCGGGGCAGGGGCCCAACGATACCGGCCTGTCGCGCAAGCACATCTTTCACCAGATCGACGCCAGCCTGCGGCGGCTGCAAACCGACTACATCGACCTGTACCAGATGCACTGCTTCGACGCGTCCACGCCGCTCGAAGAGACGCTGCGCGCGCTGGACGACCTGGTGCGCATGGGTAAGGTGCGCTACATCGGCGCGTCGAACTACGTGCCCTCGCAGTTGATGCGCGCCATCATGCTCAGCGAGTTCAAGGACTGGGCGCGGTTCGATTGTCTCCAGCCGGAATACAGCCTGCTGGTCCGCAGCACGGAATGGGAGCTGCTGCCGCTGTGCCGCGCGCAGGGCATCGGCGTGATCGCGTGGTCGCCGCTGGCGGGCGGCTGGCTGACCGGCAAATATCGCCGCGACGCGCCGCCCCCGCCCGACAGCCGCGTGGGCCGCGCTGACCGCTGGGACGACCTGCCCGACCAGCGCGAAACCGAGCGCACCTGGGCGATCATCGATACGCTGGTGGATATCGCCAACGCGCGCGGCAAGACGCCGGCCCAGGTGGCGCTGCGCTGGGTGATCCAGCAGCCGGGCGTCACCGCGCCGATCTTCGGGGCGCGCACGCCCGAGCAGTTGGCTCAGAACCTGGGCGCGGTCGGCTGGACGCTCTCTCCCGACGAATTGAGCGCACTGGACGCGGCCAGCGCGATCCCGCTGCCCTCACCGTATAGCTTCGTCGAGCGCTACACCCGGCGGCGCTAGCCCTGGGCGCGGCTCACGGCCAGTTGGCGCCGCCCTGGGCCAGAATACCGCGCCCCATGAAGGCCCGCTCGTCGAGATCGTGGATGCCCGCCCGCAGGGCGGAGTACACGACGAACCACTGCAGCGGGATCAACAGCGCGAACGGCGACAGCAGCGGGTGCACGCCGGCGTGCTCGGCCACGTCGTAGACGATGGTCCGCACGTTGTCGCGCCCGCTCACCAGGTCCAGCACGCGCTGGGTCATGGGGCGGGTGTCGTCGGTTCCCAACAGGAATACCATGTCCGCCCGCTGCCGGTCGAGCATCTCGACCGGGCCATGCCGGAACTCGTCGCTGGCGATGACCGAGCTGTGAATGCGGATGTTCTCCATGAAGACGGTCAGCGCGAACTTGTAGGCCAGCCCGTAAAGCGGCCCGGCGGCGATGGTATACAGCAGCGTCGAGTCGGCGAACTGGGCGCTCAACAGTTCGGCGCGCGCCTGGCTTTCGCGGTACACCCGGCCCAGGTCTGGCGGCAGCGCCCGCAGCCCCTCGATTGCCGCGGCAGCATCCGCGTATCCGCCCAGCCGCGCGACCTCCAGCGCGAACAGGTAGACCGCTGCCAGCGGCAGAATGTACAGCGCCGTGGAATCGTAATCGATCATGGCGTCCGCTTCGCGGGCGATGGCGCAGTCGCGGCGCTTGGCGATGCCGATCACTCGCGCCCCGCGCGACCGCGCATAGCGCATCCCGGCGACCGTGTCTTCTGTGTTGCCCGAATACGACGCGACGAACACCCACGCGCTGGCGTCCAGGCGGCGCGGCGCGCGGTGAATCAGGTCGTAGCCGGTCAGCGCCTCGGCGGGCAGCGTCGAGAAGCGGTTGAGCAGGTACGCGCCGGAATACATCGCGCTCCACGAGCCGCCGCTGCCCACGAAATACACCTGCCGGACGCCGCGCGCGACGGCTTCGGCGGCCAATGCCGTGATCCGGTCCGACTGCTCGGCCAGGAACGCGGCGAGGTCGGCTTCCAGGTGCGGCGCGGTGAACAGCTCGCTCTGTTTGGCCTGCTCGATGAGGGGGGTCAGGTCCGTCATGAGATGCTCCTTGCGTGAAATTCGGTTGGTCAGAAGGTGGGTTGTCCGGGCTGGCGCGCCAGGTAGCGGGCGACGTTGCCCCCGGTGAGCTGGCGGATCACGTCGGCGGGGTAACCTTCGGCGCGCAGGCGCGGCAGGATCACGTCCGGCAGGAAGGCCATGCCAGGCCCACCGCCATACGCCGTCCACATCTCGGCCAGCGCCATGTCCAGGCAGATGGCGACGTGCGCTGCCAGCCCGTCGGCCACCAGCGCCGCGATTAGTTTCCACGCGCCGTTGTCGGGATCGTACTTAGGCCGCGCGAACGTGTCGTAGCCGAGCAGCACCCCGGCCTGGGCCAGCGCGCGGTGCAGGCCGGCGTCCGGGCGCTTGTCTACGTGGCAGAGGTACAACCGGCTGGCGGGCACGCGCCGGTCGGCGAAGAACGGGATCAGCGCCTCGACGTTCTGCCCGCGCTCGGTGTGGAACAGGATCAGCGCGCCGGTCTGGTGCGCGGCTTCGGCGGCGGCTTCCATCAGAATGCGTGTCTGCCCGTCGATGATCCCCTCGTAGCCCACTTTGATCGTCGCCGCGGGGATCGCGCCCGCCGATTCCCGCGTCCCGACGGTCAGCTCCTCGGCGAAGTAGATCGCGGCGTCTTCGGCGGAGGCGGTCCACAGCCAGCCATCAGGCGGGTAGTATTTCTGCTGGTGGAAGCCGGTCGTGGCGGTGATCCACAGGCCGGTGGCTTCGGCCAACTGGCGCAGGCGGCGCGCGTCGCGCCCGGCGCCGCCCGGCTGGCAGTCCACCACCAGCGAGCCGCCCGCGGCGCGGAACGCGGCCAGCTCCGCCGCGATCCGGTCGAAGTCGTGGAGTTCGAGCCGCGCGCTCGGATCGACGCCCGGCGGGGGATCGATCCAGGCGTGCGCGTGACCGTCCGCCAGCGCCACGTCTTCCGCCGCAACGGGGCCGGTGACCGTCTGGATGGTCACAGCGCCGCCTCGGCCAGCATGTCGTACACCGGCACCAGGTGTTGGTAGGCCGCCTCGAAGACCGGGTAGAGCCTGGCGTAGGCGGCCTGCGCGGCGGGGTCCGGGTGGATCTCCTGGGCGATGGCGTTCATGGTTTCGCTCATGGCGAAGTCCGTGTACAGCCCGACGCCGATGCCGCCCGCCAGCGCCGCGCCCATCGACGTCGCCTCTTCCAGGATCGCCAGCCGCTGCACGGGCACGCCGTACATGTCGGCCATGATCTGGTTCCAGAAGCGCCCGCGCGCGCCACCGCCGATCACGCGCATGGCGTCGATCTGCGCGCCCTGGGACCGGAAGGCCTCGAGGATCACACGCAGGTTCATCGTCACGCCTTCGAGCACGGCGCGCACCATGTCGGCGTGGGTGTGGCGCACCGTCAGGCCGATGTACGCGCCCCGCGCGCGGGGGTTCCAGCGCGGGCTGCGCTCGCCGAGCAGGTACGGCAGAAAGAGCAGGCCGTTGGCGCCGGGCGGCGACTGGCCGGCGGTCGTGTTCATCAGCTCGTAGGGGCTGAGGCCAAGCGCCTGGGCGGCTTCCTTCTCGACTGGGCACACCTGGTCGCGCGCCCACTGGTACGAGCCGCCCGCCATCTGCATCGTGCCGCACGGGCTGTACATGCCGGGCACCAGGTGCGCCCAGGTGAACGTCCGGTAGTCCGGATCGTAGATCGGCTTGTCGGTTGCCAGGGCGATCCACGAGGACGAGCCGACGTAGTTGTACGCCGCGCCCTCGCGCACCACGCCCGCGCCCGCTGCCGCGCACATGCCGTCCCCGCCGCCGATGACGACCGGCGTCCCGGCGGGCACGCCCACCTCGTCCGCCACGTCGGGCAGCACGCCGCCGATCACGTCGATCGAGCGGCGCAGCTCGGGCAGTTTGTCCGGATCGAGCCCGGCAGCGTCGATGATGCGCCCGGACCAGTCCCAGGCGTCCAGGTCGTACAGGTTCATGCCGCTGGCGTCGGTCGGCTCGGTGGCGAACTCCCCGGTCAGCCGGGCGACGATGGCGTCTTTGGCGTGCACGAATTTGTGGGTGGCGGCGTAGACGTCCGGCTGGTGATCGCGCAGCCACAGGATTTTGCACAGCGAATACGACGCGCTCAGGCGGTGGCCGGTGATGCGATACACGTCCGCGGGGGCGATGCGCTCGCCCAGCCAGCGTTCCTGCTCGACGGCGCGCTGGTCCGCCCAGATGATCGCGTTGCGCAAGGGGCGCGCGCGCTCGTCCAGCGGGACCGCCCCCATCATCTGGCCGCTGAACGAGATCCCCGCGACCGCGCCGGGCTTGACGTTCGCTTCGCGCAGCAGTTGCCGGGTGGAGGCGCACACCGCGCGCCACCAGTCTTCCGGGTTCTGCTCGGCCCAGCCGACGTGCGCGTACTCGGTGTCGTAGCCGTAGAAGGCGCTGCCGACCAGCCTGCCGCCGGCGTCGTAGAGCGTGGCCTTGTTGCCGGTAGTGCCCAGGTCGTGAGCGAGGATATATTGGCTCATCGGAGTCTCTCGTTGAACTCCACCCGCTCGCCGTCCGGCCCGTGGACGTTGAAATAGCGCACGCCTTTGTCCCAGAAGGGCAGGAACACCGGCGCATCTTCCAGCGGCGTCACGCCCGCGGCGCGCAGTTCCTCGAACGCGCGATCGACGTCCAGCACGTCGAGCGCAACGTGATCGATGTGCCCGTCGCCCCGCTGCCGGATGCCCTCCAGGTCCGGCCCGGCCAGTTGGTACAACTCCAGCACCAGCCCGTTCAGTTCCAGCATCTTGACCTGAATGGCGCCTTGTGGGTCTTCAAGCTCGGTTTCCATCGCCACGCGGAAGCCGAGCCGGGTGTAAAAATCGGTCGAGCGCGCGATGTCGGTCACCGGCAGGCCGATGTGCTGCAATCCCCTCACGTTGCCTTCCAGCATAGCTCCCCTCCTGGTAAAAAGTATGGTGATCTATTTGAGTGAATTCGCGCCCGGCGGCACGGGATTGACCGCGTAGCCGGACAACTCGCCGCGCAGCACGTCGACGACGTTCTGCGCCGCCAGCATCGCCATCCGCTGCACGGACTCCTGGGTTGTGCCCGCCATGTGCAGCGTCGGCAGGAAGTTGTCGAGCGCCAGCAGCGGGCTGCCTTCCGGCGGCTCGTTCTGGAAGACGTCCGAGGCTGCCCCGGCCAGCTTGCCCGACACGAGCGCCTCGTACAGCGCCGCCTCGTCGACCAGCTCGCCACGCGCCGTGTTGACCAGGTACGCCCCGTCGCGCATCATCGCCAGCCGCTCGGCGTTGATCAGGTTGATCGTTTCGGGCGTGGCGGCGCAGTGCAGCGAGATGATGTGCGCTTCGCCGAACACCGTCTCCAGGTCGACCAGGTCGGCGGCGCGGTCCGGCCCGCCGGTGGAGTAGGGATCGTGGGCGATCACGTGCATCCCCAGCGCAGCGGCGCGCGCCGCGACCTCGCGGCCAATCGCGCCCAGGCCGATGATGCCCAGCGTCTTTTCGTACAGCTCCCAGCCGCGCGCGCGCGTCCAATCGCCGGCCCGCGCATTGCTGACCACCTGGGGAATCTGGCGGGCGAGGCAGAACATCAGCCCGATCGCCAGCTCGGCGACGGCGATGCGGTTGACGCCGGGTGTGTTGGTGACCACGATCCCGCGCGCCGTGGCCGCTTCGAGGTCCACCCGGTCGACGCCGGTGCCATAGCGCGAAATGACGCGCAGCCGGTCGGCCCGCGCGATGACGTCCGCGTTGCACTCGTCCAGGCCCAGGATCAGCCCGTCGTAGCCGGGAACCAGCTCGGCCAGCTCGGCGGCGCTCATCGGGTGATCGGGCGGGCGGAGGTCGACCTCACAATCGTTGTCCCGCAAGTAGGCGTGGTGAGGACCATCCGACTTGCAGAATGAGCGAGCAGTCGCCAGCACACGAAATGCCATGGGGGATTCTCCTGTCGGCCTGGTAAGGCCCAGATTAACCGATTGCCTCAGCGTCGATTTTTGCTTATAATACAATCAATCGGTTGTAATGACAAGATAACAGGATAACAGTTTGTCTTTTGCGATCAACCGTACGAATGGGATCCCGTACTATATCCAGGTGCGGGACGCGCTGCAGGATCATTTCCGGTCCGGTACCTGGGGGCCGGGCGACCGCCTGCCGGGCGAGCCGGAGTTGTGCCGCATGTTCGCCGTCAGCCGCACCGTGATCCGGCAGGCGCTCAGCGATCTCGCCAGCCGCGGGCTGATCGTGCGCGAGAAGGGTAAGGGGACGTTCGTGGCTCAGCCCAAGATTCGGGAGAGCCTGGTGCAGAAGCTGACCGGTTTCTACCAGAACATGGTCGAGCAGGGGCTCACGCCGGTCACCCAGGTGCTCAAGCAGCAGGTCGTCCCGGCCAGCGTCCGCGTTGCCAGCCGCATGAATCTCGAGCCGGAAACGCCGGTCATCGAGATCGAGCGCCTGCGTTTTGTCGAGGACGAGCCGATCCAACTGGTCACGAGTTACCTGCCGCACGAGATATGCCCGGCGCTGGCTCACGAAGACCTGTCCCACCAGTCGCTGTACGCATTTCTCGAAAAACACTGCGGCGTGATGATCGTGCGCGGCAATCGCAGCATCGAGGCTGTTCCGGCCAACGAGTACGAGGCGCGCCTGCTGCGCGTCAAGCGCGGCGCCCCGCTGATCATGCTCGACAGCGTGAGTTTCGTGGCCGACGGGACGCCCGTCGAATATTACCATGCCGTCCATCGCGGCGACCGCACCCGGTTCGAAGTGCAGTTGCTGCGCGTGCGGGTGTCGGGCGATGAACGCGACGCGTCCGGCTACCGGTTTGACGATCTGCCGCCCAGCGGTGGGTTTGTGTTACGGCCTTAGGCTGGTCTGCAGAACCTGGTTTTCGACCGGTCGAGGGTGTATAGAAAGGAGCGAATCGATCCAGATTCAGTGACCTTTACTTTTCCGTCCGCCCCAATGAGCGCTTCTTAGGAGGCAGTATCAATGAAACGGTTTATAGGCTTTTTAGTGATTTTGACTCTCGTAGTGGCCCTGGTTCCCTCCACAATGGCACAGGATGACAAGCCCTTTGCGGGGCAAAAAATCGTTGTGGTGACCCAGGTGGGCCGGTCCATCGGCGGCCCGGTCGAGGACTTCGCGCCCGATTGGGAAGAGATGACCGGCGGCGACGTCGAGCTGCAGCAGTTCGCCTGGGGCGACCTGTTCGAGAAGACCATCACCGCGTTCGACACCGGCTCGGGCGACTTCGATATGCTGATCTTCCCCGCCGCGTGGTCCGGTGACTACATGGCGCCGGGCTATCTCGACCCGGCTCCGCAGGAAATTCTCGACAAGATCGACATGGACGACGTGATCCCGCTTTACCGCGACCGGATCATCGCCTGGGGCGACACTGTCTACGCGCTGCCGTACGACGGTGACTCGCACATGCTGTACTACCGCAAAGACCTGGTCGATGGCGGCGAGTATGCCGAGGAATTCGAGGCTGAATACGGCTA
This sequence comes from Anaerolineae bacterium, assembly GCA_018432315.1. GTDB lineage: Bacteria > Chloroflexota > Anaerolineae > Aggregatilineales > Aggregatilineaceae > LM3-B42. The sequence continues at coordinate 352,433 of JAHDLB010000001.1, forward strand.
TCCGCTGGCCGAGCCGAAGACCTGGACCGAGTATTACGACATCGCCGAATTCTTCAATGGCCGCGAGACGGACATGGGCCCGATCTTCGGCGTGATGGAAGCGATGAAGCGCAATACCCAGGCGTTCTACGTCTACTTCTCGCACGCAGCGGGCTACGGTAAGATCCCCGGCAACCCGTGCTTCTTCTTTAGCTGTGAGGACATGACGCCCCAGGTGAACAATCCTGGCTGGGTCCGCGCGCTCGAAGACTACATCCGCAGCGTCGATCTCGGCCCGCCGGAGCAGGTCAACTGGGACGTGGCGGACACCCGCAACTACTATCCCGCGGGCATGTCGGTGTTCAACATCGACTGGGGTGATGTCGGCCCGATCTCGATCGACGAGAACGTGTCGCTGATCAAGGGCCAGGTGGGCTTCGCGCCGCTGCCCGGCGGCGACCAGTACTGGGACTACGAGGCTGGCGAGTGGGTGACGCCTGAGAGCGGCGTCAACGAAGCGCCGTTCATCGCGTTTGGTGGCTGGATCATCGGCGTGGCGGCGGACAGCGACGTCAAGGAAGCCGCCTGGGACTTCGCCGCGTTCATGGCCGCCCCCGAGATGGTCAAGGAACTGGCCGTGACCGGCGGCACGGGCATCAACCCGGCCCGCTTCAGCCAGTTCGAGGCGCTCGACCTGTGGGTGGACGCTGGCTTCGATGAGGAAAGTGCCGTAGACTACCTGGACGCGATCCTGACCGGAATCAACCACCCGAACGCTGTGCTCGACCTGCGCATCACCGGCACCGCGGAATACCAGCAGACGCTGGACGTCGAGATCACCCGCGCGATCGCGGGCGAGATCAGCGCCCAGGAAGCGCTGGATAACGCCGCCGCTGCGTGGGACGAGATCACCGATCGTCTGGGGCGCGAGAACCAGCTCGCCCAATACCGTTCCTCGGTCGGTTACACGGGCGAATAATTTCGCCTGACTCGTGAACCATCCGATGGTGTCTCAAGCGCTACATCGGCCTGGTCTGGTGTAGCGCTTTGGGGCCGCCTGGGAAGGGCGACCGGCCGGTTGCCCTTCCTCGAAATGAGGGCACCATGCAACGATCAACACGCGAGACGAAACCACAGGCAGCCGCCGTCCAGGGCGAAGACATCACACGCGAGGACCGCGTGATGAAGCGGGTTTTTCTCTCGCCCGCGGTGATCGTGCTGCTGGCGCTGTCGATTTTTCCTTTGTTTTGGTCGCTTGGAATTAGTTTTACGGATATCTTGCGCGGCGGCTCGACCCTGCAGCGCGAAGCCCAGTCCAGCGGAGTGGAAGCCTCTGGCTTTTTGGGGCAGGACTTCAACGTTACGCTGCGCAACTACGATCGCATTTTCGATGACGAGCGCCTGCACATTGCGGCGCGCAACACGCTGTTTTTTGTGTTCGTGGGGGTGACCGTTCAGTACGTGTTCGGCCTGCTGCTGGCGCTGGTGCTCAACCAGGAGTTCATCGGGCGGGGCATCGTGCGGGTGATCTTCCTGATGCCCATGATGACCATGCCCGTGGTGGTGGGCTACCTGGGGCGCATGATGTTCGATTCGTACCGCTCGCCCATCGCCGACCTGTACCGCCATTTCGTCGCCTGGTGGGAAGGCGTGCCGCTGATCGGCAGCGAGCTGGACGCGACCCTGCCCTGGCTGACCAACGGCTCGTGGGCGCGGGGGACCATCGTCCTGATGGATAGCTGGCAGTGGATCCCGTTCGTCACGCTGATCCTGCTGGCCGGCATGCAGGCGATCCCGGACGACATTTACGAGGCGGCCCGCGTCGATGGCGCGTCGTCGCTGCAAATGTTCTGGCGGATCACGCTGCCGCTGCTCGCCCCGCTGTCGCTCACGGTCGTCCTGATCCGGGGGCTGGAGATCTTCAAGATCATCGACGTGATCGTCGTCACGACCGGCGGCGGGCCGGGGTCCGCGACGGAGTCGCTGACGATGTACATCTACAAGACGGCGCTGACCTTCGGCAATTACAGTTATGCGGCGGCGATCTCGTTTGCGTTGCTCGTGCTGGTGATCATCTTCGCGATGGTCTTTTTGGGCCTGGGGCGCCGCCTGGTGCCGCGCGGCCTGTATTAGGAGGAGCTACGCTATGACACGCCGACCGATCTGGCAGACCGTGTTGCTGTATGCTGTCGTGCTTTTCTGGTGTTTCATCGTGCTCTTCCCGTTCTATTGGCTGGGAACGACGTCGTTCAAACGGCAGCTCGACGCGATCCGGCTGCCGAAATACGTGCCTTACTACGATTTTGAGCCGACGACCGAACACTGGGATTACCTGATCAACGTGCAGGGCGACGTCACCTGGCGCCACTTCCGCAACAGCCTGATCGCGGCGTCGGGCGGGACGGGCTTCGCGGTGCTCGTCGGCGCGATGGCGGGCTATGGCCTGTCGCGCTTCCGGTACCGCTGGCCGGTCCTCAACTGGAACAATGACAACATCGCGTTCTGGGTGATATCCCAGCGCTTTTTGCCCCCGGCGCTGTTCGTCGTGCCCTTTTTGATCGCGTATACCAACCTGGACCTGATCGACACGCACATCGGGCTGATCGTCGCTTACACCATGTTCAACATCCCGTTCGCGGTGTGGATCATGCGCGACTTCTTCAACGGCCTGCCAGCGGACCTGGAAGACAGCGCGCGCGTGGATGGGGCCACCCGCTGGACGGCTTTCACGCGGATCGTGCTCCCGTTGAGCGCGCCCGGGCTGGTTTCGGTGGCGATCTTCTCGTTCGTGTTCTCGTGGAACGAGTATCTCTACGCGCTGATGCTGACCAACTTCGAGGCGATCACGATGCCGATCTTCATCGCCGGGCAGAACACGCAGCGCGGGGTGGAGTGGTGGTACATCTCGGCACTGGCGATCACCGCCGTGCTGCCGGTCGTGTTGATCGGGCTGCTGTTGCAGCGGTTCATCACGCGCGGGCTGGTTGCCGGGGCGCTCAAGGGGTAACTACAATCGGCTTCGACCGCGCCGGGCGCGAGGGCCGGTCTGGCCGGATCGCGTTGGCGCGGCTCATTCACGACGAAATTGACGAGGACTCAGCATGGCAATCTATCTCGATTCTGCCCAACTCGATGATGTGCGGCAGGCCCGGCAGTTGGGCTTCGTCGCGGCGGTGACGACCAACCCGACGCTGATCGCCCAGACCGGGCGGCCTGGGCTGGACGTGCTGCGCGACATTCTGGAGATGACCGCCGGGCCGGTGTTCTACCAGGTGACCGGCGCGACCGTCGCCCGGCGGCGCGAGCAGGCATGGGAGGCGCACCAGTTCGCGCCGGGCCGGGTAGTGGTGAAGATCCCAGCCACGACCGAGAACATGCCGCTGGCGGCGGAACTGGCGGCGGGCGGGGTGACGTGCGCCCTGACCGCGGTCGCCAGCCCCGCGCAGGCGTATCTCGCCACGCAGGTGAGCGCGCGCTACATCGCGCCCTACGTCAGCCGCCTGACGCGCGACCTGGGCGACGGCGTGGCGATCGTCCGCGACATGGCGCGGCTGGTGGACGGCACGCCGACCGAGATCCTGGCGGCCAGCCTCAAGACCGTCGACGAGACGGTCGCTGCGTTGCTGGCCGGGGCGCACCACGTCACCCTGCCGCTCGACCTGATCCTCGCGCTGGGCGAGCACGAGCTGTCTCAGCAGGCCATCGCCCAGTTCAACGCCAGCCTGCAAGAGGCGTGAAGCTATAAGCCCGGCCCGGCCAGCAACGCCAGCACCTCGCGGGCGAACAGGTCCGGCGCGGTGTAGTGGGCGAAGTGCTGCTGGCCGGGCAGCACGGCGATCCGGCTGTTGGGCAGGATGCTGTGCCACGCCTCGACCGTGGCCCGGTTGTGCGGGGGACTGTCCCCGCCAAGCAGCAGGAGCACCGGCGCGTGCAGGTCCTGGAACCGCGCCGCGTCGAGCCGGTAGGTCTCCTCGACGGCCAGCTCGCGCGGCACCGTGTGCGCCGCCGCCAGCATGGCCGGGTAATTGGGCGACGCCTTGAACATTGCGAACTCGGCGGCGGGCATGCGGACGATTTCGCGGAAGAAGGCGGTCACCAGCCCTTCCCGATCCCCGGCATCCAGCAGGGCCTGAAGCCGGGCGACCGAGCCGGGCGGAACGGGATCGGGCGATGGCTCGTACGCGATCACGCGGCGCACGCCGGGGATCAGCCGGGCTGCTTCGAGCGCGATCATCCCGCCGAAAGAGTGGCCCAGCAGACTGACCTTGCCGCCGGTCGCGCTCGCGACAGCGGCCACGTCCTCGAATTCACGCTCGATTGCATAGTGTGCGGCATCGCCGCTCTCGCCGCGCCCGCGCCGGTCGATGGCGCAGACGGTGAACTGCTGTTCCAGCAGCGGCAGGATTGGCCAGCGGCGGCTCGTGCCGAGCATGCCGTGCACCAGCACGAGCGGCGGGCCGGTTCCGGCCCGCTGGCAGGCGATGAGCGTGCCATCTCGGGATTCGATTACTTCCATGTGGGCTGCTCTCCCTAATCCAGGCGCCGGTCGGCGTCGTTGGGCTGAATTGTTGTAATAGCTCTATACTAACACATGCGCCGCCCGGCGCGGGTGGCGCTGTCGAGAGCGGGAGGCTTGCCCGGCGGGCATCACCTCGTACAGAGCGATCCGCTCGATATGGTCAACATCTCCGAGCTGAGCCGCGCCACCTTTCGCAAGATGATCCAGAACCTGATCCGGGCCACCGCCTACAACACGTTCGCGCTGCCGCTGGCGGCGGGGCGGGTGGCGTGGTCTAATGGGGGCCGCCGGGGTGGTGCGGCTGCTCTCGTGCATTCAGGCGGAGGTGTGTGGTGAAGACGATCGGATTGCTCGGCGGGCTGAGCTGGCATTCGTCGCTGGAATACTACCGGATCATCAACCAGGCAGTGCAGGACCGTCTCGGTGGCGCGCACTCGGCGCGCTGCCTGCTGTATTCGGTCGATTACGCCGAGGTCGACGCGCTCGAACGCGCCGATCGCTGGGACGAGGTGACGGCGATCGTGCTCGCGGCGGCCCAAAGCCTGGAGCGCGGCGGCGCGGATTTCCTGGTGATCTGCACCAACACCACGCACAAGCTGGCCGGCTCTATCCAGGCCGGGATCGGCATCCCGATCCTGCACATCGCGGACGCGACGGCGCGCGCCATCCGCCAGCAGGGGATCGAGCGGGTGGGGCTGTTGGGCACGCGGTTCACGATGGAGGAGGACTTCGTGCGGGGCAGGCTGATCCGCGACTACGGGCTGGACGTGCTGATCCCGCCGGAGCCGGAGCGCGCGCTGGTGAACCGCGTCATCTACGACGAGCTGTGCGCGGGCGTGTTTCGCGACGAGGCGCGCCGCTGCTATCTGGACATCATGCGCGGGCTGGTCGCGGCGGGAGCGGAGGGCATCATCCTGGGCTGCACCGAGATCGGGCTGCTGGTGCCGCCGGACGACTGCCCCGCGCCCGCGTTCGATACAGCCCGGCTGCACGCGCTGGCCGCGGTCGACTTCGCGCTGGCGGAGTGACAGGCCGGGCGGTCCGTTACTCGCGGATGACGCCCTTCTTCAGGATCACATTGGCATACAGCGACGTCTCGCCGGTCGCCAGGATCGCGTAAGCCTGCCGCGCGCGGTCGTAGAAAGCGAAGCGCTCCACGTACTCGAAGTCGGTGAACGGCTCGTGCCGCCGGATGATCGCCCGGTACTCGTCCCAGATCACCGGCGTGAAGTCGTCGCCGGGCACCACTTCCATCACGGCGACCGGTTTCTCGACGAACGTGTCGAGCGGGAACAGCGCCAGGATCGCGTCCAGCAGGGCGGGGACGCCGTGCCCGTCGGCGCGGACCAGCCGCTGGGCCATGCTGGCGGCGGGGAAGTTGCCGTCGCCGATCACGAGTTCGTCGCCGTGCCCCATCTCCATCAGGATCTTCAACAGTTCGGGCGATATAATCGAGGAAATGCCTTTTAACATGCCCGGTTCCTTGTGTCTGCACGTCACGGGGAACGCACCGCGCGGGGCCAGCCCGTGACGCCCGGATGCCCGCGCCGCCGGCGGACCGGCGCAACGGCAGGGCCGCCGCACCGTGTCGCGCCCAGGTGACAGTATAGGTGACAACCGGGCGCCCGGCAATCGGCGCGGCGCATTCTGGCTTGTATTGCCGTTGGCCCACCGGGTGAGTCCGGTTCGTGAGAAGATTCTATCCTTGTGCAGATTGCCCTATCGAGCAGTATCGTGTAGATTATAATCGTCCTTATCGTGGGCTTACACCTTTAGCGCGCAAATATTTATGTCCCACATGAAACAGGACTATTCCGCACATGCTGAGCGTATCGAGTCTGCTGGGCCGTTCCCGGCTGTGAGACGATCTCAGGGAAAGGAGGCAGCGTTATAGCACGATGGGCTATCCTCTCGACCGCATCAACCGACGTTCGAATTTTCTTTGGAGGGAGAAAAGATGAAACGCATTTTGGTAGTCGCCGTTCTGCTCTCGATCGTGATCGCCCCGCTCGGATCGTTTGCCAGCGCTCAGGAAGGTGACCCGATCCTCATCGGCCTGCAAGGCCCCATGACGGGTGACTATGCTTACGAGGGTCAGGGCTTCGAGAAAGCCGTGCAACTGCTGGTCGACCAGGTCAACGAGGAGGGCGGGCTGTTGGGCCGCCCGGTCGAGATCGTCATCGAAGATGACGCCGGCGATCCGACCCAGTCGGCGCTGGTGGCCGACCGCATGGTTGACTCCGGCGTCGTGGCCGTGATCGGCGCGTACAACTCCACCGCGACCGAGCCGGCTTCCGAGATCTACGCCGAAGAGGGCATCCTGCACATCACGCCGTCTTCGACGGCCACCCGCCTGACGGAAAAGGGCTTCACGCAGTTCTTCCGCGTGTGCTTCCTGGACGACCGTCAGGCGCTGTTCGCCGTCATGGCGATGGATGAGGTGTTGGGCGCCGAGACGATCGGCATTCTGCACGACAACTCGACGTACGCCCAGGGGCTGGCCGAGTGGACGCAGGTTTACGCCGAGGAAGCCGGGCTTGAGGTGGCCTTCTTCGACGCGATCAACCCCGACGATCAAGATTTCACCCCCATTCTGACCAACATCGGCCAGGCGGGCCTGGATGCCGTATACTTCACCGGCTACCACGCGCAGGGCGGCCTGCTGCTGCGCCAGACGGCTGAGCTGGGCCTGGACATTCAGTGGATGATGGGCAACGCCAGCAACAACCCCGAGATGGTCGAGATCGCCGGCGTCGCTGCCGCGGCGGGCACGTTCATCACCACCGAGCCGCTGCCGCAGGACCTGGAATACCCCGAAGCGGTCGAGTTCGTGGACGCCTTCATCGAGGCGTATGACGAACCCCCGGCGAGCGTCTGGTGGCTGCTGGCCGCCGAGGCGTTCAACGTGATCGCGCACGCCATCGAGGAAACCGGCAGCACGGACACGGAAGTCCTGGCCGAGTACCTGCACAACGACTTCGCCGACTATCCGGGCCTCAGCGGTCCGATCATCGGCTTCGACGAGAAGGGTGATCGCCTGGGCACGATTCACGCCCTGTACGAGATCAACGAGGAAGGCGTGATCGCCTACTATCCCGAACAGCCTCAACCCGCGACCGAAGAGTAAAGAGACTTCACCGGTTGTCAGCGACGGGGGCGGTTTCGCACCGCCCCCGCATGGCCTGCCGTTTTTTGGAAAGGCGCGCTTCTATGGAGACTTTTCTTCAGCAACTGATCAACGGACTCACAATCGGCGGTTTTTACGCGGTGGTCGCGCTCGGCTACACGATGGTCTACGGCGTGCTGAAGCTGATCAACTTCGCACATGGCGATATGTTCATGTGGGGAACCCTGACCGGGTGGGCGCTGCTCACCACCGTTTTCGCCAGCTTCACCGATATGGACGTGATCGCCATCCTCGCCGCGTCGGTGGTCGTGCTGGCCTTCATCGGCGTGATGGGCATGACGATCGAGCGGGTGGCCTACCGGCCCCTGCGGTCGGCGGGCCGCCTGTCGCCGATCATCTCGGCGCTGGGCGCAGCCTTCGCGCTGCAAGCGGTGGCCCGCAACGTCTCCGATGCGCGGTGGCGCACGTACCCGGAGGGCCTGCTGGCCGAGCTGCCCAACGTGCAGCTCACCGGCAGAGTGTCGCTGTCGGGGCTGCAAGTGCTCATGCTGGTGACCTGCGCGGCGGTGATGATCGGCCTGTACCTGTTCGTGCAGCGCACGCGCGTCGGGACCGCCATGCGCGCGGTATCGCTCGATCACGACGTCTCGCGCCTGATGGGCATCAACGTCAACCGGATCATCTCGCTGGTCTTCTTCATCGGGCCGGCGCTGGGTGGCCTGGCGGGCCTGCTCATCGGCATCTATTACGGATCGTTCAACTTCACGCTGGGCTGGGTGTTCGGCCTCAAAGCCTTCATCGCGGCCATCCTCGGCGGCATCGGCAACATCCCCGGCGCGGTGATCGGCGGGTTCATCCTCGGCATCAGCGAGACGATGGTCGTGGCCTACGGGCCGGACATCGGGCTGGCGGACGCGTCCGCGTGGAAGGACGCCATCGCCTACGTGCTGCTGATCACGATCCTGATCGCGCGGCCCACGGGTATCCTGGGCGAGACGGTCGCGGAAAAGGTGTGAGGCGATGAACGAGGCACTCAAACGTTTGCCGCGCCCCGCGCCGTGGATGGGCCAACTGGCCCTGCTGCTGTTCGCCATCGCGCTGCCGTACATGGGCTTCATGGACCGGTCGCGCACGTCGCTGGCGGTGTTCGCCGGCGTCTACGTGATGCTCGGCCTCAGCCTGAATATCGTCGTCGGCTATGCCGGGCTGTTCCAACTGGGGCACGCGGCGTTTTTCGGACTCGGCGCGTATACCGCCGCCATTCTCAGCATCGAGCACAACATCACCATTCTGGCGACTATCCCGATCGCGGCGCTGGTGGCGGGGGGCGCGGCGATGCTGGTGTCGAAGCCGATCCTGCACCTGCGCGGCGATTACCTGTGTATCGTCACCATCGCTTTCGGCGAGATCTTCCGCATTGCGGTGACGAACAACGCCTTCGGAATCACCGGCGGCTCTAACGGGCTGTTCGGCGCGGGCCGCCCGGAACTACCGCTGCCGTGGCTGTCGCCCGTGCCGGAGATCGTGCTGGTTCTGCTGCTGATCGGGCACCTGCTGCTCACCCAGCGCAGCGGCCCCGTGCTGCAATGGGGCGGCGCGGGCGTGATCGCGCTGGCCTATTTCCTGCTGCCGCCGCTGGCCGGGCACGACCAGGTCTTCGTGATCTCGATGGCGATGGGGCTGCTGGCCGTGGCGGGCGTGGCGTTCCTCCGCGAGCGCGGGCTCGACTGGCGCGGCCAGGTGATCGGCCTGCTGGTGATCGTGATCCTGTTCGCGGCGTTCGGCGCTGCGCGCGGCGACCAACTGGCGGCCAGCATCGACGGCAACCTCGACAAGTATTTCAACGTGCAGGATCCGGTGACCGTGCTGGGGGTCGACGTGACCCCGGTTGCGTTCAAGCGCGACGCGCGCCCGTATTATTTCCTGGTGCTGGGCTTCATCATCGTGACCATCGTGGGGATGCGGCGGCTGCAAAACTCGCGGCTGGGACGCGCGTGGCTGTACGTCCGCGAAGACCAGCTTGCCGCCGAGGCCATGGGCATCGACACGACGCAGGTCAAGCTGATCGCGTTCGCGCTCGGCTCGGCCTGGGCGGGCGTCGCCGGGGTGCTGTACGCCAGCCGGTTCACCGTCGTGGCGCCGGAGAGCTTCAACTTCCTGCAATCCGTGATCATGTTCTGCATCGTCGTGCTGGGCGGCAGTGGGTCGATCCCCGGTGTGCTGGTCGGCACGCTGGGCATGGTCGTGCTGCCCGAGCTGCTGCGCGACGTCGGGCCGACGTTCCTGTACGAGGGCGCGGGTCCGTTCGTGATCCTGGCGCTGATCCTGGGCGGGCACCTGTTGAGCGCGCGCGATCGCGGGCAGGCGGCTGTCATCGAAACCGGCCTGATCGGGGCGGCGTTCTTCGTCCCGCCACTGCTGCTGGGCGAGCCGTCGCTGTACGTGATCGGGCTGCTCATGGCGCTGGCGATGATCATCGTCCTGCCGCTGCTGCGGCGGCGCACGAGCAACGCGCTGCCCTGGGTGGCCGGCGCGCTGGCCGCTTACGCGCTCGTGATGATCGTGATCGGCAGCCAGTTCGGGCAGGACCTGGAACGCGAAATCTCGGCGTTCCGCATCATGGACTGGCGCGATGGCCTGATGGGCGTCGCCATGGTCGTCATGATGGTGCTGCGCCCGGCGGGGATCATCCCGGAGCGCCGCAAGGGCATCGTGATGTCGGCGGTGGCCGAACCGTCTGGAGCCGGGCCGGCGGTTGCGGTCCAGCAGGCAACATGAGGTGACTGGCATGGCTTTACTGAGCGTGACCTCACTGAGCAAAGACTTTGGCGGCCTGCGCGCCATCGACTACGTCTCGTTCGACGTGGAGCCGGGCGAGATCCTGAGCATCATCGGCCCCAACGGCGCGGGGAAAACCACCGTCTTCAACGTGATCACGGGCATCTACGCGGCCACCGAGGGCACCGTGGTCTTCGACGGCCAGCCGATCGTCGAGTCGCATGCGCGCAAGCGCGACCGTTTCCTGCGCAGCTTTTTCACCGGGCTGGGGGGCTGGATCCCCTACCTGCCGGGCCGGATTCTGGCGCTGTTCGGGATGACGCCGATCCTGCGCCCGCACGACGTCGTGCAGCGGGGAATCGCGCGCACGTTCCAGACGATCCGGCTGTTCCCGCGCCTGACCGTGCTGGAAAACGTCATGGCGGGCCAGCACCATCGCGGTAGGGCGGGCGCGTTCTCGACGCTGCTGCGCCTGCCGTCCGAACGCGCCGAGGAGCAGCGAATCATCGAGCAGTCGATGCGCCACCTGACGTTCGTCGGGCTGGCGGACAAGGCCGACGAGCTGGCCCGTAACCTGGCCTACGGCGATCAGCGCCGCCTGGAGATCGCGCGGGCGCTGGCGACCGAGCCGAAGATGCTGATCCTGGACGAGCCAGCCGCCGGCCTGAACGAGGTCGAGGGGCTGGCGCTGATGGACACGATCCGCCAGATTCGGGACAGCGGCATCACGATCCTGCTCATCGAGCACGATATGAAGGTCGTGATGAACATCTCCGACCGGATCGTGGTGTTGGACGATGGGACCAAGATCGCGGAAGGCACGCCCGCCGAGATTCAACAGGACCCCAAGGTGATCGCGGCCTATCTGGGCGAAGACGAAATCGAGGTGTGACGGCGATGGCCCTGCTCGAACTGCACAATATCAATACGTACTACGGCAATATCCGCACCCTGAAAGACATCTCGCTCAAGGTCGAGGCGGGGCAGGTGGTGACCCTGATCGGCGCCAACGGCGCGGGCAAGACGACCACCCTGCGCACGGTGTCCGGCCTGCTGCGCCCTCGCAGCGGCGAGATCCTTTTCGACGGCCACCCGATCCACCGCATCCCCGCCCACGAGATCGTGTACCTGGGCCTGACCCAGGCGCCCGAAGGGCGCGGGATTTTTCCGACGCTGACCGTTCAGGAGAACCTGAACATGGGCGCCTACTCGCTGGGCGGCGACCGGGGGGCGATCGAAGCGAATCGCGAGCGGGTGTACGAGCTGTTTCCCCGGCTGGCCGAGCGCAAGCGGCAGTTGGGCGGCACGCTGTCCGGCGGCGAGCAGCAGATGCTCTCCATCGGGCGGGCGTTGATGGCCCGGCCCAAGCTGCTGATGCTGGACGAGCCATCGCTGGGGCTGGCCCCGCTGCTCGTCCGCGCCATCTTCGAGACGGTCCAGGCGATCAATGAACAGGGCGTGACCGTGCTGCTGGTCGAGCAGAACGCGCGCGCCGCGCTGCGGCTGGCCGACTATGGGTACGTGCTGGAAACCGGGGCGATCTCGCTCGAAGGTCCGGCGCAGGAACTGCTGCACAACGAGCGCGTCCGGCACGCTTACCTGGGTGAAGTGTGAGCGCTGGGACCGTATCCGGCAAGTGGGTCTGGTATCTCGCCGCCATCGCGGGCACGTTCATCATGGCGACGCTGGGCGCGTTCGTCCGGCAGGTGTCGCCCGGCAACGAGGTCGTCATCGCGCTGGGACGGTTTGGCGTGGGGTTCGCGTGCCTGGCCGTCCTGCGCGCGCTGGCGCGCGAGAATGCCGGGGCGAGTTCGCCCGGCGTCTGGTGGGCGCGGGCGGCGGCGGGCGGGGCGCTGGCGCTGTTCGTGGTCAGCTACTTCAAGGCGGTGCAGAGCGGCACGCTGGCGAACGCTGCCTTCCTGCTGTACCTCGGCCCGCTGATCGCCAGCTCGCTGGCCGCCGTCTGGCTGGAGGAGGGCTTCGACCGGACGAGCGGCCTGCTGCTGGGATGCGCGGTGCTGGGCACCCTGTTCATCACCGAGTTCAAGCTGCCGCGCGGCGCCCAGCAGGTCGACAGCCTGATCTTCGGCCTGCTGTCCGGCCTGTTCTACGGCCTGTTTCTCCTGTTCAACAACAGCAAGCTCCAGGGCGGCGGCTCCAGCTCGGCCAACACGTTCGCCCAACTCGGCATCGCCGCGCTGGTGATGGTGCCCTTCGTGGCCGTGTCGGGGACCGACCTGCACGGCGCGGACCTGGCGTGGATCGGCGCGATCGGCGTGCTGCACGGGTTCGTCGCGCTCACGCTGGTGATCGCCTCGCTGCGCTACCTCAAGACGATCGAGTACGGCACGATCTCCTACGGCGAGCCGGTCATCGCAGCGCTGATCGGGGCGCTGGCCTACGACGAGCGGATCTCCGCCCTGCAACTGGTGGGCTGCGCGCTGGTGTTCGGCGCGGGCATCGCGCGCGTCATGATCGCGGCCAACGCGCCGCGCGAATCGGTGCGTGAATCGGGCGGCTAGGCCGCGCTCGTTCTTTACCTTCCTGATTATTTCAGCAACTTGGCAACTATCACCGCTGCGCCACGTCCCTGCACGGGCCGGCGTGCCCCCACACGCGTCCCCCCGCGCCGGGCAGCGATCAATTTCCGGGAAATGCCCCCGCAACGAAAATGGGACGCTTGGTGGGACGGTTTGGGGACGCGCGGCTGCTATGCTGAGTGACAGTGAATGGTTCGGATGTCATGGCAACCGGAATGCGAACCGCCGCGCGGGCGGCGCCCCCGGTGGCCTGATCGGGAAACAATGGAGAAACGCGATGTCCCGCAAACAGCTCATAGCCCTCTTTCTCTGCAATCTCATGCCCTACGTCGTTGGGAACGGGCTGATCGGCCTGCTGCCGGTGTACGCTCAGGATCTCGGCGCGGACACGGCGGCGATCGGATTCAGCATGGCGATCGGATTTGGTGCGCTGGCAGTCGGCACGTTCGGCAGTGGATGGCTCTCCAGCCGGTTTGGACGCCGCAAGCCATTCGTCACGCTGAGCGCGGTCGTCAGCCTGGCGGGCGTGCTCCTGATGGGCCAGGCGCCCAATATCGAGCTGCTGACCGTCTTTTTTGCCATCGTCTGGCTGATGGCCGGCATTCAGATCGCCATGTCGAACATCCTCGCCGGGCTTTCGGCGGAAGTGACGCAGCGCGGGCGCATCTTCGGAATTCTGGGGACCGCGCTGGCCGTTGGGCAGGTGGTCGGCGGCCTGACCGCGGGGCCGATCGTCAATCACCTGGGCTTCGACGCCCTGTTCGTCCTGGCAGCCTCGACGTACATCGTGACCTTCGCGGCTTCGCTGGCGCTGCAGGACGCGCCGAGCGCTCCGCTGCATGGCGACCCCCGGCGGCAGACGCTATCCGCCGGGCCGGCGCCGGTGAGCGCGGCCTTCGCCATCCTGCTGGTTGCCAGCGTCCTGGCCTATATCGCCAACTTCGTGACCAACCTGGCGCGCCCGCTGGCGATGTCCGACCTGGGCTATGATGCCGCGGCCATCTCGACCGTGGTCGGCATCAGCGGCGTGGTCAATCTGCCGCTGCCGTTCATCTCCGGCTGGCTGTCGGACCGGTTTGGCCGCAAGCCCGTGTTGTTCGCCTGCTACCTGGCCGGCGCGGCAGGGGTGGGGGTGCTGGTCTCCGCGGGCTCGCTGTGGCACTTCTGGGTAGCGCAGTTCCTGGTCAGCCTGTTGGGGTCCGGCATGGCGGTCGGTGCGGCGCTGATCACCGACCTGGTGCCGCCGAATGCCTTGAGCGCCAGCCTGTCCAAACACGCCACCACGCCCTGGATCGGGGCCGTGATCGGGTTCACGTTCACCGGCCTGGCTATTCAGTCGCTGGGGATGACCCTGACGCTGGAAATCGGCATGGCGCTGCCGTTCATCGCGGCGGGGCTGGCTCTCCTGTTGCGGTCGTCGGCACGCCCAGCCGTGCCGGTCGCCGGGGCGCGCCGCTACCGCCTTCCGTGGCGCGCGCGGCCCGCCGCCGATGCGCCGTGCCCCTAGCCGGAACGAGTTCCCTCGCAGAACAGCACCCGCGCCGGATGATCATCGCCAGCCGGGTGCTTGTTCGTTGGCCGGCAGCCCCGTTTGACGCTGGGGACTCAGCCGGCGTATTGGCGGAACGACTCGGCCAGTTGCGCGGCGGCACGCGTCCAGTCCTGGGACGGCGCATCCGGCGGCGCGGTTGCCTCAGCCCGATCGTCCCCACCGGGCGCGAACTCGGCCAGCAGCGCTGCGGCGCGCCCCCGTGTCTCGAACGCGCTGGCGGGATGGTCGCGCGCCAGGGCCAGCAGTTCGATTGCCTCCCCGGCGGTCATCGCGTGTCGCAGGTGCGCAGCACTCCCCACCAGGACGTCCAGCGCGACCGGGGCGAGTTGGTGGCGCAGCGCGAGGTCCAGGGCTTCGGCATAATGTCGCCCGGCTTCAGCCTGTCGCTCGTCGCCCGACGCGGCCAGGATGTGCCCCAGGTGGCGCTGCACCGACGCGATCTCGACCTCGTTGCCGGCCTGCTGCCAGATCGCCAGCGCGCTGCACAGGTGCGCTTCCGCCGGCCCGTACGCTTCCCGCGCGTACTCCAGCATCCCCCACTGGCTGAGGCACCGGGCGACCTCCGGCTGGTGATTCACCGCCTGGGACTGGTCGAGGCTCTCCCGGTACAACTGCTCGGCGGCGGCGGTGTCGCCCTGCGCGCAGTGGATGTCCCCCAGCACACATAACACGGCCCCGGTGTCGCTGCGGCCAATCTTCCGGTAGATCGCCATGCTGTGCTCGACGTAGTCCGCGGCGCGGGCATCGTCACCCAGCAGCAGCGCCAGCCGGACCTTTTCGCGCAGCACCTCCGCCCGGCTGAGCAGATCGTCGAGGACGTAGGATGTTTCGAGCGCCTCGTCCAGCAGCCGCCCGGCTTCCGCATAGCTGCCGCGCAGCATGGCGATCAGGCCCAGGTTGGCCGTGGCGTAGGTCCGGATGCGGCGCTCGCCGATCTCCTGGCACACCCCCAGGCACGACCGGAGCGCATGCTCTGCATCGTCGAGCCGGCCCCTGTACAGTTCCGACGCGCCGATCAGCCGCAGGCAACCGGCCTTCAGCCAGCGGTCGCCCGTCTCGGGGAACCACGACAGACTTTCTTCGGCATACGTCCTGGCCCCGTCGTAGCGGCCCTGAACCACCAACACGAATGCCAGCCACGCCAGGGCGAACGCCTCTTTCCGGCGATCCGGTTTGTCTGCGCGCCGTATCCACGCGATGCCCGCGTGCATGTCCGCCACGCCATCCTCGAAGCCGCCCTGGCGCGCGCGCAAACAGCCCGCCGCCGCCAGCAGGAAACCGGCCAGCCCGGCACGATCGGCGGGCGGGCCTGCGTCCGTTGGGGCGCCGGACTCCAGCAGGGCGGCGAGCGCGTGGCGAAAGGCGGCTTCGCCCGCCGAGAGCGCGCCGCGGAATTCGGAGAACAGCCAATAACACTCGACGACCGGATCGAGGGCGTCCCAGTCGTGACAGGCAACGGCGTGATCCCACGCCATGCGCACGTTGTCGATGTCGGCGGCGATGCCGGCCAGCGTTTCGCGCTGGTGGTGCTCCTTGATCACGACCGCCCGCTCGTGCAGGAACGCGACGTAGTAGGCGCTGTGGTTGAGGCGCGTCCGTTCGTAGTCCGCCGGGTCTTGTTGCGCGTGGAGCAGTCCGTACTGTCGCAGCAGTTCGTGAATCACAAACCGGCCATCCCCGGCAGCCGACACGAACGACCGGTTGACCAGGGTGCGCAGCACGGGCAGCCGGGCCCCGGCGACGGCTTCGGCGGCGTGGCGCGTGAACCCGCCGCGAAAGACGCACAGCTTCATGAAGACGCGCTGCTCGTCAGCGGAGAGCCGCTTCCACGAGTATTCGAACGCCGCCCGCACGCTGCGCTGGCGTTCGGGGACGTCGCGCAGTTCAGTTTCGAGAAAATCCAGGCTGGCGGTGATCTCCTGCGCGATCTCGACCAGCGACAGCACGCCCAGCCAGCCCGCCGCCAACACCAGCGCCAGCGGCATCCCCTCGACCAACCGGCAGATGCGGATGACGTCGCCGATGTTGCCGTCGTCCACTTCGAAGCCGGGGTAGGACAGGCGAGCCGCCTGGACCAGTAGCTCGGCGGCGTCGTAATCCAGCAGGCTTTCGACGGAGTCGTGCTGGGGGAAATCCATGCCTCCAATCACATAGATCAGCTCGCCGCTGATGTTCAATCGCTCGCGCGAGGTCACCAGGATCCGGATGCCCGGCGCGGCCTGCAGCATCTCGCGGACCAGGTCGACGCCGTCCAACAGGTGCTCGAAATTGTCGAGGATGAGCAGCATCTGCTTGGGCTGCAGAAAGTCGAGCAGTTGCTGTTTGGCGTCTTTCCCCGGGTAGAAACGGAGTTCGAGCTTCTCGGCGAGCAGCGGCACGACGTAATCGCTGGACGCCAGCCCGGCGAGCGGCACGAAACAGACGCCGTCCCGAAACCGGTCCAGGACTTCGCGCCCGGTCTGGATCGCCAGGCGGGTCTTGCCGATGCCGCCCGGCCCGACGAGGCTGATCAGGGGCTGCTCCGCGCCATCGAGCAGCAGGTTGGTGATCTCGAACAGCTCTTTGCGCCGCCCGACGAACGGCATCATTTGCGCGGGAAGATTGTGGCGCGGCGCGTCCGCTCGTTGCGCGCCGGTGTCTTTCTGCGTCGACGCTGGAAGCGCGCCCGGCTCGCCAGCACCGGCGGGTGCGGGGATCGGACCGGCGGATGAGGCGACCGATCGCCGGCTCTTGATCGCGTTGTACAGTTCAGTTGTCTCGGGCGTTGGCTCGACGCCGAGTTCGTCGTCGAGCATCCGGACCAGGGTGTCGTATTGGCGCAGCGCCGCGGACGGCTGCCCGGCCATCGCGTAGAGCTGCATCAACCGGGCGTGCGCCGGCTCGTGCCAGGAGTCCAGCGCCACCTGCCGCCGCGCATAGTCGATTCCGCGTTCGTAGTCTTCGTGCGCGCCGTGCCATTCGACCAGCGTCTGCAACATCCGGGCGAGCGACTGGCGCAGGCCGTCGGACAGGAAGAACTGCCATTCGTCGAATTCGGGGCAATCGGGCAGGCTGAACCCGGCCATGAAATCGTGACCGTACAGCTCGGCAGCGGTCGTCAGGGCATCGAGACACCCGGCGCACAACTCCTGTGGAGCATGCCCGTGCGCGTCCACCGCCGCCAGCAAGCGCTGGAATTCGCTCACGTCGAGCCAGATGTCAGCCTGTGGGTTGAGCGCGATCTGCATCCGGCTGACGTCCAGCATTTCGTCGCCCAGCGCCTCTTTGAGCTGCGAGAGGGTGCGGCGCAGGTTGGCGCGCGCGCTGGCCTGATCGTATTCGGGCCAGAACAACGTGGCGAGCGCGTCGCGATCGTGGGGTTGGGCGGTGACGGCCAGGTACGCCAGCAAGGCCAGCGTCTTGCGGCGGGTGAATTCAACTGCGCGCCCTTCTGATTCGCAACGGGGCGCTCCGAACAGGTGGATGCGCAGTTGGGCCATGGTCTCTCACCCTTGTTGGTCTTAAAAATGTCATGATGGCGATTATTATACCATAAATCTATTTATTCCCTGAGTTCGACTCAGAGTCACTCCCAACCCCTCCGGCACAGCCCTGACGTGCTGCTTGATGCGCGACGATGAAAGGCGGCGGCGTGGTTGGTTCGCCGGGGGACGCAGCGCATGACAATGAGGACTTTGAAGTGAGACGTTTTGGGGACGCTCTGCGGAACGGTTGCGGAACGGTCGGGCCGTATGCTTAAGGTCAGATGTGCGGCCAAACGGGCTTCACACCGGGCATATCGTCCGAACGAAATCGACCGCAATACCATCACAAGGAGACAAAGCTATGCGTACCAAACTCGTCGTCATTCTCAGTCTGTTGGTTGTCCTGGTTGCTGCGGTGAGCGCCTTCGCGCAAGACCGCGAGACTGTTACCAATCCGACCGTCCAGACCAGCACCGTCCACCGCTTCGCCGACGCCTCGCAGGTAGACGGCGCCTATGCCCGCCTGTCCCGCTACGAAAACGGGGTGACGATGGCGATCACGACCAACGACCTCACGCCCGGCGAGGCGTATACCGTCTGGTGGGTGGTCTTCAACGCGCCGGAGAACTGCAGCAACGGCGTGTGCAACGAAGATGACATCTTCGCCGTGTCCGAGGGGGGGATTCCCCGTGACGCCGACGGCAATATCCTGTGGGACGTCTGGGAAGCGCGCCGCTGGAGCACCGAGGCCGGGATCCCGCGCGACGAGGCCGGCAACCGCGTCATGAACATGGACGGCATCGCGGCGGCGAACATCTCGGTCCAGCACGCGTCGGGCACCTATACCGCCGATGGCCGGCTCACCGTCTCGGCCAGCCTGGCGGAGGGCGACGTGCCGGGGATCGTGTTCGGCCCGGGGCTGTTGGACGCGCAGACCGCCGAGATTCACCTGGTCGTCCGCACGCACGGCCCGGCGGTTGACGATGTGTTCGCCGACCAGGTCTCGACCTTCGGGGGCGGCTGCGACCCGATGGACGCCTATCCGTGCGACGACATTCAGTTCGCCATGTTCGCCCCGGTGACCAACTGAGCTGGCGCCACCGAGCGCCGGCACGAGCGAGGGCCTGGCCGCGGCCAGGCCCTGCCGCCCTCACTATGGGCCGGACGCTTCACCAGATGTTGACCTGACACCGTCTTAGCGCCGGGCAAGGGGCCCGGACCAGCCGAACAAAGGAACCGCGATGAACGCGATGGATATTCTGAGATACGGCCACCAGATTGTCGAGCAGGCGCTCGACGGGCTGCCGGATGCGGCCTGGACCATCCCCGGCGCGTGCGGCGAGTGGTCCGTCCACGACATTCTGGCGCACCTGGCCTCATTCGAGCTGCTGCTGGTGGACGTGCTGCACTCTGTGCTGCGCGAAGGCCCCACGCTCACGCTCACCAGTTTCGTCGCCGGGCCGGAGCAGTTCAACACTCGTGAGGTCAGCCAGCGGCGCGGCCTGCCGGCGCGCGAAGTCTGGGAGGAATACGAGGGCGCCCATCGCAAGACATTGACTCTTCTCGCCCAGGTTCCGATCCGGGTGCGCCGCCTGAACGGCACGCTGCCGTGGTATGGCGTCGCCTATGACCTGGAAGATTTCATCGTCTACACCGCATACGGCCACAAACGCGAGCACTGCGCCCAAATCGCCGCCTTCCGCGAGCAGTGGAGCCAGCAGGCCCAGCGCTGAGGCGAGCGGGGCACCGTTCATCTGTCCGCAACCAGCTACTATGGAGGAAACACGATCATGCGTCACTCAACGATGGAACTAACAGCCCTGCGTCCGAACAGACTGAGCCGCGTGCTCAGCGACCCGCACACGCGCGCGCTGATTCTGTACGGCGGCCTGGTGCTCGGCCATTTCTCCGAGCACATCATCCAGCTCATTCAGGCGTTCGTGCTGGGCATGCCCAGCCACCAATCGATGGGCCTGCTCGGGCTGTGGTTCCCCGAACTGATGCGGACCGAAGTCCTGCACTTCAGTTACAACCTGGTGCAGTTGCTGGGCCTGCTGTTCCTGGCGTACGGGTTTTCGGGCCGGGCGCGCCGCTGGTGGAACGTGGCGATCCTGCTCCAGGGGTGGCACTTCTTCGAGCACTTCCTGCTGCAGGCGCAGTACGTGACGAAGTTCTACCTGTTCGGCAAGCCGCGCCAGACGAGCATCGGCGAGCTGTTGCTGCCTCGCATCGAGCTGCATTTCGTGTACGTCACGCTGGCGGTCATCCCCACGGTCATCGCGATCTACCTGCACTTTCGGCAGCGCGCAGGCGAGCGGGAGGATGATGTCTGAATCTCGTCCACATCTGGCAGCCCTCCGGCTCATGGGTGTCGCCCACCCCGTGAGCCGGTCAGTTCATCTCGCAGCTCACATCGGCGGCGCCCGGACGCGGTCCTCGACCGTTTTGTCCCAGCGCCCACTTGTGCTATGCTGCAATTATCACTGCGCGCTCACGGTGTACCCAGGAGGAGACTCGCCATGATCACGTCCCAGGAACTCGCCCAAAGCCCCTTGTTTTCCGACCTGCCCGCGGATGTGCTGGACCAGTTCGCCGCGCTGGCCCGCGAGGTGACCTGTCCTGCCGGGAAGATGCTGTTTCGCGAGGGAAACGAGGCCAGCCACCTGTACCTGCTGCGGACGGGCAAGATCAACGTGCTGGTGCAGCCGACGGCGCTCACCGAGCCGCTGACGATCGTGTCGCTCAGCACGTTTGGACAGCTCGTCGGCTGGTCCGGGTTCATGCCGCCCAACTATTACACCGCGTCCGCTCTGTGCCTAGAGGACAGCACCCTGCTGGCCTTCGACGGGCAGCGGTTCAACGACATTCTGGAAGAGAATCCGGCGGTGGGCCTGATCGTCATGCGGCGCATCGCCCACGTGATCAGCCAGCGGCTGCGCACGATTCAGGGGAACGTGATCAAGTCGCTCTATCGCCGCGACCAGTGAGCCGCGGCGCGCCCCAGCGCCCGGCAAGTGTCAGTTCTCGGACGCTTCCTCGCGCCGCCCCAGCTTGCGGCACAGGCGCGCCAGCTCGGCCTGTTCACCGGCGCTGAGCGCGCCCATCTCCTCGACGATGCCCTGCACGTGCCGGTCGAAGAAGCCGGTCAGCAGCGCGCGGCCCGCGTCGGAAATGCACACCTCCATGTAGCGGGTGTCGTCCGCCTTGCGCGTGCGCGAGATCAGCCCGCGTTTTTCCAGGTTTTTCAGCACGGTCGAGATATTCCCGGTGCTCTTGAGCAGCTTCTGGGCCAGGTCCCGCTGCGAGAGCGTGCCCAGGTGCAGCAGCGCCTCCAGCACGCCGAACTGGCTGACCGTCAGGCTGTGCTCGGCCAGGTGCGCCGTCGTGCGCGCCAGCACCGTGTCGGCGGCGCGCTGGAGCTTGATGTAGGCATCCAGGGCGAGCCGTTCTTCGGCGGTTCCGTCATAATGGGTCGGCATGGTGTTTTCCTGTGGCGGGGCGCGCATTAACGCGTTTCTAATCCGGATTCATTTGGCAATCGTAGCATATCCGGTTAAATTATTCAATATGAAATAGTTCAAGTTCAAACTGTTTTGCCGGAATCGACCGCGACCCCACACCGGTGGGATAGACGCAACGGAGCGACGACATGGAACTCAATGGCATTCATCACGTGACCGCCGTATCGGGCCAGATTGGCCGCAACGTCGATTTCTACACGCGGGTGCTCGGTCTGCGCCTGGTGAAGAAGTCGGTCAACCAGGACGACGTGAGCGCCTATCACCTGTTCTACGCGGACAAGGTGGGCAGCCCCGGCACGGATATGACGTTCTTCGACTGGCCGGGGGCCGGGCCGGATCGCCGCGGCACGGACAGCATCGTCACGACGGCCTTTCGCGTCGACGGGCGCGCGGCGCTGGACTACTGGATCGCCCGGTTGGAGGGCGAAGGCGTGACGCACCACGGCATCGAGTCTTTCGCGGGGCGCGACGTGCTGCGCTTCGAGGATCCTGAGGGCCAGCGCCTCGTGCTGGTCGATGACGGTGGTGCAGCGTATGAGGGTGAGATCTGGGACGGCGCCGGAGTGCCGGTCGCGCACGCGCTGCGCGGCTTCTACGCGGTGATGCTCTCCGTGCCGCGCCTGGACCGCGTCGACCCGATTCTGACCGGGGTGCTCCAGTTCCGTCCAACCCGCCGCGCGGACTATCCCACCGGCGCGCAGGTCGCGATCTACGAGATGGGCGCGGGCGGTCCGGGCCGCGAGGTGTGGGTCGTCGAGGAGCCGGACGCGCCGGTCGCGTGGCTGGGGGCGGGCGGTGTCCATCACGTCGCGTTCCGCGTGGCGGACGGCGACGAACAGCGCTATTGGCACGAGCGCACCGCCCGCGTCGGGCTGCGCGTCTCGCCCGTCATCGACCGCTTCTACTTCCAGTCGATTTACTTCCGCATCTCGAACGGCATCCTGTTCGAGATCGCGACCGACGGCCCCGGCTTCGCCGCCGACGAAGACCCGGACGCCCTGGGCGAAACGCTGGCGCTGCCCCCGTTCCTGGAGCCGCAGCGCGAGCAGATCGAGGCGGGCCTGAAGCCGATCGTCGTCCCGCAGCCGTAGCGCGCCGCCGCGCGCCTGGGCCGGGCAGGTTCGAGCGCCCGGCCCCCTTCGTCCCATTCATCTGATGAACAGGAGGGAATCCCCGTGAACACGCCCCTGTTTGGTGCCAACGTCGATCCGGGCGCCGGATCGCTGGAGACCGGTTTCGCCATCGCCGAGCTTGCCGACTCGACCGGCCTGGACCTGGTGATGATCCAGGACCATCCCTACAACAAGGACCACCTCGACACGTGGACGCTGCTGGCGACCATCGCCGCCCGCACCGAGCGCGTGCACGTCGGCACGAACGTCGCGAATATCCCGCTGCGCACCCCGGCGATGCTGGCGAAAATGGCTGCCTCGCTGGACGTGATCTCGGGCGGGCGCGTCGAGCTGGGCCTGGGCGCGGGCATCTTCTGGCGCGGCATCGTGGCCTATGGCGGGCGCGAAGACCTGCAGGATAAGCCGTTCACCGCCTTCGAGGAAGCCCTCGCCATCATCCGCGGGATGTGGGCCAACACCGGGCGCGGCTTCAAGTTCGAGGGCGAGCTGTACCGGGTGAGCGGCGCCATTCCCGGCCCCGCGCCCGCGCACGATATCCGCATCTGGGTCGGCGGCTCCGGCCCGAAGATGCTGCGCCTGATCGGCGAGCAGGCGGACGGCATCACCGTGTCCACGCCCTACGTGCCCTACCGCGAACTGGCGCGCTTCAACGAGCAGATCGACGCCGCGGCCCAGGCTGCCGGGCGCTCGCCGGAAGCCGTGCGCCGGATGTACAACCTGATGGGGACCATCACCGGGCGTGAGGTTCGCGACGGGTTCGAGGGCAAGAACTACGCCGGAACGCCCCAGCAGTGGATCGATCACCTGGCGATGTTGGTCCGCGAGTACCGGCAGGACACGTTCGTTTTCTGGCCGGTGGAAGGCGACCCGGTCGAGCAGATGGAAACGTTCGCCACCGCGATCGCCCCGGCGGTCAAGGACGCGGTCGGCTAAGCGGGCGGGCGTTCGCGGAAGCGAGAAAGGCAGTCATCATGGCAGAAACACGCATTCACCAGGACCAACCGGTTTTCACGGCGGGCACTCCGTTGGACGGCGCAAGGGCGGCGGTCGTCCTATTGCACGGGCGCGGCGCTACCGCGCAGAGCATCCTGGCGCTGGCCGGGGAGCTGCCCCAGGACGGCATCGCTTACCTGGCGCCGCAGGCGGCCAACCAGACGTGGTATCCCAATTCCGGCTTCATCCCGGTCGAGGGTAACGAGCCGTACGTGTCCTCGGCGTTCGAGACGGTGGCCGGGCTGCTCGCCCGCATCGCGGACGCCGGGATTCCCGCGGAGCGCGTCGCGCTTGGCGGGTTCTCGCAGGGCGCCTGTCTGGCCGCCGAATTCGTGGCGCGGCACCCACGGCGCTATGGCGGGCTGTTCGTGCTGAGCGGGGCGCTGCTGGGGCCGGTCGACGCGCCGAGGGACTATCCCGGCTCGCTGGACGGCACCCCGGTTTACGTGGGTGGGGCGAACCGCGATTCGTGGGTCACGGAAGAACAACTGCGCCTCACCGGGCGCGTGCTGGAGGACCTGGGCGCGGTCGTCCGCGTGGAGGTCCAGCCGGACAGCGCGCACACCATCCGCCAGACGGAGATCGCCCAGGTCCGCGCGCTGGTCGCCGGGCTGGTGGAGCGCGGCGGCGTGCTATAATCGCGGCCATTCGCTAACCGCACAAGGGGGCGAAAGGCCATGACTCTCCAACTCGATCACGCCGTGATCGCCGTTGCGGACCTGGACGCAGCGGTGCAAGATTACCGTGACCTGGGCTTTACCGTGGTGCGGGGCGGGGTGCACGCCAACCGCGCCACCCACAACGCGCTGATCACCTTCGCCGACGAGACGTATCTCGAACTGCTGGCCGCGACCGGCGAGCCGCCTATCCCCGGCGCCATCGACTTCGGCGTGCTGCTCCGGCACGGCGAGGGGCTGGCCGGGTACGCGCTGCGCACAGGCGATCTCGACGGCGAGCGGGCGCGCCTGCGGGCCGGGGGTGTGGCGGTGGGTGAGGTGATCCCCGGCGAGCGCCGCCGCGCCGATGGGACGGTGATCCGGTGGAAGCTGGCGTTGCTCGATGGCGGGTTCGCGCCGTTTTTGATCGAGGACGTCACCCCGCGTGAGGGGCGCATTGCCCGCGATCTCGCCGTGACGGCGCACGCCAACGGCGCGTGGGGGCTGCGCGGCATCGAGATCGCCGTGCGCGAGATGGACCTCGCGGCGGAGCGCTACGCGCGGCTGTTCGGCGCGCTGCCGGGGCCGGCGGCTGGCTCCGGGCGGGCGATCGGGTGCGTGACTCTGCGCGAGGCCCCGAACGAACCAGCGCCCCAATCAACTGAGGCGCTGGTGGCTTTACAGCTTGTCGTCGAGCGTGTCCAGGAGGGGCGCTTCTCTCCGGCGCGGGCGCATGGCGTCCGCTTCCGGCAGGTGGCCGCGCCCGGCGACCCTCACGCCCGGTAAGGGTGATCGGGCACAACCGGCACGCGGGTCCGGATCAGGCTCTCGATATCCTTCAGGAAGGGGCGCTCGTCATCGGCACAGAAGGCCAGCGCGACGCCCTCCGCGCCTGCGCGCCCCGTCCGGCCAATGCGGTGGACGTAGGTTTCCGGCTCGTTGGGCAGGTCGAACTGGATGACGTGCGAGATGTCCTCGACGTCGATGCCGCGCGCCACCACGTCCGTCGCCACCAGCACGCGCGTCCGCCCATCGCGGAAATCCTTGAGGGCCCTCTGCCGCGCCGTTTGCGACTTGTTGCTGTGGATCGGCTCGGCCTGAATGCCCGCCTGGTTGAGCTTCTTGGCGACCTTGTTCGCGCCGTGCTTGGTGCGGGTGAAGACCAGCACGCGCGCCATCTTCGCGTCGCGGATCACGTGCTCCAACAGCGCCTGCTTCTTCTGCTTGGGGACGAAGTACACCGCCTGCTCGATGGCCTCGACGGTCGGCTGTTCGGGCGTCACGGCCACCTGGACCGGGTCGCGCAGGATGTCCGCCGCCAGCTCGACGATCTCGCGCGGCAGCGTGGCCGAAAACAGCAGCGTCTGGCGCTGGCGGGGCACCTTCGCCAGGATGCGCTTGACGTCGTGGATGAAGCCCATGTCGAGCATCCGGTCGGCCTCGTCCAGCACCAGCACCTCAACCTGATCGAGCGCAACGTGCCGCTGTCCCATCAGGTCGAGCAGCCGCCCCGGCGTCGCCACCAGGATATCCACGCCGCGCTGCAGCGCCTTGATCTGCGGATTCTGCCCGACGCCGCCGAAGATCACCGTGTTGGTCAGCCCGGTGTGCCGCCCATAGGCGCTGAAGCTGTCCCCGATCTGGATCGCCAGCTCGCGCGTCGGCGAGAGGACCAGCGCCCGCGTGGGCCGCGCGGGACGTCCCCGGCGCTCGCCGCTGCGGTGCCCGTTCGACGAAGCGGCCAGGTGTTGCAGGATGGGCAGCGCGAAGGCCGCCGTTTTGCCAGTGCCCGTCTGGGCGCAGCCCATGACGTCGCGCCCGGCCAGCACGTGCGGGATGGCCTGCACCTGGATCGACGTCGGTACGGCGTAACCGGCCTCGTCGACGGCGCGCAGCAGGTCCGGCGTCAGGTCGAGCTCGTTGAAATGCCCGCTCGCCGCCGGGCTTGCTGCCTCCGGCGCGGGCGGCGCCTCGTCGAGCGTTACCTCGGTGGCGGATGGCCCCTTCTTGCGGTGCTCGACGTTGAATACCACGCGCACGCCCGCGTCGATGCGCGCTCTCAGGCCCTGTTTGAGGGCGGAGTGGTGTACGAAAACGTCATCACCCCCGGCGTCGGGGGTGACGAAACCAAAACCCTGTCTTGTGCTGTACCATTTGACGGTGCCCGTCAGGCGTTGCGTCATCGATGACATATCATATCCATTCATGCGTGTGCAGCCGGTGCCCGGCGCGCTATACGCGGATGAACTGCGGCAGCACGACCGGGCGCGACTGCGTCTCGCGGTAGAAGAGATCTTCCAGCGCCTTCTGCACGTCGCGCTTGCCGCGCTTGTACTGCCGCTTGATTTCTTCGCGGCTGGCGGCTACCAGGTCTTCGGCCTCTTTGAGATACACGAAGCCGCGGCTGACGATCTGTGGCTCGCCCACCAGGCGGTTCTGCGCGTCCACCGGGATCAGCGCGACGATGAAGCCGTCCTGCGACAGGCGGTGCCGGTCGCGCATGACGATCTCGCCGATCTCGCCGATCAGCCGCCCATCGACCAACACATCGGCCACGGGCAGCGGGTCGTCCGTCCAGGCGCGCTGGCCGTCGGTGAGCCACTGCGAGCCGTTCTTGAGGATGAAGATGTCCTCCGGGCGCAGGCCCGCCTCGGCTGCGAGCTGCGCGTGCAGGTGCAGGTGGCGCGCTTCGCCGTGCGCCGGGATCATGAACCGGGGCCGGACGGTTTCAATCATCGTGCGCAGTTCGTCGCGGCTGCCGTGCCCGGAGACGTGGACGGTGTCCATGCGCCCGTAGATCACGTTAGCACCGCGCTCGAACAGCTTGTTGAGCATCTGGCCGACGACTTCCTCGTTGCCGGGGATCGTCCCGCCGGAGATGATCACCAGGTCGCCCTGCCCAACCTTGATCTGGCGGTGCTCGTCGTTTGCCATCTGGTTGAGCGCGGAACGCGGCTCGCCCTGCGACCCGGTTGCCAGCACGACCATTTTGTGCTTGGGCACCCGCGCGTTGACGTCGACCAGCACGCCGGCGGGGACGTCCAGGTAGCCCAACTCGCGCGCCAGGGCGACGTTCTCGATCAGGCTGCGGCCCGTCAAGGCGACCTTGCGCCCGTGCTTGTGCGCCAGGGTCATGATCTCCTGCAGGCGGGCGAGCACCGACGAGAACGTCGCGATGATCACGCGCTGGCCCTTCGCCCCGGCCAGCAGGCGGTCCAGCGTTTCGCCGACGACGCGCTCGGTTTCGGTGCGCCCTGGGCGATCCGCGTTGGTGCTGTCACCGACCAGCGCCAGCACGCCGTTTTTCGTCAGCGCGCGCAGGCTGTCCAGGTCGGTCGTGCGGCCACCGGCGGGCGTCTCGTCGAGCTTGTAGTCGCCGGTGTGGACGATCGTGCCGGCGGGCGTATCGATCACGAACCCGACCGAGTCCGG
Organism: Anaerolineae bacterium; assembly: GCA_018432315.1. Lineage (GTDB taxonomy): Bacteria > Chloroflexota > Anaerolineae > Aggregatilineales > Aggregatilineaceae > LM3-B42. The sequence continues at coordinate 380,127 of JAHDLB010000001.1, forward strand.
GATGGAGTGCGCCACAGCGAACGGCGTGACGTGAAACGGCCCGAAGTGCAGCGTTTCGTTCTTCGTCAGCGTGCGCAGGTCGGCTCGGTCCAGCACGTGCTTCTCTTTGAGCTGGCGCTCGACCAGCCCCAGCGTGAGCGGCGTGCCGTAGATCGGCGCGTCGATGTCGCGCAGCAGGTAGGGCAGGGCCGCGATGTGATCCATGTGGCCGTGCGTCAGGATGATCCCGCGCAGGCGATCCTGGTTCTGGACGACGTAATCGAAGTCCGGCAGCACCAGGTCGATGCCGTACATATCGTTATCGGGGAATTTCACCCCGCAATCGACGATAATCATGTTGCGGCCGTATTCGTAGACAGTCATGTTTTTGCCTATTTCCCCCAGGCCGCCCAGGGGAGTGATCTGTAGTTTTTGTGCCATTATGTTCCTATAGTGGTTATGTGGTCTATCAATCGTTCCGGCACCCGCCAAACGCCGATCGCGAAGTCGCTGATACAGCCCAAATGGGCGCGACGTCGACCCTGTCGCTCGCAATCAAGATGGTGGTTGCGCAAGAAAGGGAGATGGCTGTCTGGAGGAATGCCAGTGTAATTATAAATTTGGAAGACCAAAATGTCAATATTCAGTTTGGCGCCCGGCGCGAGATCCCCCGCACGAAGCGACCGCACCTCAATCGATGCGGTCGCCCCGTCACAAGAGAGACTGTTTCCCGGTCCGGCGATATGGTCCGGCCCAACTGTGGGAAGCGCCGGCCCAATAATCGCGCAACGGCTGGCCCGCCGGTTACTCGACTTCCGCCGTGCTGAAGTAGACTTTCGTCCGCGCAACGTCCGTCACCGGGCCGGTGATCTCGAACGTGCCCTGGCAGGGCAGGTTGGCTGACGAGTTGCCGACCATCACGTCGACCGTGCCCGGCTTGACCACGAAACGCCGGTCGCGGTCGTAAAAGCCAAGCTGGTTGGCCGCGAGCGTGAAGCGCACCGTCCGGGTTTCGCCCGGTTCGAGCGTCACGCGCTTGAAGCCCTTCAGTTCCTTAACCGGGCGCGTGATGCCGGTGGCGGTCGTGTGCGTGTACAACTGCACGACCTCGTCGCCCGCCCGCGGGCCGGTGTTGGTCACCGCGACGCTGATCGTCACCGCGTCCCCAGCCTGGACCTGCCCCGGCGCGATCTCCAGGTTGTCGATCGTGAACTCGGTGTAGCTCAGGCCAAAGCCGAACGGGTACTGCGGCTTGACGCTGGTCTCGACGTAATCTTCCTGCCAGTGCGAGCGCCCGCCAGATGGCCGGTGATTGTAGAAGACGGGGATCTGGCCCGCGTGGCGCGGGAAGGACATGGTCAGCTTGCCGCCGGGGTTGGCGTCCCCGAACAGGATATCCGCGACCGCGTTGCCGCCTTCCTCGCCGGGGAGCCACGCCTCCAGGATGGCGGGAATCTCGTCGGTCATCCAGGTGAGCGTCAGCGGGCGCCCCGTGACGAGCACCAGCACGACCGGCGTGCCCGTCGCGAGCACCGCCCGGACTAGCTCCGCCTGCACGCCCGGCAGGCCCAGCTCGGCCCGGTCGCGCGATTCGCCCGTGGTGCAGTCGAGCGTGAGACCGGCCTTGTCGCCCATGACCAGGACCGCCACGTCCGAGTCGCGGGCGATGCGCACCGCCTCGTCGAAACCGGACGTGTCGTGGCTCATCACGTCGCAGCCCTTCGCGTAGCGCACCTGGGTCGCGCCGGACACCTGCGCCCGGATGCCCTGCAGCACGCTCACCATTTCGACCGGCGCCTCCACGAGCGCAATGTCGTCGAACTGCGGCGTTTCGAACACGGTGAACGCGGTGGTTTCGGCCAGCGCCTCGATGTGCGCCGGGTAGGAGTAATCGCCCATCAGGTTGCGCAGGCTGTCGGCGTTGGGGCCGATGACCGCGATCGAGGCGGCGTCCTTGGCGAGCGGGAGCAGGCCGCCCTCGTTCTTGAGCAGCACGCACGACTGGCGGGCGATCTCGCGGGCCAGCGCGCGCTGTTCGGCGGTGTCGAAGACCGCCGGGGCCGCCCCGGTGTCGACGTACGGATTTTCGAACAGGCCCAGGTTGAACTTCCAGGCCAGGATGCGGCTCACCGCCTCGTCGACCAGCGCCATCTCGACCTCGCCGCTTTCGACCGCCTGCCGCAGCGGCTCGCCGTAGCAGTCGATGCTGGGCAGCTCCACGTCGATGCCGGCCTTCATCGCCAGCACGGCGGACTCGCGCTTGTCGCGCGCCGCCTTGTGATACGCGCCGATCATGTCGATCGCGAAGTAGTCCGAGACGACCAGCCCGTCGAAGCCCAGCTCGTCGCGCAGCAGCGTGCGGAAGATCTGGTCGGACGTGGCGCAGGGAATCCCGTCCAGCTCGTGATACGAGTTCATGATCGAGGCCATCCGGCCCTCTTTGATCGCCGCCTCGAACGGCACCAGGAAAAGCTCGCGCAGCTCGCGCCAGCCCACGTGACCGGGCGCCCAGTTCATGCCGCCCTCGGTCACGCCATAGCCGAGAAAGTGCTTGCCGGTCGCCATGATGCCGGTCTTGAAATCGTCGCCTTGCAGCCCGGTGACGTAGGCGGTGCCCATCCGCGCGGTGAGGTACGGGTCCTCGCCGAAGGTCTCCTCGGTGCGGCCCCAGCGCGGATCGCGCGCGATGTCCAGCACAGGCGCCAGCGATTGGTGCGCCCCCACGGCGCGCATCTGGGCGCGGATCACGGCGGCCATCTGCTCGACGAGGTCCGGATTCCACGTGCTGGCGGCGCCGATGATCTGCGGGAAGCACGTCGCGCCCATCGCCATGTACCCGCTGCAGCTCTCCTCGTGAACCAGGGCCGGAATGCCCAGCCGCGTGTGCTCGGTGAGAAAGCGCTGGATCTGGTTTGCCAGCTCGGCGCTTTGCTGGGGCGGGGAATTGCTGGCGCCGCCGAGGCGGGTGATCTGCCCGATGCCGTCCCCGACTCGCTGGCGGGCTTTTTGCTCGGAGAACCGGGTGGCTTCGAACAGCTCGTAGACCCACACGCTGGTGATCTGGGCCAGCTTCTCCGCCAGGGTCATGCGCCCGAGCAGGTCGCTGACGCGCTCGTCGACGGGCCTGGCTGCGTTCTTGTATACTGGTGTGTTTTGAACCATGACAGTAGTCCTTCTCGGTGGTGAGTCAAAAAGTCACTTCAGGGCGCCGGCCATCATGCCTTTCAGCACGCGCTCCTGGCCCACGATATAGATCAGGATCAGGGGCAGCGCCGACAGCGTCAATACGGACATAATCGCCGGGATGTTCATCGCGTACTGCCCCTGGTATTCCCAGATCGCCAGCGGCAGCGGGCGGTTGTCCGGCGAGGTGATGAGCACGAACGCGAATACAAACTCGTTCCACAATATGACTGAGTTGTAGACGGCCATCGTCGCCAGGCCGGGCGTCGAGAGCGGCAGCGCCATGCGGAAGAAAAACCGGATCGGCCCGCTGCCGTCGATGTACGCCGCCTCCTGAATCTCGCGGGGGATCAGACGCATAAAATCGGTCAGGATGAAGATCGTCAGCGGCAGGTTGAAGGCGACGTACGGCCCCAGCAGCGCCCACAGCGAGTCGTACAGGCCGATCTCGCGCGTGAAGAGGTAGACCGGGATCAGCGTGACGTGCACCGGGATGACCAGCCCGGCGATGATCAGGATGAACAGCGGGCGGTTGAGCCGGAATCGGAACCGGGCGAAAATGTAGGCCGCCATCGATCCAAAGAGCAAAATCAGCACGACGGAGACGCCCACAATCGCCAGGCTGTTGCGCACGTACGTGAAGAACGAGCCGGACGTCAGCACCTCTTCATAGTTTTGGAACGAGGGGTCTTCGGGAAAGGCGAAGACCGACCTGCCCGAAAACAGCTCGAACTGGCCCTTGAAACCGGTCATGGCCATGAAGTAGAACGGCATGCCGGCGATGACCAGCCAGACCATGCCGATCGCCAGCAGGGACACCATCTTGAGTGGATCTCGCTTCGACATGGCCCTTACACCTCAGTCTCGAAGCGCCGCGTGAAGAGCAGCATGAACACCGCCAGACCCATCACGATGATGAACAGCGCCGAGGCCACCGTGCTGCCGTAACCGACTTCGAACGAGGGGAACGCCTTCTTGTACATATACGTCGCCATGAGTTCCGACGAATTGCTCGGCCCGCCCTCCGTCATGACCCAGATCAGGTCGAAATATTTGAGCGACCCGATCAGCGAGAGAATGATCGCCGTGCGGACGGTGCCACTCACCAGGGGCAGGGCAATGTGCCAGTAATAGCGCCCCTCGCCCGCGCCGTCGATCAGCGAGGCGTCGCGCAGTTCTTCGGGGACGCTCGTCAGGGCGGCCAGGAACAGCACCATGTAAAACGGCGTGTACTGCCAGCAAATGACCGCGATGACCGCATACAGCGAGGTGTCCGTATTGCCGAGCCAGGCCCGCGTCCACGAGTCCAGCCCAACGGCTTCGAGGGCCGGGTTGATGAGACCGAAAGACGGGTCGTAAATGTATTTGAACAGGATCCCGATCGCGACCGACGACATCAGCATCGGGAAGAAATAGATCGTCTTGAACAGTCGGAACAGGAAGAAGCGCCCACCCTGGTCGAGCAGGACGGCCAGCCCCATGCCGATCGGCATCTGGATCGCGATCGACAGCGAGACGACGACCAGATTGTTGCGAAAGGCTTTGACGAAGATGTCGTCGCGCAGCAGGCGTGACCAGTTGTCGAACTCGATAAATTCGCGCGTGGGGGCGATGCCGTTCCACTTATAAAAGCTCAATTGGAAGGAGTTGACAATCGGCCAGATGACGAAGATGCCGATCAACACCAGCGTTGGCAGCAAAAACAGAAAGATGGTCAGCGTGTCGGCGTTCAAACGGGGGAGGAGGCGCCAGCGCCCGAATTGGCCTGTTTCTCGCACGTGGGCCACAGAGTTCATCGAATTGCTCCTCAGCCGGGAGTGGGCCGGCCCATTCACGGCCCACTCCCCATTCAGTTCGTAAAGGACAGCGGATGCAGTGCCGCGTTACTTGCCGAAGTACTCGGCGACCGCCTCTTCATGCTGTGCGGCGGCTTGCTCTGGCGTGATCTCCAGGCCGAACAGAGCCTGCATGACGTCCTTGTGGACCTCACCCAGTTCCGGCGGCAGGTACTGATCATACCAGAGTTGCACGCTGGCCGCGTTCTCTACGATGTCCATGATCTGGCTGAGCATCGGGTCTTCGATCATGTCGGCCACGCCCACCACCGGCGGAATACGCCCGGCTTCCACGCGCAGCGCGACCGATTCGTCGTCGATCAGGTACTGGAGCATCTGGAAGGCTTCATCCGGATACTCGCAGGTGGGCGCAATGTGGTAGTAGTTGTCGCCAACGGTGCCGACGACGTTGCTCGGATCACCCGCGCCGCCTTCGACCGCCGGGAACGGGAAGACGCCCAGGGAGTCGTTGAAGAACTCTTCGTTCTCGGCCAGGAAGTTCGAGGCTTCCCAGCTACCCATCAGCTCCATCGCGGCTTGGTTGGCGTACATCAGCATGCGGCCCTGGCCGGTGTCGTAGTCGAGGCCGTTGAAGCCCTCGTTGAAGCCGCCCATTTCCACGAGCTGCTGCACCATCTCGCCCGCCTGGACGAAGACCGGGTCCTCGAACGAGCCGCCGGTCCGGTTCGCCGCCGAAGCGAAGACTTCGGGGCCGCCCAGACGATCGACCAGGTACATGTAGTACATGGAGCTGGTCCACTTGGTCTTGTTCGCCAGCGAGAAGGGCGCGATCCCGTTGTCGATCAGGGTCTGCGCCACTTCCAACAGCTCATCCCAGGTCGCGGGCACTTCGAGCCCGTAGTCCTCGAAGATCTGCTTGTTGTAGAAGATCACGGCGACGGCCGTATTCTCGACCGGGACGCCCCAGATTTTCTCGTCGAACGTGACGTTGCTCAGCGAGGCGGGCAGGAAGCGGGTGTAGTAGTCGTCTTCCATCATGTACGGGGTCAGGTCCAGCACCTGCTCGGACTGGACGTATTCGTACAGCGGGCCGCCGCCCCATGACATGAACACGCACGGCGCGTCGCCGGCGCCCATCGCGGTGCGGATGCGGGTCTTGTACGGGTCGTTCTGCATCGGCACGACTTCGACTTCCACGTCCGGGTTATCCGCCATATAGCGGTCCACCGCTTGCTGGATCAGCTCCGGCCCGGTGCCGGTGACCTGAATGTGCCAGAAAGTGATTTGTTTGGTCTGGCGGGCGCTCGCCAGCGAGCCGGTGCCCACCACCATGACCAGAATCAGCGCCAGAATCAACAGTTTACGCATGTCAGAGACTCCTTGTCTATTGCGGCTATTACGAGATCGAACGTCAAACACGAAACGCGGTGTCTCAGTTGGCTCTCGGTTCACTCCTTTCTAGCTCAGGATCATGCTGTTCACGCAGAATTCTTTGGCGGCTTGCATGACTCGCGGATGATCAACTCTGTGCCCAGGGTGACGCGCTGCATGGGGCGCTCCGGCTGGGTGATGTATTCCATCAGCATTCGCACCGCCGTCCGGCCCATCTCCACCAACTGCTGGCGGACGGTCGTCAGGGCGGGGCGCGCCGCCGCCGCTTCGGGGATGTCGTCGAAGCCGATCACCGAGACATCGTCCGGAAAGTGCAGCCCGCGGCTGTGAATCGCGTCGATGACACCGAATGCTGATACGTCGTTGGCGGTGAAGATCGCGGTCGGCGGGTCCGGCAGATCCAGCAGGTGGAGCGCTGCCTCGTACGACGGCGTACGCAGAAAGTAGCCTTCGCGCACCAACTCGGCATCGAACGGGATCCCGGCCTGTTGCAGCGCGGCGCGATAGCCCTGCAGGCGTTCGAGGGCGCTGCTGGTGTGGGACGCGCCCGCCACGAAACCGATCCGCTGGTGCCCTAGCTCGATCAGGTACTGGGTGGCGTCGAACGCGCCGCGCCAGTTGGTCGAAACCACGGTCGGGCTGAAATCGTCGAAGCCCTGGTGATCGATCACGACGTACGGGAAATTCTTCTTGTGCAGGGGCGCGAGATACGCGTTCGGGTCGGATGGCAGCAGCAGGAGCAGCCCTTCGGTCAGCCCGTGCGCCAGCGTGTGGACGAACACCGGCTCTTTGACCCGCTGGTTGTGCGTGGTGTGCAGCAGCAGATCGTACCCGGCGCTCGCCAGTTCTTCGTCGATGCCGCGCAGGATCTCGCCGCTGTAGCTGACGGCGACCTCCGGGATCATCACGCCGATCACGCCGGAACGCCCGCCGGCCAGGCTGCGCGCCACCGGGTTGAGCCGGTAGTCCAATTCCTGCACGGCGTTGAGCACGCGCTGGGTCAGCTCCGGGCTGACGAAATGCGTCCCGTTGAGGACGTGCGAGACGGTGGACATCGATACACCGGCTCGCTCGGCGACTTGTTTAATCGTGGGTGGCATGACCTAAAAACCTGTCTTCGAAAACGCAGTATTGACCGTAAAATTCTGATCGAAGCGCTTCGATCACATTAAACCGCAAATCGATTGAGGTGTCAAGTGATTCGCTTCACAAAGCGGCGATGCCGGTCCTACCCGCTGGGGGCCGGCATCGTTACCGTGCGTGATCGGGAGGGGGCGCGCAGGGGATCGCCGCGCGGTTAGAACTTGCGCGACCACTCTTTCGGCCAGCGCTCGACGACGACTTTCGTCTGGGTGTAGAACTCCACCGCGTGGTGGCTCTGGCCGTGCAGCACGCCGAAGAAGCTCGCCTTCCACCCGCTGAACGGGAAGAACGCCATCGGCGCGGCGACGCCAATGTTGATGCCGATGTTGCCGGCCTTCACCTCGTAGCGGAACTTGCGCGCCGCCGCCCCGCTGCTGGTGAACAGGCAGGCCATGTTCCCGTATTCGCCGCTGTTGACCAGCGCGATCGCGTCGTCGACCGTCTCGGCGTGCATCAGGCCCAGCACCGGGCCGAAGATCTCCGTGCGGGCGATGGTGCTGCCTGGCGGGACGTCGCCCAGGATGGTGGGCCGCAGGAAGTTGCCGCGCTCGTACCCGGCGACGGGGCTGTTGCGCCCGTCGAGCACCGCGCGGGCGCCTTCGTCCAGGCCGGTCTGGATCAGGCTTTCGATCCGCGCCTTGCTCTGGGGCGTGATGACCGGCCCCATCGTCACGCCGTCATCCAGGCCATAGCCGACCACGCGCCGCGCCGCCGCCTCGGCGATCGCTTCGGTGAACGTGTCGCGCGCCTCGCCGACCGTGATCGCCAGGGCCGCCGCCAGGCAGCGCTGGCCCGCGTTCCCGAAGGCGCTGTCGTTGACGATACGCGTCGTCATGTCCAGGTCGGCATCGGGCAGCACGACGACCGGGTTCTTGGCGCCGCCCTGCGCCTGGACGCGCTTGCCGCTGGCCGAAGCGCGCGCGTAGATGTGGCGCGCGACGGGGGTCGAGCCGACGAAGCTCACCGCGTCGATCGCGGGATGATCGAGGATCGCGTTCACGCAGTCCGGGCCGCCGTTCACCAGGTTGACCACGCCCGGCGGGAAGCCCGCCGCTTCGAGCAGTTCGAAGGCCAGGTGCATCGTCATCGGGCAGCGCTCCGACGGTTTGACGATGACCGTGTTGCCGGTCGCCACCGCGTAAGGCAGGAACCAGAACGGGATCATGCCGGGGAAGTTGAACGGCGCGATGATGGCCGCCACACCCACCGGCTGCCGGATCATCATCTCGTCGATGCCCGCCGCGATGTCCTCCGACACGGTGCCCTGCATCAGGGTCGGAATGCCGCACGCGACTTCGACGTTTTCGATCGCGCGCACCATCTCGCCCCTGGCCTCCGCGAACGTCTTGCCGTTTTCATTGGTGATCGCGCGCGCCAGCTCGTCGATGTTCTCGTCCAGCAGCGTTTTGAGCCTGAACAGGTGTTGGACCCGCTCGGTTGCCGGGACGCGCCGCCAGGAGTCGGCAGCTGCGGCGGCCACCTGCGCGACCCGGTCGACTTCTTCCGGGGGCGACAGTGGGACCTCGGCCATGACGTCGCCGGTCGCCGGGTTGACCACGTCCTGGTATTCGCTGGCGGCGGACTTCTGCCACGTTCCGTCGATGTAGTTGGCTAGCGTCTTCTTCTGCATCACGATCTTCGATCACCTTTCTATCATGTGATTGAGCACACGGTCTGGACAGGGCGCGTTCAGTCCCGCCCATGTAAACTGGCGTTCGGGCGGGCCCGAGTTTAACACACAAGGCCAATCGAGCCGAGAAAACGTATTCTCACAAGGCAGATGCGCGCCGCCGGGGTGTGATGGCAAACCAGCGGCGCCGGGCTGCCCCAGCGCCGCTGGACGGTTCTATTCTGGTTACCCTGGCGCGGTGCGCTCAGGGCTGCGCCACGGTGACCGCCTGGATGTACGTGTTGTTGCTCTCGTCGCTCTCCGCGATGTCGCCCGTCCGGTCGACCACGACCTTGGTGTTGATCGACGGGTACCAGCTTGGGTAGCCCGCGTAGTTGCAGGTCAGGATTCGCCCACCGCGCGCCGCCAGGCTGTCCAGCAGCCACTCGCAGGCCGGGGTGGGGTAGTTCTCGCCGGGGTACCAATCCACGCGGAACGTGCTGGAAACCGCCGCGTCGCCGCGGTTGTACACGCCCACCCGTACCTGGACGGTCTGACCCTGCACGGGGGTCGCGGGCGACAGTGAGAACTCGCTCACGAACAGGTCGGGCTGGGCGGTGACCGGCTCGGTGACCGTGACCGCCTGGGTGTAGGTGTTGTTGCCTTCGTTGCTCTCCGCGATGGCGTTGGCCGTATCGACCACGACTTTGGTGTTGATCGAGGGATACCAGCTTGGGTAGCCCGCGTAGGTGCAGGTGAGGATGCGCCCGCCACCGGCGGCCATGCTGTCCAGCGTCCAGTCACAGCCCGGCGTGGCGTAACCCTCGCCGGGATACCACTCGATGCGGAAGCTGCCCGCCACCGCCGCGCTGCCGCCGTTGTACACGCCGACGCGCACCTCGACCGGCTGGCCCTGGACCGGGCTGGCGGGCGACAGCGAGAACTCGCTCACGAACAGGTCGGGCTGGACGGTGACCGGCGCGCTGACCGTGATCGTCTGCGTAAAGCCGTTGTTGGCTTCGTTGGTTTCCGCGATGGCGTTGGCCGTATCGACCAGCACGCGCGTGTTGATCGACGCGTACCAGCTTGGATAGCCCGCGTACGTGCAGGTGAGGATGCGCCCGCCGCCCGCCGCCATGCTGTCCAGCGTCCAGTCGCAGCCCGGCGCGCTGAAACTTTCGCCCGGATACCACTCGATGCGGAACGGGCTTGAGACCGCCGCGCTGCCGCCGTTGTACACGCCAACGCGCACTTCGACCGGCTGGCCCTGGACCGGGCTGGCGGGTGTCAGCGAAAACTCGCTCACGAACAGGTCCGGCCCGCCGGCTGCTGGGGTGGGCGGCACGGTGGTCGGCGTCGGCACAGCGGGGGAGGTCGGGCTGATCGGCGTCGGCGGCGGTACCAGCGTCGCCGGGATGGAGGGGATCACCGGGGTGTCCAGCGCCAGCGCCGGGTCGCCGAATGCCGTCGCCCACACGAACGCCGCCTCGCCGCTCAACATGGGATCGGTGAAGACCGGGCCGGTGGGCGCGGTACCGGCGACGTCCATGTAGTAAATCTCGTCGTCCACGTTGTAGACGAACCCCACCGGCACGCCGAGTAGCTGGCCGATCTGCTCTTCCATCGTGAGCATGATCGCCGTTCCCGACCGCAGCCACCGGACGCTTTCATCCGCGCCATCCGACGACCGGAACAGCAGGATGTCGCCGTCCGCCGCCCACTGGGGCCGGTAGAGCGTGTGCACCCCGTCCGCGAAAAAGAGCTGGCGCGGCGGGTTGATGTCGTCCGGGCCGCTGGGGCGCAGCGTGCCGATCGCGTTGGTCGTGATCGCGTGCGGCGGGGTGCCCAGGGGTGGGCCCGCCGGGTACGCGGGGTCGGCATACGCCAGGATCGCGTCGCCGGTGGGCAGGGTGTCCATGTCCGCCGCGGTGTACGGGCTGCTGATCAACTCCTGCACGACGCCGGGCGCGCCGTAGGGGTACCACGCCACCGCGCCGAGCGGCTCGTCGCCCGGTTCGAGCGGGTCGAACCGGATCTGCGCGTGATAGGTGCCGGTCGCCTCGTCGTCGGCGAGCAGCGTCACGTGCGGGATGGTTTCGGCAGTTGCCAGGAATTCGCCGCCCACGAAGCCGGCGATCTCGGCGCCGCTGCTGGTCAGGATGTCGAGCACGTCGCCGGTCGTCAGGTCGAAGACGATCACGCGCCACGCGCGCGCCGCGCCGGGCTCGTTCGCAAATCCGACCGCGATGCGGTTCGCCGCATCGGACGAGTAGCGGTCGCCCAGGACGATCATCTCATCCGGTTGGGCCTGGTGAACCTGAAGCAGCGCCCCCGTTTGCAGGTCGAAAAAGCCGATGCCCGCCCGCCCGCTGTTCAGCGACGCCACGCCGACGAAATAGCGGCCATCCTGCGAGATGTGCATCGGCTTGAAGCTGCACGGCGTTCCCGCCGCTTCGTCCGGCAGGGTGGGGCGCGGGATCGAGGCGAATTCACCCGCCGGGCTGATCCAGTGTAGCGTGTCCTCGCACTGGTCATGGATCACCAGCCACCAGTCGCCCGGCGGGAGCGCCGCCGCGTGGCTGGCCGGGGTGTGGGGCAGCGCGCCAAAGGCGAGCAACAAGCCCGCCGCTACCACGATCCTGAACAGCGCGAGTCGTGCGGTCTGTCGATCGTTCATGGTTCTTCCCTTCCTGTGCTCTACTTGTCGAACCGGAGGTTGGCTTGCTGGTTTCGCCGTCCACAGGAGCAGGAAGTGCAGGGCGTTGGCGAGGCGGCGATGCGCCTGCTCACAACAGCTTGCGCGAACGGGATGTGCTACATCGACATGCATTTATCTTAGGGGAAAATGCCCCCCGGAATCAACACAGTCGAGCGCAAACCAGCCGAAACGGGCCGCAAGCAGTTGTTGATCTGACGATAGCGGTATATACTACCTGTTAACATCCCTGAGACCGCATCCGGCAGATGGGCGATCAGGGATAGCTGTTCCCCTGAATTGTTACCTGCTCCCGGTCACGGTTTGGCGCTGGTGCACGCCCGGCCAGATGATCCCTAGAGGGTCGATTTAATTACACAACAAGGAGAAAACAACATGCGTCTGAAAATGGTATCAGGTTTGATCGTGCTGGCGGTGATCGCCGTGCTGGCCGGAAGCCCGTCGGTCGGGCCCGCGCCGGCTGCCGCACAGTCCGACGAGTTCGCCTGCCCGAACACCGGCGGCACGCTGATCACGGCCATCACCGATGATCCGGTGAGCCTCAACGGCATCTATGCCAACGACGGCGCCTCGGTTGCGGTGCTGTCGTACGTCTTCAACCCGCTGACGCTGGGCGGCGAGAACTGGGGCACCGAGATCAAGGGCGACCTGGCCGAAAGCTGGAGCGTGAGCGAGGATGGCCTGACGTGGACCTTCAACCTGCACCAGGGCGTGAAATGGCATGACGGCGAAGAACTGACCGCCGAGGACGTGGTCTACACGTTCCAGACGATCCAGACGTCCGAGGCCGATATCGCGCCGTTCCGCCCGCGCTTTATGCAGGGCGACGAGCCGATCCAGTTCGAGGCTGCCGATGATTACACCGTCGTCGCCACGCTGAACGCGCCCAACGCGTCGTTCTTCACCGACATTAGCGTGCCGATTGTGCCCAGGCATGCCCTCGAGGGCCAGGACCTGCGCGAAGGCCCGTTCAACCGCGCCCCGATCGGGACCGGCCCGTTCAAGGTCGTGGAATGGAACACCGCCGAGAGCATCGTCCTGGAAGCCAACGAGGACTACTTCCGGGGCCGCCCGTGCATCGACCGCCTGATCTTCCGCATCATCCCCGATGAGCAGACCCAGGTCGCCGCGCTGCAAACCGGCGAGGTCGATTTCCTGCCGAATATTCCGGGCGCGTCGGTCCCGACGTTCCAGGATAATCCCGAGTTCACCGTGTCGATTGCCGAGCAGGACAGCCTGTTCCAGATGTTCTTCAACCTGGACAATCCCAAGTTCCAGGATGTGCGCGTGCGGCAGGCGCTGATGATGGCGATCGACCGGCAGGCCGTGGTGGACATCGTGCGCCAGGGGTACGGCGTGGTCCACAACTCGCACTTCGACCATGTGGTGCCGTTCTACCGGCAGGACAAGCTCGGCGGCTACGACTACGATCCGGAACGGGCGGGCGCGCTGCTCGACGAGGCCGGGATCACCGACTCCGACGGTGACGGCGTCCGCGACGTGGACGGCGAGCCGTGGGTCATCACGATCGCGTCGTTCTCCGGCGGCTTCCGCGACTATTCCGACTACGCCGTCGTCGTCCAGGCGTTCTGGGAGGACATCGGCGTGCAGACGGAACTGGAACTGCGCGACCTGTCCACCCTGGTCGAGCAGATCTACCAGGAGCGCGTGGTCGACAAGCCGTTCGAGGTGCACACCTCCGGCTGGAGCGTGATCGGCCCGGAGCCGAACAGCTATGCGAACTTCTACATGTGGACCGACGCCCTGGGGCCGAACATCCCGAACTATCGCAACGAAGAGGTGAACGAGCTGTTCGAGGCCGCGCGCGTGGAGACGGACTTCGATGCGCGCATGGCGATCTACGAGCAGATCGAGGTGATCCTGTGGGAAGAACTGCCCACGCTGCCGCTCTATCGCAACACCGAGCCGGCGGTGCTCAGCAGCCGCTTCAACATCGACGATGCGGTGCTCGACATCTCGTTGGGGACCAACTTCCGTCACCCGGAGCGGATCTACCAGAACTAAACTGAGCTGGCCCGTTCGCGGAGCCAGACGCGTGTGTGCCGGGGGCCGCTTTGCAGCCCCCGGCGCCGGTAACCCACGTGCCCGACGGTGAGTGAAGCATGACGCGTTTTTTGATTCGGCGGGTCGTCCAGACGATCCCGCTGCTGATCGGCATCTCGATCCTGGCGTTTTTGATCATCCGCCTCGCGCCGGGCGATCCCACGGTGGTCTACATCGACCCCAACAAGCCGCCGCCCAGCGCCGAAGACCTCGCCCGCCTGCGCGCCGACCTGGGGATCGACGATCCGCTGCCGGTCCAGTACGTGCGCTGGCTGGGGAACGCGGTGCAGGGCGACCTGGGCTTTTCGCTGTCCGGGCGCCGCCCGGTGACGGACGAGATCGGCGAGCGCCTGCCCAACACGGCGCTGCTCGGCTTCACGTCGCTCGCGCTGACCGTGATCCTGGCGATCCCGGTCGGGATTCTGTCGGCGATCTACCGCTACACCGTGTTCGACTACGTGATCACCGTCGTCTCGTTCATCGGGCTGAGCGTGCCGGGGTTCGTGGTGGCCCTGTTTCTGATCCAGGTGTTCGCCGTCGAGCTGGGGTGGCTGCCCTCGACGGGGATGCACGACGTGCGCGAGAACTACGAAGGCTGGCGCGCCGTCCGCGATGTGGCGGAGCACCTGATCCTGCCCACCATCGCGCTCAGCGCGGCCTCGATCGCGCGGTGGGCGCGCTACCAGCGCTCGAGCCTGCTGGACGTGCTGAACCAGGATTACATCCGCACGGCGCGGGCCAAGGGCGCGCGCGAGCGGCGGGTGCTGCGCGTCCACGCGCTGCGCAACGCGCTGCTGCCCATGATCACGATCGGCGGCCTGTCGATCCCCCAGTTGGTGTCCGGCGCGTTCATCATCGAGTTCGTCTTCGGATGGCCGGGCATGGGTCGCCTCGCCGTCAACGCGGCGCTGCGGCGTGACTACCCGGTCATCATGGGCGTCACCATGATTTCCGCCATCTTCATCGTCCTCGGCAATTTCCTGGCCGATCTGGCCTATCACTGGGCCGACCCCCGGATCCGTTATGAGTAACGCAGTCATCACCCTCGATGCAGACGCCCGGCAGGACAGCCTCTGGCGGCTGACGTGGCGCAGTTTCCGGCGGCACCGGCTGGCGCTGTTCAGCCTCGTGCTGCTGGTCGTGCTCGGCACGCTGGCGCTGTTCGCCCATCAGATCGCGCCCTACAACCCGAACGACATCGACCCGCGCAACCCGCTGGTGGTGCGCGGCACGCCCCAACCGCCCAGCCTGGAGCATCCGTTCGGCACCGACAACTACAACCGCGACCTGTTCTCGCGCGCGCTGTACGGGATGCGGGTGTCGCTGGGCGTGGGGTTCATGGCGATGCTGATCAGCATCGTGGTTGGCGTGCTGGTGGGCGCCGTCGCGGGGTACGCGGGCGGCATGGTCGACAACGTCCTGATGCGGGTCGTGGACGTGTTCCTGTCGGTGCCCAGCTTCATCCTGTTCCTGGCGCTCAACGCCATTCTGGACCCCAGCATCTGGAACCTGATCCTGATCCTCGGCTTCTTCAGTTGGATGGACGTGGCGCGGCTGGTGCGGGCGGAGTTCATGGCGCTCAAAGAGCGCGACTACATGCTGGCGGCCCGCGCGGTGGGCGCGCAGTCCCGCCGCCTGGTCCTGCACCACCTGCTGCCCAACGCGCTGTCGCCGATCGTCGTCGCGGCCACGTTGGTCGTCCCGTCCGCCATTCTGAGCGAGTCCGCGCTGAGCTACATCGGCCTGGGCGTGCCGCCGCCGGATGCCAGCCTGGGCAACATGCTGGAAGACGCCAAGGCCTGGATGCTCACCGCGTGGTGGATGTGGGTCGTGCCGGGGGCGCTGATCAGCATCATCGTGCTGGCGTTCAACTTCGTGGGCGATGGCCTGCGCGACGCGTTCGATCCCACCCTGACGCGCCGCTAGCGCGCGCCAACGCCGGGCAGCACGAGGGCGGGAGGCGATCCCGCCCGTTTCGATTCGGGCGCCGGCGGGAATACCCGGCTCCGCTCACCGGAGATCCAGTTTGAGCGCGGGGCGCACGCCGTAGCCGGTGCGATTGACTCGCGCGTAGTGGCGGATGCTGGCGCGCGTGCCGACGAACACGGCACGTGATGGGTCGTTGCCTTTGTCTTTCAGCGTGCCTTGATTTCTCAGCCACCACCACGAGCAGCCATGCTTTTCGCCGTTGACGGTCAGATAGTCTTCGCTGACGCTCTTGTCGTACACGTACAAATGACACCCGTCGGCTTTCTTGACTTTGGCGAATTCCGTCCCGATGGCGCGGCGAAAATCCTTGCCGAGGTGATCGGTCGCTGTCTTCACTTCGGCGATGTTGAGCAGAAACACGTTGTCGTCCGTGTCCGGGCTGCCCGCGCCATTGTCCGTGCAGCGCGTCGTCTTGATGAGTCCCTGCTCGGCGGAATCGAACGCGGCGGCGTAGAACGCGCCGTTCAGCCACTGCCGCAAATCGCAGTCACGCCACGTCACGTCCACGAACGCGCTATGATACCGCTTGCAGTCCAGAATGGTCGTGCTCAGAAGGAACAGCTCCTCGCCGGCGTTGTGCAGCACCCGCCACGTGATCGGCGTTCGGTCCGCGCCGTGCGCCGCCTGCGGATACACGCCGAAGGTGATGGTGTCGCCGGGCTGTGCGCCCCGGTATGGCGCGGGATCAGAATTGTCGTCGCGCATGCCTGTGCTCCTCGTCGTGATGGAAACAGGGCTTAGCGCGCCGCGAAGGCGACCCGCAGCGTCACGATGCGCTTGCCCGGCACGTCCAGCCAGGCGGCGCGCCCCTCGACTCGCATCCCCGGCAGTTCGACCGGTTCCTCGAGCAGGTTGACCGGTGTCACCTCGTCCACGGGTAGGCCGAATTCGACCCGGCCCGCGACGGCGGCGGCGCTGCTGTTGTAGAAGCGCACGACGATCCCCTCGCCGGACTCGGCGGGCTTGAGCGCGGTCAGGACCCACGCGGCGGGTTCGAGCGCCACGAACTGCAGTTCGGGCGGCAGCGGTCCCTGGGCCGCTTCGCTGGCGGCGGCGCGCAGGGGCGCGGCGAAGGCGAAGGCCGCGTGCGCGGCTTCGACCAGGCCGAACGACTCGCCGCCGAACGGGATCAGGCTGTAGTCGTAGCTCGCCGGGCCGGTGCACTGCGCGCCGGGCGTGGGGCGGCCCGGCCCCGCGTGGCCCGGACGGCAGGCCAGATCGTCCCGCGAGAGCCAGCCCACCGCGCGCAGCAGCGTGAGCGCCAGCGTGGACTCGCTCGCGTCGCGGACGTGCTCGTATTCCGGCAGGCCGCGCGCCGCGACCATCAGCCCGGCGCCGTCCTGCTCGACGGCGCTGAAAACGCGCTGGGCGGCAGTGGGCGTAGGCTGTTCGGCCCAGCCCTGCGTGTCCGTCACGGCGATCGGGCCGCGCTCCAGCCGGTCGAAGTGCCCATCGACGATGGCGCGCTCGGCGGCGACCCCGGCGGGGAACAGCACGCGCAGCCGGTGATCCTGGGCGCGGTTGTCCAGCGCGGTGTGCACGTCCACGCGGCGCACACCCGGCACCAGCCGGACCGTCGTCGTGACCGGCAGCTCGACCGTCTCCGGCGCGCGCGAGTCGCGGTCGTCGGCCAGCGCGGCGGGCAGGGCGTACCGGGCCGCGATCACCATCACCTGCCCGAAGGGACCCTCGTCGCGGCAGGTGATGGCCGGCGGCTCGACGGGGCGTGTGACCAGCGTATCGTGCGCGGGCGGGCAGTAGTTGTACTCGTCGCCCCGGTCGCCGCCATCTTCCACGCGGTTCAGCCCGCTCAGCGTGCGCCCGGTCGCCTTGTCGGTGACGCGGAGCGTCCCATCCTGCGGATCGGCCTCCACGCGCAGCCATTCGTTCTCCAGCGCCGTGATGCGGGCCGGGGCGGGCGGGGCATCCGCCGGGCCGCTGCCCGGCACGTTCGCCAGCCGGTAGGCGCGATAGCCGACGCCGGGCACGTCGCGCGCCACCAGCGCGATCCGGAAGTTGTCGGCCAGGTACGTCGTCAGGTGGCAGCGCCGGACCGCCGCCAGCCGCGCGTCGCGGCGCAGCGTCGCCACCAGCCCGGAGAAATCGCCGATCTGGCCGGTGTGGTATTCGGGCAGCACCATCTCGATCCGGGCCTCGTCGCCGTCGATCCACACGCTCACGTCGCTGATCAGGCGGCCCTTGTAGAACCCAATCTCGATCTGGTCCAGCAGGGCGGCCAGCTCGTCCCGCGTGACGTCGCGCTGCTCGACGACGATCTCGTCGCCTTCCAGAATCCGGTGCGGCACGTCGTTCCCGTCCTGGTCCAGCAGACGATAGCGCCGCCGGGGCCCGGCCCAGCGCGCCGTGATCTCGACGACGCCGGTTTGCGCGCCCGGCAGCGGGTTGTACACCAGCACGGCGCGGTCGGTCTGCGCCGAAACGACGGCGTGCGCGGGAGGATTGGGCTCCGGCTCGACCGGCGGGGCGGGCAGGCGCGCGCCGTCGATCTGCCCGGCGAGATAGCCCAGGCTGGCGGCGATCACCTCGTGGGCGATCTGCTCGCTCCAGGCGAACCGGGCGCGCATTTCCTCGTGCACCTGGTCCACCGAGCACCCGCAGATCGAGTCGTGCGGGTGATTCTCGATCAAATAGCGCCACGCCTGCCCAAGCTCGCCCCGGCGATCGGCGCCGCCGGTCAGGCGGGCCAGCGCGCTGGCCGGTTCGGCGTAGCGTTCCAGCGCGGTCTGGCAGGCGTCGTTGGCCTGCTTGATCCACATCCGCGCCGAGAAGACGCCCGGCAGCAGGGGCGAGCGCTTCGGGGAGCGCAGCTCGCCGCGCACGACGGGCAGGGGCCCGACGTCGGGCAAGGCCCGGCGCACCGCGTCCACGTGATCCGGCAGGGTGCCGTGAACCACCTGGGCGCGCCCGCCGAGCCGCCGGTTGGCCTCGTCGATCAGCGCCGGCAGTTCGGGCTGAGGCAGCATGTGATCCGTGCCGTTGAGCAGCAGCAGGTGGGGCGTGTGGGTGTGCGGCGATAGGTACTCGATCTGGCGCTCGACCGTGCGGGTGAAGGCGTCCGGCGCGGTGGGCGCCCAGGCCAGGTTGCCGTAGCCCGCCCGGAAGAAAATCGTCAGCAGGCGCGTGCCGTCGGGAGCCTCCCACCAAAGCTCGGTCGGCTCGTCGCCGAGGCCGCGCTGCAACGCGGCGGCTTCCAGCCCGACGCCCGCCAGGATCTGCGGAAGCTGGCTGATGTGCCCGAACGGGTCGGGCGTGTAGCCGACCGGCATCCGCGTCCCAAAGCGCGCGCAGACCTGCGCGCCGAGCATCAAATTGCGAACCGTCGCCTCCGGGCTGACCAGGAACTCGTCGGGCAGAATGTGCCAGGGGCCGATCAACAGCCTGCCGGCCTGGATGTGCCGCCGGAGATCGGCCTCGCGTTCGGGCCGGATGGCGAGATAATCTTCGAGCACGATCGTCTGCCCGTCCAGCAAAAAGCTGTGATAGGCCGGCGTGCTGTCCAGAATGTCCAGCAAGCGATCGACCAGCTCGACCAGTTGAAACCGGAACACCTGGAATGGCTGGTACCATTCCCGGTCCCAATGGGTGTGCGACACGATGGTGATGCGATAGGGTGCACGAGTCATGCTGAAACCTCAGTCTATTCGATGTATATGGGATTCGTCAGCGCGCGAACCATTCCCGGCTCGCCCGCGGTCTCGACCAGTTGCGCGCGCACGTAAGGCGTGTTTTCCACCGGGACGTTGAGCCGGATCGACTGATTCTCGCTGTAGATGCCGACCTGCGCCAGCCGCCCCTCGGTGCTGTGAAACTCCAGACGCAGCCCGGCCCCGTTCACCACGCGCGCGCTCACGTCCAGCGATCCGCCCGCCGGACGCGGCACGCAGTCGCCCATCATGGCGTCGCCACACTCCAGATAGACCTGCGGGCCATCCGGCGCGTCGCTGATGAACGCGTGCCCGGCGCGCAGCCCATCCAACAGCGCGGCGGCAGTCGGGACGTCCGGGCAGTAGATCCAGGTGGTCGGCGTGCCGATGCGGGCGATGTGGGGCCGCGACAGGTAGTGCGCGTCGCTGCCGCCGACCGCCACCAGCCGCTCGCCGCTGCGCAGCCGCGATTCCCAGTAGGCCAGCGACTCGGAGTTGAACAACTGCCAGGGACCGTTCCACACCTCGATACAGTGCTGCCCGGTGATCGACTTGAACTCCCAGGGCGGACCCATCGCGCGCGGGTGGTTGCAGGACGTGAGGTAACCCAACTCCACCGCGCGCCGGATCGACTGGCGCATCAGGTCCGGCGTCAACGTGCGGAAGTCGATCCACTCTTCCAGGCCCCAGACGTTCCAGTGTCCCTTGTAGGTGGTGACCTCGCAGCCGGGGATCAGCACCAGATCGCCCGGATCGAGCTTCGCCAGGGCGGCCAGGTGGCTGATCGAGTTGTGGTCGGTGATCGCCAGGAAATCCAGCCCCAGCGCCCTGGCCGTGGCGATCAGGTCGCGCGGATCGGAGTCGCCGTCGCTGTGGTACGAGTGACAGTGCAGCTCGCCGCGATACCAGCCGCTGGCGCGGGCGGGCAGGCTCGCGCGGCTGTTGGCGAGCGTGAGCAGGGTCGGCGGGGCGGGTGCCTCGCGATCCTCGTCGATCAGGAAGCGCAGCGCGATCGTGTAGTGGCAGCCTTCGGGCGCGCTCTTGTAAAAGCCGAGCGAAACGTTCCACTCGCCAGGGGCCAGCGGGCCGGGCAGGTAGCCCGGCGTGGCGTCGTCGTGCGCGATGAAGAACGCGCTGCGCGCGCTGCCCGTCCAGCCGCGGAATCCCCGGCCCGGATAGTCCGCGCCGCGCTGGTCGAACAGCCCGATATCCAGCGTGTTACCCCCGGTCAGGTGCGGGTCGCTGCCGATCGGGTGGCTGTACTCGTAGCTCACCTCCAGCCGGCGCACGCCCTGGGGCATCTCGAAGGGCACGTTGTGATACTGCTGGGCCTGGTCGGGCGCCAGGTAGCCCTCCAGCCGCTGTTCGGTCCACCGCGCGCCGCTCATTGGAGCAGGTCACCGTTCTTGTCGTACAGGAAAGTGCGGTCCAGGTCGAACTTCAGCCACACGTTTTCGGACAGCTCGGGCGCTTCGTCCTGGAACAGGCGCACCGACACCAGCTCGCCGCCGACCTGGGTTACGACCAGCCATTCACCGCCCAGCGGCTGGATGACGTACACCCGGCTCGGGATCGATCCAGGCACCTCGGTTGAGCTGATCGCGATGTTCTCGGGCCGGACGCCGAGGGTGATGTCGCGCCCGTTCTTGAGCACGCCGCCCCAGCGCTCGCGGTAGCTGGCGATGTCCAGCACCCGGTCGCCCTCGAAGAGGATCTTGCCGGCGTTGATGTCGACTTCGCACGGCAGCAGGTTCATGGGCGGGCTGCCGATGAAGGCCGCGACGAACGTGTTGGCCGGGCGGCGATAGACGTCCAGCGGGTGGCCCAACTGCATCACGCGCCCGTAATTCATCACGGCGATGCGGTCGGCCAGCGCCATCGCTTCGGCCTGGTCGTGCGTCACGTACACGGCGGTCACGCCGACTTCCTGCTGCAGGTGCTTGAGGAAGGCCCGCGCTTCGAGGCGCAGCTTGGCATCGAGATTGCTCAGCGGCTCGTCGAACAGAAACACCTGGGCCTGGTGGACCAGCGCCCGCGCCACCGATGCACGCTGCTGCTGGCCGCCGGAAACCTGCCCCGGTCGCCGCTCCAACAGGTCGCCGATCTGCAGCTCGGTGGCGACTTCTGTTACGCGCGCGGTCATGTCCGGCTTGGCGACGCCGCGCACTTTGAGCGGGTAGCCGATGTTGTCGAGCAGCGTCATGTGCGGGTAGAGCGCGTAGTCCTGGAACACCATCGCGATGTCGCGCTCGCGCGGCGGCAGCTTGGTCACTTCCTTGTCGCCGATGAGGATACGCCCCTCGTTGGGCACTTCCAGCCCCGCGATCAGCCGGAGCGTGGTCGTCTTGCCACAGCCGGACGGGCCGAGCAGGGCGACGAATTCGCCGTCGCTCACTTCCAGGCTGACGTCATTGACGGCAGTCAGCTCGCCGAATTTCTTCGTGATGTTCTCGAGTTGTATCTTTGCCATGTTTTCTCTGCATCCAGACTGTCAGCTTTTGATGCCGCCAAAGAAGCGAAAACCGAAACGCCAGTTCACCAGCAAATACAGGACCAGCACCGGCAGGCCGTACAGGAACGCATAGGCCGACACCAGCGTGTGCACGGGCGTGCCCGCTTCGCTGTAGAACGAGTATAGCGCCACCGACGCGGGCATGTTCTCCGGGCTGCGCAGCATGACCACCGGGATCAGGAACGCGCCCCACGCGTTGACGAACGCCCAGATCGCCACCACCGCCACCCCCGGTCGCACCAGCGGGAACGCGATGTCGCGGAAGATGCGGAACGGCCCCGCGCCGCACACCAGCGCGGCCTCTTCGTACGAGCGCGGGATCGAGTCCACGAAGTCGCGCATCATGAAGATGGCCGCGGGCAGCAGGCCACCGGTCATCACCAGGATCACGCCGACGTGCGTGTCGATCAGTTTCAGGTGGTACGCCAGCAGGAACAGCGGCACCATCGCCGCCGTGCCGCCCACCACCGACGAGAACAGCATCAGCACGTAGACGAGAATGTCCCGGCCCACGATCCGCGTGCGCGACAGGCCATACGAGGCCAGCGTCGCCACCGCCGCCACCGACAGCATCGCGCCCCCGGCGATGATCAGGTTGTTCCGGAACAGCGCGCGGATGGCGAACTCATTCTTGAACACGGTGCGGAAATTGTCCAGGGTGGGGTTGTCCGGGATCTCGACCGACAGCGTGGTCATCGGCGTGAACGGCGCGGTCAGCAGCCACAACAGCGGCAGCGCGAAGAAGGCCATGCACGCCAGCGAGAACAGCACGAGGAGCAGTTTCGAGAAGGTCGATTCGTAGTTTCTCATGATACCGCCTTCTGCCGCCGGAGCGCGATCAGGTAGCCCATCGCCAGCATGAAGTTGATCAGCATCATCACCACCGCAATCGCCCCGCCTCGCCCAAACTCGAAGAACTTGAACGCGGTCCGGTAGGTATAAATGGACACCAGCTCGGTCCTGAAGGTCGGCCCGCCGCCGGTGAGCAGGAAGGGCGTGAACACGTTGAAGGTCCACAGCGTGATCAGGATCAGGTCGGTGAGGATGTGCCCGCGCATGAGCGGGAAAATGATATCGCGAAACTTACGCCAGGCCGAGGCGCCGACCACGTCGGCAGTCTCGACGTACGAGGGCGGGATGGTTTCGAGCGCGGAGGAAAACAGCAGGATCGAGAACGCCGATCCGCGCCACGTGTTGAATATGATGATGGTGAGCAGCGGGTAATCGAACAGCCAGTCGGGCTGGCCCAGGCCCACCGCCGAGAGGATCGTGTTGAGCGTCCCCCGGTCGACGTCCAGAAAGGCGCTCCACGCGAACGCTACCACCACCTCGGGGATGATCCACGCCAGCACCGCCAGCGTGAACACCGTTTCGCGCAGCAACCCTTTGCGCCGGTAGAACGCCCAGGCCACCGTCAGCCCGACCACCGCCTGGCCCAGCAGCGCCGAGCCAAGCACGAACTGAAAAGTGATCTTGAGCGCGTTGCCGAACTGCCCATAGCGCATCCACTGGTCGAAGTCGAACAGGCGCTGGTAGTTCTCCAGCCCGACGAACTGCGGGTTGGCGGCGGTGACGCCGGTCAGCGTGCGGTTGGTGAAGCTCAGGTAGAAGATCCAGAAAAACGGCAAGATCAGGAAGATCGCGACGAAAAACAACGCCGGTGTCAGGAAGGTCAGGCCCACTTTGCCGGAGAATACTCCGGGACGTTTCTCCACTGTCTTTCTCCAGGTGTGTTCAAATAACAGGGGGCCCAGGAAAGACGCTTCCCGGGCCCCTGGCGTGCCATCGTGACGGCTACTCGACCGGGATGACGATCACGTTGTCTTCGCCGACGATGTCGGTGACCGCTTCGGCGTAGGCTTCCATCGCCTCTTCGGGCGACATCTCGCCGGATACCACGCGCTCGGTCATGAGCTGCGCTTCATACGAAACTTTCGCGTAGTCCGGCAGCATGGGGCGCACGGTCGTCAGCGGGAGCAGTTCGTCCGCCATGGCCGACATCACTTCGTCGCCCGCCACCGGGACGTCGTCGCGGAAGTTGATGCGCGGCAGGATCTCTTCCCAGATGAGCTGCATGTCCTGGCTGGACATGTGAGCCAGCAGCGCCCAGGCTTCCTCGGGGTGATCGGTGTTGGGGTTCAGAACCCAGCCGGTGCCGCCCGAAATCGTGACGAAGTCCTGGCCGCGGAAGCCGGCGCCCGGTTCCTTGGCGGGCATCTTGGCCCAGGTCACGACCTCGTTACGGGTTTCCTCTTCCATCTGGCTGAGGATGGCCGACCGCCAGAACCAGTCGCCCTCGACCAGGATCGCGATCTTGCCCGAGGCGAAGTCCGCGAACGAGCGATCGCGGCCATCGGCGATCAACTGCAGGCGGGCATCACCCAGTTCTTCGTCCAGGTAGATGGTCTTGTACAGGTTCAGCGCGTCCAGGATCGCGGGGCTGCTGACGTTCCACTTGCCCTCGTCGAAGTCGTACATATGCTGGCCGGCGCCCAACAGCACCATGTCCCAGCCCTGCATCGTGGTGGCTTCGCCCATCGCCGTGCCGGCGTTGATCTGGATGGGAGTCTCTACGCCCGCTTCCTTGAGGATGCGACCCGCTTCCAGAATCTCTTCCCAGCTTGTCGGCTGCCACGGCACCTCGATGCCGGCCTCTTCGAACAGGTCGCGGCGATAGAAGATCTCGCGGACATCCGTACCGGCGGCGATGCCGTAGCGCTCGCCCTGGTAACCCAGGATCGCCTGGATACCCTCGGAGATGTGGCCCCAGCCTTCCCACTCGTCGACGACGTCACCGGCCACCGTGTGGAGCGGCTGCAGCAGCCCGGCGTCCACGAATTCCGGCACCCAGAAGCCGTCGAACGAGAACAGGTCGTAACCACCGCCGACGCCCAGGTCCAGCGCGTATTGCTCCTTGAGCTGCTCGTCACTGCCGCCAAACTGGACCAGCTCGACGGTCACGTTCTTTCCCTCGGCAGCCATCGCTTCCTCGAAGGTCGGGATGACGTGCTCGAGGAGCCAGCCGACCAGCTCGGAGTTCACGCCGTCGGCCACGCAGCGGCAGGTCATGGTCAGTTTGATTTCGTCCTGGGCAGCCGCCGGGCCGGCGAACGCGGCGCTCAGCGTGCTGATCATCGCGACGATCACCAACATCCTGACAAGCATAGCTTTCCTAAACATTGATTTGATTTCCTCCTGGAACAGAGTTTTCACGAATTGTGTGTAACCACAGAGAGTCACGACGAGCAATTACCGGCTAGCTTCTACCTCCTTTCGCCAGCTTCGAATCGAGCAGGGGGAGTACTGGTAGATTCGCGGATAATCAAGCGAGTCGGAACCAGGGTGAATGTCTGTCGCGGCGGATCGCCGTCGATCAGGGCCAGCAGCCGCCGGACGGCTTCGCGGCCAATGACGGGCGTATCCTGGGCGATGGTCGTCAGGGTCGGCTCGGTGCGCGTCGTCAATTCCAGGTTGTCGAACCCCACGACGGACAGGTCGGCGGGCAGTTGCAGCCCGGCCTCGCGCGCGGCACGCAGCACCAGCACGGCCAGCAGGTCGTTCATGGCGAAGATCGCCGTGGGCCGGTCCGGCTGGCGGAGCACCTCGGCGAGGTAGGCGACGTCTTCGTGTGCCTCTTGCGCGTAGCGCCGGTAGTTGACCTCTTCGACCGGCTCGCCCAGCGTGAGGATCGGGCGGGGCGACAGGCCGGCCTCGACCATCGCCTCGCGGTAGGCGCGGTAGCGCTCGGCGATTGGGTGCAGGTCGAGGGGCGGCCACGCGGCGAACGCGATGTCGCGGTGCCCCAGCTTCAGCAGGTGGCGCATGGCCTGCAGCGCGCCGTCGTAGTTCTGGCTGGTAATGCACGGCAGGCCCACCCCCGGAATCGGGCGGTCGAGCAGCACGACCGGCACCGAGCAGGACGGATCGGTGACGAATCGCCGGCGGCTGTTGCGGTTGTCGGTGACTGGCCACAGCAGAATCCCGGCGACGCCCTCAGCGCACATGGTGCGGATCAGGCGGTTTTCCTCTTCGATGCGCCGCTCGCTCTGCGCGAACAGCAGGCGATAGCCCTTCGCCCGCAGGAGTTCGTCGGCGCCGTCGAGCAGGCTGCCGTCGAACGTGTAGCGGAACTCGGCGACGATGCAGCCGACGAACTGCGTCGTGGTGGGGCGTTTGGCCGGCTCGCTGACGAAGGTGCCCTTGGCCGGGACGCGATAGATCAGGCCCTCGTCCTGGGCTGTTTGCCAGGCGCGCTGCACGGTCGAGCGGCTGATGTTGAGCTGGGTGATCAGCGCGTACTCGCCGGGCAGTTGCTCGTGCGGCTTGAGCTTGCCGCTGAGGATCGCGTGGCGCAGCTCGTTGAGCAGTTGCGTGTGCAGCGGGATGGGGCTGGTTTTGGAAAGCGTAAACATCTTTTGGCCGCTCGCAAAAAAGAATCTTGTCGCGTCTTGTCCGGACAAGTCGATCTCACCATAACACGGTTTTGCGGCGCGTGTCAAGCATTTTGTGAAAACGTTTTATCGAGCGTGGAGGCCGCCCGCGCGGGCGGCGGGTGTTCGTGAAAAAAGTTGCATGGGGCGTCTTGACGCCGGGTGGGGTTGGTGCTACTGTTCAAATGACTGTACCGTGACTGTACCGCTTTGCTCACCCAGGAAGGCAGGCCCACCATTCCGACCATCAAGGATGTCGCGTCCGAGGCCCAGGTGTCGATTGCCACGGTTTCGCGCGTGTTGAACGGCAACCGGCGCGTGAGCCCGGACCTGCGCACGCGGGTGCTCGCCGCCATGGACCGCCTCGGCTACCAGCCCAACGCCATCGCCCAGGGCTTGCGCCGCAACGCCACGCGCTCGGTCGGCGTGTTGATCCCGCGCATTCACGAGCCGTTCTTCAGCACGCTGGCGTTCGCCATCGAGCGGACCCTGTTCGCCAGCGACTATCGCGGCCTGCTGTGCAGCACGGAAGAACAGCCCGGCAAGGAGCGGGCGTACGTCGATATGCTGCTGACCCAGCAGGTCGACGCGATCATCTACTTCCCCTCGATCACCGGCAGCCAGCCCAATTTGCAGCGCATCGTCGAGCGCGAGATCCCGGTCGTGCTCATCGAGCGGTCGTTCGCGGGCTTCGACGTGAGCCGCGTGCTGATCAGCAACTTCCAGGGGGGCTACGACGGCGCCCAGCACCTGATCGGGCTGGGGCACACGCACATCAGCGTGATCTGCGCCAACCTGGAGAGCATGCCGGTCGAGCGGCTGTCGGGCGTCCAGCAGGCGCTCTCCGAGGCGCGCATCGATGCGGACGTGCGGATCATGAACCGGGGGTCCGACTTCGAGACGGGCTACGAGGCGGCGCTCGAAATGCTCCAGCGCCCGGCGCGGCCCACGGCCATCTTCGCGCTGGCCGATTCGATCGCGGTGGGCGTCCTGCACGCCGCCGCCTACCTCGACCTGCGCGTGCCGGACGATCTATCCGTCGTCGGGTTCGACAACATCTCCCTGGCCGCGTACGTGCTTCCGCCCCTGACGACGGTCGCCCAGCCGATCTACGCGATCGGAGAGGCGGCGGTGCGCGTCCTGCTGCGCCAGCTCCAGAATCCGGATGCTGCGCCGGAAACCGTCACGCTCAACACCGAGCTGGTCGTGCGGCAGTCGACGGCGCCCTGCCGTTGAGGGGCGCTCTGGCCTACACGCGGCTTGACACGCCTGGGAAAATCATTTAGGCTTTGGTAAACGTTTTCTCAAACGGCGCAGGTGGCGAGACAGGGGCGATCACTTCGGGCGACCGGCGGGCGGTGGAAGCCAGGCGATCCCGCGTTTCGGGGTCGCTCTGGCGTCGTGTTTGGCAGGTACGAAAAGGATAGCAGCGTGGAAAAAACGGTTGATCTCCTCAACATCGGTCGCAGCTCGATCGATCTGTACTCCAACGATGTCGGCACCCCATTCGAGCACATCCAGAGTTTCGCCGCCTACGTGGGCGGCTCGCCGACCAACATCAGCGTCGGCGCGCACCGGCTTGGGTTGAATTCGGCCCTGCTCACCGGCCTGGGCGAGGACCCGGTCGGCGATTTCATCCTGCACTTTCTCCGGACGGAAGGCGTCATCACCGATTACATCGTGCGCAAGCCGGACCGTCGCACCAGCGCCGTCGTGCTGGGCATCGAGCCGCCGGACAAATTCCCACTGGTGTACTACCGGGACAACTGCGCCGACATCGCGATCACGATCGACGACGTGCTGGCCGCCCCGGTCCGGGAGGCGCGCGTCGTCCAGTTTGCCGGGACGAACTTTTCCAAAGAGCCGAGCCGCAGCGCGACGACGTTCGCCGCCGAGCTGGCGCGGGGGTCGGGGAGCAAGGTCGTGCTCGACATCGACTTCCGCCCCGACCAGTGGCACGATCCGCGTGCCTTTGGCGTGGCGATCCGGTCGGTACTGCGCACGATCGACGTGGTGATCGGCACCCAGGACGAGATCAACGCGGCCATGCTGACCGATCCCGCCCAGATGTCGCTGACTCACTCGCAGGTTTCGGACACGAAGGTCAGCGGCGACATCGAGGCGGCCATCGCCAACCTGCTGGCGCTGGGGCCGGAAGCGGTCATCGAGAAGGCGGGCGAGCAGGGCGCGCGCGTTCACCTCAAAGACGGCACCGTGATCGACGCGCCGGGCTTCCCGGTCGAGGTCTACAACATCCTGGGGGCGGGGGACGCGTTCGGCGCGGGCTTTTTGTACGGGTACGTCAAGGGCTGGGACTGGTACAAAGCCGCCCGGCTGGGGAATGCCTGCGGGGCGATCGTCGTCACCAAGCATGGCTGCGCCAACTTCATGCCGACGATGGACGAGGTGCTGGCGTTCGTCGAGCCCTACGGCGGGCTCTAGAGGTCCGCCGGGAGTGATGCCGCACTGCACGCCAACGAGTGATTGATACGAGGAGTCTTATGGCAACCAAACGCCTCACCATGGCACAGGCCCTGATCGAGTTTTTGCAGAATCAAGTCGTGGAGCGCGACGGCGTCGAGCAGCCGTTTTTCGCGGGCTGTTGGGGCATCTTCGGGCATGGCAACGTGGCCGGAATCGGGCAGGCGCTCCAGCAGGTCGCGGGCACGTTCCGCTACTACCAGTCGCGCAACGAGCAGGCGATGGTTCACGCGGCGGTCGCCTACGCCAAGATGAAGAACCGCCTCCAGACGTTCGCCTGCACGTCGTCGATCGGCCCCGGCGCCACCAACATGCTCACGGCGGCGGCGGGCGCGACGATCAACCGCATCCCGGTGCTGCTGCTGCCCGGCGACATCTTCGCCGAGCGGATCCAGGCGCCCGTGTTGCAGCAGTTGGAATCCGAGCATTCGCAGGACATCTCGGTCAACGACTGCTTCAAGCCCGTCTCGCGCTACTGGGATCGCATCTACCGCCCGGAGCAGGTGATCACCGCGCTGCCCGAGGCGATGCGCGTGCTCACGTCGCCCGCCGAAACCGGCGCGGTCACGCTGGCGCTGCCCCAGGATGTGCAAACCCAGGCGTTCGACTACCCGGCGGCGTTCTTCGAGCGGCGGGTGTGGCGTATCCCGCGCAACCGGCCCGACGCGGCCCAGCTCCGGCGCGCCGCCGCCTGGATCCGGGAAGCGCGCCAGCCGCTGATCATCGCCGGGGGCGGCGTGCATTACAGCGACGCGACCGAGGCCCTGCGCGCCTTCGTGGACCGCACCGGGATTCCCGTGGGCGAGACGCAGGCGGGCAAGGGCGCGCTGCCCTACGATCACCCCGCCAACCTGGGCGCGATTGGCGTGACCGGCACGCTGGGCGCCAACCGCATCGCCCGCGAGGCCGACCTGGTGATCGGCATCGGTACGCGCTATTCGGACTTCACCACCGCCTCGAAAACCGCCTTCCAGAACCCGGACGTGCGGTTCGTCAACATCAACGCTGCCGAGTTCGACGCGTACAAACACAACGCGATCCCGCTGGTGGGCGATGCCCGCGCGGCGCTCGACGAACTGCTGCCGCTGCTGGAGGGGTACGCTGTCGAGAGCGCGTACCGCGCCCGCGCGGCGGACTATAACAAGGCGTGGGACGCCGAGGTCGAGCGGATCTATCACCTGGAGCACGGGCCGTTGATCAGCCAGGGCGAGGTGATCGGCGTGGTGAACATGCTCTCGCGCCCCCAGGACGTGCTGCTGTGCGCGGCGGGCAGCCTGCCCGGCGACCTACACAAGCTGTGGCGCACGCGCGACCCGAAGGGCTATCACCTCGAGTACGGGTATTCGTGCATGGGCTACGAGATCGCGGGCGGGCTGGGCGTCAAGATGGCCGCGCCGGAGCGTGACGTCTACGTGATGGTGGGCGACGGCTCGTACCTGATGCTGAACAGCGAGATCGTGACGATGGTGCAGGAAGGGCTCAAGGTGATCGTCGTCGTGCTGGACAACCACGGCTTCGCCAGCATCGGCGGCCTGTCGAAGAGCGTCGGCAGCGACGGGTTCGGCACCAAGTACCGCCGCCGCACCGAGGGCGACGAGCTGGCGGGCGACGTGCTGCCGGTCGACTACGCGGCCAACGCGGCCAGCCTGGGCGCGCACGTCATCCGGGCGAGCAGCCGCGACGAGCTGGCGGACGCGCTCCAGGCGGCGCAGCGGCACGAGGGCGGCCCGGTGTGCATCGTCGTCGAGACCGATCGCTCGCAGCGGGTCGGCGGCTACGAAAGCTGGTGGGATGTGGCCGTGGCGGAGGTGTCCGCCAGCGCCGACGTCGAGGCATCGCGCCGGGAGTATGAAGAGGCAAAACGAAACGAGCGGTATTTTCTGTAAAAACCGTTGAGACAGGCTGTTTTCTATTTTCGAGGAGCACAATCCGTGAGCGGTTCAATGCGTATTGCCAATGCCCCCTGTTCGTGGGGGGTGCTTGAGTTCGATCTCGAAGGGGAGGCGGCTGGCTACGAGCAGGTCCTGGACGAGATCGCCCAGACCGGCTACGCCGGCACCGAGCTGGGCGACTGGGGCTTCATGCCGACCGATCCCGCCGCGCTGCGCGCCGAGCTGGCACAGCGCGGGCTGGACCTGCTGGCGGCGTTCGTGCCGGTGGCGCTCGCGAACGCCGGCGCCCACGCGGACGGCGAGGCGGCTGCCGTGCGCACCGCCCAACTGCTGCGCGACGCGGCGGGCGAGGGCTGTTTCATCGTGCTGGCCGACGACAACGGCAGCGTCCCGATCCGCACGCGCAACGCCGGGCGCGTCACGCCCGATATGGGCCTGACCGGCGCGCAGTGGGAGACGTTCGCCGCGGGCGCGAATCGCGTCGCCCGCGCGGTGCAGGAGCGGACCGGGCTGCGCACCGTGTTTCACCATCACTGCGCGGGCTACGTCGAGACGCCCGCCGAAATCGAGCGCCTGATGGCCCTCACCGATCCGGCGCTGGTCGGCCTGTGCCTGGACACCGGGCACTGCATGTTCGGCGGCGGCGATCCGCTCGACCTGCTGGAACGCCACGCCGACCGCGTCTGGCACGTGCACTTCAAGGACTTCGATCCGGCGGTGGCGCAGCAGGCGCGGGACCAGGGCTGGGACTACTTCGCCGCGGTTCAGAACGGCGTCTTCTGCGAGCTGGGCCAGGGCGCGGTCGATTTCCCCGCCATGCACGACGCGCTGCGCGCGCGGGGCTACGACGGGTGGATCGTGGTCGAGCAGGACGTGCTGCCGTCGATGGGATCGCCCAAAGCGAGCGCCCAGCGCAACCGCGACTATTTGCGCGGCCTGGAATGAGCGAGGGAGAGTGATGGCAACCGTCAACATTGGAATCATCGGGGCGGGCCGCATCGGGAAGGTCCACGCCGAAAACCTGGCATTCCGCATCCCGGCGGCGCGCGTGGTGTCGATCTGCGACGTGAACCGCGCGGCGGCGCAGACCCTGGCGGGCCAGCTCGGCATCCCGAGCGTGTGCGACGACTATCACGCCGCGGCCAGCGATCCCGCGGTCGATGCGATCCTGGTGTGCTCGTCGACCGACACCCACGCGGACGTGATCGAAGCGGCGGCGGCGGCGGGCAAGCACATCTTCACCGAGAAGCCGATCGAGCTCGACCTGGGCCGGATCGACGAGGTGCTGCGCGCCGTCGAACGGGCCGGGGTCAAGTTCCAGGTCGGGTTCAACCGGCGCTTCGATCCCACGTTCGCCCGCGTGCGCGAGGCGATCCAGGGCGGCGAGATCGGCGAGCCGCACCTGCTGCACGTCATCAGCCGCGACCCCGCGCCCCCGCCGCCGGAATACGTCAGCGTCTCGGGCGGGATCTTCCTGGACATGATGATCCACGACTTCGACATGGCGCGCTTCCTGGTCGGCAGCGAGGTCAGCGAGGTGTTCGCGCGCGGCGCGGTGCGCATCGATCCGCGCATTGGCGAGGCGGGCGATGTCGATACGGCGCTGGTGATGCTCACCTTCGAGGACGGCGTCATCGGCACAATCGACAACAGCCGCCAGGCCGTGTACGGGTACGACCAGCGGGTCGAAGTGCTGGGCAGCCGGGGCGGGATCTCCACCGCCAACCTGTACCCCAACCAGGTGACGTTCAGCTCGGCCAAAGCCGTGTATCGCGACCTGCCGCTGAACTTCTTCATGGAGCGGTACACGACGAGCTACGTCAACGAGATCCAGGACTTCATCAGCGCGATCGTGGACGATCGGCCCCCGCAGCCCACCGGCCTGGACGGGCGCATGTCGGTCGCCGTGGGGCTGGCCGCCAAGAAGTCGCTGCTCGAAGGGCGCCCGGTCAAAGTGAGCGAGGTCGCGTCCGGCACGGCGTGACCGGCGTTGTCAATCCAACGTGATCGTGACGCCCGGCGGTTGGCCCACGCGCCCCGCCGGGCGTTTTGATCCGGGCCGATTCCCGGCGGGGGCTGCGCTCTCCAACCAAATACGGGTTATACTGAGTCAGATCGGTCTTTTCATCACACCTTCAACGTCCACACAAGAGCCAGGGAGACTGAGCGATGTCCGTACCACAGAACGTGATCGAGGCGAAGGAAACCCACAAAGAGAGCTTGATGGACAAGGCCAACGTGGTTGGGGTTGGCGTGGGGTACAAGGTGACCGGCGGCGAGCGGACTGGCGAACTCAGCGTGGCGGTGCTCGTGCGCGAGAAGGTCCCGGCGGAGCAGTTGGATCCCCAGGCCGTGGTGCCGCCCCGGCTGGATGGCGTCACGACGGACGTCGTCCAGGTGGGGGAGATTCGCGCCTTGCAGGCCCGGACCGATCGCTGGCGGCCCGCGCCGCCCGGCGTGAGCATCGGCCACTACCAGATCACGGCGGGCACGTTCGGCGCGGTGGTGCGCGACCGGGCCAGCGGCGCGCGGCTGATCCTGTCCAACAACCACGTCATCGCCAACAGCAACGACGCGGCTGCCGGCGACCCGATCCTGCAGCCCGGCCCGATCGATGGCGGCGCGCCGGGCAGCGACGTGATCGCGCGCCTGGAGCGATTCTGCCCGATCGTGTTCGCCACCGCGCCGGGCGAGTGCGCCATCGCGGGGGGCGCGGCGGGGCTGGCGAATGTCCTGGCGCGGCTGCTCGGCTCGCGGCACCGGCTGCAAGCGGTGCGGGTCAACCCGCAGGCGACCAACCGCGTGGATGCCGCCGTGGGGCGCCCGCTGCAAGACGACCTGATCATGGACGAGATTCTCGAGATCGGCCTGATCCAGGGCACGCGGGCGCCCGCCTTGCTGATGCCGGTGCGCAAGTCCGGGCGGTCGACGGGCCTGACGACCGGCGAGATCACGGTCATCGACGCCACGGTGAACGTCAGCTACGACAACCAGACGGCCCAGTTCGAGGGGCAGATCGTGTCGGGGCCGATGTCGGCGCCCGGCGACTCCGGCTCGCTGCTGGTCGCGGACGATTCGCTGCAAGCGGTGGGGCTGCTGTTCGCGGGGTCCGATCAAACCACGGTCTACAACCCGATCCAGGACGTGCTCGAGTGTCTCGACATCGTGATCTGAGGCGAGGATGGTGCAATGAGCCACGATAACCACGACAGCGCGGCTGACCAGGCGAGGGTTCAGGCGGTCAAGCGGGCACACGCACCGTCCCTGATGAAGAAGGCGAACGTAGTGGGCGTCGGCGTGGGCCTGCGCGAGCGCGGCGGCGTCCGCACCGGCGAGGTGGCGCTCGTCGTGATGGTGCGCCGCAAGGTGCCGCTCGCGGACCTGGCGCCCGAGGACGTGATCCCGTCCACCCTGGACGGCGTTCCGGTAGACGTGCAGGTCGCCGGGACGCTTTCCGCCCAGGCGTGAGGCGCGGCGGGGCGGGGAATCCGCAATACGCGCGCCGGTCGGGCTGACCGGGAGCGGTAGAACTGCTGTCAGGGCAAACGCATCAAAACGTGAATAAAAGCTGGGGGGCGCTAGAATCCATCGCAACGGAGAGAGAAGAGGTTGAGATGGACGACGAAGCGCACGTCAGCCTGGAAGTCTACTTTGGGGATATGCCCGACCCGCGCGTGA
>JAHDLB010000059.1 GCA_018432315.1 Anaerolineae bacterium
GCCGCCAGCGTTCATCCTGAGCCAGGATCAAACTCTCCGTATTTACACGGTTCTTCTCAACATTACCCCACAGGGCAATGCCACTTTCCTCTAGCTCGCACGTCGCTGTGCTTTCTGTCACTCTGCTGTTGTTAAGGTGCCGCTCGCGGAACGATGGTGTCGGGGCAACAAAAACGCCGTGTGTTCAACACATCCGGCGGGGCAACAATCGCGTCGAAAACTTTCACGTTTTGACGGTCGTCTACCGATGGAGTTGCCCCCCTTTCTTATCGTTCTTTTTAGAACCTGCTCCCGCCATTTTCGCCGGGAACGTTGTTCTGGGTCGAGCGTGAAGACATATTACCACCCTTCGAGGGGGGCGTCAAGAGTGATTCGTTAAATTTGCATTAGACTGGAAAGAAGGTTGTGTGGTTTCGTTCAGCCAGCGCCCACCAGGCGAGAAAAAGCGGGGCAAATCGCGCTATTACCCCGCTTCGCCACCCGGACAACATAAACGAACTTTAATGATACGCCGGCAGCCAATCCCCATGAGCCTCGATCAGGTCATCGACCAGCGCCACGATCTGATCCAGGTCCAGTTCCGCCGCCGTGTGCGGATCGAGCATGGCCGCATGGTAGATGTGATCGCGCCGCCCGGTCAGCGCCGCCTCGACGGTGAGCGCCTGCACGTTCACGTTGGTCTGCATCAGCGCGGCGAGCTGCGGCGGGAGCGCCCCGATGCGCGCCGGCTGGATGCCGTTCTTGTCCACCAGGCACGGCACCTCGACGCATGCGCCCTGCGGCAGGTTGTCGATCAGGCCGTGATTGGCGACGTTGCCGTAGATCACGCGCGGGACACCCGTCTCCAGGCTGTGGATGATCAGCGAGCCGTATTCATGGCTGGGCATCACGTCCAGCGACTTAGCCGGATCCTCGAAATCGGCGCGCATCGCGTCCCAATCCGCGATCTGCTCCTCGCAGCGCCGGATGTACTCGTCCAGCGGGATGTTGAACCGCTCGATCAGGTCCGGCCTGTCGCGCTTGATGAACCACGGCACGTACTCGCTGAAATGCTCGCTGGACTCGGTGACGAAATACCCCAACCGCTCGAACATCGCGTAGCGCACGCGGTTCCAAGCCGGCACGCGCCCCTCGTCGATCACGCGGCGGATCAGCGGGTACAGGTCCTCGCCGTGTCGTTCGAAGCGCAGGTAAAACGCCATGTGGTTGATCCCGGCGCACAGGTAATTGATCTCCTCGACCGGCACGCCGATATCGTACGCCAACTGCGCGGCGGTACCCTGAACGCTGTGGCACAGGCCCACTGTCTTGATCGTGCTGGCGCGGCTGATGGCCCAACAGAGCATCGCCATCGGGTTCACGTAATTCAAAAACGTCACGTCCGGGCACAGCGCTTCCATGTCGCGGCACATGTCGAGCAGCACCGGGATGGTGCGCAGCCCGCGCATGATCCCCCCGATGCCCAGCGTATCGGCAATCGTCTGGCGCAGGCCGTATTTCTTCGGGATCTCGAAATCGATCACCGTGCCCGGCTTGTACCCGGCCACCTGGATCATGCAGATGGCGTAATCCGCGCCGTCGAGCGCCGCGCGGCGATCGGTCGTCGCCTCGATGGCCGGATGGGCGCCGAGCGCACCCGCCACTTTGTGCGCCATGATCTCGGACGTCGCGAGGCGGTCGGCGTCGATGTCGAACAGGCTGATCGTCGACTCGGCCAGCTCCGGGAAACGCAGGATATCGCCGATCAGATTCTTGGCGAAGACGGTGCTCCCCGCGCCGATAAACGTGATTTTGGGCATGACACGCTCCCCTCTTGCGCGCCGAGACGCCCTGACAGGCGCCTCGGATCATCAACACACTCTCTATATATATTATGGGCCTGCCGCCCGGCTCAAATCTCGTGGCGGCCTTGCAGCGCCCGCAGCAGGGTGATCGAATCGACGTATTCCAGGTCGCCGCCGGTGGGCAGCCCGCGCGCCAGCCGCGTGGTCTTGACGCCGGTCGGGGCGAGCTGGCGCTGCAAATACATCGCCGTCGCATCGCCTTCCATGCCGGGATTGGTCGCGACGATGACCTCCAGCACGCCTTCCTTCTGCACGCGCTCGACCAGCTCGCGGATCTTCAGGTCTTCCGGGCCGATGCCTTCGACGGGCGAGATCGCGCCGTGCAGCACGTGATAGCGCCCCTGGTACGCGCCGGTCCGCTCTACGGCCAGCACGTCGAGCGGCTCCTCGACGACCACGACCTGCGTCGCGTCGCGGCCCGAGTCGGCACAGATGGGGCAGGGATCGTCCTCGGTGATGTTGAAGCAGACCGAGCAGTAGCGGGTCTTGGTCTTCAGATCGACCAGGGCCGCCGCCAGCGTCTGCGTCATCTCGTCCGGCGCGCGCAGCAAATAGTACGTCAGGCGCGAGGCCGTTTTGGGCCCCACGCCCGGCAAACGCGAGAACGCTTCGATCAATTGGGTGACAGATTGGGGGACAGCTTTGGACACGGGCGATTTTCTCCGCTGAGGTCACGTTGGGCGTTTGGCAGTCCTGACCGAATTGACCATGGCTTCAACCAACTCCGCCGGCCATTCTTCCTCGAACGGGCCGGACCGGGCGACGACCCAATTCACACCGTCGAGCGGCGCGAAGACCACCATCGCTTTGCGATCGGTGCCGTCGTCGAGGGTCAGGTACACGCGCGCGAACACCGGCAGGGTCATGTCGTTGGCGCAGGGCAGGGCCTGGTAGGTCACGGTTGCATCCCACGGCACGACGGCCTGCGCCATCTGCGCCACGGGCAGGTTGTCACAGTTCCAGTTGCTGCCCAGCCCCATATCGACCGATTGCCAGATCTCGACCGAATAGCGCGGCAGGATGTCGTCGATGAAGCGCACCTCGGTATCGGAGCCGTGGTGAAAGACTTCCCACCCGCTGAAGACGCCGAACTCGATCCGTTTCCCGGCGTCCGGGTAGTTGCCGGGGCCGCGCATCGGCTCCGGATCGCTCTGCAGGCGGGCCCACACCAGCAGTCCCGCCAGGGCAACCGCTGCCAGCACGACCACAATGATCGCGATATTCAGCAGCCAGTTCCAACTGTTCTTTTTGGCCCGCGCGCGCGGTGCAGCTTCCATCGCCCTCGTATCCTGGACTTAGCCGAACAGACCGCCCAACCCACCCGGCAGCATCGAATCCAGGCCGCCGGTGACGCCTTGCATTCGCTCCGCCGCGTAGGCCTGGCTCTGCTCGATGGCCTGGTTCATGCCGGCCACCAGCAGGTCCTGCAGGTCGGCCAGCCATTCGTCGTCTTCGAGATCGACCGCGTCGGGGTTGATCTTGATCGCCTGCACCTTCTGGCTGCCAGTCATCACGATCGTCACCGCGCCGCCGCCCACGCTCACGTCGAGCGTCTCGTTTTCCAGCGCGGCCTGGGCGGCTTCCATGTCCTCTTGCATCTTCTGAATCTGGCGCAGCATGGCCGCCTGATTCGGCGCCCCGCCAGGGCGACCACCCATTCCACCACGTTTCTTACTCATGAAGGGTCTCCTCGTGTTTTTGTCTCTTGTGCGTTAACTATACACCACAACGGCGCGCGGGGTAACCGGCCCGGCTCACTCGTCCAGGTCGGTGATCTGCCCGCCCAGCTCGTTCACGCCGAATGCCAGCACGTCATCCTCGGCCAGCCGGTCGCTGACGTCCTGATCCTGCCCGGCGGCGTCGCTCACGACCGTCACGTCCACTGTCAGCGGCACGCCCAGCACTTCGTACAGCGCGTTTTGCAGCGCCTCGCGCTTGTCGTCCATCTCGATTTTCTGCTTGAACATGGCCTGCGTCACGCTCAGCACCAGCCGGTCCCCTTTGATCGCGCGCGGCTGCGCGTGCTCCAGCAGGGCGGGCAGATTCCTGTGGTGGTTGTGGGCTACCTTCTGAATCTTGCCCCACTGGCCCAGCACGTCCGACAGCGCCACCTGGGCGCCGCCTTCCGCCGCCACTGCCGCTGGTGGCGCGGGCGGCGTGGCCGGCTCGACGGGCGGGGGCAGATCGTCTTGCGTGCGGGCCGGTGCGTGGGGGCGCGGCGCGGGCGGCTCGTCTTCGACCACCGGCTTCACGCTCTCCACGAAAGCCAGCTCCAGCGGGAGCTGCGGCTGCCAGCCGCCCTGCCAGTCCTGAACGGCAGCGTTGAACGCGCGAATGGCGGCCAGCAGCGCCTTGCGCCCGAAACTGTCCGCCTGGGCGTGGATCGCGGCGCGGCGCTCGTCGGTGGCGTCGATCAGGTCGTCGCCGCCCATCTTGTAGAGCAGCACCTGGCGCAGATGCTCGATCACCTGGCGCCCAAACTGGCGCGGATCGGCCCCGCCATCGACCGCCGCGTTGATCAGGTCCAGCCCGCGCGCCGTGTCGTTCTCGATCAGCGCCTGGGTCAGCTCGACCACGTTGTGCCCGCTGGCCGTGCCCAGGATGTTCTGGGCCATCTCCAGCGTGATGTGCGCTGCCGGGTCAGCGATCAACTGGTCGAGCAGGCTGATGCTGTCGCGGACGCTGCCGGTGCCCTCGCGGGCGATCAATTCCAGCGCGCCGCGATCGATGGAGACGTCCTCGCTCTCGACGATGCGGGCCAGCCGGTCCACGACCTCGGCCAGCGCCACGCGCCGGAACTCGAACATCAGGCAGCGGCTCTTGATCGTGGCCGGCACCTTGGCGATCTCGGTGGTCGCCAGCACGAAGATGGCGTGCGGCGGCGGTTCTTCGAGCGTCTTGAGCAACGCGTCGAAGGCCGCGCCCGAAAAGCGGTGCACCTCGTCGATGATGTAGACCTTGAAGCGCCCCTCGTTGGGCGCAAACGCGATCTTGTCGCGCAGGTCGCGGACGTCATCGACGCCGGTATGCGATGCCGCGTCGATCTCGATCAGATCCAGGTAGCGGGCTTCGTTGACCGCGATGCAGTGCGGGCAGACGTTGCACGGGCGGCGATCCGGGTCCTCGCCCTCGCAGTTGACCGCTTTCGCCAGCAGGCGGGCGGTGGACGTCTTGCCGGTGCCGCGCGGCCCGCTGAACAGGTAGGCGTGGCGAATCCGCCCCTGCCGCAGCGCGTTTTGCAGCGTGCGGGTGATGTGTTCCTGGCCGATCACGTCGTCGAACGTCTGGGGTCGCCACTTCAGATACAGGGCCTGTGCGGGCACGATCTCGCCTCCGTGTGCGTAACGATGTCCCTAGTGTAGCAAGCGCAAACGACGGTTCGCAAATCTTGAGCGCCCACAGCCCCGGCGCGGGACGAATGGCGGGGCAGGGTGTGCCATTGATCACCTTTGGCCGGAATCCGTTGCAGCCAGCGGGTCAAGGTCTGGTATAATCATAGATAATTGGTTAGGATTACGCGATAGCATCGACACGAGAAGGAGTATGGTCATGGGTAGCCTTGGGCCAACGGAACTGATTCTGATTCTTGCGATAGTGATTCTGCTGTTCGGCGTGGGGCGCGTCTCCCGGATTGGCGGCGAAATGGGCACCGCCATTCGCGAATTCCGCAAGGGCCTGCGCGCCGGTGAAGAAGAAGAGAGCCAGACTGCCGACCAGAAGAAATAGCCCTCTGGCCTGTCGCGCCAGGAGGAGACAGGCTCTCATTACGTCCCGATGGTGAGAGCCTTCATTTTGGATGCCCGGCTGGCAGCCCCGCTAGCTGCCGGGCGAGAGCGTTGCTTCCTGGAACAGCGGGCTCGTTTCGCCCACGCGGAACACCATCTGC
This sequence comes from Anaerolineae bacterium, assembly GCA_018432315.1. Lineage (GTDB taxonomy): Bacteria > Chloroflexota > Anaerolineae > Aggregatilineales > Aggregatilineaceae > LM3-B42. Next base: position 5,731 of record JAHDLB010000059.1, read on the forward strand.
ACCTGTCCGGCGGAGTCCGCCAGGGTGATCGTTTCGCCCTCGGCCCAGGCCGCGTCTTCCCGGCCCCAATACAGCGCGGCGGGCGTGTCCGCGCCCTGGCGCGTATACAGCCGGACGCGCTGGCCGTTTTGCAGCCGGAGCTCGGGGAAGACGAAGACCTCGCCGCTCTCGCTGCTGAGCGTCCACCCCTGAAGATTCACCGCATTCCCCACGTTACGCAGCTCGACCATTTCGCTGTTCACGGTGCCCCAGTTGGTCACATCGGCGATCACGACCTGGGCGTTGGCCGCGGTGGCCGGCAGCGTGGTCGTTGGCGCGGCGCGTGTCAGCGCGAACGGCGTGTTGGTGGGCGACGGGATCGGCGTGGGCGTGATGAGCGCCGCGCAGCCCTCGACCGGGATGATCAGCACGTCGCCGACGCGGATGATGCTGTCTTCGTCCAGGCCGTTGACGGTCAACAGGTCGCCGGGCAGCACGCCGTATTGCTGCGCGATGGTGATCGGAAACTCGCCGGACTCGACGACGTGGCGAATGCAGCCATCGTCCTCGACCGCGCCAACGGCGGCGGCCTCGGCAGCAGGCTCCTCGCCCGGCGGCAGGTCGGTCGGGATGGCGGGCAGCAGCGCCGGGTCGATCGTCGCGATGGTCGTCGCGTCCGGCACGGCGATCCCCGCCCCGCCCGGCGTCGCCGTGACGACGGCCACAATCGGGACGTTGGAGGCCAGCGCCTGCATGGTCAGTTGTTGGGCATCGATGGTTTGCTGGTATTCTTGTGGCTGGAGCGCGCCGGGCTGGGGCGTGGCCGTGAGGAACACGATCTGCGTCGGCCCTTCGCTGGGCACGTTGTCGGGCCGCTGCGCGCGATCGTAGCTGATGATGATCACCGCGACGGAGAGCGACACGATAATATTCAAGAGTATGAAGCCAACCAGCACGCGACGGCTCATGATGCTTCCCCTCCCAACTGGAGCTATGCCAGATAGCTTATCACACGGCGTCGGGTGGAGCAACGTCGGTCGTTGGAAGGCCGTTTACGCCCGGCGGGCGGGCTGTTGCCGAGAGCGGCGTGATCGTTGTATGCTGAGCAGCACGAACTGATTGGGCCGATTCAAGCTGATGAGGATAGGTTTCATGCCGATTCGTTTTCGTTTTGTGACCGGGCTGGCCGCGGCGATCCTGGCCGGGGCCGGGCTGCTCCTGTCCGGCGGCCCCGGCGGCGCCAGCGCCCAGCTCACCACCCCGACTCCCACGCTGCCCGCGCCGACCCTGGCGCCCGCCGACTACGAGGCCACCATCGACGCCCAGCAGCGCCTGATCGACGCGCTGGAAGCGACCGTCACCGCCCAGGCCATGACGCTGAGCGCCGTGAAGCTCCCGACCATCGACCCCGCGCTGCTCCCGGCGGTCGCCACCGGCACCCCGGCGCCCACGCTGGCCGGCGATGGCTGCGTGGAACACGTCATCCAGTCCGGCGACACGGTCTACGCGCTGGCGCAGGACTACGGCGTGAGTTGGCGGGACGTCCTGCAGATCAACGGCATCGACGACTCGACGATCCTGCAGATCGACGACGTGCTGATCATCCCCCTGGGCGACTGCGTGCCGGATACGCCGACGCCGTCCGCGCCTGGGCCGACCTTGGCCGCCACGCCCACCGTCGAGGCGCTCGGCCCGCCCACCAGCACGCCGTTCGACCTCGCGCAGGATCTGCCCACCTTCACGCCCGTGCCGACAGCGATCACGGTGCAGGTGATCATCGCGAAGGTGGCGAACTGGGGTAATGCCAATACCGAAGCGGTCGAAATCGTGAACCAGGGCGACGTGCTCAACCTGCAAGGCTGGACGCTCAGCAACGCGTCCGGCGCGGTGTTCCTGTTCCCGGAGTTCCGCTTCTCGCCCGGCAGCGCCATCCAGGTCTTTTCGCGGCCCGGCACCAACACGCCCGCCGCGCTCTTTTGGGGCCGCGACACTGCTGCCTGGGCCGCCGGGGACACGCTGACCCTGGCCGACTCCACCGGGCAGGTCCGCGCCACCTTCCAGATCGAGGACGCGCCGCCCCCCGCCGGGTAGCGCGCTGCGCGATTCGGGGCGTGAACGGGTATCATAGGCGGGTGGAGTCGAAAGAGGGCGTATGCACAGTCTGGCGCGGTGGCTCCGCGACGCAATCCGGTATGGCTGGTTTCTCGTCCAGGTCGCCATCGTGCTGTATGGGCTGGCGATGTTCGTGTACCTCGTCGCGCGCGTCACGGTGGGCGAAAACTGGAACCTGATTGCCTTCGCCAACGCGTTTTTGCCGTGGCTGGCGTGGTGCAGCATGGGGCTGGCGCTGCTGGCCCTGCTGTCGCGCTATCGCGGGCTGTTGATCGCGGTCCAGATGCCGATCATCTTCACGTTCCTGATCCTCTACAGCGACGTGCTGCTGCCGCGCAACGATCCGGAGCCGGTGGCCGGGCCGGTGTTCACCGCCGCGACGTATAACATCCTGTCGCACCAGTCCAACCCCGACTACATCATCCACGAGATCGGGCGCATGGACGTCGACATCCTGGGCCTGCAAGAAGTGGGCGAGGGCCACGCCGCGCAGATGGAGGACATGCTGGCGCTCATGTACCCGTACCGCGTCCTGGAGCCGCGCGATCCGCCGGTGGACGGCATTGGCCTGCTCAGCCGCTACCCGGTGCTCGACGTCACCCTGTTCAAGCCGATGCCGAGCTCATCGCTGCACCTGCGCGCCGTGCTGGACATCGAGGGGACGCCCGTCACCATCTTCGTCAGCCATGCCGAGCCCGCCGCCAGCCGCTACGCCCCGCTGCTCTACGACGATTCGCGGCGCGACAGCGAGCTCGAAATCCTGCGCACGGACTTTCTCGAAACCGAATTGAACCCGGTGGTCCTGTTGTGCGACTGCAACATGACCGACCAGAGCGACGCCTACCGCGCGCTGGACCGCGTGATGGACGAGGCTTTCCGGCGCATGGGGCGCGGGATGGGCTTCACCTATCCCGACCATACGGACTGGGCGCCGCCGCTGATGCGCCTGGACCACATCTGGTACAGCGACCAGTTGGTCGCCCGCGACGCCACAACCTGGCAACGGACAGGGACGTCCCTGCACCGGCCCGTCTGGGCGACGCTGGCGCTCAGACAATCGCTCAACCAATAGGGGAGAGACGATGGACGAGGAACGAAGCCGGATCTTGCAGATGGTCCAGGACGGGGCGATCACGCCCGACGAAGCCGCCCGCCTGCTCGACGCGCTGGACGACACCGCGCCGCCCGCCGCGGATCACGCACCCGCCCCGGCGCGGGCGCCGGACGAGGTGATCGGGCCAGAAACGCCGCCGCCGTTCCGCCGCTACTGGGAAGTCCCGTTCGCGGTGGGGCTGGTCCTGCTGGGCGTGGCCGGGCTGTGTATCGGCAGCGCGCCGGGGCTCTTGCTGCTGTTGTGCGGGTGGAGCGCGTTCGTCGTGGCCGGAGTGATCGCGCTGATCGGCTGGTGGAGCCGGACGGCGACCTGGGTCCACGTGCGTATCCACGAGCACGACGGCGACCGCTTCGCGCTCAGCCTGCCGCTGCCGATGGGCGTGGCCGGGTGGGGGCTGGCCGTCGCGCGGCGCTTCGTGGACGACGACACGCGCGCCAACCTGGACACCGCCGCCGGTCTGCTGGACATGCTCCGCGACTCGTCCACGCGCGAGCCGATGACCTTCGAGATCGACGAGGCAGACGGCGATCACATCCTGGTGTACATCGAGTGATCTAACGCGCTTCTGATGCGTCCCCGGCGGACCGGGCGTGTATATTATGCAGAAGAGTCGGGCGGGCAGTTTTCGCGCCCTGCCCGGTACACGTCGAAAATACACACGCGGTAACGGTTCATGCGACTGACCCAACTCGAATCCCTTCCCCGCCCGGTGCGCGCGATCGGGACGCTCGTCGAGGCTGCGATCCTGCTGTACGGCCTGGGCGTCACCGGTTATCTCGTCGCACGCGTGGCGACCGGCGAGCGCTGGGCGTGGGTGGCGTTCGCCAACAACTTCGTGCCCTGGTGGGCGCTCGGCGCGCTGATCGCGGCGGCGCTGGCCCTGTTCTCGCCGCGCCGCTGGCCGCTGATCGCGCTCCTGGCCCCGGCCATCGTGGCGTTCGTCGTGCTGTACGGCCCGCTGATCGTGCCGCGCTCGCTCGCGGCAGAGGGCGGCGGGAACCCAGGCGCCCCGCTGCGCGTCGCCACGTATAACACGCTCTCGATCCGGTCCAACCCGGCGCGCGTGGTGGACGCCGTGGCCGCGCTCGACGCCGACCTGGTCGGCCTGCAGGAGTTTGGCCCGCACCACGCCGACCTGCTGGCCGAGCGACTGGGCGCGGAGTATCCATACCGGTCGCTGCACCCGCTGCTGCCAGTGCACGGCGTCGGGCTGCTCAGCCGCTACCCGATCCGCGAGGCCGAGGTGATCCGGCTCCTGCCGGATTCCATGCTGAGCCTGCGGGCGGTGGTCGAGATCGACGGCGCGCCGGTCACCGTGTTCGTGACGCATCCCTCGCCGCCGGTCAACGCCTTTTCGCCGCTGACCTACGACTCGACTCGCCGTGACCGGGAGATCGGCGTCCTGCTGGCCGATCATCTGGACGGGATCGCCGGGCCGCTGATCGTGGTGGGCGACTTCAACATGACCGACCAGAGCGACACCTACCGCGCCGTCGATGCCCGGCTGGACGACGCCTTCCGCGCGGCGGGGCGCGGGATGGGCTTCACCTATCCGGCCACGCTGAAGGGAGCGCTGCGGATCGTGGGCGGTCTGGTCCGGATCGACTACATCTGGCATAATGCGCATTTCACCGCGCTCGATGCGTGGCCCGGCCCGGACGGCGGCACATCCGATCACCGCCCGGTGGTGGCCGAGCTGGCGTGGACGGACATGGAAACGAGAGAGAAATGAACCTGAACGGCTACACCCGGCCCCTGCTGTCGCTCGGCGCGGCGCTGGCGGGCGTGGGCTGGTACGCGTGGCGCATCGAGCCGCGCTGGCTGCGCGTCACGCGGGCGGTGGTGGCCCTGCCGGACCTGCCGCCCGGCTTCGATGGCTACCGGATCGCGCACGTCTCGGACGTGCATCTCGGCGTGCGCTCGAACGTAGAGCACCTGCCGGTGGTGGTGGAACGGGTCAACCGCGAGCGCGCGGACCTGATCGCGATCACCGGGGATTTCGCGACCGGGCGCCGCGACAGGCTGCTCGCCAGCGCGCCGGTCCTGGGCGAGCTGGCCGCGCCGGACGGGGCCTGGGCCGTGCTGGGCAATCACGACTATTACGCGGGCGCCCACCTGGTGCGGGCGCTGCTCGACCGGGCGGGAATCAACCTGCTGACCAACGCCCATCACGCGATCGCGCGCGGGACGGACCGGCTGGTGCTGGCCGGGCTGGACGACGTGCTGCACGGCATTCCCGACCTCAACGCCGCGCTGGACGGCGTGCCGGACTCCGCGCCGGTCGTCCTGATGGTGCACGAACCGGACTACGCGCGCATTGCCGCCGCCGAGCCGCGCGTCCGCGTGCAGCTTTCGGGCCACACCCACGGCGGCCAGGTGCGCTTGCCGGTGCTGGGCGCGCCGATCCTGCCCAAGCTGGGGCACGTCTACCAGGCGGGACGCTACACGGTGGGCGATGGGCTGGCGCTGTTCGTCTCGCGCGGGACGGGCACCTCGCAGTTGGTCGTGCGGCTGAACTGCCGCCCGGAGATCGCGATTATCACGCTCAGGCGAGAATCACCACGCGAGCCACGCAAAGACACCCTGTAACATGCGCCCATTCCAGCGTATACTTAACGCGTTTTATCTTCTGACGCTGAGGATGATTCAAAGACACATGGGCATTGTACGCACTTCACCTGTTTTGCCGCCCGCCGAACGGCCCCACTGGGACACGATCAAGCCGATGCCGGTTTCGCTGGCCTCGAACCGCCACCCGGTCATCATCGGGCATCGCGGCGCGCGGGGTCTGGCACCCGAAAACACGATGCCGGCCTTTCAGATCGCCGCCGATCTCGGCATCGACGGGGTGGAATTCGACGTGCAGCGCACCCGCGACGGGCAGTTGATCGTCTTTCACGATGAGAATCCCAAGCGCGTGACCGGGGTCGATGGCATGGTCGAATCGATGGCGCTGGATGAGATCAAGACCCTGGACGCGGGGAGCAGCTTCGGGCCGGACTTCGCGGGCGAGCCCGTTCCCACGCTGCGCGAGGTGCTCGATTTCCTGCGCCCGACGAACCTGCTGCTGTTCATCGAGCTGAAAGACCCGTGGCGGTACGCGGGCATGGAAGCGGCGATCATCCGGCTGCTGCGCGAATTCGACCTGATCGAGCGGACCCAGGTGCGCAGTTTCTATCACGCGGCGCTGCACCTGATCCACGCGCTGGAGCCGGCGCTCGCCGTCTCGGAGCTGTGGCTGGACCGGCTGCCCACCGACGACGAAGTGATCTACAAGACGATCGACGCGTACCATCCCCTGTACACCGCCGAGAACATCGCCCACATTCACGGGCGCGGGCAGCAGGTCACGGCGTGGACGGTGAACGATCTCGACGAGGCGCGGCGGCTGATAGACGCGGGCATCGACGGGCTGGCGACCGACTATCCCGACCGCCTGCTGGCGCTGTTCGACGCGTGATTCCGGCGCGGAGACGCGAGGGCCGCGGCGGTTTTCACGAGGATGGATACCGGTGCCTTACCTGATCGACGGTCACAATCTCATCGCGAAAATCCCCGGGCTGAGCCTGGACGATCCACACGACGAGGCCAAGCTGGTCGAACGGCTGAAGGGCTTCATGGCGCGCAAGCGCAGGCGGTGCACGGTGGTATTCGACGGCGGGCTGCCCGGCGGCACCTCGCGCGATCTGTCGACTCACAGCGTGAGGGCGGTGTTTGCGCATGGGGGCACCACCGCCGACCGGATCATCATCGAGCGCATCCGCGACGCGCGCAACCCGGCGGGCCTGATCGTGGTGTCCGCCGACCGGGAGATCCTCGACGTGGCCGAGCGGCGCGGGGCGCGCACCGTCTCGCCGGAAGCCTTCGCCGCCGAACTGACCGCGCCGCCGGTCCCTCACGATTCCGATCCGAACCCGCACGTATCTCCCGGCGAGGTGGAACACTGGCTGCGGGTATTCGGCGCCGATGCCGACGAGGAGGAGTGATCGTATCGTGCCGTTTTTTCTCATCCGGCTCTCATTTTTTATTCACGCGGATTTAAGCACTGTGGCCTACCATAATGCTCACAAGCGTCTCTTCTAGATCGGATGCAGTGGCTCATGTAATGGGATAGAAATGGCTTGTAGTAAGCGAAAGAGGCGCTTTGGCCTAGCATGCACGGAGATGCGCGTCGCCGATGACGTTGTTAGGCCTGAAATCTGAGAGCCGTTTGTGGTGTCCCCCCCTCTCCACAAACGGCTTTCTTTTTTGTGTCTTGTTTGTGTCTTGTCATTCATTTCCCCGGTGTGTATACTAGCGCCAGTCGCGGGGTGTGGCGCAGTTGGCTAGCGCGCTGCGTTTGGGACGCAGAGGTCCCCGGTTCGAGTCCGGGCACCCCGACAGCTTTTTGGCATAGTTGCACCAAATTGGGCACTCAACCCATCTATCCATCTGACCCTGTACGCGGCTTGAGCAGCTTGGCGGCAGGGTTTTGTTTTGCCTCCTCCTGCCAGTCAGATGACTCGGGCCCCAACAACTGCCCCGCACGTCTCAAGTCTGATTCATCCACATCCTGGTAATACTCGAGCGTCGTCTGGATGTTCGTGTGGCCCAGATAAAACTGGGCGACACGGGGCGCCACGCGACTGCGGGCAAAGGTCAACCCCACTCGGTGGCGCAGGCTGTGCGCCCCCAGGGTACGCTTCAAGCCCGCGTCCTCGGAGATCCGCCGGATCACATTGGAGATGGCCCAGGCTGATAGCGGCGCGTGATCATCGCGAACCGAGGTAAACACATAATCGTGGGAAGCCGCTGGACGAATGGCAAGCCACTCGGCCAGCGCCTCGCTCGTATCCTCGCCGAAGTAGATTCGCCGCCTCATGTCTCCCTTGCCATTCACGTAAGCCGACGTGTCCCCCAAATCGAGATCCTGAATCTGAAGACCCGCCGCCTCACCTGCCCGGCATCCGGAATAGGCGATCAACATCAAAATCGCCCGATCGCGCGGTTTGTGCCTCACCATATCGAGCATCTTCTCCAGCTCCTCATCCGTGCACGCCTTCCCCTGCCCCAATGGACGCACCGGCTTCTTGTTCACCAGAAAATCCGCCGGCGATTCCGCCAGGTAATGGTGATCCACACACCACTTGAAGAAGGTCTTGATCATCTTCACGTTTTTGTAGACGGTGGTCGATGACAGTGGACCTTGCATGCGAGGACGCCACTCGTGGTTCTCGTACTTCACCTTCCGCTGCCGCATATCATTCACAAACCCCGCGATGTCGGCAGATGTAACAACCTCAAGCGCTCGATCGGGCCCGATCGAATTCACGAATGCCGTCAGAAAACGGCTGTACGTACGGCGTGTCGACTCGGCACGATCAACCAGCAGAAAAGCTTCAAGAGCATCTTTCAGCTTCATAGGGGGACTCCTCCTGACAGTTGCGCAAATCTGAATCTACCAGACGGAGAGGAGTTATACAAACTAAATTCAAACTTTCAATAGGACTTTCCGGCCACAGAGCGTGTTTCTCCTGTGGCCGGAGTGACCAACAACACGGGAGGGCCCGTGTGGTTAAGCGAATTGTATCACGAGATTTCGCCCATTTTCCACTCGGCGCGCTTCCCGCCATCCAAGGAGGTCTGAGTCAAGGATGAGGAGCGATGATGAATACCGGAAACTCGCAAATCGTTAATCCCCATTTCCCCCAATCCCACCAGTCTGAAAACCTGCCAGTCCTCGAGCAGGACCTGGTCCCGGACCACGGCGGTGAAGCATGACACAGAAGAACGAGTTCATCCCCAACAGCTTTCAGACGCCCAATGTCCTGGTCGACCGCGTCATGCCGCTGCTCAAGCCTGAGGAATACATGGCGCTGTCATTCGCCGTGCGCCACATCCTGGGTTGGGAAGACAAGATCGCGCGCCGTCGGGCACGCATCAGCCTGAGCATGTTCCAGCAGTGCGGCCTGCCCCGGAGCACGCTGCGCAAGGTGCTCGACGACCTCAAGCGCGCCGTCGACACCGTCGACCTCGACGTGCCCGAAATCGAGGCGCTGTTCGAAACCGTCGAGGAGATGGTCACCGAGCAGACCTGGGAGTACATCTGGGAGGTGCAGATTGACGGCGTCGTGTCGAACACGCCGCTGAGATGGGACGAAGCGAGCCGCCTGGTCGGCATCCTCGACGGCGACCACAACCTGGCGGATGGTGATCCCCTGTGGGACGCGCTGCGCGAGTGGATAGCGGAGGTCAGCCGTGTCTGATTCCGCTGTGGCCGCGCTCGCCGCACGTGCCCGGCAGGTGTACGAGCTGGCGTGGCTGGGGAAGTCGGCGCGCGTCCGCGCGCTGGCGACCGCACAGCTCGATGCGGCCATGCGCGAGCTGCGGGACGTGGATCCGGCGCGGCATCAGGCGCTACGTGAGGAGCTCATCGACCGCGCCGGCGAGCTGGCCGCGCGCCGGATGGTAATCGAGCACGAGACGGAGGTGCAGGCGTGATGATATGTCACTTAATTCATTATGTTACTACAGTATACGTAACATGCAAGCACGACGAATCGCCCTGCCCTGAAACATAACACCTACCGAACGTAGCGGAGAGCGCGCATGCTTGGCGGCTCGTACGCTCTCCGCTGGAGCCTATGAAAGGCACACAACATGATACCTGGGATCATCCCGGCTCACAACCGGACGATCATCCTGGTGCGCGGCGCGCGCCGCATCGTCGCCCGCTACCGCCAGACTGCCCCCTACCGGTTCGAGGTCCAGCCGGCCACCAACTGGATGGACCTCGAGGACGACGCCCGCCAGGCCGTCGAGGACCTGGCCGGCGCCCCCGCCGACGACCACTACCCGTGTCCGGACGAGCTCGCCGCCCGCGCCGAGTGGGCGGACGCCTGACAGCATCCCGCGCCCCTCATCCCCGAGGGGCGCGTCGCTTCTCAACGGTATCGAATTTGAGACACATCCATGCGCTGGCAGATAGGTCCCTGTGCATTAAGATTCATGCTATGATGAATATTGGGGCAGCGCTGGATCGCCGCGCAAAGGGTACGTGGCCGCGCCTCGGCGGGACGAGGACAGCGGCATATGAGCGGAGGTGAGCCGTGAACAGATATCGCTGGGAACAGATCGCGGCGCTCGGTGGCATCGCGTTTGTCGTCATGCAACTGGTAGCGCAGGCATTGATCCAGGTCGGAGGGGCAGAGCCGGCATTTGATGCGGATGCTGCTGAGATCATGCAATTCTTCCAGGATCGCGATACACGGTTGTTCGGCCTGGGGGATTACATTTCCACGTTGTCGGTAATCCCGTTCATATGGTTCTTGGGCGCGCTGTGGGCTGCGCTGCGCCGCACCGCAGAGGAGTATGCCTGGCTGGCGCTGGCAGCAGTGGCATTAGGTTTGCTGGAGATGGCGCAGATTGTGGGCGGTGGCGGCTGGACGCTCGCGGTGGCTCGCATTGATGATGGACTCACGCCCGAGCAGGCACAACTGCTGTTCGACCAGGGTAACCTGGGCTTTGCGAACAGCTGGGTGACGTTAGCCGGGATGCTGCTGGCTGTCGCTGTGATCAGCCTGCAAGCCGGAGCCCTGCCGCGCTGGAACGGCTGGCTGGCCGTGATCACGGCGATCGGGCTGGTGATCGCGCGCGCGTTTTGGGCGACATCCCCGGTCGTGTTTGGACCGTACGTGGTGTTTTGGCTGTGGCTTATCGCGACGAGCATCATTCTCACACGCCGAGCGGGCATGGCCCCCACCGCATGAATTAATAGAGAGGCGAAGCGGGTACGAAGCAACGCTGATGGGTTGCTCGTCCCCGCCGACGACCATTACCCGTGTCCGGAGGCGCTGGCCGCCCGCGCCGAGTGGGCGACCCGGTAACCAGGTGACGCTGCGGGCCGTATAGTTCACCTTTTCTCGCGCAATCAGACTGATACATGCCAATGGATACTGCCCATGGTATTGGCGCCACTGTGGGCAGTTTTGCTTTCCCCGGAACCGACTCCAAAATTAGTCTGACCGACTGCACATTGACGCACCGACCCGATTGGGTATATACTTCCCTTGTTCGCAGTTCAGTTCAAGAAGGTTGGATGTTAAGCACAGCGGTTGTGTTCCAGCGATAACCTGCATAAGCAGTCTGCCCGGCAAATGCGGTCATGAGTGCTTATGCCCCCGTGGCTTTGTTTAACTTGCCGCGTGTTTTCTCGTTGAAGCACACCCTCTGCGACTAAGCCCGCAGATACAACGGCCAGAGACGCCTTTTCGCCAGCCACGGGATATTCCCATGGCTGGCATTTTGTTGTATACGGGACATCCAACCATGTACGCGAACACACACTCCCCCGCTTCCAATCGCGGCCGGATCATCCGCCGAACGCGGAGCAGTTACCTCATCCGGTCAGGGAATGACTGCATCGAGGGCACGCTCTCGACCCGGTTGAAAAATGAATCCGGCTCCAACCCCGTTGTGGTCGGTGACATGGTCGTCTGGAACGAGGCGGCGCAGATCACCGAGGTGCTGCCGCGCCACAACTGGCTTTCCCGCCGCAGCGCCGTGCCGATGCCGAGCAGCTATGCGCAGGAACAGGTCCTGGTCGCCAACGTCGATCAGGTCGTCCCGGTCCTCGCCGCCGCGAACCCGCGTCCTGCCTGGAACCTGCTGGATCGCTTCCTGGTCTCCGCCGAGGCTTCCGACATCCCCGCCCTGATTGTCCTGACCAAGCTGGATCTGGTCGCAGGTCGCCATCTGCAGGAGATCGAAGCCATCGCCGAGGAATATCGCGCCATCGGATACGCGGTCGTGCTCACCAGCACGGCCACCGGGCGCGGCCTGGATGAGCTGAAAGTCTGCTTACAGGGTCGCCTATCGGCCCTGCTTGGCAAGTCGGGCGTGGGCAAAACCTCGCTGCTCAATGCCATCGAGCCGGGGTTGGGGCAGCGCGTTCAGGCGACCAGTAAAGCTACCGGCAAGGGCCGCCATACCACGACCACCACCGAAATCTTCGCGCTGGCGTTGGGCGGGGCGCTCGTCGATACGCCAGGGATGCGCGAGTTCGGCCTGTGGGATGTGGACGGACGCGATCTGGCGTGGTTCTTCCCGGAGATGCGCCCCTTCCTGGGCCGCTGCAAGTTCGGGGCGAGCTGCCGTCACGATGAGGAACCAGGCTGTACCATCCGTAAAGCCGTCGTCGAAGGACTGATCAGTCCCTATCGTTACCAGAGCTACCTTAAGTTGAGGGCCGAAGCATGACCACACGCTTTGCGACCCGACGGATCTATACCCGACCGGGCAAGATCAACAACGCTTCCGGCGATTTCGTGTGCGACTGCTGTGGGACATTCGTGTCCGTACACGTGGCGCTCTCCGGTGTAGGCAATCGCAATCACTGCCCGTACTGCCTTGCCTCGCGCCACATGGACCAGTTCGAGCCGGGCGACCGGCTCTCCGCCTGCAAAGCGCCTATGCACCCCATCGGACTGACCTTCAAGCGGACCGCCAAGAAGTACAGGGGTCACCAGCCGGGCGAGCTGATGCTGGTGCACCAATGCGAGGGCTGCGGCAAAGTGTCGATCAACCGGATTGCGGCTGATGACGATATCGAAGCGATCCTATCCGTCCTGGAGCAGTCCGCCGACCTGGACCGGGACACACGCGCTTTGCTCGAACGAGAACGCGTCATGCTCCTGGATACTGACCAGCACGACCTGGTGCGGCACTGCTTGTTGGGAATCCACTTTGCCGATGCCTGGCAGGAGTAGACCTTGCTGTCGTCCCCGCCGACGACCATTACCCGTGTCCGGAGGCGCTGGCCGCCCGCGCCGAGTGGGCGGAGACGTAGGAGACTGAAAACCGCAAACGCCCACCTGCGTGGTGGGCGTTTTTCGTTCAGCCATACCGTCCGGCTTCGATGAGCGCCTGTCGGGCGCTCACGCGGAGTTCATCGTTGAGCTTCAACACGTATACGGTGACGCGCCCCTCGGCTGACAGCGGAACGATGCGCGCCCCATCCAAGGCGAAGTGCTCGTGCCAGGCTTGCTGGCGCGGGTTGAACAACGGGGTTATCTCGCCGGTTTGAGGATCGAAGGAGCCAAAATCGCTGCCCTTGGCCCGGTTGCATTCCAGGCAGGCCAGGCACAGATTGTCCGCCTGCGTTTCGCCACGATGCTTGACCGGAATGATGTGGTCCACTTCGTGCGCGTACAGGCTGTCGTCCTGGTGAATCCGGCAGTATTCACACCGCCCACCGGCACGCTGGATGACCTGCTGGCGCAGGGCTTCGGGAATGTGGGTCATGCCGACTGGATGGCCTGGTGGGCTTTGGCTTTCAGGCGGATGATGAAGTGATTCATCTGGCTGGCTTCGTCCAGCTCGGCGCGCTCAGCATCGGTGAGCGCCCCCTGGCGGTTGGCTTCGAGCAGGTATCCCAGACGTTCCTGGGCGGCATCCGATGCCCGGAACGTGATGATCTGCTGCGGGGTTGGCGACGACAGCAAGAACGTCAGGACTTCCTCCTGGATGCTGGTCGATGTCACGCTGGCCATGTCGTCGATCCTCATGCTCATCCGGTATTCCGCTTCACCTGCCGAAGCGTACTCTCATTATAGCAAAGAAAACCACCGTTTCCCCGCGCGATTATGGCCGTGATTCTCCCAATCGCTGGCACCGGCTGCATGTTACATTCCGCTCAGAGATGACCGGCTCATCCGCTCATCACATCTCACGCCGCCTGTAGTATGATGTGCTCAATGTTGAGAGTTCACGCACGAAAGGAGTACACCTGGTTGGCCCCTTGCAGCGCTACACTCACGCCACCATCCTGCGTGCCCGCGAGGTCTTCTGGACCCGCGAGACGGTCGTCGAGGTCCACTTCGCATTCGAGCAGCGGTAGTCATACAATACGTACCGGGGGCGCCGCCAGGCGGCGCTCCCGGCCAGGTCAATCAGGAGGATACCATGAGCAAACGACGAATCACGCGCGTCAGCGTCGACCTGACCCAGGCGCAGCGCGACGCAGTGGACGCGATGATGGCGCAGTTCAACGCCGAGGTGAGCGCCGCGGCGGGCGTGCCGATCCGGCTCGGCGTGCGCGAGTTCTTCCACATGCTGCTCAAGCGGCACGCGGATGCCACCGGCCAGCCGTGGCCCGAGGACTATCCCTCCCCCGGCGGCTGGCGCGGTGGGCCGAAGGAGGAGCGGGAGGATCAGGACGACGGCTGAGCCGAAATATCGCCGGATGCTGAAAACGGTGGCCGAGTAACCGACAATGAGTTGCTCGGCCTTTTTCGCATGTCGATAGTGTTCAAACACTCGACGATTGATTTTTCACATGGGACCGCATTAAATCACAATTCAATTTTCATCATCAGGTATCTCGAACAAGAATAACGACTTATACTAGGTACTACAGAATAGAATCCCCGTCATATTCGCGGGAAACCAAACATCCAACGCTTCGAAGATGGGAGCGCGCCCGCTCATGCGCCTGTTTGACAGCCAGTTGACGGATCGGATTAGTAATAGCTTCTGAGCGACGAGATTCGGGACAACAACACAATTCTCGTGCGAATCAAGGCAGAGGGCTTGCAGATCGCCCTAGATAGGGAGTAAGAAGGACTCTCAGGGAGAAACCGATGTTGCAACCACTTAGCTATCATCCTGGCGACCGGATCGGCGGTCGTTTCCAAGTTCACGAAGCTCTCGCAGGCGGGATGGGCGAAGTCTACTTATGCTTGGACCTCGAACAGAACCTCCCCTACGCACTGAAGACCTTTCAACGCCAATATGCAACGGCAGAGTTGCGTGAGGCATTCTTCGAGGAGGTTGCTAACTGGGTAGCACTGGAAAAGCACCCTAACATCGTGCGCTGCTTCTACTTGGACATAATTGACAATCGCCCATTCTTGTTTCTAGAGTGGATTCCCGAAGATGACAGACGAGGCACGACTTTGCGGAGTTGGCTGCAGCATGGACCGTTGGCTCTGGAACTAGCGCTAGAGGCTGTTATGCACTTTAGAGCACATGAGCCATCAACCGAACGAACTGATTTGCCATCAAAATAGCAAAGGCCAAGAAATGCAAGCCTTTCAAGGTGTCGGGCAAACGCTCATAGTCGCGCGCGAGACGACGAAAA
>JAHDLB010000027.1 GCA_018432315.1 Anaerolineae bacterium
CACGCGCGGGTCGGGCATATCCCCAAAGTAGACTTCCAGGCTGACGTGCGCTTCGTCGTCCATCTCAACCTCTTCTCTCTCCGTTGCGATGGATTCTAGCGCCCCCCAGCTTTTATTCACGTTTTGATGCGTTTGCCCTGGATAGCCTCGGCGCGGCGATGAGTGTTACAATCTGTCCGTTTGGCCGTGAAATCATAGCTGAGAGAAGAGCCTATATGACCGCCACTCACGATTTTGAACTGGTCGCCGAGCGCGAGATCGCCGAGTTGAACACCCAGGCGCGGCTCTACCGCCACCGGGCGACGGGCGCGCGGGTGCTGTCGCTGGAAAATGACGACGAAAACAAGGTGTTCGGCATCACCTTCGCCACGCCGCCCACCGATTCGACCGGCCTGCCGCACATCATGGAGCATTCGGTACTGTGCGGGTCGCGCAAGTACCCGGTCAAAGAGCCGTTCGTCGAGCTGCTGAAGGGATCGCTCCAGACGTTTCTGAACGCGATGACGTTTTCCGACAAGACGTGCTACCCGGTCGCCAGCCAGAACGTGCAGGACTTCTACAACCTGATCGACGTCTATCTGGATGCAGTGTTCTACCCGAACATCACCCCCCAGACGCTCCAGCAGGAGGGATGGCATTACGAGCTCGACAGCCCGGATGCGCCCTTGAGTTTCAAGGGAGTCGTGTTCAACGAGATGAAGGGCGCCTACTCGGACCCGGAGAACTTCCTCTACCGGGAGATCGAGCAGTCGCTGTTCCCCGACAACACCTACGGCGTCGATTCGGGCGGCGATCCGGCTGTGATCCCCGACCTGACCTACGCGCAGTTCAAACGCTTTCACGAGGTCCACTATCACCCGTCCAACGCGTTCATCTTCTTCTATGGCGACGACGACCCCGCCGAGCGGCTGCGCATCCTCCAGCCTTACCTGGACGGTTTCGAGCCGATCGACGTCGATGCTGCCGTGGCCGTGCAGCCCACGTTCGACGAGCCGCGCCACCTGACGTACGGGTACGATGCCGGCGACGAAGGCGAGGACGCCAAGAAGACGATGGTCACCGTCAACTGGGCGCTGGACGAAGTGACCGACGTCGAGGCCACACTGGCGCTGAGCATCCTCAACCACATCCTGGTGGGCACGCCCGCCTCGCCGCTGCGCAAAGCCCTGATCGACTCCGGCCTGGGCGAGGACCTGGTCGGGGTAGGGCTGGAGTTGGACACGCGCCAGGCGTATTTTTCGACTGGCCTGAAGGGAATCGTGCGGGACGATGTGGGCCGCGTGGAGGACCTGATCGTGACGACACTGGCGGCCCTGGTCGAGGACGGCATCGAGCCGGAGATGATCGAGGCGGCGGTCAACACGGTCGAGTTCCGGCTGCGCGAGAACAACACGGGCTCGTACCCGCACGGCCTGCTGTTGATGCTGCGGGCGCTGCGCCCGTGGCTGCACGGCGGCGATCCGCTCGCGCCACTGGCCTTCGAGGCGCCGCTGGCGGCGATCAAGCAAAAGCTCGCGGACGATCCCGCCTATTTCGAGGGCCTGATCGCCCGGCGCTTCCTGCGCAACCCGCACCGGACGACGGTCGTGCTCCACCCCGATCCGGAGGTCAGGCGGCGGCGCGAGGCTGCCGAGCGCGAGCGGCTCGACGCGGCGCGCTCGGCCATGAGCCAGGACGATCTGCGCCGCGTGATGGACGAAACGCGGCAGCTCAAAGCGGCGCAGGAAACGCCGGATTCGCCTGAGGCCCTGGCGACGATCCCCACGCTGACGCTCGACGACCTGGACCGCGAGAACAAGACCATCCCGCTGGACGTGTCCGACTCGCACGGCTGCACGGTCCTGTTTCACGACCTGTTCACCAACGGGATCGTGTACCTGGACCTGGGCTTCAATTTGCGGGCGCTCCCGCAGGAGGCGCTGCCATACGTCCCGCTGTTCGGGCGCGCGCTGCTCGAAATGGGCACCGAAACCGAGGATTACGTCAAACTGGCGCAGCGCATCGGGCGCAAGACCGGCGGCATTCAGGCGGTGCAGTTCACGTCGGCGGCCCACAACAGCGACAGGGCCGCCGCGTGGGGCGTGCTGCGCGGTAAGGCGACCGTCGAGCAGGCGGGCGACCTGTTCGACATCCTGCATGACGTGCTGCTCACGGCGCGGCTGGACGATCGGGCGCGCTTTCGCCAGCTCGTGCTGGAGGAAAAAGCCTCGCAGGAATCCGGGCTGGTCTACCAGGGACACGTGGTGGTCCGCACCCGGCTGCAAGCGGCCCTGAACGAAAGCGACTGGGTGAGCGAGCAGATCGGCGGCGTGAGCTACCTGCTGTTCCTGCGCCAGTTGGCCGAGCGCGTCGATAGCGACTGGCCCGCTGTGCGCGACATGCTGGAGGGCATCCGCCAGCGGCTGGTCAACCGCCGGGCGATGGTGGCGAACGTCACCCTCGACGAAGCCGCCTGGCGCCAGGTTCGTCCCCGGCTCGACGATCTGCTGGCCGGGCTGCCCGCGGCGGAGCCGGAGTGGCATCGCTGGGCGTGGCGCGGCGACGCCTCCCACGAGGGGCTGATCATTCCCGCCCAGGTGAACTACGTGGGCAAGGGCGCCGACCTGTACGCGCTGGGCTACCAGCGGCACGGCTCGGTGATCCCGATCCTGAACTTCGTGCGCACGACGTGGCTGTGGGAGCGCGTCCGCGTGCATGGCGGCGCCTACGGCGGGTTCGCCGTGTTCGACTGGCGGTCGGGCGCGTTGGCGTACCTGTCCTATCGCGATCCGAATTTGGCGGCGACCATCGAGAACTACGACCGGACCGGCGCGTTTTTACGCAAACTGGACTTGAGCCGCGACGAGCTGGTGAAAAGCGTGATCGGCGCGATCGCCATGCTGGACACGTACCAACTGCCCGACGCCAAAGGCTACACGTCGTTCCAGCGCTACCTGATCGGCGAGACGGACGCGCTGCGCCAGGAACTGCGCGACGAGGTTCTGGGCACGACGCCGGAGCATTTCCGCCAGTTTGCGGACGTTCTCGACCGGGTGAGCGCCGAGGGGCTGGTCGTGGTGCTGGGGGCACAGGACGCGCTCGAAGCGGCGAACGCCGCGCACCAGGACGGTTGGCTCAGAATCACCCGGGTGCTGTAGTCCCGTTTCACCGCGATCGATGGCCCGCGAACGACAACCGCTCGCGGGCCCGTTATAATAGCGGCCTGCCCACGGGATGGCTCCCAAAAGTACACGAGCGGGCCGCACGACACAACGGCCCAGGAGACACTCATGACCGAACATGCCCACGAGGCGGCTGCTCCCGCGGTAGTGCGCGGCTGGCAGCCTTACGCGGCACTCTTCATCGGGGTGCTGGCCGTTTCGACGGCGGCGATCTTCATCCGGCTGGCACAGGCGGAGGGCGCGCCGTCGCTGGTGCTGGCCGCGGCGCGGCTGTCGGTCGCGTCGGTAGTGCTGACGCCGATTGTGCTGCGCCGCCACCGCGCCGAGCTGCGCACGATCCAGGTGCGCGACATCTGGCTGGCGGTGGCGTCGGGCGTGGTGCTGGGGCTGCACTTCGCTTCGTGGATCTCCTCGCTGGAATACACGGCTGTCGTCAACAGCGTGACCCTGGTCACGACCAACCCGCTGTGGGTGGCGCTGATGGCGCCGCTGGTCCTCCACGAGCGGGTGGGGCGGTGGGCGCTCACCGGGCTGGTGCTCGCGCTGGTCGGAGGGACGGTCGTGGCGCTGAGCGGCGAGGCCGGGACCCCGCCGACACGGCAAGAGCCGCTGTTGGGCAACGGGCTGGCGCTGTTCGGCGCGTGGATGGTGTCGATCTACTTCGTCATTGGTCGCCAGCTTCGCGCCCGCCTGAGCGTGATCGCGTATATCTGGCTGGTCTACAGCGTGGCGGCGGCGCTGCTGGTGATCGTCGTCCTGGTGTCCGGCCAGCAGGTGCGGGGTCTGCCGGGCGAGGCGTATCTGTGGATGGTGTTGATGGGCCTCGTGCCGCAGCTCATCGGCCACTCCTCGTTCAATTACGCGCTGGGATTTCTACCGGCGGCTTACGTCAGCATGGTGGTCCTGGTCGAGCCGGTGGGCAGCGGCCTGCTGGCAATGCTGTTCCTGGACGAGTGGCCGGTTCCCTTACAGCTCGCCGGTGCGACGTTGATCCTGGCCGGGATCGCGCTCGCCACGCGCGAATCCAGGGTTGGAAAAACGGGCGTGTCGGATTAGACTTGGTAGTGAAATGGCTTTAGGACGAGGGTAAGCGCATGGACGGAATATTCGGTGTAGGGTTGGCGGAAATGTTGATTATCGCGCTGGCGCTGTTCATCATCGGCGGCCCGGAGAACACGGCCAAATGGGCGCGCGAGCTGGGCAAGATGGTCTACAAGGGGCGGAAGATGTGGGCCGACGTGATGGCCCAGATGGAGCAGGAACTGGGGCCGGAAGGCAAGGAACTGATGGACGTCACGCGCGAGCTGGGCCAGGGCGCGCGCGAGCTGCGGCAGATGTCGCCCACCAAGCGCGTGCTGGGCGAGACGATGCGCATGGTCGAGTCCTCGGTCGACGTCAAGGAGTCCGGGGCTGTCAAGCCGCGCTCCGGCACGTCCGAGCCGGCTTCAGATGCCGAGCCGGAGACCGCCGCCGGCGCGTCGAACAACGGCCAGAACAGCGACCAGAGCAACGGCCAGAACGAAGAGAAAAAATACCGGGCGTGGCTCCCGCCCAAAGACGAATAAACCCTCTCGGAAGCGTGCGCATCTCCACTTGAGAACCCCCCAAAAATTGGGTTGCTGGCCGGGTTGCTATCTGGCGGGCGATCCTCTATAATGTGATTACATCGGATTAATCATATTGATCAGATCATTTGAATGGGTTCGCAACCCATGAAGGCATTGTTGCATGTCTGACTCTTTGATAGATGCAGACATTCTCCGCTACATCATCGAGCACCAGGTCAAGCCCGGCGAACGCCTCCCGACGATCTCCGAACTCAGCACCGAACTCGACGTCAGCGTCAGCAAAATCCGCGAGGAACTCGAAGTCGCCCGCGCGTTGGGCTTCGTCCAGATCAAGCCCCGCACCGGCACGCAGGTCCAGGCCTTCGACTTTGGCCCGGCAGCCAAGCTGAGCGTGCTCTATGCGCTGGGCCTCGACCGGTCCTACTTCCACGATTTCTCCCAACTGCGCATCGGCATCGAGTTGTATTTCTGGCACGAAGCTGTTGCCCTGCTTGGGCCCGACGATATCGCGCATTTGCGCCAGGTAGTGAGCTGCGCATTTGACAAGTTGAATCATGTCCCGATTGAAGTCCCGTTCAAGGAGCATCGCGATCTGCACTTAACCTTTTTTAAGCATCTCTCCAACCCGTTCGTTCAAGGATTGTTGGAAGCCTATTGGGTCGCCTATCAGGCGTTTGGGCTGGCGTTCTTCACGGAGCTGTCCTACCACCGGCAGGTGTGGGGTTATCACGAGCGCATGGTGGAATGCGTGGCGCGTGGGGACCTGGACGGAGGGCACCAGGCCCTGGCCGAGCATATGACCCTGTTACGGCGTATGCCGGTCGACGCTGAGGCGAATGGCGCAAGCTCCAATATTCCAAAACCCGGCATCTATTTAGGTTTTGAGTGATTGACTACACTCAGGAGCGTACCGTGTTATGAGCAACGTTCAGAGTTCACCGATTGATTCACTGCTCACCGATCACCAGCCGATCGTGAACGATTTCCAGATCATGATCGCGACCGTGAACGGGTCGGGCAGTCAAACTGCCAATACCGCCATTCTGCGGGCGCTGTTCCGCATGGGCATCCCGGTGAGCGGCAAAAACATCTTTCCATCGAACATTCAAGGGCTGCCGACCTGGTTCACGATCCGGTTGAGCAAAGACGGGTATACGGCCCGGCGTATGGATTACCAGATCCTGGTCGCGATGAACCGCACGACGGCTGCCGAGGATATCAAGGGGCTGCCGCCGCAGGGCGTGTGTCTGTACCCGGAAGAGTGGCAGATCCAGCACGACCGGGACGACATTACGTACTACTCGATCCCGGTCAAGGCGCTGGTCGATGCCTCGGATACCCCCTCGAACCTGACATCCTACGTGTCGAACATGGCGTATGTAGGTGTGCTGGCTACGCTGCTCAACATCGACATGGAGCAGATCCGGTTTGCGCTCGATTTCCATTTCGATGGCAAGGCCAAGCCGGTCAATATGAACATGGCGATTGTCACTGCGGCTTACGAATGGGCCCAGGACAACCTGGCGAAGACCGACCCGTACATGGTCGAGCCGATGGACAAAACCCAGGGCATGCTGCTGCTGGACGGGAATTCGGCGGGTGCGCTGGGCTCGGTATTCGGCGGGGTGTCCTTCTCGGCCTGGTACCCGATTACCCCCTCGACCAGCATGATCGACTCGCTGCGCGCCTACCTCAACGATTTGCGCACCGATCCGGAGACCGGGTTGGCAACCTATGCGGTTGTCCAGGCCGAAGACGAGATCGGCGCGATTGGCATGGTGATTGGTGCCGGGTGGGCAGGCGCCCGCGCGATGACGGCCACCTCCGGTCCGGGGCTGTCGTTGATGACCGAGTTTGCCGGACTGGCCTATTACGCGGAAGTGCCCGCCGTGGTGTGGGACGTGCAGCGCATGGGGCCGAGCACCGGCCTGCCAACGCGCACGGCACAAGGCGACGTGCTGACCGCTTATTTCCTCGGGCATGGCGACACGAAACACCCGGTCCTGTTTCCGTGTGACGTGCACGAGGCGTTCGAGTTCGGCTGGAAGGCGTTCGACCTGGCCGAACGGCTCCAGACGCCGATCTTCGTGCTCAGCGACCTGGACCTGGGCATGAACCTGTGGATGAGCGAGCCTTTCGACTATCCCGATACGCCGATGGATCGCGGCAAGGTCCTGACCGCCGAGGACCTGGAAGAACTCGGTGGCTTCGCCCGGTACGCGGACGTGGACGGCGACGGAATTGGCTACCGCACGCTGCCCGGCACCGATCACCCGAAGGCGGCCTACCTCGCGCGCGGCACCGGCCACAACGAACAGGCGCGCTACAGCGAGCGCCCTGAAGACTGGGTGAGAAACATGGAGCGGTTGAACCGCAAATTCGACACGGCGCGCTCGCTCGTCCCGGCGCCCGACGTGGATGAAGCTGGCGCCGAGATCGGGCTGATCGCCTACGGGACGACACATGCCTGCGTGGTCGAGGCGCGCGACCGGCTTGAGGCCGAGGGAGTCGCGACCGATTATCTGCGGCTGCGCGCACTGCCGCTCAACGGTGTGACGCGGGACTTCATCGAGCAGCACAGCCGGATCTACGTGGTGGAGAACAACACCGACGGGCAGATGGCGCAGATCATCCGGATGGAATTTCCGGACCTCGCGCCGCGCGTCTTTTCACTGGCATATTCGGACGGCTTGCCGCTGACGCCGCGCTGGCTGACGGCAGGCGTTTTGGAACAGGAGCGGTAACAATATGGGAACGCGTGTCAACCTCATTGGATTGCAGCGTAACGATTACAAGGGCGGCGACTCGACTCTGTGCCAGGGATGCGGCCACAACTCCATCTCGAACCAGATCGTCGCGGTGTGTTACGAGCTTTCGATCAACCCGCACGACGTGATCAAGCTGAGCGGCATCGGCTGCTCCAGCAAATCGCCCGCCTATTTCCTCAATCGCTCGCATGGCTTCAACGCGCTGCACGGGCGCATGCCCGCCATCGCGACCGGCTCGACCACGGCCAACAACCGCCTGATCGCGATCGGCGTCAGCGGCGACGGCGATACGGGCAGCATCGGCCTGGGGCAGTTCAAACACATGGTGCGTCGCAACGTGCCGGTGGTGTACATCGTCGAGAATAACGGCGTGTACGGCCTGACGAAGGGCCAGTTCTCCGCCACGGCGGACATCGGCCAGGAACTGAAGTATGCCGGCATGAACGAACTGCCGCCGATCGATATCTGCCTGGAAGCGCTGGCTGCGGATGCGTCGTTCGTAGCGCGCTCGTTTGCGGGTGACTCGAAGCAGGTGCGCGAGCTGCTCAAAGCGGCCATTCGCCATCGCGGCACCGCGGTGCTCGATATCATCAGCCCGTGCGTCACGTTCAACAACCACGAGTCATCGACCAAGAGCTATCCGTACGGCAAGGTCCACGAAGAGCCGCTGCAGGACATCACCTTCATCCCGGAACAGGAACCGATCATCGTCGATATGATGGAGCCGGGGCAGGTTCAGGCGGTGGAACTGCACGATGGGTCGCACCTGGTGCTCAAGAAGCTGGACCCGGACAAGCACGATCCGACCGACAAGATGGCGGCTTTCCGCCTGATCGAGGAGGCGCGCGAGGCCAACCAGTTTATCACGGGCCTGATCTACGTCGAAGAGGACCGGCCCACGCTGGCCGAGACCAGCCACATGGTCGACACGCCGCTGGTTCACCTGACCGACGAACAACTCCGCCCGCCCCGCGAAAAACTGGACAGGCTGCTGGATCACCTGACCTGCTGCAACTAGCGAGTCGAGTCGTAGCGGCGGTCTCTCCGGAGCAGGGGAGGCCGCCGTTTTTGTTTGGGGCGCGTGTCAGCCGCTCTCGTCGAGGACCAACTGCCGTCGGTGAATGCGCGCCTGGGCGAGGTCCAGCCCCAGCGCGTCGAGCAGTTCGTCCGCGCGCCCGTTGCCCCGGTCGCCGGTGACCAGCCGCGCGACCAGGCTACCGTCGCCGTCCACGGACAGATCCACGATCAGCGGGCGCAGGTCGTAGGTCTTGTTGTTGCGCGTCCGCGGGATTTCGGGTTGGGCGAGCAGCTCGTCCGCCCGCGCCCGCAGGTCGTCCGGCCCGATTGACTCGTCGAGCAGCGTAAAGGTGTATTCCGACTCCGTGACCAGGGTGGGCAGCGCCGCCTGCTTGACCGGCACCTCGTCGAGCGCGTAGATTTCCAGGCCGGATGGGCTGCTGGCTTGCAGCCGGGGGCGCCAATCGCCCTGCAGCGAGCCGGGCAGGCGTTCGGTCAGCCAGATATCCAGGTATTCGCTCTCGCTGGTGGCGCCGACCAGCAGCGCCGCCGCGAACTGCATCCGCGGGCGCGGGTTGAAGCCCTGCGAATATTCGAGCGGGATCTCGGCGCGCCGCAGCACTCGCTCCCAGGTCTTGGATAGGTCGAGATGGCCCACGTAGCGCAGCGGCCCGTGCTTGCCGAACCGGATGCGCAGCCGTTGTTGTGTCAGTGGTTGGTTCATGGCGTGCATTATAGCAAACAGGCCCGGTTCAGGACCAGGGTGGGCTAGTGAGGGCCCGGTTTGCCTGGTATACTGGCACCCGTTGCAGGTACGCGACGCAGCGTAACCTTTGCCGTGATGAGGTGTTAGTACGCATGACCAGGCCGAATACAAATGGAGGCCGCGCGTATGCCGAGGCCGGCGACGCCCAGTTGGTCGAGTGGGCCCAGGCCGACGACCCGACCGCGTTTGGCGAGTTGTATACGCGTTACGTCCAGAAAATTTACAACTATGTGTACTACCGGACCGGGAACCATCACGACGCCGAAGACCTGACCTCTCGCGTGTTCTTCCGGGCGCTGGGTCACATCGGCCACTACAACGATCGCGGGGTGCCGTTCTCGGCGTGGCTGTACCGGATTGCGCATAACCTGGTGGCGAACTGGCACCGCGACCGGGGACGTCAGAAGATCGTCCCGCTGGACGAAACGATCATGAGCGGGCACGGCTTCAGCGCGCCCGAAGCGCTGGCCGAGTCGCTGGAAGAAGAAGAGATGCTGCTCCGGTCGATTCGCGAACTGCCGCCCGACCGCCAGCAGTTGTTGATCTTGAAGTTCGTCGAGCGCCTGTCCAATGCCGAAATCGGCGCGATCATGAACCGGACCGAGGGCGCGATCAAATCGCTGTACCATCGCACGCTGCTGTCGCTGCGTGATGTGCTCGAAAACCAGGACGGGTCCGAGCCTCGACCCCGCCGCCGGCGGTTCGGCCTGTGATCCGCCGGGCGTGCCAACATCGTGACTCATGCCGAGGTGAAACCAATGTCATTCGATCTGTTCAACCGCCGCACCCATCGCCCGCACCGGCAACTGGCCGAGTTTCTCGCCGATCACGCGGACGCGCTGCTGGGCGACAGTGTGGACCTGGACCGCCTGATCGCGCCGTATGACCGGATCGCGATCGATCAGGTGGAGGGCTTCGTCGCTGTGGCCGAACGTCTCAGCCGGTCGCTGGTCGACGTGAAACCGTCCGACCTGTTCGTCGAGCACCTGCGCCAGCAGTTGCTGTACGGTCAGGAACCGGAGCGGCGGACGTGGTGGCAGCGGCTGCGCCGGTTGCCGCCGCGAACGCAGTTGGCCGCCGGGATTGGCGGCGCGACGCTCACCGCGGGCGTCGTGTTGATCGCCTCGCGGCCCTTCGTCATAGATGCGCTGACGTCCTGGCGCGAGCGCTGAACGCCCGCAGCCTGATAGTCGTTCTCTCGATTGACATGATCCGAACCTTCGGGAGGGTGTATCGATGAGCCAACGTTACGCCAAAATCACCGGTTGGGGCAAGTACGTGCCGGAGCGCGTCGTCACCAACGACGACCTCGCGCGCATGGTGGATACGAGCGACGAATGGATCCGGACGCGGACCGGCATTCGCGAGCGGCGCCTCCGCACCGAGAACGACACGACATCCAGCATGTCGGTCGCCGCGGCCCAACAGGCGTTGGCGGTCGCCGGACTCACGCCGGGCGACCTGGACCTGATCATCGTCGCCACGTCTTCGCCGGACTATCTGCTGCCCTCGGTCGCCAGCCAGGTGCAGGATATGCTCGGCGCCCGGTGCGGCGCGTTTGCGTTGGTGGCGGGATGTTCGGGCTGGGTGTACGGGCTGGTCACGGCGTCGCAGTACATCCAGAGCGGGGCGTATAACCGCATCCTGGTAGTCGGCGTGGAGATCATCTCGTTCGCGCTCGACTTCACCGACCGCACGACGTGTGTGCTGTTCGGCGATGCGGCGGCGGCGACCGTGGTCGAAGCCAGCGACGAGCCGGGCGGGATGCTGTCGTTCGAGCTGGGCTCGGACGGTTCCGGCGCGATGGCGCTCTACGTGCCGGATGGTGGCGTGGTGTCGCCCATTTCGCAGCGGACCGTCGACGAGCGGCGGCAGTACCTGCGGATGAACGGGCAGGAAGTGTTCAAGTTCGCGGTGCGCACCCTGTCCAGCTCGCTCAAACGCACGATTTACGATGCCGGGCTGACGCCGGATGACATCGACCTGTTCATTCCCCATCAGGCCAATGCGCGGATCATCGAATCGGCAGCGCGGCAGATGCGCGTTCCGCTGGACAAGTTCTACATGAATCTCGAACGCTACGGCAACACGTCCGCCGCATCGGTGCCGCTGGCCCTCGTCGAAGCGGTGGAGGAGGGCCGCCTGAAGGACGGTGACCTGGTGGCGATGTGCGCGTTTGGCGCGGGCCTGACCTGGGGCACGGCGGTGATCCAGATGGGCACCGGCGAGATCAGCCCGGCGCACAGCCTCTTCTCGCTGGGGCGGGCGCGCTACCTGGCCCGCCGGACGTCGGACGCCGTGCTCGATTCGGCGCAGTCGGCGCTGCTGCCGCTCTATACATTCTGGTACGGGCGGCGCAAAAAGAGTTAGTCGCCGTTTTGACGCATCATCCCGCACCCCGACCCGTTTGACAGGCCGGGGTGTTTTGTATTAAGGTAATGTTATTGACTTTGTTTTGTCTTAATTATTCCGCATCGCCAGCCTCACCCGCATGCTAAGGCGCTGGCGGCGGTCGGATGGGAGAGATGACTCATGAGCGATGCGCCCGAAACGCCTCTCCAGGCGGCTCGTTCGCTGGTGGGAACGCTGCGCGATCAGGCGGACGGCGAGCTCGCGCAGCAGTTGGACGTGCTCGCCGGGCTGTTGGAGAGCGCCCAGCAGCGCGGGCAAGGGCAGGACGCCGCCGAGCTGCGCGAGCGCCTGGCCGAAGAGATCGCGACCAACGCCAAATTCGTCTCGGTCATGGTGCACGAGATTCGCATCCCGATGACGAGCATTCGCGGCTATTCGGACATGCTGGCGAAAAACGTGGTCGGCGAGCTGAACGACATGCAGCGCCAGTTCGCCGATACCATCCGGTCCAACGTGATCCGCATGGAGCATCTCGTCGCGGATGTCAGCGACATCAGCAAGATCCATTCGGGCCGCATCCGGCTGGAACCGAAGATGGATATGTACAAGAACATCGCCATGCAGGTCGAGAAGGACACGGCTGAGCTGGCCGCCGAGCATAATCACACGCTGGTGTTCGACACGCCGGATGGCCTGCCGATCCTGAACCTGGACAGCGAGCGGCTGGTGCAGGCGCTCAAGAAGCTGGTCGTGAATGCGATCCAGTACACGCCGGACGGCGGCACGATCACGGTCCGCGCCGAGCCGGCAGCCGGCAGGCTGAAGGTATCCGTGATCGACACCGGGATCGGGATGAGCGCGGACGAGCTGACCCACGTGGGCGAACTGTTCTGGCGATCCGAGAGCGAGCACGTGCGCTCGTTCAAGGGGCACGGCCTGGGCCTGCCGATCGCGATGGGCTTCATCAAGCTGATGGATGGCGCGTTCTTCTTCGAGAGCGAGCCGGGCAAGGGCAGCACGTTTGGGTTCACCGTCCCGGCGGCGGGGTGACGCCGGCCCGCCCGGCGGACGATATGCAGCGAGCAGGCAGGGCATCGCGCCCCTGCCTGTTTTTGATCGCGCCCGGTTGTGAGGCCGGTGAGGCGGGTGTTATACTTCCAGCAGAGTCCTCTACTCTTATTGCGTTATCGATCTGGAGGCAAAATCGGTGAACCTGCATGAATACCAGTCAAAAATACGTTTTTCTGAGTTCGACATCCCCATCCCGAAAGGGAAAGTAGCACGCTCCCCACAAGAAGCTTACGAAATCGCGAAGGAACTCGGCGGGCCGGTCGTCGTCAAGGCCCAGGTGCTGACCGGCGGGCGCGGCAAGGCGGGCGGCGTCAAGCTGGCCCAGACGCCCGAGGAAGCCCAGCAGCGCGCCGACGAAATCCTGGGCATGGATATCAAGGGGCACAAGGTGCTCCGCGTTCTGATCGATCAGGCATCCGAGATCAAAACGGAGATCTACCTGGGCGTGACCAACGACCGCGCCGCGCGCCAGCCGCTGATCATGGCGAGCGCCGAAGGCGGCATGGACATCGAAGAAGTCAACCGTGTGTCGCCGGACAAGATCGTCCGCGAGCACATCGACCCGTTCCTCGGCCTGCGCGATTACCAGATCCGCAACCTGGCCTACGGGATCGAGCTGCCGCGCGAGCTGTGGAAGCAGATGATGCAAATCGCGCGCGGGCTGTATCGCTGTTACGTGGAGAGCGACGCCACGCTGGCCGAGATCAACCCGCTGATCATCGACGGCAGTGGCAACCTGCTGGCGGTAGATGGCAAGATGTCGATCGACGACAGCGCACTGTACCGGCACCCGGAACTGGCCGAGCTGCGCGACACCAGCGCCGAGCCTGCCGCCGAGACGCAGGCCCGCGCCGCCGGGCTGAGCTACGTCAAGCTCGACGGCGAGATCGGCTGCATGGTCAACGGCGCCGGGCTGGCGATGGCGACGATGGACATGACCAAGCTGTTCGGCGGCTCGCCGGCCAACTTTCTCGACATCGGCGGCGGCGCGAAGGCCGACAAAGTGGCGGCGGCGCTGCGCATCATCCTGGCCGATCCGAACGTGAAGGCGGTGCTGTTCAACATCTTCGGCGGCATCACCCGCTGCGACGAGGTGGCGATGGGCATCCTGACGGCGCTGGACGAGGTCAAGGTCGATCTGCCGATGGTGGTGCGGCTGGTCGGCACCAACGAGGAAGAAGGCCGCCGGTTGATTGACGAGGCGATGATTCCGCACATGGTCAGCGCGGCGACGCTGGCCGACGCGGCGCAAAAAGCGGTTGCGGCAGCGCGCAGCGCATAAGGACGGGGAGACGATGTCAATTCTTGCGAACAAAGACACGAAGGTCCTGATTCAAGGTATCACGGGCCGCGAAGGTCTGTTTCACACCGAGCAGATGATCGAATACGGCACGGACGTCGTCGGCGGCGTGACGCCCGGTAAGGGCGGCGAGTGGGTGCTGGGCAAGCCCGTGTTCGACACGGTGAAAGCTGCCCGCGACGCGACTGGGGCCAACGCCTCGGTGATTTACGTCCCGGCGGCGTTTGCCGTGGACGCGATGTACGAGGCCATCGACGCCGAGATCGAGTTGATCGTCTGCATCACCGAGGGGATTCCGGTGCTGGATATGATGAAAGTGCGCGCCCGGCTCGATCACAGCAGCAGCCGCCTGGTGGGGCCCAACTGCCCGGGCCTGCTCACGCCGGACCAGGCCAAGCTGGGCATCATGCCCGGCCACATTGCGACGCCCGGCAACGTGGGCGTGGTGTCGCGCAGCGGCACGTTGACGTATGAGGTCGTCTACGCGCTGACGCAGCGCGGCATCGGCCAGACGACGTGTGTGGGCATCGGCGGCGACCCGGTGAATGGGACGAGCTTCATCGACGTGCTCCAGATGTTCGAGGACGATCCCGAGACGGAGCGCGTCGTGATGATCGGCGAGATCGGCGGGACGGACGAAGAGAAGGCGGCCAGTTATATCGCCGCTCACATGACCAAGCCGGTCGTCGCGTTCATCGCCGGGCAGACCGCGCCGCCCGGTAAGCGCATGGGTCACGCGGGCGCCATCGTCGAGGGGGGCAGCGGCACGGCAGCGGACAAGATCGCCGCGCTGAACGCCGCCGGGGTGAAGGTGGCCGAGCACCCGGAACAGATTCCCGACCTGCTGTGACCAACGGGGCTTGACCGGGGTAGGGCTGTATGGTATGCTGGCGTCACCACAAAAGCGACGACGGAAACGAGTATGTCCGCGGAGCCGATCAGCGAGCCTGGGATGGTGGAAGCCGGGCGCGGCGAATGGGCAGAAAATCCTTCCTGAGCTGCAAGCCGAACGTGCGAGCGCACCAGTAAGCTGTGCCGGAGTGGTCGCCGTTATCCCGACCTTGCCATGTTGGTGGCAACCGAGCGCCCTGCCGCGTGGCGGGGAATAAGGGTGGTACCGCGAGAGTGTGAGACTCCCGTCCCTTGAATGATGAGGGATGGGAGTTTGTATTGTGGGGAGATGACATGGCGAGCGAGGTCAGAATCCGGCGCGTCAGACGGCGCGACGAGGGCGCCATAGCCCGGTTGTGGCTGGCGCTGTCGGAGTATCACGTGGCGCTGGACGACCGGATGCCGGTCCCGACCGAAGGGGCGGCGGAGCGTTACGCGGCTCGCCTGGTCGAGCGCCGCAACGACCCGCAAACGCGCGCCTTCGTGGCCGAGATCGATCGCGAGGTGGTGGGGTTCGTGCTCGGCGCGGTCGTCGATCTGTATTCCGACCTGTTCGAGCACGCCGAGTCGGGCTACATCGCGGACGTGTTCGTCGATCCGGCGCACCGGCGGCGCGGCGTGGCCCGGCAGCTTTTCGGCGCGATGGCGGGCTGGTTCGCCGAGCAGGGCGTCGCGCATATCGAGTGGCAGGTCGCCGCGACCAATCCGGCGGGCGTGGCCTTCTGGGAGGCGGTTGGCGGCAGGCCGGTGGTCGTCCGGATGCGGCTGCCGCTCGACGGCGCGTAAAACGGAAGGGCTGGCAGAGCGATGGGGCATCTTGCGAACTGGTTAGGTCCGGCCTGGGCCCGGCTGCTGGCGGGGCTGTTCGTGGTCGCCCTGGCGATCAGCCTGGGGCTGGTGGCCGTCTTCGGGCCGGAGCGGTGGGTGATCTCGGTCCAGTTGGCGCTGGCCTGGGTGTGCCTGTTCGCCGTGGCCTGGGCGCTGCACGCCCGCGCCGCGCCGAAAGACCGGCGGCGGCTGTGGCTGGCGCTGGGGCCAGGGCTGGTCCTGCTGGCGATTGGCGTGGTGTGGCCGGATGGCGTTCTGTTCCTGGCCGGGGTGGGCGTGGGCTGGATCGTGGTGGCCCAGTTCGTGCTGCGCAGCCGGGTGCGGATGGAGTACCAGGCCGCGATCCGGCATCTGCGCAACAGCGCGTACGACGAAGCCGCCGCGGTGATGGATGGCTTGATTGAGGCCGAGCCGGACGAGCTCGGTCACCGGCGCTTCCGGGCGGAGATTTTCCGGCTGGCCGGGCAATTGGACCGCGCCATCGACGATTATCAGAGCATCGTCGCGCGCGATCCGGACTCGCCGGTCGGGCTGGCCGGATTGGCGGAGACGTACGCGCAGAGCGGCGATTTCGAAACGGCGCGGCGCTATGCCCAACAGGCCCACGAGCGCGACCCCGGCCAGTGGATGGGCGCGTACAACCTGGGGCTGATCGAGGACCGGCTCGGGCTGGCGGCGGAGACGATCCAACACCTGGAGCAGGCGCTCGATCTGGGCGTCCCGCAGAGCCGCTACCGCCTGCTGACCCGCCTGTGGCTGGCGCGCAACTACGCTCGCCAGGGCCAGCCGGACGCGGCGCGGGCGCAGCTCGACCTGCTGCGCGAGCAAACCGCCGGCCTGCGGGACTGGCAGATGGTGTTCGAGAGCGAGCAGGCGGCGGCGCTGCGCGGCCTGCTGGAGGCGGATGTCCGGCTGGCGCAAGCGATCATCGAGGGTGAAGACCGGCTCGACCGGTTGGAACCGGCGTAAGGAGAGCAGGAAATGACAGACGATCGACAGGCCGGCGCAACGCAAAGTGCGTTCCCAGGGGTGGCGCTGCCCGAAAGCCGCCTGGTGCGTATCGCGCTGGGTGTGTTCGGGCTGGTGTTGGTGGCGGCAGTCGTGGCGGGGATCGCGTTCCTCCTCATGCGCGCCAGCCGCAACAAGCCGCTGGAGATCGACATGGTGCCCGGCGCGCGACAGGTCGGCAGCGAGGTGCTCTCGGATCATTCCGATCACTACCAGTACATTTCGACCTCACCGATCGAGGAGATCGTCGCGGCGTTCGCGCGGCAGGATGACATGGTGTGCCACGACCAGTATGCGCGGGTGGTCGACCAGCCGGACGGCGAGCCGTTGCGCGAGGGCTATCTGTATACGACCTGCCTCGTCGACCGGTCGTGGCTGGACATGACGCAGTACAACGAAATCACCATCCAGCCGCAGTACGACGCGGACGGGCAGGCCACGGGCGAGGTCTTGATCGACGTCCGGCGCTATTGGGGGAATTGACGATGGCGACTCCGACCAGCGAACGAGGCGAACAGGCCCGGCGCAGCGTCCCGATGGGGCTGGCCCTGGCGGCGATGGCGGTGGTCCTGGTGCTGGCGGCGCTGATTCTGTCGCGGGTGGGTGGCCCGCTGTACGGATTGCTGTTCCCTGCCGGGGTTCCGGTACCCGATGGCGCCCAGGAGATCGAGCACGTGAAGCCCGACCGGGGCGCGGAGTACTGGATCTATCGCACCGGCCAGACGGGGCGCGAGGTGGCGGCGTTTTACGAGAGTGAAGGCGGCACCTGCCGGTACAGCGCCCAGCAGCCGCCATCGAGCGACCCCGATCCGCGCACTGCCGGCGCGAGCTACAGCGTCGCCACCTGCCGCGGGCGGAGCGAGTCGGCGGGGGACGGCGTGTCGTGGGAAGTATCGATCGCGGAGGGCTATTCCGAAGACGAAGGCCCAACCGTGTTTCGCGTCACGCAATTCCGCGAGGTCAGGTGAGGGGGAGGTGTCACCGTGGCAGGCTGGCTGATGCGGCCCATGCCGCGCACCATTGACAGATCGGACTCTCTATGGGGCCGTCGTCATGATCGTGAGTTCCGAACTGCGTTCAGGAGGAAGCATGTTTAAAGGTGTAACACCCAAGGTTGACATCAACGCGCTCGAACAGGACCAGCTCGCTTTTTGGCGCGAGCGGGACGTGTTTCAACGGACGATGGACGAGCGCAAAGGCGGCAGGAACTACGTGTTCTTCGAGGGGCCGCCCACCGCGAACGGTCGCCCCGGCACGCATCACGTGCTGGCGCGCGCGTTCAAGGATATGTTCCCGCGCTACCACACCATGAACGGCGCGTATGTGCTGCGCAAGGGTGGCTGGGACACGCACGGCCTGCCGGTCGAGATCGAGGTCGAGAAGGAGCTTGGCTTCACGCACAAGCACCAGATCGAGGAATACGGCATCGCGAAGTACAACGAGAAGTGCCGCGAGAGCGTCTTTCGCTACATCAAGGAGTGGGAGCGCCTCACCGAGCGGATCGCGTTTTGGGTGGACCTCGACAACGCGTATGTCACCTACACCAACGAGTACATCCAGAGCGTCTGGTGGATTCTGCGCCAGTTCTGGGACAAAGGGCTGCTCTACCAGGGCTACAAGGTCGTCCCGTACTGCGCGCGCTGTGGCACGCCGCTGAGCAGCCACGAGGTTTCGCTGGGCTACGAAGAGGTCGCCGATCCGAGCGTGTTCGTGCGCTTCGCGGTGAAGGACCAGCCGGGCACCTTCTTCCTCGCCTGGACCACCACGCCCTGGACGTTGCCCGGCAACGCGGCGCTGGCGGTGGGCCGCCGCATGGATTACGTGATGGTCGAAGGGCCGTCCGAGGATGGCAGCGGCACCGAGCGCCTGATCCTGGGCAAGCCGCTGCTGGAGAAAGCGCTCAAGCACCCGGAAGCCTACACGGTCGTCCAGGAGATGAAAGGCGAGGAACTGCTGGGGATGCACTACGAGCCGCTCTACCGGTTCCTGCCGGTCGAGGAGGATTACTCGTACGTGGTGCATGGCGATTTCGTGAGCATGGAAGACGGTTCGGGCATCGTGCACATCGCCCCGGCGTTCGGCGCGGACGACATGGACGTTGGGCGCGAGCATGGCCTGCCCGTGCTCCAGACCGTCACGCCGGAGGGTACGTTCGTCGAGCAGGTCGATCTGTGGCCCGGCATGTGGGTGAAAGACGCCGACCCGCTGATCAAGCAGGACCTGCAGGCGCGCGGGCTGCTCTACAAGGCCGAAGACTACGTCCACAACTACCCGTTCTGTTGGCGCTGCCACACGCCGCTGTTGTATTACGCGCGCGAGACGTGGTACATCGAGTCGACCCGCTACCGCGACAAGATGATCGAGCTTAACCAGACGATCAACTGGGTGCCGGAGCACATCAAGAACGGGCGGTTCGGCAACTGGCTGGAAGAGCTGCGCGACTGGGCGCTGGGGCGCGAGCGCTACTGGGGCACGCCGCTGCCGGTGTGGGTCTGCGAGAATCCGGACTGCCAGCACATGCATTGCGTCGGCAGCGTGGCCGAGCTGGAAGAACTGAGCGGTCAGGACCTCGCCGAGCTGGACCTGCACCGTCCGTACGTGGACGAAGTGACGTTTGCCTGCCCGCAGTGCAATAGCACGATGCGCCGCGTGCCGGAGTTGATCGACGTGTGGTTCGACAGCGGCGCGATGGGCGTCGCTCAGTGGGGCTACCCGTTCAAGAATCAGGAGATGTTCGAGCAGCAGTTCCCCGCCGATTACATCTGCGAGGCGGTGGACCAGACGCGCGGCTGGTTCTTCAGTCAGCACGCCATCGCGTCGATGCTGTTCGAGAGCGTCAACTTCAAGAACTGCATCAGCCTGGGGCACATCCTGGACGACAAGGGGCGCAAGATGTCCAAGAGCCTGGGCAACATCGTCGAGCCGTGGAGCGTGCTGGACGCCTACGGCGCGGACGCGTTCCGCTGGTACATGTACACGGCAGGCCCGCCCGGCGAGCCGCGCCGCTTTTCGGTCGAGCTGGTGGGCGAGGTCGTCCGCAACTTTTACCTGACGCTGTGGAACGTCTACAGCTTCTTCGTGACGTATGCCAACATCGACGGGTTCGATCCGGCGGCGGACGCGGTGCCGGTTGCCGAGCGCGATCTGCTCGACCGGTGGATCCTGAGCGAGCTGCACAGCCTGGTCCGCGACGTGACCCAGGCGTATGAGACGTATGACGCGCCCGGCGCGACGCGGCCCATCGAGACGTTCGTCGACCGGCTGAGCAACTGGTACCTGCGCCGGTCGCGCCGCCGCTTCTGGAAGTCCGGGAGCGACGTCGACAAGATGGCCGCCTACCAGACGCTCTACGAATGCCTGGTGACGGTCTCCAGGCTGCTGGCGCCGTCCATGCCGTTCCTGTCCGAGGCGATGTACCGCAACCTGGTGGTGAGCGGCGACGCGAACGCGCCGGAGAGCGTGCATCTGGCGCTGTGGCCGGCCTACGACGAGGCGCTAATCGACCAGAAAGTGATGGACGACATGCGGCTGGCGCAAAAACTCGTTAGCCTGGGCCACGCCGCCCGCAACAGCGCGAACCTCAAAGTCCGGCAGCCGCTGGCCGAGGGGTTGTTCGTGGTGCGCTATCCCGCCGAAAAGCCGGTCGTTGAGGCGCTGGCGGGGACCATCGCCGAGGAACTCAACATCAAGGCGGTGCGGCTCGCGGATTCCGCCGAGGAGATGGTGTCGTACAGCCTGAACCCGCTGCCCCAGGTGCTGGGCCGGGCGCTGAAGGGCGACTTCCCGAAGGTGCAGAAGGCGCTGCGCGAGGGCGAACCGACGGACGTGGATCGCTGGGCGAAGGCGCTGCTGGCCGGCGAAGCGATCACCGTCCAGGTGGACGGGACGAGTTACACCGTGACGCCGGACCAGTGCGAGGTCGTCCAGTCGGCGGCGGAAGGTTACGCCGTGGCCGAGGATTACGGGTACGTGGCCGCGCTGGCGACGGCGCTGACGCCCGATCTGGTGCGCGAAGGGCTGGCGCGCGAGTTCATCCGCCGCGTGCAGACGCTGCGCAAAGAGGCCGACTTCGACATCACCGACCGGATTACGGTCACCTACTGGGCCACCGACACGCTGCGCGAGGCGGTGCAGTCGTCCGCCGAGCTGATCCAGCGCGAGACGCTGGCCGACTCGCTGGTCGAAGGCGCGCCGGCTGATGGCGCGCACAGCGGCGAGTTCAGCTTCGACGACGAAAGCGTGACGATCGGCGTGGCGCGCGTCGTGTAACCGGGCCGGGGCGGGGCGCTGTGCTCCGCCCCGGAATTTTGCCCGGTACCATCCCGTTGGCTACAATCAACACCCGTTCTGACACTGATGGATGAGCGCTATCGCGATGACGACCACCAAAGCCGAACTCTATGGTGTGCTGCTCGACATGCGGGAAACGTACCGCGCCAAGCTCGAGCAGCTCGAAAATTCCAAGCAGATTGATGCCCCTGGGACGGGCTACTCCAACCACCAGGCGGATGATGCGACGATGGTGTACGACCAGACCGTCGATGCTTCGACCTTCAACAGCGTAAAAAACCGGCTGCGCCAGATCGAGGAGTCCATCGCCCGCCACGAAGCGGGCACGTATGGGATCTGCGAGAACTGCGGGAACGAGATCGACATCGCCCGCCTTGAAGCGCTGCCGTACACGTCGCTGTGCATGCGCTGCGCCGAAGTCCGCGACTATCGCGCCGGGATGTGACGGTGACTTCACCCCAGCCACAGACCGGGCAGCCCTCCGCCCGGCCCGCGCGCCTCATCGACTGGCTGCTGTTGATCGCCGTGACCGGGCTGGTGATTCTGGCCGACCAGCTCACCAAGCGATATGTCGCCGCGCACCTGTCGCCCGGCGAATCGTGGATGCCGCTGGACGCGATCGAGCCGGTGTTTCGCTTCACGCACGTGCGCAATACGGGCGCTGCATTCGGCATCTTCCCGGGGGGCAGCAGCGTCTTCCTGATCATCGCGGTGATCGTGTCGGGGATTATCGTCTTCTACTATCGCCAGCTTCCGCACCACGCGATCCTCCTGCGGCTGGCGCTGGGCTTGCAGCTTGGCGGCGCGCTGGGCAACGTGATCGATCGGGTGCGGCAGGGCTACGTGGTCGATTTCCTGCACGTCGAATACTGGCCGGTGTTCAACGTGGCCGATAGCTGCATCGTGGTCGGTGTGGCGCTGCTGGCGCTGCAAATCCTGCTCGAGGAGCGGCGGTTGGCCCGCGATCAGGAGGGGGCCGGCGAGGATGCCGCGCCCGCCGATTCGCCGGAGAAGAACGCGTTTTCCGGCTGAGCCAGCCCGCGAGCGCATCATCCCCAAAAAGACACAGGCAGGCGGATCATCCACCTGCCTGTTTCGTTGGGTGCGAAGGCTGGCTACCAGGCGTAAGCCTCGGGGGCCGCGCCGCCGGGGCCGGGCCAGATTTCGTCGAGCCGGGCGAGCTGCTCGTCGGAGAGGGCGATTTCCAGGGCGCGCAGGCTGCCGGTGAGCTGGTCCATGGTGCGCGGGCCGATGATCGGCGCGGTGACCGCCGGCTGGTGGAGCAGCCACGCCAGCGCCACGTCGGCGGGCGTCTCGCCGATGTCCTGGCAGAAGCTCTCGTACTGCTCCAGCTTGGCGCGGTTCTCCTCGATGCGCTGCTGCGTGCGCTCCTCGGTGCGGCGGCCCTCCTGCGCTTTTTGCAGCGCGCCGCCGAGCATCCCACCCGCCAGCGGGCTCCACGGGATCAGCCCCAGGCCGTATTCCTGGCAGGCGGGGATCACTTCCAGCTCGACGGTCCGTGCCGACAGGTTGTACAGGCTCTGCTCCGAAACCAGGCCCATGAAATGTCGCTGGGCGGCGATGCTGTTGGCCTGGGCGATGTGCCAGCCCGCGAAGTTGCTGCTGCCGACGTAGATCACCTTGCCCTCGCGAACCAGTTGTTCCATCGCCTGCCAGATCTCTTCCCACGGCGTATCGCGGTCGATGTGGTGCATCTGGTACAGGTCGATGTAGTCGGTCTGCAGGCGGCGCAGGCTCGCCTCGCACGCCAGCTTGATGTGCCGCGCCGACAGCCGGGATTCGTTGGGCCAATCGCCCATCCCGCCGTAGACTTTGGTCGCGATTACCACTTTCTCGCGGCGCCCGCCGCCCTGGGCGAACCACCGCCCGACGATGCTCTCGGTGATACCTTCGCCTCGTTTGCCGCCGTAGACATTGGCCGAGTCGAAGAAGTTGATGCCCAGGTCAAGGGCTTTGTCCATGATCGCAAAACTATCTTGCTCGCTCGTCCTGGGGCCGAAATTCATCGTGCCCAGGCACAACCGGCTGACCTGTAACCCTGTCCGTCCAAGGTGAGTGTATTGCATCAGAATCTCCTTGTGATGTGCTGCAAATGTGTTGTAACAGGTGGTGTGACTTCGTAGATCGATCGCGGTGCGCACCACTCAGATTATGCCAGCAACCGCCGTGAACGGCTAGCGCGCCGAGCTGGCGGGGGCGCGGCTGCCCTTTTCGCGAGGGTGATGATAGAATAACCGCGCGTAGAGTGTTACTGCCTATTGGATTTTGGGAGAGTGCTATGTCACGTGTGATTCGTGCCCCACGGGGCACCGAGATCAGTTGCAAAGGGTGGCTGCAAGAAGCCGCGCTGCGCATGTTGATGAACAACCTCGATCCGGATGTGGCGAAAGATCCAGACAACCTGATCGTCTACGGGGGCCGGGGGCGGGCGGCCCGCAACTGGGACGCCTTCGACGCGATTGTGCGGACGCTGCGCGAGCTGGAGAACGACGAGACGCTGTTGGTGCAGTCCGGCAAGCCGGTCGCCGTCTTCAAGTCGCACCCCGACGCGCCGCGCGTGCTGATCGCCAACTCCAACCTCGTGCCGCACTGGGCCACCCAGGAACATTTCGACGAGTTGGAACGCCAGGGCCTGATGATGTACGGCCAGATGACCGCCGGCTCGTGGGTCTACATCGGCACGCAAGGCATTTTGCAGGGCACGTATGAGACGCTCGGCTCGCTGGCGCGCCAGCAGGGCTGGCCCAGCCTGAAGGGCAAGCTGGTGCTCACGGCGGGCCTGGGCGAGATGGGCGGCGCCCAGCCGCTCGCCGTCACTATGAACGAGGGCGTGGCGCTGGTCATCGAGATCGACCCGCACATGGCCGAGCGCCGGCTGCGGACGCGTTACGTCGATCGGGTGGTGACCGATCTCGAAGAGGCGCTGGCCCAGGTGCTGGAAGCCAAAGAGCAGGGCAGGCCGCTGTCGGTGGGCCTGATCGGCAACGCGGCGGACATCTTCCCGCGGCTGGCCCGGATGGACGTCGTGCCCGACGTGGTGACCGACCAGACACCCGCCCACGATCCGCTGTCGTACCTGCCGCACGGCGTGACCTTCGAGGCTGCGGTCAAGCTGCGCGAGGACGATCCCGGCGACTACCAGCGCCGGGCCATGCAGTCGATGGCCACCCACTGCCAGGCCATGCTCGACTTCCAGGCCAAAGGGGCGATCGTGTTCGACTACGGCAACAACCTGCGGCAGCGGGCGTTCGATGCGGGCGTGGCGAACGCCTTCGACTATCCGGGGTTCGTGCCCGCGTACATCCGCCCGCTGTTCTGCGAGGGCAAGGGTCCGTTTCGCTGGGTGGCGCTCTCCGGCGATCCGCAGGACATCTACCGGACGGACCGGGCGATCCTCGAGCTGTTCCCCGAAGACGAGCACCTCGCCCGCTGGATCAAGATGGCCCAGCGTGACGTCGCGTTCCAGGGCTTGCCGGCGCGAATCTGCTGGCTGGGCTATGGCGCGCGCGCGCGGGCCGGGCTGGCGTTCAACGAGCTGGTCGCGTCCGGCGAGGTCAGCGCGCCGATCGTTATTGGCCGCGATCACCTGGATTCCGGCTCGGTGGCGTCGCCCAACCGCGAGACGGAAGGGATGCGCGACGGGACGGATGCCGTCTCCGACTGGGCGATTCTCAACGCCCTGATCAACGCGGTGGGCGGCGCGACGTGGGTCAGTTTCCATCATGGTGGGGGTGTGGGGATTGGTTACAGCCAGCACGCCGGGCAGGTGATCGTCGCGGACGGCACGCCGGAGGCCGCGCGCCGCCTGGAGCGCGTCCTGACCACCGATCCGGGGATGGGCGTGGCGCGTCACGCCGACGCGGGGTACCCTGAGGCGATTGCCGCGGCCCGGCGGCACGGGATTCACATTCCCATGCTCGGTGGCTAAACGGCGGCTTGGACGATGCGCCGCGCCGATCTATACTGAGAGGCGTGTTTGCGCTGCGGGGAGTAGCACATGGTTAGAGAGTATCGTAGTGAAACGCTGGAGCGTACGCTGAGAACTCTTCATACGGCGGTGCCGGGCATCATCGCGGCGGTGATCGTGAATTACGACGGCCTGCTGGTGTCGGCCTATCCGCCGGGGAACGACGATGCCTACCAGGACAACCCCACCAGCAGCCCTCAGGTCGCGGCCATGTCGGCCACGTTGATCGGGCTGGCCGAGCGCACGCTGCGGCGGCTGGCGCAGGGCGACCTACGGCGGGTGCTGATCGAGGGTGAGGACGGAGTCATGATCGTCTACCCCGCCGGGCGCGCGGCGCTGGCCGTGCTGGTGGCAAACGACGTGAAAATGGGGCAGGTGCTCTACGCGGCGGCCCGCGCCCGCAACGACGTGATCAAAATTCTGGGGGGTTGACCGGCGCGCCGCACAGCAGGGCTTTTTCGCAACCGTTACGCGACACGACTGACCCGTTCAGTCGTGTTTTTCGTTCGATTCCGGGGGCTGCTCCGGCTCGGACACAGGCTCTGGCGAGCTGTTGGCGCTGGCGGGTTTCTCCGCCGGTGGCTCAGCAGGTTCAGACGCTGGCGGTTTCGCCTCGTCGGCCTCTGCCGGTTTCGGAAGCTCGCCCGCGGGTTTGGCGCCGGGCGCCAGTTTGGGCGCTGTGGGCGCGGCCTTGTCTTCCAACAGCTTAGGTTCCTCGGGTGCGGCCTTGGCCTCGTCCGCCGGTTGACCGGCTGGCGGGCTGTCCGGCTTGGCTGCGTCAGGTTCCGGCGGCGCGGCTGTATCTTTGGCGGGCGCTGCTGCCTGCTTTTCCGGCTCGGCGGGCGCCGCGCTGTCCGCCTTGGCGGGAGCCGCTGGCGGTTTCTCCGCTTCAGGCTGTGGCGCCTTCGCTGCTTCGGTTTCCGGTTTGGGCGGTTCTGCCCCGGACGGTTTCTCCGGTTCCGGCTCGGCTGGTTTCGCGGCTTCCGCGGGCGGCGCAGCGGGTTTTTCCGGCTCCGGCCTGGGCGCCCCGTCGAGCGGAGTCGTCGCGGGCTGGGGGCGCTCCGCTGCTGGCGCTGTGGGTTCCGGCGCGGGTTTCTCCGGCTCCGGCCTGGCTTCATCGGCGGGCTTGGCTGCCTCGGTGTCGAGCTTGGGCGTTTCGCCTGCCGGTTTGACGTCTTCGGGCTCCAGCGGCACGGTCGCGGCGGGGGCGCTGGGAGTCGTCACCTGCACGCCTTCGGCCACCTGGAAGAACAGGCGAATGACCATTTGCCCCAGGCGCAGCTCGTCGCCGTCGTGCAGCCGGTACGGGCGGTGGGCGCTGAGACGCTGGCCGTTCAGAAAGGTGCCGTTGCTGCTGCCCAGGTCCCACAGATCGAGGCTGCGCTCGTCGCCGAACCGGATGGCTGCGTGTCGCCGGCTGACGCCCATCCGGTAGCCCGCGAAGGGGGTCAGGTCGATGTCGGGCATGGCGCCGGTGGCGGGGTCGCGCCGGCCAAAAATCGTCTCTGGCTTGGGTTGAAACAGGATCGGCTCGGTGCTGCCTTCGATCTCCAGCCGCAGATACGATCCAAGGGGGAAGGTAGACACCCCCTGGGGTTTTTCGCCCTGTGGCTGTCTGGTTTCTTCGGCCAGTCTGGTCTGTTCCTCGTTATCGGAGTCCAGGGATTTGGTATCGACGGGCATCTTGCCGATCAGGCTCGCGCCGCAGTTTTCGCAAAAGACAATCCCGGCCCGGTTACGGTGACCACAATTAGTGCACTGTTGCATTCAACACCCCCTGCCACGACGCAGCACGCGTTGGTTGGTCCGTGTGATGAACGGCTCGCCGAGAAAACAGATGGTATGAGGCAGTTCCCAAAAGCCTTTACCTTGAGTATTTGCCAGAAACCTCTATAATCTTAGGACACAATTGTTAGAAATGCCAATCCTCATGCAAACCCAAACAGCTTTGAACCGTCAATTGTTCTTTAAAGTATAATTAATGATCCGGCCAAGGAGCGAGCTATTCATGTCCGATGTAGACCTGACCCCGTCCGATAGTGAATTAATCCAACGTTTGCGCGAGTCCGATCTGGACGCATTGGGAGTACTGTTCGAGCGATACCGTGCCCGTGTCTTCCGGACGGCGTTGATTATCGTGCACGACCCGGCTGCGGCTGAAGATATTTTACAGGACTGTTTTTTGAAGGTGTATGCCCATGCTGACCGGATCGACACCGACCGCCCGCTGGTGCCCTGGCTGTACCGCGTGACGGTCAACCTGAGCTATACGTGGCTTTCGCGCGGGCGCGGGCGCCGGACCCCGCTCGACAAAGTCGTCGACCGGCTGGTCAGCCCGATGCGCCAGGCTCCCGATCAGCTCACCGAGCAGATCGAGCTGCGCACGAAAGTCCGCGATGCGATCAACTCGTTGAGCATCGATCAGCGGGTCGTGATCGTGCTGTATTATTTGAACGGCCTGAACCTTCAGGACATCGCCGAGATTCTCGATCTTCCGGTTGGAACGGTGAAGTCGCGCCTGTATTACGCGCGCGAAAACCTGCGCGCCAAACTCGGTCCGAATATGATCTGGCTTCCTGAGGCTGCTCATGGATATGTGTAGATGGTTACGCGGGCTCGCCGGGCCGCGGAATGCCCCGGTCGAGCGTGATCCCCTGCTAGACGTTCAGATCCGCGAGGCGCTGGCGGATTATGCGCTGGTGCAGCCCCCGGCAGGGGCGTGGGACCGGCTGGTCAAGACGATCACCGAGCGCGGCCTGATCAGAGGGTATGGCATGTGGGTGCTCGACGAGCCGCTGCGCGACCCGCCGGACGCGCCGCCCACGTGGCTGAACGGGCACCAGTACCGCCGCGCCGAGCGCCTGTACGACAATCGCCACGGCAGCGCACTCTACCGCGCGCGCGAAGCGGTGATCAGCAATCTGTTTCCCACATTTCCGATGCTCGTCAATCTCTAACTCTGGCCCGTTCTTGAAGACAAACGTTAAGGGGTGCGCCGCGTTGCCACCCCTTTTTAATTTTTGGCGTATAATTCGCGTAGTTTGCCGACGCAGCGAGAGGGGAGGATAGGACGTTGACTCTCAAACTGGATAACCCGGCTCAGGTGGCCCGTCTGATCGATCATACCCTGCTCAAGCCCGAAGCCTCGCGCGAGCAGATCGTGGCGTTGTGCGACGAAGCGCGCCGGTTCCGGTTCGCTTCGGTGTGCGTCAATCCGGCATACGTCGCGCTGTGCGCCGACCGGCTGCGCGACGCCGAGGATATCGCCGTGTGCACGGTGGTGGGCTTTCCGCTAGGCGCAACGCTGCCCGAGGTCAAAGCCTTCGAGGCCGAGCGCGCCATCGCCGCCGGCGCCCGCGAGGTGGACATGGTGATGAACGTCGGCGCGCTCAAGTCCGGCGATCTCGACCTGCTGCGGCGCGACATCCGCGCGGTGGCGGAAGCGGCCCACGCCCACGGCGCGATCTGCAAGGTGATCCTCGAAACCGGCTTGTTGACCGATCCCGAAAAAGAG
The DNA here is from genome assembly GCA_018432315.1 of Anaerolineae bacterium. GTDB lineage: Bacteria > Chloroflexota > Anaerolineae > Aggregatilineales > Aggregatilineaceae > LM3-B42. The sequence goes on from JAHDLB010000027.1 coordinate 28,523, forward strand.
TCGGCCTGCGGCGTGGCCCGCGAAGCCGGCGCCGATTTCGTCAAGACCTCGACCGGGTTTGGTCCCGGCGGCGCCACCGTGGCCGACATCGCGTTGATGCGCCGCGTCGTCGGGCCGGAGATGGGCGTCAAGGCGTCGGGCGGCGTGCGGACGCTGGCCGACGTGGTCACGCTGGTCGAGGCGGGCGCCACGCGGATTGGCGCCAGCGCCGGGGTGCGCATCGTCGAGGAGGCGCTAGGGCAGGCGGGGCCGGGCGCGGCGTCCGGCGAGTCGTACTAGGGGCGGGACGATGAAGCAGGGGGAAACGGCGGCGGAGACTGCCCCGGCTGTGCCGCTGCTCGAACGATTCAAGTACGTGATTTTCCTGGTGATCGGCGTGACGGTGGCGTTGGGCGTTGCGGCGCTGGTGTTTCGCCGGCCCGACCCGGTGACGATTTCCGTGCTGCCGCCCGAACCGACGGCGATTCCATCGCCCACACCCATCCCATCCGCGACGTTCACGCCCGGCCCGTACGCGGTGTACATCACCGGCGCGGTTGCGCATCCCGAAACCGTGGCGACACTGGACTTCGGCAGCCGGGTGCTGCACGCGCTCGATGCGGCGGGCGGCCCGCTCGACAATGCCGACCTGGAGCGGGTGAATCTGGCCCAGGTAGTGCAGGACGGCGATCACATCCAGGTGCCCACGCGGCGCCCCGGCGACACGCGCAGCGCGATCACGCCGGTCGTGCGTGTCGTGACGGCCACACCGGGGACGCACACGGTGTACGTGGCGGGCGAGGTCGCCCAGCCGGAATCGCTGGTGACGCTGCCGGAGGGAAGCCGGGTCGAGGAAGCGATTGCCGCTGCGGGGGGCGTCACCGATCGGGCCGATCTCTCCGCGGTGAACCTCGGCCAGCGGGTGGCCGACGGGGATATGATCTACGTGCCGCCGCTCGGCGCGACCGCCATCCAGACGCCGACACCGAACCGTCCTCCGCTGGTGGCGGTGAACTCGGCTGGCGTGGACGAGTTGCAGACTCTGCCGGGGATCGGGCCCGCGCTGGCCCAGGCCATCGTGGACTATCGCGCGCAGAACGGGCCGCTGGCCGGCCTGGAAGACCTGGACAACGTGCCCGGTCTGGGGCCGGCCAAGCTGGAAGCGATCCGCGAGCTGGTGATCTTCGATTGACTAGTCGAGGATTTGCGCGGCCAGCACGTCCTGCCAGCGCCAGCCGCTGAACGGGCCGGTCTGGGGCTGTTGGACGTTGGTCATGATGCGCTGCGCGCCGCCCGGCTCGGTCACCGGCACGAGCCAGATTTCCGCAACGGCTTTGTTTTGAGGCTGGCGTACCACGAACAGGTGCTCCGGACCCATCCACGCGACGCTACGCTCGGCGGCGCCCTTCGGCAGCTTGACCGGTTGGAGCGTGCTCTCGTCCGGCGCGTAGAGGTACAGCCCTTCGCCGTCGGGCATTCCCGCGACGGTGTAGGCGACCCATACTCCGCTCGGCGCCCAGTCCAGCGTGCTCGGCCACGCGAATTGATCCGGCAGGATGGTGCGCTTGTTGGTGCTCATATTCAGCGTCACCAGCCGGTCGCTTTGCACCGCGAGGATGAGGTCCTGCGGGCCAGCCGGCCACGCGAGGCGCGTGCCCTGGGACTGTGACCCGGCGTTCAGCGGCGCGATGCCGTGACGGTTGACGTCGACGCGGTACAGGCGCGGCGATTCGCCGCTGGCGCCCGCGCTGGCGTCCCAGGCCAGCAGCGCCGTGTCGGCCTGGATCCACGCGGACGGGACCAGCAGCGTCTCGTGGGGGCGCGGGTTGCGCGCCAGCTCGATCCGGTAGCCCGTCGCCAGCGTCACCCGCCAGATGCTCTGTTGGGCGCGCGGGCTTGCCACCGTGGGCAGCGGATCGACGACGGCGTAAGCGATCTGCTGGCTGTCGCCGGTCCAGATGGGCTGGCCCCAGGCGTTGTCCCCCGGCGGCACGAGCACGCGATTGGCCTGCGTCCGCGTGTCGAAGAGGGCGAGTTGTCCCGTCCCGTCGGTGTAGGCCAGCGTCAGGCCATCGGGCGACCAGCTCCAGTCGGCAGTCTCGCGCACCGGGACCTGCACGTGCGCGCCCGATCCCGCCGATTGCAGGATGTGCAGCATCCGGCCATCGCGGAAGGCCAGCCACGCGCCATCCGCCGAAAACTGGAGGTTGCGCGGGGCGGTGACGTGGGGGAGGTGCTTGACGATTTCGGTGTTGTCCGCTTCCAGCCAGACGACGACGACTCCCTGATCGGTCGCGGCGGCGACGAGCGCCGGGGGGCCGTCGTAGTCGTCGGCGAGTTCCAGGCTGCGCAGCGCGGCGGTATTGTCGCCGGGGAGCACGATCAGCAGGGCGACGGCGAACAGCGCCAGCAGCAGCACGGTCGATACGCTGGGGACGAGCCCTTGCGCGCGGGCGAGCCACGTCACGCGGCGGGGCGGTTTGCGCCATTCGGACGTGATCGGCGTGAAGCTCAGCTTCGGGCCGGGGTGCGCCTGGTCCAGCGAGTCGCGCAGGTCGGACTCGATCTGTTTGAACAGGCTTTCGATCGCCGCCAGTTCGGCGCGACACAGCGGGCACGCAGCAACATGCTGCCGGACCCGTTCTTCGTCTTCCGGCAGCATCTGGCCCAGGGCATATTCTTCCAGCGTGCTCGCGTCGTAGTGCTGCTGATCTAGCGGATGGTTTCCGTTGCCAACCATCGGACCTGTTCGTCTCCCAAGTGTGTGCGTAGTTTCTCGATTGCGAGGCGCAACCGCGATCGCGCCGTGTTGAGAGAGCAGTCCATGATCTCTCCCATCTCCTTATACGTGCAATCGGCGTAAAAGCGTAACACGATTGCCTCGCGGAGCTTGGGGCTGAGCTTGTCCAGCGCGTCGAGCAGGCCGCCTTCGACTTCGCGCCGCATGTAGTGGGCCTCTGGCCCAGGGGCGTAATCGCGAATCTGGTTGCCCATGCCCAACCACTGAGTGATCGAGATGCTGGGAAGAATCTTGCGGCGACGCTTGTCGCGCGAGCGGCTAACCGTGATCGTGTGCAGCCACGTGCTGAAGCTGCTCAGCTCCGGTTTGAAGCGATGGATGTTGAGCAGCGCATACGTCAGGGCGTCTTGTGCGACTTCTTCGGCGTCAGCTTCGTCGCCCAGCAGCCCTAATGCCAGGCGGTAAGTGCGAAGCTGATAAGCATCGAATAATTCCCTGGCTGCCCGCTCATCCCCTTGTTGGGCGCGGTGAACGAGACCACTTTCATCCATGAGGTTATCCGGTTGAAACGTGCAATATGATTCGGAGTATATACTGCCCTGACAAGTTATACGCAGGGTCACGCCGGATTGATCACTACCTTATCAGAATTCATCCGCGAGAGTCAATCCGATCCCAAACTTCACCATAGGCATTTGCCCCGCATGATGCTAGGATCGTCCCCGGAGATTGACCGGCAGTTGTGGGGTGGTTATGCACATCGATATTCTGACGCTGTTTCCCGACATGTTCGACGGTCCGCTGACCGAGAGCATCCTCAAGCGCGCCCAGGAGCGCGACCTGATCAGCATCCGGCGGCATAACATTCGCGATTATGCGACCGACAGGCACCATTCCGTCGACGACACGCCGTATGGCGGGGGCGGCGGCATGGTGATGATGCCCGGCCCGCTGGTCGAGGCGGTCGAAGACGTGCGCGGCGACGATCTCGACGTGCCTGTGATCCTGCTCACGCCGCAGGGGCGCGTGTTCGACCAGCGCGTGGCCGAGGAGTTCGCCGGCCACCCGCGCCTGATCCTGGTGTGCGGGCGCTACGAGGGGGTTGACGAGCGCGTGCGCAAGCTCGTCATCACGGACGAGATCAGCATCGGGGATTTCGTCCTGACCGGCGGCGAGCTGGCGGCGATGGTGATCGTCGATGCCGTGGCGCGGCTGGTCCCCGGCGTGCTGGGCGCGCGCTGGGCCGCTGAGGAAGACTCGCACGCGATGGGCCTGCTCGAATACCCGCATTACACTCGCCCGCCGGTCTTCCGCGGGATCGCCGTGCCGGAGGTGCTGGTGAGCGGCGATCATGGCGCGGTGGCGGCGTGGCGACGCCGCGAGGCGATCCGCCGCACGTGGCAGCGCCGCCCGGACCTGCTGCTGACCGCCGATCTCAGCGAAGAAGAGGGCTGGTTCCTGGCGGACCTGGCCGAGAGCGACGCGGCGCGCTCCGGTTGAGCGTGCCGCGCTCACCTGTGGCTTGACGTAGGGGGGTGTATCCTTTACAATTCCTCACTGGCATGTCGGCTGAGAGGGTAGGACCACGCATCGATGTTCGAAAGCCTGAGCGATCGCCTGCAAGACGTATTCGATCAGCTAGGGCGCAAAGGCAAGCTGACCGAGGATGATGTCAATACCGCGCTGCGCGAAGTGCGCATGGCGCTGTTGGAAGCCGATGTCAATCTGAAGGTCGCCAAGGACTTTATTGGCCGCGTGAAAGAGCGCGCGATTGGCGCCGAAGTCCAGAAAAGCCTGAAGCCGTCCCAGCAGGTGATCAAAATCGTCAACGAGGAGTTGGTCGAGACATTAGGCGAACCCGGTCGCTTGAACCTGAGCGGGCCGACGCCGCGCGTCATCATGCTGGTGGGGCTGCAAGGGTCCGGTAAGACGACCACGGCGGCCAAACTGGCGCTGATGCTGCGCCGCGACGGGCGCCGTCCGTGGCTGGTGGCCGGCGATACCTATCGCCCCGCCGCGGTGGACCAGTTGGTCACGCTGGCGAAACAGCTCGACATCCCGTATCACGAGGAGGGCACCAGCGCCCCGCCGCCCGACATTTGTACGCGCGGCGTGCAGGCCGCGAAGGATGCCAACGCGACGGTCGTCATCCTCGACACGGCGGGCCGCTTGCAGATCGACGACGATATGATGTCCGAGCTGGAAGCGATCCGCGACCTCACCCAGCCGGCGGAGATCCTGCTCATCGCCGATGCGATGACCGGCCAGGAAGCCGTGCGTATTGCTGAGGGCTTCAACGAGCGCGTCGGGCTGACCGGCCTGATTCTCACCAAGGTCGACGGTGACGCGCGCGGTGGCGCGGCCATCTCGATGCGCGCGGTCACCGGCGTGCCGATCAAGTATATGGGTATGGGCGAGAAGGTCGACGCGCTGGAGTTGTTCCACCCGGACCGGCTGGCTTCGCGCATCCTGGGCATGGGCGACATGCTCACCCTGATCGAGCGGGCCGAGAGCGAATTCGACGAGCGCGAGGCCGAAAAGCTGCAGCGCAAGCTGATGAAAAATCAGTTCACGCTCGAAGACTTCCTCGACCAGCTTCACAAGGTGCGGCGCATGGGCAGCATCGGGCAGATTCTGGATATGCTGCCCGGCATGGGACGCCTGCGCCAGCAGGTTAACATTGACAACGAACAGGCACAGCAGCAGCTCAAAAAGGTTGAGGCGATCATCTATTCGATGACGCCCGCCGAACGGCGCAACCCCAAGCTGCTGAATGCCAGCCGCAAGCGGCGCGTCGCCGTGGGCAGCGGCACATCTGTGCAGGAAGTAAACGCGCTGCTCAAGCAGTTCCGCGAGATGCAGCGCCTGATGCGCATGTTGGGCAAGGGGCAAATGCCCCGCATCCCCGGCATGTTTCGTTGAACCAAGGGCCGCAGTGCCCGGCCCGGCGCGCCGATTTGGTAGCCTTCCCCTACCAACTCCTCTAGCGGCGTCGCGCGGGCGAACACAGCAATCGCTATCAAGTAGAGGAAACAGGTGAACAAAAATGGTTCGGATTCGTTTGCGTCGCGTTGGACGTAAAAAACAACCCAGCTACCGTATCGTCGTGGCCGACTCGCGCAGCCCGCGCGATGGGCGCTATATCGAGGTGATCGGGTTCTACAACCCGCGCACCGAGCCGGCGACGATGACCATCAAGGAAGATCGCGCGCTCTACTGGCTTTCGGTTGGCGCGCAGCCCAGCGAACCCGTTCAGCGCATTCTGAACAAGCTGGGCACCCAGGCCCGTTTCGAGCGCCTCATGCAGGGCGAAGAACTCGAAGCGCTGGTCGCCGAGGCCGAGGCCGAATTCGCCGAGCGCGAGCCGGTCAGCCCTAAGACCAGCTATCCGGCCACCAAGAAGAAAGCCGCCCCTGCGCCGGTCGCCGAGACGACGGAACCGGAGCCGGAAGAGGCACCCGCCAAGGCTGAGGAAGCCGAGACAGCCGAAGCCGCCGAAGAGCCGGAAGAGATGGCCCAGGCCGCAGTCACCGAAGAGACCGAAGAGACTGACGAAACGGCCCAGGCGGACGCCGCCGACGAGACGGAAGAAGCCGCCGAGGCTGACGACACGGAAACCGCCGAAACCGATTAGGCGGGTCGCGGTAGCTTTGTCTTTCCGATAACACGCGATGCGGACGGCACGTGCTCAGTCGCTGTCCGCATTTGGCCTTATCTGCCATAATTGGGATATTTCACGTAACTGAAGCGGAACAGATCATCATGAAAGAACTGGTCGAATATATCGCCAAATCGTTGGTGGATGATCCGTCGCAGGTTCGGGTGACCGAAGTTGACGAGGGAGCATCGACGATTTTGGAACTGGAAGTGGCCCAGGAAGATATGGGCCGCGTCATCGGCAAGAATGGCCGCGTCGCCAACGCTATGCGCGTCCTGGTGCGAGTGTTGGCTGCCAAGCAGGGCAAACGCATCACGCTCGAGATCATCTGAGCGTGCGGATGCGCCGGCAGGTCATGAAATCTCGCCAATCCTCTCCCAAGGGCCAGCCCTCGTTTCTGCTGCTGGGCCGGGTTTTGCGTCCGCACGGCGTGCGCGGCGAGCTGCGCATCGAGGTCCTGACGGCCTATCCTGAGCGCATCGTGCCCCGGTCGAGCGTGTTCGTCGGCCCCGACGCGCACGATCCCTCGTCGGCGGTCGAGTACGAAGTCCAAAGCGTTCGCAAACACCAAAAATACCTCATTCTGGGCCTTCTCGACGTCCCCGACCGCGAGACCGCCGACCTGCTGCGCGAGCAGTACGTGATGGTGCCGCTCGCCGATGCCGTCCCGCTGGAGGATGACGAGTTCTACCTGTATCAGGCGATTGGCCTGAGCGTGTCGTCCGAAGACGGCGATCACCTGGGCCAGATCGTGGAGGTGATCGAGACCGGCGCCAACGACGTCTACGTCGTGCGCGGGGAGCGCGGCGACATTCTGCTGCCGGCCATCGACGAATGCGTGATCGACGTGGACATCGAGGCGGGCACGATGACGGTGCACCTGATGGACGGTCTTCTCGACTGACCGCTCGAATCTTCCCGGCTGCTGCCATGGGGCAGGGGACACCTGGCGATGAGTGCGCGAAAATATTGGGTCGGTTTTTCGGTTGTCAAAGGCATCGGGCCGGTGCGGTTTCGCGCCCTGCAGCAGCACTTTGGCGACCTGGAGCTGGCCTGGAATGCGCCGGAAGCCGATCTGCTGGCGGCGGGTTTGACTCGCCCGGCGGCGGCCAGCCTGGTGGAAACGCGCCGCTCGGTCGACCTCGACCGGCTGATGGACGACGTCGACGCGCTGGGGGCGACCGTGCTCACCCTGGACGATCCCGATTACCCGGTGCTGCTGGGCGAGCTGCCGGATGCCCCGCCCGTGTTATACGTCAAAGGAACACTGCTCGACGTGGATCGCTGGGCGGTCGCGTTCGTCGGGACCCGCCGCGCCAGCGCCTATGGTCGCGACATGACCTACCAGTTGGTCACCCCCCTGGTGAACGCGGGCATCACGATCGTGAGCGGGCTGGCGCTGGGGATCGACGCCACGGCGCACAAAGCGGCGCTCGATGCCGGGGGCCGGACGATTGCCGTCCTGGGCTGTGGGATCGACACCATCTACCCGCCCGAACACCGCCACCTCGCCGCGGCGATCATGGACAACGGCGCGCTGGTGACGCAGTTCGCGCCCGGCACCCCGCCCGACGCGAAGAACTTCCCGGTGCGGAACCGGACGATCAGCGGGATGGCGTTGGGCGTGGTTGTCGTCGAGGCGCCGCAGAGCAGCGGCGCGCTGCTGACGGCGGACTGCGCGGCGGACCAGGGCCGCGACGTGTTCGCCGTGGCGGGGAATGCCACGTCAAAGGGCAGCCTGGGCGCGAACCAGTTGATCCAGGCCGGCGCGAAGCTCGTGATCTCGGCGGAAGACATCATGGAGGAGCTCAACCTCACGCGCTCGACCGTTGAGACCAGCACCCAGCTTCGCGAGATCGCGCCCGCCGACCCGACCGAGGCGGCGCTGGTCGATCTGTTGGCCGGCGAGCCCGTCCACATCGATCACCTGTGTCGCGCGTCCGGGCTGACGATCACCGAGGTGAGCAGCGCGCTCGCCATCATGGAGCTGAAGGGGCTGGTGCGCCGCCTGGAAGGCATGACCTACACTCTGGCGCGAGGTCGCGGGGATACCTACCGGCTGGATTGAGTCGTTCTTTGCGCGCCGGGGCGTGCCCGGCGCTTGGAAACAACATCGCAACAACTCACGGAGAAAACCAGATGGACCACTATTACGCGTTGATCCTGGCGGGCGGCGGCGGCACGCGCCTGTGGCCGCTCAGCCGCAAGAAGCGCCCCAAGCAAATGCTGCCGCTGGTCGAAGAGCGGACCATGTTCGAGATCTCGGTCGAGCGACTCCAGCCGCTGCTGCCGCCGGAGCGGGTGTTCGTCGTCACCGGGCGCGACCAGGTGGAGGCGCTGAGCACCTGCGCGCCGCAGGTGCCGCTCGAGAACTTCATCGTCGAGCCGTTCGGCCAGGACACCGGCCCGGCGGTTGGGCTGGGCACCCTGCACATCAAGCGCCGCGACCCGGATGCGATCATCGCCATGCTGACCGCCGACCAGCACATCGCGGACAAGGCCCGGTTCCGGCAGGTGCTCACAGCGGCGGCGGAACTGGCCGGGCAGGGGTACATCGTCACGCTGGGGATTTCGCCGTCCTTCCCATCGACCGGCTTCGGCTACATCAAGCGCGGCGAGCCGCTGGCGGAGATCGGCGGGTTTCAGGCGTACCATTCCGCCGGGTTCACCGAAAAGCCGGACGCGGACATGGCGATCCAGTTCATGGCGACCGGGATGTATAGCTGGAACGGCGGCATGTTCATCTACAAGGCGGACCAGGTGCTGGCCGAGCTGGCGCGCCAGCAGCCGGACATGTTCGCCCGGCTCCAGCAGATCGGCGCCGCCATTGGCCACGACGACTACGCGGCGGTGCTGGATGAAATCTGGCCCACGATGACCAAGCGCTCGCTCGATTACGCCGTCATGGAAGGGGCCGAGCGGGTGGCGGTGATCCCGGTGGACATCGGCTGGAGCGACATCGGCAGTTGGGCGACACTGCTCGAAGTGCTGGCCGGCGATCTCAACGGCAACGTCTCGCGCGGGCACGCCCAGGAGCACCTGAAGATCGACACGCGCGAAACGCTGATCGTCAGCGACCGGATGGTGGTGACGATCGGGATCGAAGACATCGTGATCGTGGATACGGACGACGTGCTGCTGGTCTGTCACCGCGACCGCTCGCAGGACGTCCGCGAAGTGGTCAGCCAGCTTCGCGACGCCGGCGACACGGCCCACCTCTAGGCGATCATGGCAATGGTCGTTCTGGCCGCGACGATCGATCTGCACCTGCCGGGCGTGGCCTCGCTGAAGGAGAAGCGGGGCATCCTCAAAGGGCTGATCGCGCGGCTGCACAAGACGTTCAACATCGCCGTGGCCGAAGTCGATCTGAACGACGTGTGGCAGTCCGCCGCGCTAGGCGTGGCAATCGTGAGCAGCGGGAGCGGCCATGCCCAGGCTAAGCTGGATTCGATCCTGCGCTGGATCGAGCACAACCGCCCCGATCTCGAAGTGGTGGATTACACGTTCGAGGTGATTCACTTCAATTAAGCGTCTTCGCCTTCGACGATCTCGATGTTGTCGATCTCGTGGCGCAGTTGTCGCGACAGCTCTGCTTTCTCTTGCAGGGCTGTTTTTTGTTGCTCGTAACGCCCGCTCAGCACGCCAAGCTGGCTGAACACCGGCGCGAGGATCTGCTGGCCGTATTGCAGCATCCGGTTACGCTCGCGGTTTGTCAGGTCGACCAGCGCCGCGTGATAGCTGGCCTGCAGGGCGTCCACGCGCTCGTCCATCTCCTTGACGGCGTCGCGTTTCAGCTTGCGCCAGTAGAGCGTGGCCGCCGCGCCACCGCCCACCAGCAGCGCCGGGCCGATCACGAACGTGGCGACCATGGCGCCCGCCGCCGCCGTGACGGCGCCCGGTGCAGCGACGCCCAGCACGACCGCGACGATGCCCCCCAGCACCGCGGTGAATCCCGCCGAAAACCCGACCAGGTTGGTGCGAAACGAGCTGCGCAGGTTCTCGACCAGGCTGTTGTCGGTGTAGGATTTCAGTTCCGAATCGGCGATGGCGATTGCTTCTTGCAGGGCGGCGCGCTGCTCGGCGTAGCCCGTCGCGTCGACGGCGCCGACCTCGCGCTCCAACAGGGTTTCGAGCCGCGTCAGCCGGTCCACGATGCTCCGCCAGTAGCGGCGGCTGTTATCCACGACGGCGTTCACGTACTGCTCGGAGATGGTCGTGATCTGGTCGAGGGCGTTGGCGACGACCTGCTTGTCGAACTGGCGGCGAATTTCCTCGCGGTCGAGGGTGCGCGTGGCGTGTTGGAGCGTGAGGTTGTCGCGGATGAACTGGTGCCCGCGCGCCCGCAGATCGGCGAAAACCCGGTCGAGCTCGCGCCGGGCGGCGTCCAGGTTGTCGTTGAGCGAATCGGCCTGCCTTGCCAGTTCCTGGCGCAGGTCTTCGGCCAGCGCGGTGTCGCTGGTGATCAGCGCGATCTGCTTGTCGAGCTGCGCGGTGTACTTGCGCGTGATGCTGTCCACGAAATCGAGCTGAGCGTAGAGCTTCTGCTTGGCCGGGGGCACGCGCGAGAAGATGTCGCGCAGGTACTCGCGCACCGCGTTGATCCCGCCGGGATCGCCCGCGGCGGTCTTGAACAGCCCGCCCGCCGATGCCTTGTCGCTAAGGGCCAGCTTGGCGGAGATCATGAAGATGTCCGGGTGCAGGTCGAGCAGCTCGGCCAACTGCTGTTTGACGAAGTTCTGCACTTCCTTGCGCTCGCGCGGTTCGAGCAGGTCCATCTGGTTGATCACGACCACGATCTTCTTGCCGTAGTCGCGGGCCAGCTCCAGGTAGAGCCGCTCGGTTTCGGCCAGTGCGCGCTTGGCCGACAGCAGGAAGATCACCAGGTCGCTGCGGCTCAGGAAGTTCTTGGCGATGCGCTCGTGCTTGCGAAACACCGAGCCGGTGCCGGGCGTGTCCACGATGACCACGCCAGGGCCGCCGGTGTTGGGGTGGCGCCACTCGCGCACCACGCCCGCCTCGCGCCAGTTTGGCTCTTTGCTGACCCGGTTCGACCAGCGTACCAGCTCGATCGCGTCCGTGGTGGGCGTGATGCCCATCGGCAGCAAGTTGTCGCCCAGCAGCGCGTTGATGAAACTCGACTTGCCCGCGTTGAACTCGCCGACCACCACCACCAGGAAAAACATATCTTGCAGGTCGGCGGCGTTTTGCTGCAGGCGGGTTTTGTCCTCGCCGCTGTCGTCGCCGATCTGGCCGACGATGGTCGCCAAATCGTGCAGCAGCCGGATTTCGCGCTCGCGGACGTCTGCGATGGGGCCTTCCAGGATAATGTTTGCCATACTTTACTCTTCTCCGAGCGGCTGGCGGCTCTCCAGCACGGCCAGCCCTCCCTGAATGCGCACCAACGCCTGCTGGTGGTCCTGCAGATCGGTGCGGAGCGACTCGAGCAGCTCGGTCTGCGATTCGATCATGCGCGTGAACGGCGTCGTGGCGTCGCGCCGGAGCTGGATCCCGTGGCCGACCATCTCGTTGGCCGCGCGCCGCAGAATGCTCACGTATTCGTCGCGGGCTTTGTACAGCCGGCGCTCGTAGGCTTTGCGCAGAAACCACCCGCGCAGCGGTACCAACATCAGGCCGAACAGCGCCAGGCCCAGGCCGACCGCGAACACGGTCAGAATGGCGGCGGCGTCGGGCGTGCCGCCGGCCAGCGCGCTGCCCGCCACGATCACGACGATCAGGATCACCAGGATTTCCCACAGCGCCAGGATGATCAGCGTGTTGCGCAGGGTGCGATCCAGCCGGTCGGTCTCGAACCGCATCGCGTCGCGCTGGATGTCGTCCAGTTTGCCGCGCACGTCGCGCAGAAACGCCCGGTCATAGTGCAGCGGGGTCTGGATCTTGCCGATGACCTTGTTGGAGAGCAGGGGCGGGAGCTGCTGCACGGCGCCGCGCGTGTAATCGACCAGGCTGTCGATGTCCTGCAGGTCGCGGCCTTCCAGGCGCGGGCCGAGCCGGTCCACCTGTTTGGGGATCTGGTCGAACGTCTCGCGGACCTTGTGCTGGTCGAAGGCGCTCTCGGCCCGCGTGCGCCCCTGGAAGCGGCGGACCAGCGCGCCGATGCCGATCATCTCGCCCAGGCCGCGGAAGAAGGACGAGAACCCCCGCGAGAACTGGAACAGGTCGCCGATCGCCTGGCTGCCGCGCGCTGCCGCTTCGTTCCACGTGTTCCCGATCTCGCGCAGCACGTCGTCGACGACCTGCTGCTGTTCGCGCCGGGCCTGGACGATCTGCGCCTCGATGTTGTCGTTGGTTTTGCGGTGCAGGTCGAGCGCCGCCTGCTGCTCCTGGACGAGCGCGAGGGCCGTTTTGGTCACGTTCTGGCAAATCTGCACGGGCGTTTCAAGCTTCTGGCGAAAGCGCTCGACGTTGCCCAGCGTCCGGCGAATGTAGTCTTCGATGTCGGCGAACCCGCTTTCGTCCCACAGGATCTCGTCGCGCGGCGTTTCCTGCTGGGCGGCCATCGCCTGCCGGGCGGATACCAGCCAGATCTGCGGCTCGACGCCCAGGTGCAGCCGGCCCTGTTCGAGGACGAACTCGCGCACCTGCTCGCGTTCGTCCGGGTCCAGCACATCGACCTGGTTGACGACCACGATCACACGTTTGCCGTACGTCTTGAGTTCTTGCAGGTATTCCAGGTTGCTCGCCGTCAGCACCTGGGTGGCGATCATCACCAGCACCACGACGTCGGCGCGGTGCAAAAAGCGCCGCGTGACTTCGTCGTGCGTGCGGAAGACGGACTCCAGGCCGGGCGTGTCAACCAGGCTGAGATTTTCGAGCAGCGGGCTGGGGTGGAACACGGTTTCCACGTCCCCGGCGCGCGTCCGCTGGACGTCTGGGCCTTTGCGCAGGATCACGATGTGGTCGGTCGTTGGGATGGGCCCGACTTCCATCACCTCTTCGCCGAGCAGCGCGTTGATCACGCTCGACTTGCCGGAGCCAAACGGCCCGGCCATGACCATCAGGAAGGGGTGATTGGTGTGGAACAGGGCATCGCGCGCCTGTTCCATCTCGGCGTCGGGCAGGCCATCGACGCGGCTCAGCGTGTCGAGCAGCTCGGTGATCTCGTCGTGCTCCTGGCGCCGGATCTCCTCGTACTGGCCTAACAGCTTGGTCGACATGGTTTGATTGTCCAAGGGTCACCCCTCAATGGGCCCGTCCGCTCACTCAGCGAATGCCGGGCGCGTAGTCGCGCAGAATCGACTGGCCGATGAACTCGCGCAGCAGCGAGTTGTCCGGCACCAGCTCCGCGTCCATGGTATGAAGCCATCCCAGGATCGACAGCAGCCGCCGGGCTTCGATGTAGTGGGCCTGGCGTGGCTCGATCTGCAGCAGCAGCGGCTCGGCCATGGGACGCAGCACGGCCAGCTCGTACAGCAGCGCGGAGTTGAACATCACGTTCGCGTTTTCCTGGTACGGGAAGATGTTCCGTTTTTCGCCGCGCCGGACGCTTTCCCAGCGCGAGAGCGTGTCCATGGCGGTATAGCCCCGGTGGGCGGCGTCGCGCACGATCCGCCGGATGAGCCGGAGATCGGTCGTCGGCACGCGGTTGTGACGGTCGATGTTCAACTGGGTCAGCGCCGACACGTAGATCCGGTAGGTGCGCTCGGTGGGCAGCGAGGGAACCAGCCCCGGGTTCAGCCCGTGAATGCCCTCCACGATCAGCACGTGATCCGGCGAAAGCCGCACCTCGCCGGGCTCGAACTCGCGCTTGCCGGTCATGAAGTTGTAGTGCGGGATGCGTACCGGCCTGGTCGTCGTGAGCGCGAGAAGCTGCTCGTTGAACAGCGGCAGGTCGACCGCTTCGAGCGCCTCGAAATCGTACTCGCCGTGCTCGTCGCGCGGGGTGAGGTGGCGCTCTACGAAATAGCGATCCATTTCGAGCGTGTACGGGCGCAGTCCGTGGGCCATCAACTGGATCGCCAGCCGCTTGGAGAAGGTGGTTTTGCCGGACGACGACGGTCCCGCGATCAGGACCAGCCGCAGTCCGTCGTGGTGCCGGCGAGCGATCTCGGACGCGATCTGCGCGATGTGCTGCTCGTGCAGCGCCTCGTTGACCAGGACCAGCTCGCGCGAGCGCCCATCACGGATCGCCTGGTTGAGGTTGCCGATGTCCTCGATGCCCAACAGCGACAGCCATTCCTCCGTTCGCCGGAAGACCTCCGTCAACTGGGGTGAGCGGACGTAGGGGCGGATCTCGTTCGGCGTTTCGCGGCGCGGGTATTGCAGCACGAAGCCATCCTCTTCGGGCAGCACGTTGAACGCCTTCAGATACCCGGTGTTGGGCACCATGTACCCGTAGAAGTAGTCCACCTGGCCGCGCAGTTTGTAGATCGTCAGGTAGTTCTTGTGGCGGAATTCCAGCAGCCGCACCTTGTCGTCATCGCCACAGGCCCGGAACATCTCGATCGCCTCGTCCAGGCTGATTTCGTGCCGCGTGATCGGGTCGCCGGCGGCGACGATCTCGCGCATGCGCGCCTTGATGGCCTCCAGCTCGTCGGGGGTGAACGGGTCGCGCCCGCGCACCTTGCAGAAGAACGCGCCGCTGGGCAGGGCGTAATCGATCAGCACCTGGATGTTGCCATGCAGTTCGGCCACGGCGACCGTCAGCAGGAAGGCCAGCGAGCGCCGGTAGATACGCCCGCCGTCGCCGGTGTCGGTCGTGATCGGAATGGCGGTGATGTCGCGCGTGACCGGCATGGTCAGCTCGCGCAGCATGCCATCGACGGTGGCGGCGACGACCAGCGTGCCGCGCGGCACTTCGGCCTGTTCTTCGGCAGCCAGGACGAAGACTTCCAGGGGCGTGCCAATCGGTCCCTCCAGGATCGTGCCGTCCGGAAACGTGACCTGCACCGTGGTGCGCGGTTCGGCACGTTGAATCAAGGTACGTTGTGCTTCCATGAGAACTCTTCTCTTGCTAACTCTAACGCATGTTCCGGGCCCGGATTGGCGCCGGACTTTTTATTGTAGCGCAATCACGGCGCCCGCGCGGGCCGATAGGGTCAGGTGCAGCGTCCGGTCGCGCAGGGCGACGTCGCGCGGCTCTCCGAAGATCGCCTCGGCGCCGCTCGCTGGGCCGTCGAGCGCGATCGCAAATTCGGCGCTGGCGGTCCCCGCGTTGAAGGCCGCGATCAGGCGCTCGTGCTCCGAGGCGCGCTCGAAGGCGTACAGGTCGCCGCTCGCCAGCCGGGTGTGATACGTCCCCCGGCGCAGGGCGTGGTGCTCCTTGCGCAGCCGGATCGCAGCCCGCACGTACTCCAGCAGCCCCGTGTTCCACTGCGCGGAGTCCCACGGCATCGCGGCGCGCGAGCCGGGATCGTAGCCGCCGGTCAGCCCGATCTCGTCGCCGTAGTAGACAGTCGGCGCGCCGGGCATCGCCATCTGGAACAGCATGGCAAGCTCCAGCGCCGTCTGGTCTTTGCCCACCATCGTCAGGAAGCGCGGCATGTCGTGACTGCTGAGTAGGTTCATCTGCGCCGTGGTGATCTCCCAGTCGTACAGGCCGAGCATGTCTTCGATGGCCTGGGCGAAGCCGGGCGCGTCCAGTGGCGACAGCGGTGGGTAGGTGCCGCCCATCCACAGCGGTGCGATCGAGCGTGCGCCGAAGAACGCGACGCAGTGCGCGGTCTGGATGTAGTTCATCACGGCGTCGAACTGGTCGCCTTGCAGCCAGCGTTTGGCTTCGGTCCAGATCTCGCCCACGATGTACGCGTCGGGGTTGGCGTCCTTGACCCGGCGCCGGAACTCCTGCCAGAACGCGTCATCGTCGATCTCCGCCGGGACGTCCAGCCGCCAGCCATCGATCCCGAACCGGACCCAATGTTCGGCGACGTCCCAGATGAAATCGCGCACCTGGGGGTTGCCGGTGTTGAGCTTGGGCAGCGCGTGCAGGTTGAACCAGGCCTCGTAATTCGGCTCCTCGTCGCCGTCATACGCATTCAGCGGGAAGCCCTTGACCGTGAACCAGTCGAGATAGGGCGAATCGGCGCCACATTCCAGGATGTGACTGAACTGGAAGAACCCGCGGCTGGCGTGGTTGAAAACGCCGTCGAGCACGATCCGGATGTTGCGCGCGTGGGCCGCGTCGAGCAGCTCGCGCAGCGCGGCGTTGCCGCCCAGCAGCGGATCGACCTGGTAGTAATCGTGCGTGTGATAGCGGTGGTTGGATGCGGACTGAAACACGGGGTTGAAATAAATGGCGTTGATCCCCAGTTCGGCCAGATAGTCGAGGCGCTCGGCCACGCCGAGCAGGTCGCCGCCTTTGAAACCGTACGTGGTGGGCGGGGTGTGCCACGGCTCCAGGTTCGAGGGCTTGCGCACGCGGCTGCTCTGGGCGAACCGGTCGGGGAAAATCTGGTAAAACACGGCATCTTTCAGCCAGTCAGGTGTCTTGACGGAACGAGTCACACGGTTCTCCTGGGTTGCGAAAACGAGTCACATCGGCACCGAGATCGTACCGCCTCTGGACATTGTCGGCAAAACACGGCGAGCCGGATGTCGCGCAGAGCGGGCAGCTAATCGTGCGGCAGGTCGTCGCCTTCGATGTATTCCGGGGGCGTGCCGCGATATTCCGGCGAGATCTCTCTGAGCTGCGAGCCGGTCACGACGCGCCCGTTCAGGCGATCGAACAGCGCGGCATTGACCGCCCCATCGACGGCGTACCGCCAGCGCCCGCGCCCGACCTGGCGCAGCACCGAGCGGCAGGTGTCGCAGCGAATCACGCGGCGCACGCGCGGGATGCCCAGCACGCGGTAACGACGCTGATCCAGCGCGAGCGTGCCGTGTTCGCAAACGGGGCACACGGTCAGCGGAAAGTCGCCGGCGGTGCGGGCGACGCTCGCCGCCTGGGTGAGGTACGTGCCGACATACATCGCTGCCAGCGCCGCCAGAATGCCCCCGGCGATGACCAGCGGGGACCGACCCTCATCGTCCGGATCGGACTCTTCGACGGTCATCGCCCCGTCCGGGTTGTCGCCGGAAGGCGGGGCGCCGGGGTCGCCGCCCGAGTCCTCGCCGGAACCGGCGGGCGCTGCGGCGACTACTTCGGGCGTTGGCGTGGCGGTGTCGGTGGGGATGCCGGTCGCCGTGGACGTCGGAGTTGCGGTGGGCGGCGGGGTAGGCGGCTCTGGTGATGGCGTTAGGGTGGCAGTAGGCGTTGGCGTGTCCGTCGGCGGCGGGGTGGTTGGCGTGGCGCTCGGTTCGGGCGTGCCGGTCGCGGTCGGCGGCACCGGGGACGGCGTGTCGCTTGGCGGAGTCGTCGGCGTGTGCGACGGTGTCCGTGTAGCCGTGGGCGGGGTGGTTGGCGTGCGCGAAGGCCGGGGCGTCCGGCTGGGCGCAGCAGTGGCGAGCGCGGCGACGCTGGTGGGCTGGTCCGTTGGCGGCAGAGTAGGCGTCAACGAGGGGAGATCGGTCGCGGTCGGCGCGCTGGTTGGCGTGTCCGTCGCGGTGGGCGGCACCGGCGATGGCGTATGCGTCAGGGTCGCGGTGAGCGTCGCCGTGTCGCTCGGCGGTGTCGTCGGCGTGACGGTGGGCGTGGCGCTTGGTTCGGGCGTGCTGGTCGCGGTGGGCGTGGCGCTCGATGTCGGCGTCGGGCTGGCGATGGCGGTGGGCGGTTCGGGCGTCACCGTCTGCGTGACGGTGGGCGGGATGGGCGACGGCGTGCGCGTCGCTGTGCCGGTCATCGTCGCCGTCGGGCTGGGCGATGCCGTGCTGGTCGCCGTCGCCGTCGCGGTCGGTGTGTCCGTCGGGCTGGGTGATGCCGTGCTGGTCGCCGTCGCCGTCGCGGTCGGTGTGTTCGTCGCGCTGGCGGTGAGCGTCGCCGTCGGCGCTGGCGTGTCGGACGGCGTGAGCGTGGGCGTGCGCGAGGGTGTTCGGGATGGCGTGGGCGTGCGCGTGTTGGGCGCGCGGGTCGGCACCGGCGTGAAGGACGGCGTCAGCTCCGGGAAATCAATCACAGGCAGCGCCTGAATGTCGCTCACCCACACGACGAGATCGACGCGAATCCAGCCGAAGCCGTCTTCGTAACGGATCATCATCCAATCTTCGGCGGCGTCATGCGCGACCGGGTCCACCACGTCGCCGGTGAATAACAGCCCGATCGGCATGTATCCCTGGCCGGGACCGGATCGCACGAAAGCGCCATCGGCGCCGACCGATACCCAGTTGGCGTTTGGCGTGTAGGTGGGGCCGCCCGGCGTGCTGTAGTACAGCGGGCGCGGGATAGGAGTCGGCTCCGTTTCGTCGATCACCGGCAGCGCATCGCTGTTCAGCCGCCAGCTCACCCCGTCGCGCTGAACCCAGCCCTGGGTGGTCAGGTAGGTGATCATGATCCACTCGCCGTCCAGGCTGCGGGCCAGCGGTTGGACCCACGTGCCCACGGTCAGGGCGCCAATCGGGGCGTAGTCCAGGCCGGGGCCGCCCCGCACGTTGATGCCCTCGGAGACAGTGACCCAGTTGATGTTCGGCGTGGCGGTTGGCTCGCCCTGGGCCAGCGACGATCGCTGCGCGCCCAGGTGCGCGAACGCCGCCAGGATCGAGGCGATCAGGACCAAACCCAGGATGGACCCACGAAATCGACGGGACATGCCGGCTCTCACGGATGACTGGACAAAACGCGTTAATCCTACCACGATGGCCGCTACCAAACCAAACCATAACGCGGGCGGGGCGGCGCTGCGATGTGTGCGGCGCCGCCCCGGTGACGGCAGTTATGACCGGCTAGCAGAAACGCGCCAGCGGCGTTACTGGGCCAGGATGTACGCGATGATGTCGTCGATCTCGTCGTCGGAATACTGATCGCCGTACGTCTGGGGCATGATTCCGTCGTTGAAGCCCTCGGGCACGTAGGCGCTCGGATCGACGATCGACTCGTGCAGGAACTCGACGACCGTCTGGCCCTCGCCGTGATCGGCGGCGTGTGCCTCGGCGTTCGCCTTCAGATCGGCCAGCGCAGGGCCGGCCCCCGTCGACGCGCCGTGACACCCGCTGCACGCCTGGTTGAAGACCGTGGCGCCCGCTTCGGGATCGCCAGCAACTTCACCGCTATCGTCCTCGTCCTCGGCGGCTTCAGTCGCTTCCTCTTCTGGTTCCTCGGTTTCCTCAGCCGCCAGGTCGGTGGCTTCTTCGGTCGGCTCGGCGGCTGGCTCAGCGGCGCCTTCGGCCATGATGTACGCTACCATGGCGTCGATTTCGGTGTCCGAGTAGGTCTCGCCGTAGTCGCCCGGCATGATGTTGTTGAAGCCATCGACGATGAAGGCGCCGGGATCGACGATCGATTCGTGGAGATACTCCTCAGCCGATTGACCCTCGACGCGCGTGGCGGCACGATCCGCCATGCCCACCAGCGCCGGACCCGCGCCCGGCGCCGCGCCGTGACAGCCCGCGCAGGCCGCCACGAACAGCTCCTCGCCTTGCGCGACGAGATCGCCCTCACCGCCGTCTTCGGTTGCGGGGGCGGTATCTTCCGGCGCTGCGCCAGCCTGCAGCGCGTCGATCAAGGCCGGTTCCTCGCCGGGGGGCAGCGTGGGGATCGGCGTCAGGTCCTTTGCCAGGTCGCCGCCGCCACACGCGCCCAGCACGATGCTCAGCGCCATTCCGATCAGGATCAACATCCAGCTTCGTCTTGTCACATCCGACCTCCGTTCAGGTGTCGCCGGGCAGGACCCTGCCCGTGAATATCCGCGAAACATGACACGCTACTGCCCGGCCTCTGCCGGAGCCCCGCCCAGACTGCGCACGTAGTTGACGATGTCCCAGGTGTCGCCGGGACTCAGATTCTCGGCAAGGCTGGGCATCCGGTTTTTGCCGTTGGTGATCACCAGGAAGATCGCGTCGTCGGACAGGGCGGCGGCCCGCTCACCATCGAGCGGGGGCGTTTCCGGGAAGTGCTTCAGCCCCACGACGCCCTCGCCGTTCCCGGCTGGTCCGTGGCACATCGCGCAGTTGATCGAGAACAGCGCGGCGCCGCGCTCGCGCGATTCGGGCGTATCGGGCAGGCGCTCGGTGGCGGGCTGCCCGGCGATGAGCACCGGCCCCTGGATGGGAACGGCGTCGGGCGGGGCAGCGCGGCGCGGCCCTTCCTGCGCCTTGACCACGACGGTATCCTTCATGGTGTTGATCCACGGCAGCCGGACCACGTCATAGGTCAGCAGCAGCGGGACCAACACCG
Organism: Anaerolineae bacterium; assembly: GCA_018432315.1. Taxonomy (GTDB): domain Bacteria; phylum Chloroflexota; class Anaerolineae; order Aggregatilineales; family Aggregatilineaceae; genus LM3-B42. The sequence goes on from JAHDLB010000027.1 coordinate 49,121, forward strand.
CGACGAGTCCGGCGGCGCCCAGGCCGCCCCAGAACAGCAGGTGGCGCATTCCCTGGTCGGGGAACCCGGCGGCGTCTTCGCGCTTGACGACCGCGGCGTGGTGGTTCTCGAACACCTTGACGACCTGTTCCATCACCGCTTCGCTGGGGGCCAGCACCTGCACGCCGATGTACCCCTCGGTGATTCGCTCGTCGTACATCTGGCGCACCAGGATGGGGAAGCGATTTTGGAGCAGGAAGCCGACGAACGCGCCGAGCATGGTGAACAGCGCCATGAACTCGAAATACATGATTGCGCTTGGCGGGACGGGAGTCAGTCCCTGGCCGCCGACCTCGATCGGGTACAGCCTGGGCGTGATGTACGACATGAAAAACGCGATCAACACGCCGACCGCCATGCCGCCCAACGCGAACGGCAGGAACCACTGGCGCGGCGTCTTGCGGCCAAAGATCTTGGAGGCGTAGGGGATGTTCGACATGATCTCCATTTCGGAGTCTTTGATCCCCAGGTCGCGCACCTCGCCGACGACGGTCGCCGTGGTCGTCACGTTGTCGAACAGGCCCAGGAGCATGAATTTGGTCATTGTCTCCTCCTAGTGCGATTCGGTCCGGGTCGGCAGAATGGCCCGGCCAATGCGACGGGTGGCTTGCATGGCCTGCCCCTCGTAAACTTCCCACAGCGGGATGATCGGGACCACCCGCGTCGCCAGCAGGTACATCAGCGCCAGGAAGCCGAACGTTCCGATGGTGATCAGCACCTCGGGCAGGTGGGGCGTGTAGTTCACCCAGTTGAACGGCAGCTCGTTGCGCGACAGGAAACCGGAGACGATCACCACGCGCTCGATGTACATGCCGATCTGGATGAACACGCAGATCACGAACATGGCCGGCAGCGACGTGCGGACGCGCCGCGACCAGAGCGTGCCCACCGGGACCACGATGTTGGCGAACAACATCAGGTAGAACAGCGGGGCCAGGTCGCCGGTCAGCATGCGCTGGATCGCCTTTTCCATCGGCAGGTTGCCGTACCAGTTGGTGATCCACTCGGCGAAGTAGAAGTAAATCCAGGTGAAGGACATAATCAACAGGAACAAGCCCATCGCGTTGAAATGTTCTTCGCGCAGGAAGTAGCCGAAGCGCATCGTCTTGCGGATGACGATCATCACCAGGATCACCGCCGCCACGCCGGAGAACAGCGCGCCGGCCACGAAGAACGGGCCGAAGACCGTGCTGTGCCAGCCGGGCTGGATCGACATCGCCAGGTTCCACGAGACGCCGGTGTGTACCGAGAACATGACCGGGATGATCACGTAGCTGAGGATGTTGCTGGTGCTCTCCATCTTGTGCCACTCGCCCTCGGTGCCGCGCCAGCCAAGCGCCAGCGCGCGGTAGATCTTGCGCCGCCAGCCGGTCGAGTGATCACGCGCCATCGCCAGATCGGGCAGCAGCGCCAGGTACATGAACAGCGTGCTGCCGATGATGTAGGTGGTGATGGCCGTCATATCCCAGAACAGCGCCGAGCGGAAGTTTGGCCACAGCTCGCGCTGGTTGGGGATGGGCATCATGTAGAACAGCTTCCAGATGCGGCCCACGTGAATGATCGGGAACAACGCGGCGACCGCCAGGCCGAACAGCGTGATCAGCTCGGCGGCGCGGGCGATCGGGCGCTTGAAATCCATGCGCAGCAGGCGCAGCGCGGCGGAGATGAACGTCCCCGCGTGGCCGATGCCGATGAAGTAGATCAGGTTGGCGATGTACGGCCCCCACATCACCGAGCGGTTGAGGCCGGTGACGCCAATGCCGGAGAAGATCTGGACGATCCAGGTGGCGAGGAAGGCCAGCGTCAGCCCGCCCAGGCCCAACACGGCCATCCAGAACGCCTTCCCGGTCTTGTTCATCGACTCCAGGACGATGGCGTTGTTCTCTGCCGGTGGGAGCGGATCGAGGAGCAGATGTTCTTCGCGCCCGTGTTCGACTTGCTCTGCCAGGTGTTCGTCCTCAGGATCGTGCGGCTGCCAGAAGGGGCTGCTATCCGCTCTACTCTCCAACATGAGTCTCTCCACCTTTCAGGTAATAAACCGCCGGTTCGGTGCCCATGTGTTCCAACAGCTTGAACTGGCGCTCGTTGGGGACCATCTGGGCGACGCGGCTGTTCTCGTCATATTTGTCGCCGAAGACCAGCGCGTCCGCCGGGCACGCCTGGACGCAGGCCGGCACCACTTCGCCATCTTCCAGCGGGCGGTTTTCGGCGTTGGCCGTTTCGCGCCCGCGCCGGATCCGCTGGATGCAGAAGGTGCACTTTTCCATCACGCCGGGGCTGCGCACGGTCACATCCGGGTTGAGCTGTTGTTCGAGCGGCTCGTCGAAATGCGGCGCGAAGTAGTTGAAGATGCGCACGCGATACGGGCAGTTGTTGCCGCAGTAGCGCGTGCCCACGCAGCGGTTGTAGACCTGGACGTTCAGGTTTTCCTGCTCGCTGTGATACGACGCGTACACCGGGCAGACCGGCTCGCACGGGGCATTGCCGCACTGCTGGCAGAAAACCGGCAGGAAGCGCGCCTTGACGTTCGGATACTCGCCTTCCCAGTATCGCTCGATCCGGATCCACTGGTTCCCGCGCCCGCGCAGGATTTCGTCCTCGCTAGGCGTGGGGATGTTGTTTTCGGCGCTGCAGGCAACCACACAGGCCTGGCAGCCCGTGCATTTATCGAGATCGACGATCATGGTCCATTTGTGTTCTGTGGTGTTGTCTGCCATCAATATCGCTCCTGGTTTAGAACGGGATATGCACTTCTTCGTCTGTCTCGATGGTGCTTTCCAGCCGCGGCAGGGCGCGCTTGTCGTCCGTCTTGCGGATGTTCACGCGGACGTTCGACCATGCCAGATGGTTGCCGGAAGCGTCCGTCTCGAGGCCGACCAGGGCCAGCGGGTTCGCGCCGCGATCCTTCGCGTAGCGGCCCAGGTCGTGGTGGCCCTGGCCGATCGGGATAGCGACCGTGTCGGGGCGAATGGCCGGGAAGACGTACACCGGCAGCGTGATCGCGCCCTGCGGCGAGGTGATCTCGACGATGTCGCCGTGCTCCAGATCCAGCTCTTTGGCGGTCGCCGGGTTGATCTCGACCCAGGTTTGCCACGAAACGGTGGTCATGGGATCGGGCGTGCTCTGCAGCCAGGGCTGGTTGGCGCCGCTGCCGTCCCCCAACAAGACCGACATGAACAGGTGCAGGTGATAGGGATACTCGCCCTCGTCGCCCTGGTACGTCGTCGGGGGAACGCTGGGGGCCGCCTCCGCGATGACGGCGGGTGTCTCAGCGGCGGCCTCGACCGGCCACCATCCGCCGTGCTGCAGGTACCGTGCCCAGCGCACTTCTTCGTCCTGGCCGCCGGCGGCCCCGGTGGGCAGGGCGGTGATCATCTCCTTGATGAACGCCACCTCGTCGGTCCAGGGCAGCGCCTGGGCGGCGGCGGGAATGCCGCGCGCCACCGTCAGCAGCACGTCGCCCGTGCTGCGCACGTCGTACAGCGGGCCGACGACCGGCTGTTGGCTGCTGATGACCGGCACGCCGCCGAAAGCCGGCGTCGCGACGCTGTAGCCCCAGCCTTCGAGGTACACGCGATCCGGCAGGATGTAGTCGGCATGGACCGAGGTTTCATCCACCAGCGGGTTGAACGACACGACGAGATCGACGTTCGCCAGCGCCTCGACGAAACCGGCGCCGGCGGGCAGGTCGAAGGCAGGATTCGCGCCGTGCACCAGCAGTACCTTGACGTCACCGGCGTTCATGCGCTCGATCAGCGCAGTCGCGTCGGCGAAGGTGGATGCAGGGGGCGCAGCGAGCGGCGCATCGGGCAGGGCCGGGGTGACGGACATGCCGCCCGGCTGGCCGACGGTGCCCGCGATCAGGTTCAGCGCCTGGATAGCCGCGATGGCCTCGGCGGCGTTGTTCGCGCCGGCGACCGCGCTGCCGGGAATGGCGAGCGGGTGATCGGCGGCGGCGAAGGCGCGCGCCAGCTCGACCAGCCCCTCGACCGGCATCTCGCACGCGGCAGCGGCTTCTTCGACGTCCACGTCTCCCGCCAGCGTGGCGGCGCGCTCGGCCCGTTCGGCGGAGCCCAACTGCTCGTCGGCGATGATCCGCGCGATGGCCTGCGCGACGAGCGCCTCAGTCCCCGGGCGCAGCGGCACCCAACGGTCCGCCTTGGCGCCGGTGATCGACATCTTCGGCTCGAACTGGACGAGATAGCCGCGCTGGCCGAACGGCTGGCTGCGGAATCGTCCGAACTCCACGCCGTAGCCAGTGGACGAGAGCCACGTGCCCAGGAAGTCCGCGCCGAACGAGAACACCGTGTCGGCGTGGCCGAGGTCGTAGGTGGGCAGGCCCGCCCCGTCGAGCAGGGCGCCGGTCGCGGATTGCAGCGCGTTGTAGCCGTGGAAACCGGCGTACAGGTCATAGCGCACCGGGGCCGGGGCGCCGATGGCTTCGGTGAAACGGGTGAACAGGTCCACCAGGTGGCCGGAGGTCGTCGAGCCGAGCCACACGCCCACGCCACTCCCGGCAGCATCAATCTGCTCGTAGATCGTGTTGATCGCGTCGTTCCACGCGACGGAGTCGAACTTGCGGCTGCCGCGCTCGTCCTGGCGCACGGCGCCGGTCACGCGGTCGGGATTGTACAGAAGCTGCAGCCCGGCCTGCCCGCGCGCGCACAGCTTGCCGCGGTTGACCGGGTGTTCGGGGTTGCCCTCCAGCTTCACCGCGCGCCCGTTCATGATCCGCACGATGACCCCACAGCCCGCCGGGCACTGGCGGCAGGTGGTGGCGTAATAATTCGGGACGCCCGCGAGCTGTTCTTCCGGCGCGCGCACATACGGCTCCAGCGTGACCCAGCGCTCGGTTTCCTGCGAGCACCCGGCCAGGATCGCTGTGGCAGTGCCTGCCGCGCTGATCTTGAGAAAATTGCGACGCGTGATATTCGTCATAGTCTTCTCCTAACGGTGGCAGACGACGCAGTCGTAGAGCGCATCTTTGTTTTCTTGTTCGGCATGGCAGTCGAGGCAAAAGCCCATGTTCATGTTGACGACGGGTTCGGCGACGGACATGTTGGCGACATCACCATGACACGATCCACAGCTCACGCCCGCAGCAACGTGCGAGTGGTGGTTGAAATAGACGAAATCCGGCTGCTCGTTGACGCGCACCCAGGGGATGGGCTCCTCGTCGGCCCAGTACTCGGCAATTTTCCTGACTTCAGGGTTGTCGGTCGCCACGAATTCGTGGCAGCCCATACACTTTTCCACACTGGGGATCACTGCCGAGGGAGATTGATTTACTCCGTAGTGACAGAACTGGCATTGGATGTCGTTCTGCGCGTGGATCTGGTGATTGAACGCAATCGGCTGCTCTGAGGCGGCATCGGACCGCGAGCTGGCGATCAGTGCGATCACCACGATCAGCCCGATGACGAGCACACCGCCCGCTCCGCCAATCAGTAGCCGCTGCCGTGACGACAGACTAGGTAGTTTGTCCATCTGGACTCCCTTCTGTAACAAGCGACCACGTCAGGTGGTCTTCAATGAAACCAGGTTGTTTGCCCGACAGATCCCCTCGGTCGACATGAGGACATATGTGGCCGGTGATGTGGGTCACCGATTTTGACAGAGCTGGCAGAAGCACTGCGACCTATACAGTTACAGTTAATTGGTCGCTGTCTTCATAACCGCGGTAAGTATAAAATGGCGCGTCCTCCACGACAACAGCGGATCATGCTAGTATTCTGCAACGTATTAACTGTTTTTGCAACCACTTCGAACGATCGGTAGTGGTGAACAATTGACTGATAGCGGCTGCTCAACTGCCCCCCATCCCCTGGCCCCTTCCCCCACGCCAAGCGGAGGGAAGGGGAACAAAAACCTCCTTCCCACCTTGTGGGGGAAGGATTGAGGATGGGGGGCAAAACAGGCATCAGTCAAAACCTCGCCACTATCCGAACGATCTTCATGGCGGCGGCGCGGTGTTTGCAGGTCAGTGCTTCCTGGTATAATCACGCCGGAAGCGACCTCGAAACCAGGAGAGACTGTATGCGAATCATCGTGCATGGCGGGCGCCCGCTTCAGGGGACGTTTCGCCCGTCGGGCAACAGCAACGCGGCCCTCGCCCTCACCGCGGCGGCGCTGCTGACTGATGCTGAGGTGACGCTCAACGGCGTGCCGGATACGCTGAGCACGGCGATGATGTTCGAAGCTGCCGAGATCCTGGGCGCAGCCGTGGCGCGGGATGGCGGCACGGTCCGGCTCCATACCCCGGCGCTGCACACCCGCTCGCTCGAACAGGATTTCACTGAAACGCAGGTGAGCACGGTCATGTTCCTGGCGCCGATCCTGGCCCGGCGGCGCTACGCCCGGATGGAGATCGCGTATCCGGTGAGCCGGCTGCACACGCACCTGGCCGCCTTGCGCGACCTGGGCGTGACCGTGTCCATGACCGGCGGCGTGCTCGATTTTCAGGCGGCGGAGTGGGACCGGCGCGACATCACCCTGCTGCAGACCAGCGTCACGGCGACGTCGCTGGTGTGCATGCTGGCCGCGCGCCTGGGCCGCGAAACTGTGATCCGGAACGCCGCCTCCGAGCCGCACGTCCAGGATTTGCAGCGGATGCTGGCCGGCATGGGCGCGCAGATCGACGGGATCGGCTCGAACGTCGTGCACATTCGCGGCACGGAGTCGCTGGGCGGCGGCGCGTTCGACCTGTCGCCGGATCACGTCGAGATCGCGAGCGTGGCGGCGATTGGCGCGATCACGCACGGCTCGCTGACCGTCGAGGGCGTCGTGCCCGAACACCTGCACGTAATCACGCGCGTGCTGGCGCGGCTGGGCGTGCAGCTTTACCTGAACGGCACGGCGCTGTTTCTGCCCGCGCATGACCGGCTCGAAGTCTCGCAGCGTGAGGAAGACCTGGACGTGTCGATCGAAACGGCGCCCTGGCCGGGCTTCCCCTCGGACCTGGTCGCGATCGCGACTCTGGTCGCCACCCAGGCCCACGGCACCACGCTCGTCCACGAGAAGTTGTTCAACAACCGCCTGCTGTTCGTCGACAAGCTGACCAGCATGGGCGCGCAGATCGTGCTGTGCGATCCGCACCGCGCCCTGGTCGTGGGGCCGTCGCGCCTGCGCGGCGATTACCTCGATACGCCGGACGTCCGGACCGGGCTGGCGCTGCTAGGCGCGGCGTTGTGCTCGCAGGACAGCGTCACCATCGACAGCGCGGAGTTGATCGATCGCACGTTCGAGAACGTGGTGAGCAAGGTGGTCGGGCTGGGCGCCCAGATCGAGGTGGTGCGATCATGAGCATCGCACCCGTCAGGCTGGACGAGGTCGCCGGGATGACAACCGGCGTTTGTGTGGTTGGGGAAGGGCGACCCGTCCTGGCGCTGCACGGCTGGGGCGGCAGCATCCAGAGCTTCTGGCCGGTCGCCGAGCGGCTGGCGCCCAAAGGCTACCAGGTTCACCTGCTCGATCTGCCCGGTTTCGGCCAGTCCGAGCTGCCGCCGGCGACGTGGGGCGTGGGCGATTACGCGGGTTTCGTGCTGGCCTACCTGGACGCGGCGCAGCTTGGCCGGGCGGCCCTGATCGGGCACTCGTTCGGCGGGCGCATCAGCCTGATGCTGGCGGCGGACCACTCCGCGCGGTTTTCGCGCATGGTGCTGGCTGCCGGAGCCGGGCTCCGCACCCCGCCCAACCTCAAGCAGGTGATGCGCAGCGGGTTCTCGCGCACGGTGCGCAAAGGGCTGAGCGCGCTGCACATGAACGGGCTGCGCGACCGGCTGCGCGAGAGCTATAACCAGCGCTACGCCTCGGAGGATTTCCTGAACGCGGGGCCGCTGCGCGATACGTTCATCCGCGTGATCGAGGAGGACCTGACAGCCTATGCCGAGCGCGTCCCGCTGCCGACCCTGCTGATCTGGGGCGACCAGGACCAGGAAACGCCGCTGTGGCAGGGCCGCCGCTTCGAGCAGATCATGCCCGACGCGGGGCTGGTTGTGTTCGCCGGGGCGGGGCACTTCGCCTACCTGGAACGGCTGAACGAAACCATCCACATCGTGGATCACTTTTTGGGTGGTGGGGAGTGATCGCCTGATGGTACAGATTCTGATCTTGATCTGGCTGGCGGGCATCTTGCTGCGAATCTGGCGGCTGGCTCGCTTCTTTCAGCTCGAAGGGTACGACAGCCACCGTTTTTTGCGCTGGGTCGTCGCCAGGCCGCAGCGTTACATCATGTGGCGGGCGCTGGTGTTCGCCGGGGTGGCGGCGCTGATCTCGCTGGCGCTGAACTGGGTCGGGCAGGACACCGAGATGATCTACCTGCTGGTGTGGGGCACGGCGGCGGTGTTGGGCGTGTGGCCGGAACCGTTCAAAGAGGTCAAGCAGAAGTTCAAGGTCACGCAGCGCGCCGCCCGGCTGTTGATCACGGCGTTTGCCCTGGGCGTGATCGCGCTGGTCGGCGCCGAGATCACGCTGAACGTCGCGTTTGGCCTGGCCGACCGGACGCGGTTCGTGGTCAGCACCGTGATCGGGTTGGTGGTATTCCACCTGGCGCCGCTCGCCTTGCCGCTGGCGAACGCGCTCAACTACCCAATCGAGGCTGGGTTCCGGCGCATGTTCCGCGAGCGGGCCCGCCGCCGGCTCCGGAGGGCCGGGCCAACCGTGATCGGGATCACGGGCAGCTATGGCAAGACCAGCACGAAGGAATATCTGGCGCACATCCTGCGGGGGCGCTACCGGGTGTTGGCGACGCCCAAGAGCTACAACACGCTGATGGGCGTGTGCATCGTGATCAACGAAGAGCTGGAGCTCGACGAGCCGGTCGACTATTTCATCGTGGAGATGGGCGCGTACGTCGAAGGCGAGATCCGCGAGATCTGCGAGCTGACCCGCCCGCAGATCAGTATGGTGACGGCGGTCGGGCCGCAGCACCTGGAGCGGTTCGGCAGCCTCGAAAATACCGCGAAGGCCAAGTACGAGATCATCGAGGCGCTGCCGCCGGATGGCGTGGGCGTCTTCAACTGGGACGATGCCTACGTGCGGGCGATGTACGAGCGCGGCTATCCGGAGGTCCGCATCGCGGTGACGTGGCAGAACGCCGAGCACGCGACGCAGCTTCGCTTCATCGCCACCGACGTCCAGGAAACGCTCGACGGCATCGAGTTCACCCTGGTCGACACGCTGCTGACCGAGGAAAAGCGGTTCACGTCGCGGCTCATTGGCCGCCACAACGTGACCAATATCCTGATGGCGGTGGCCGTGGCCCGGCACCTGGGCATGTCGCTGAACGAGATCGCGCTCCGTGTGGCGACGCTCGAACCGGCGGAACACCGGCTCCAGCGCAAGACGCTGCCCGGCGGCATCACCGTGATCGACGATGCGTACAGCGCCAACCCGGTGGGCGCCAAGACCGCGCTCGACGTGCTGGCGCTGCACCGGGACGGGCGGCGGGTGCTGATCACGCCCGGCATCGTGGAGCTGGGGCCGCTCCAGGAGCAGGAAAACGCCCGCCTGGGGCACTACGCGGCGCAGGTGTGCACGGATATCGTGCTGGTGGGCATCGAGCAGACGCAGCCCATCCAGCGCGGCATTCACGAGGCCGGGTTCGACGGCGAGCGCCTCCACGTGTTCAACACGCGCGACGAGGCGATCGCCTGGTTTCGGTCCGCCCTCCAGGAGGGCGACACGGTGTTATTCTTGAATGATCTGCCCGATACGTACGTGTAAGCGGTCGGGCCCTACGGCATTGAGCACGAGGATCTCATGAGCAGCATATCCAAGAAACACACGGTCGGTGTCGTTTTTGGCAGTCGTTCGGTCGAGCACGACGTCTCGATCGTGACCGCCCAGCAGGTGATGCAGGCGATGCGCCCTGACAGATACGAGGTCGTGCCGATCTACATTACCCGCGACGGGCACTGGATCACCGGGCCGGGCCTGCGCGAGTTGAAGCACTTCCAGGCGGACAACATCGGCGAGCTGATCGGCATGAAAGAGACGCTGATCTCGCCGGACCCCCGGCACCACGGCCTGATCCTCGCGCCGGTGAGCGGCCTGCTGGCGCGCAGCCAGGTCAAGCGCCTGGACGTGGTCTTCCCCGCGCTGCACGGCTCGCACGGCGAAGACGGCACGCTGCAGGGCCTGCTCGAACTGGCCGATATTCCGTACGTCGGGGCGGGCGTGATGGCCTCGGCGATCGTGCGCGACAAGATCATGCTCAAGGCGCTGTTGTCGGGCCACGGCATCCCCGTCGTCGAGCACGTTGGCTTCACCCGTCACGCGTGGGTGAGCGACCCGGATGCGGTGCTGTCGCGGATTGAATCCGAGGTGGGCTATCCCGTTTTCGTCAAGCCCGCGTCGCTCGGGTCGAGCATCGGCGTGGCGCGCGCCAATGATGCGGCGGAAGCCCGCAACTACATCGACATCGCGGCCAACTTCGACCGCCGGATCATCGTCGAGAAAGCCGTGCAGGACGCCATCGAGATCAACTGCGCGCTGCTGGGGAACGAAGACGTGCGCGCGTCCGTGCTCGAACAGCCGATCACCTGGCAGGAATTCCTGACCTACGAGGAAAAGTACATGCGCGGCGAGGGGCCGGCGGGCATGAAGGGCGCCGAGCGCAAGATCCCCGCGCCGATCTCGGACGAGCTGACGCAGCGCATCCAGCAGATGGCGATCGACGCCTTCAAGCTGGTCGATGGCCGGGGCACGGCGCGCGTCGATTTTCTGGTCCGCGAGGCGGCGGGCGAGGTTTACCTGAACGAGATCAACACGCTGCCCGGCTCGCTGGCCTTCTACCTGTGGCAGGAATCGGGCATGTCGCCGCAGCAGGTGGTGGACGAGCTGATCCGGCTGGCCCTCGACGCGCACGCCGAGAAGCGCAAGACGGTCTACAACTACAAGACCGGCCTGCTGGCGCACGCAGCGGCGCGCGGCTTGAAAGGGCTCAAGAAGTAGTGATCCAGGCGCGCGGGCTGGGCCGCCTGAAAGCGGCGCTCCATCCGTGGGTCGACCCGGCGCTCAGCCTGCCCGATCGCTGGCGGGCGGCGCGGGCGCTGCGTGGGCTGCCCGCTGGCACGTACCGCGCCCCCGTCCGCGTGTCGTATTATGCGCAGTTCGCCAGCCCGGATCGCATCTACGACTACATTCACCGCGCGTACGACGGGACGCGTGACCCGCGCTGGCGGGAGTTCGGCGCAACCGAGCCGGGCGAATATGCCTTCTGGGCGCCGCGCGTGTGCGCGCTGGCCTGCCTCAAGATGGCCGTCGAGGCATTCTATCCCCAGCGCCAGCCGACGCTGTGGCAGTTGGTCAAGGAAGGGCTGGCCGTGGGCGGGTACCGGCTGCGCGACGAGCGCGGGCGGTGGATCGACGAGGGCTGGACCGTCCACGCCCAGATTCGCCTCGCGGCGCGGTACGGCCTGCGCACCGAGGGCCGGGCTTACGTCTCGCCGCTGACGATCTGCCGCTACATCCTCGATGGCTGGCTGGTAGCCGCGACCGTCACGCCCGAGATCGGTGAGCGCCAGCCCGACCACCGCGGCTATGATGGGCATCTGGTGCTGGTCTACGGCTTCGACTGGGAAGACGGTCGCCCCGCCCGCTACGTCCTGCACAACCCGTCGGGCCGCTTCCCGGAGCTTCAGGCGGGCGCGATCCTGCCAGCGGAGCAGTTTCACACCAGCTTCGCCCGCCGGCTGCTGGCGTTTCGCCCCGCGGACGGGTCGCCCACGTCCACCGGATCGTGATACCGGCGCGCGGCCCTGGCTCACGGAGCCGGTTCGGTGGCCGGCCCGGTCAGCGCCGCGTCGAAGAAGGCGATCACCCGCTGCTCGTACTCCTCCGGATAGCGGCTGAACGCGCGGGTGTGTCCCACGTCCGGCGCCACCCACAGCGTCGCGCGCTCGCCCAGCGTGGCGGCGAACATCTCGTTGAAGCGCACTTCCATATCGTCTTGGCCCGCGGCAACCAGCAAAAACGCCGTCGATTCCGCCTCGCGCATGGAGTCCAGCAGCGGCTTGGGCGGATCCTGCCCGGTGAGAAGTTGCACGGTGGCGTACATGACGCGCGCGGTGAAGTTGCGGTAGAGCGGGCGCTCCGAGTCCAGGGCGCGCAGCTCGGCCACGCTGCGTTGAGTCGCGCCGTCGGCGACGATGGCCCGGATCTCCGGGTAGGCCGACGCCGCGCCGAGCAGCACCTCGCCGCCCAGCGACAGCCCCAACGCGCCGATCAGGTTGCTCGTTTCGCGCTCGCGCAGGAAAGCGACTGCTGCCCCGACGTCGCGCGTGCCCTGCCAGCCGAAGCGGTTGGTCGTGCCGCCGCTCTCGCCATGCCCGCGCATGTCCAGCGCGAGGACGCCGTACCCGTTTTCCGCCAGCATAGCCGCGTGGTCGCGCACCCCCTCGCGCGAGCCGCCCGCGCCGTGCAGCAGGATGATCGCCGCGCCGTTGGTGGCCGGTGCGTACCACGCTTTGAGCGTGACGCCGTCTTCCGCCGCCAGTTCGATCTCGGTGAACCCTGCCGGGGGCGCGCCGACCGACTCCTTGTAGGGGAAGACCACCACGATCGCAAATACCGCCGGCATGACGATGTACAGCGCCAGGATGGCGACCGCGGCGAGAATGACGAACCAGCGCAGCGCCCGGCGGCGATTGGGCAGTTTCAATTTCATGGGGGATCCTTTCTGGCGGTGGCGCGAGACGCGCGCACAGGCCATTGTGACGCCCCCATTGTAATCCCGTTTGCGGCGGGTGTTGCGTGCTTTTGATCCCCGGTTGGCGCGCTATTATGCAACATAAACCCCGCGGTGTGTCGCGGGGTAGGTGGACAAGGGGCGAACGCGCCGGGCGGGCGCGGGCGTCATTTGCCGATGAAGCGGTAGCCGACCCCGTATTCGTTCTGGATGTAGGTCGGGTTTTTCGCGTCCGGCTCGATCTTGCGGCGCAGGTGCGAGACGTAAATTCGCGGGTAGTGGTGCTCGGTGTTGTACTCGTAGCCCCACACCTGCTCGAGAAGCTGTTGGAAGGTCAGCACCTGGCCCTTGTGCCGCACGAATGTCGCCAGCAGCTTGAACTCGGTCGGCGTCAGGCGGACTTCCTTGTTGTCGATGGTGACGCGCCGCGAGTCGACGTCCACGACCAGGTAATCGTCGGCATAGCGCACGGCTTTGGGCGCCGTGTCGCTGTGAAGCTGGGCGCGGCGCAGCAGCGCGTTGACGCGCGCGTGAAATTCCAGGTTGCGCAGCGGCTTGATCATGTATTCGTCCGCGCCCAGGTTCAGCCCTTCGGCCATCTCCTCCTCGGTGATAGCGTGGGCCGTCATGATCAGGATCGGGACGTTCGACAGCTCGCGGATGCGCTGGCAGACGGTCATGCCGTTCATGCCGGGCAGGGCCACGTCCAGCACGACCAGGTCGGGACGTGTCTCGTGAAACAGGCGCAGGCCATCCAGCCCAGTCGTTGCGGTCATCACCTCGTAACCGTGATGTGTGAGGTCGAGCTGCAACAGGCGATTCATTTCCATATCGTCTTCGATGATCAAGACTTTCGTAGACATGACGCGGCCAATCCAATCTGCACAAAAGGGGACTATGTCTACCATTTTACAGGATTTTGCGTAATACAAAACTTCAGGCATGTGTGAGGCGGCCTTGCCACCTTGTGGCCCATTTGCTATGCTATCCCGCGCTTTGCGTACCCCAGAGTCGATCCCTCTCCGTCGCTGTGGCGGGAAGAGGGCGATTTTCCAACGAGGCATGTATGGCTTTTCCCTTCGGTGGCAACCGGCGCGGTGACGTCTCGCTGAGCGTCCGCCGGGCCTGGACGCGGACCGCGCGCCCGGTGGCGATCCCGGAGCGCGCCCTGGATATGATTCCGGGCGGGCTGGCCTGGCTGGGCCTGGGCATCGTCGTGATCGGCGCCGCCGTGGCTCCGCTGGCGCTCGTGACGGGCGCGGCGCTGCTCGCGTTCTACGTGGCGGTGCGCTTCGCGCTGGCCGGTGTGGCGAACGTGTGGGGGCTGGTCCTGATTCGCCGCTGGAGCCGGGTGGATTGGTCCGCCGAATACGCCCGGCGCGCCGGGCCGGGCAGCCTGCCGCTGGAGAGCGTGCAGCATCTCGTCGTGATCCCGAATTACGACGAAGACCTGGTCACGCTGCGCCGGACGCTGCGCCACCTCGCCGCGCAGACACGCGCCGCCGAGTCGATCAGCGTGGTGCTGGCGATGGAAGCCAGCGAGCCGGGCGCCGGGGAAAAGGGTGCGCTGTTGGAGGCGGAATTCGCCACGCATTTCAGGCGGTTTTTCGTGGTGTGCCACCCGGCGGGGATCGTGGGCGAGATGCGCTGCAAGTCCGCCAATCAGGCGTGGGCGGCGCGCTGGGCGCGGCGGCGGCTGGTCGACGAGGGGGGTGTCAACATCAATCACCTGCTGGTGACCACCATGGACTCCGATACGGTGTGGCATCCGGACACCTTCGCGGCGCTGACCGTGCTGTTCGCCACCGATGCACGCCGCTACGCGACCTTCTGGCAGGCGCCGATTCGCTATCACGGTAACGTGTGGAGCACCAGCCCGCTGCTGCGCATTCTGCACGCCTGTTCGTCGGCCTGGGAGCTGGCCTATCTGGCGGCGCCGTGGTGGCGCGCGCTGCCCATGTCGTCCTACTCGATGAGCATGCGCCTGCTGGACAGCGCCGGGTACTGGGACTCCAATGTGATCGCCGACGAGTGGCACATGTACATCAAGACGCACTTCCAGCGCGGCGAGGATCTCCACCTCCAGCCGGTGTTCCTGCCGTTCCACGCCCACGCCACGACCGGCTGCACGCTGCCGGAAGCCATCCGCGAGCGCTATCTCCAGACGCTGCGCCATGCCTGGGGCGCTAAGGAGATCGGCTACACGATCGGGCAGATCGCCAGCCATCCGGAGGTTCCGCTGCGACATGGGCTGAGCCTGCTGGTGCGCGTGGCGCACGACAATATCCTGGGCGGGCTGGGCTGGATCGTGATGCTGCTGGGCGCGCAGCTTCCCGTGCTGCTGCACCCGCACCTCATGCGGCAGCATGTGTCGTCCGGGCCGTTCGTGCTGCTCCAGATCTCGGTGACGGTGGTGACGCTGCTCACGGTTGCGTTCTGGCTGCTCGACCTGCGCAACCGGCCCGCGCGGCCCGCGCCGTGGACCTGGCGCGAGCGGTTGGCCGAGTTGGCGAGCGTGCCGCTGCTGGCGATCATGACGTTTGCGTGCGTGGCGCTGCCGGTGCTGCACGCGCAGACCCAACTGCTGTTGGGCATCCCGCTGGAGTTTCGCGTGGCGCGCAAGGAATGAACGTTGGTCACTTTCACCAAAAGCGGCGCGGGCATATTGACGAAAAGCGGTGCTCGTGCTACGCTTGGCGCGGATCGATATTGAGCGCAAGAGCATGATCGTGTTCGCAATCGCTTTGACTTCCACTATGATGACCACCACTACTACCGGTACCACGATGATGGGCACCGGATTGTGCCGGTTGCTCCGGCGGTGGGGGCGAGGTCAGGCGTAGCCAGTCCAACCCGACGACCTTAAAGCGTGGAGCAGCAACCGGCCCCACGCTTTTTGTTTTTGGGCCAATCGCGGATACAGTATTTCGCCAGCGTTGATTGATGTTTTTTGGGAGAGAGCATCTTGTCTGAACCGCGACAGATTCCGGTGATCGTATTGGGCGTGGGCCAGGTCGGGGGCGCGTTCCTGACACAGCTCATGCAGACACAGACGACGCTCGCCGCCCGGTATGGCGTGGGCTTTCGCCCGGTGGCGCTGGCGAACACGCGGGCCGCGCTGGTGGACGCGAGCGGTCTGCTGGACCGGGCCGCCGCGCTTGCCGCATCGCCCGATCCCGGCGAGGCGCTGGCCGCCAGTTCCGGGGCGCTCGGCGGGCTGACAACCCAGGATGTGATCGAGCGCTGCGCGGGGCAGGGCGTCGAGCGCGCCATCGTCATCGACTGCACCGCCGCCGAAGGAATGGCCGCGCCGCTCGCGCGGGCGCTGGACCTGGGGTATGGCGTGGTCCTGGCGAACAAGCGGCCCCTGGCGGGACCGTGGGACAGCGCCGGGACATTCTTCAACCATCCCCTGGTGCGTTTCGAGGCGACGGTGAGCGCCGGCCTGCCGGTCATGAGCACCTTGCGCTATCTCGTCGATACGGGCGACAGCATCCGGCGCATCGAGGGCGCGCTGAGCGGCACGTTGGGGTACCTGTGCAGCCGCCTGGAGGATGGCGACGCCTTCTCGACCGTGGTCCGCGAGGCAAAAGCCAAGGGCTACACCGAGCCGGATCCGCGCGAGGACCTCAGCGGGATCGACGTGGCGCGCAAGGTGTTGATCCTGGGGCGCCAGGCCGGCTGGCCGATTGAGCTGGCCGATCTGCGCGTCGATCCGCTGTACCCGGCGGAGATGGCCGAGATGAGCGTCGAGGCGTTTCTGGCCGAGCTGCCCAAGGTCGATTACGACTTCGCGGCGTATATGGGCGCGCTGGGCGGCGTGCCACGGTACATGGCCGAGGTCGGGCCGGAGGGCGGCGTCGTGTCGCTGCGGATGGTCGGCGAGCGCCTGGCGGCCCAACTGCGCGGCACGCAGAACCAGGTAGCGTTCTGGACGCGGCGCTATGACGATGGCCCGCTGAGCATTTTCGGGCCGGGCGCCGATCACCGCACTGCGGCGGCGGCTGTCCTGCAGGATTGTTTGTATCTGGCACAAAGCAGGCTGTGCGTCTGACCTTGAGCGGCGCCGGCACCCTGAAGGAGATGAATGCAACATGACGCGGATCACGATGAAATTCGGGGGAACTTCAGTCGGCAACGCGGAGGCAATCTCGCAGGCAGTGGACATCGTGCGCGCAGCCTACACCGGCGATCACCAGGTGCTGGTCGTCTCCTCCGCGATGAGCGGCGTGACCGATCTGCTGATCGAGGGCGCGCGGACGGCGGCAGCGGGGGATGCCGGGCGCTATCAGGTCATCGCGGGCCAGCTCCGCGAAAAGCACGAGGGCGCCATCCGGGCTTTGATCGCGTCCGACGTCGAGCGCATTTCCGTCTTCGACGAGGTGGACGGGCTGATCGACGAATTCCAGAAGCTGTGTTACGGCATCTACGTGCTGCGCGACGCGACGCCGAAGGCGATGGCAAAAGTCAGCTCGCTGGGCGAGCGGATGTGCGTGCCGATCATCTCGGCAGTGCTGCGCCAGCGGGGTGTGCCGAGCACGACGGTCTGCGCCAGCTACCTGATCGTCACGGATGACCAGTACGACAATGCCGGGGTGTTCTTCGACGAAACCGAGCAAGTCGTCCGGCAGAAGCTGCTGCCGGTGGTCAACAGGGGCATGGTGCCGGTCGTGACCGGCTTCATCGGCGCCACGCACGACGGCGTGATCACCACGCTGGGGCGCAGCGGCAGCGACTACAGCGCCGCGCTGTTGGGGGCGTACGTGGACAGCGACGAAGTCTGGATCTGGACGGACGTGGACGGCGTGATGACGGCGGACCCGCGCATGGTGCCGGATGCCCGCGTGATCCCGGTGCTGTCGTACGGCGAGGTGGGCGAGATGGCCTACTTCGGCGCGAAAGTGCTGCACGCCAAGACGGTCCAGCCGCTGGTCGAGCGCAACATCCCGATCTGGGTCAAGAACACGTTCAACCCCACGTTTCCCGGCACGCTGATCACCCACAAGGAACAGACCGCGCCCGGCACGGTGAAAGCTGTCACGGCGATCCGCGACGTGAGCCTGGTGACGGTGGCGGGCCGGGGCATGATCGGTGTGCCGGGCATTGCGGCGCGCACCTTCTCGGCAGTGGCTGCGCAAAAAGCCAGCGTGTTGATGATCTCGCAGTCGTCCAGCGAGCAGAGCATCTGTTTCGCCGTGCCGGAGAGCACCAGCGCGCAGGTCGTGAGGGCGATCGAGGCGGAGATGGCGAACGAGCTGAGCCGCCGCGACATCGAGCGCGTGTGGGCGGACGACAACATCGAGATCATCGCGGTCGTTGGCGCGGGGATGCTCACCCAGTCGGGCGTGGCGGCGCGCGTGTTCGGCGCGTTGGGCGACGCGAATATCAACATCCTGGCGATTGCCCAGGGCGCCAGCGATTACTGCGTGTCGATGGTCGTGGACACCGCCTCGACGGCGGAGGCGGTGCGCCAGATTCACAAGCTGGTCGTGCTCAACGGCGACAACAAGGTGCACGCCCGCAGCGCCTGAGGGGCCGGTGTGCTCACTCGCAGCGCGACGTCCAGGCGCGGCTCAGGTAGCCGCCCACGACCGGCGTCATGAGGTCCACCTCGACCAGGAACGAGTCGTGGCCGAACGGCGCCTCGATGTGGTGATGCTCGACCGGGCGGCCCAACTCGCGGAGCGGCTCGACCAGGTCCAGCGCCTGTTGGGCGGTGTAGAGCCAGTCGCTGGTGAAGCTCACCACCAGGAAGGCGCACTGCGTCCGTTCCAGCGCAGCGCGGAGCGAGCCGTAGTCCGCCCCGATGTCGAAGTAGTCGATGGCCTTGGTGATGTACAGGTAGCTGTTCGCGTCGAAGCGCTCGACGAACTTGCGCCCCTGGTAGGCCAGGTAGCTCTCGACGGCGAATTCCGGCTCGGCCAGTGTATAGGGCAGTGTCTCGTGATCTTGCAGATTGCGTCCGAACTTGTGCTCGAGCGAAGCCTCGCTCATGTAGGTGATGTGCGCCGCCATGCGCGCCACGGCCAGCCCCCTGGTGGGTGCGGGGCCACCGTAGTAGTCGCCGTTGTTCCAGTTCGGATCGGCGTAGATCGCCTGCCGCCCGGTTTCGTTGAACGCGATGTGCAGCGCCGACGATCGCGGCGTGCTCGCCAGGAAGAGCACGTGTTCCACGCGGTCCGGGTGGGCGACGGCCCACTGGAGGGCCTGCATCGCGCCCATGCTGCCGCCGGTCACGGCGAACACCTTGCGAATGCCCAGGCGGTCCAGCAGGCGGCGCTGGGCTTCGACCATGTCGTCCACGGTGACCATCGGGAAGCGCAGCGCGTAGGGTTTGCCGTCCGGCGCGGGCGAGGAAGGCCCGGTGCTGCCCTGGCAGCCGCCGATGACGTTCGAGCAGATCACGAAAAAGCGGTCGGTGTCGAAGATTTTGCCGGGGCCTACCGCGTCGTCCCACCATCCCGGCTTTTCGTCGGGATGGCCGGTGTGATAGCCGGCCACGTGGGCGTCGCCGGAGAGCGCGTGGCAGACCAGGATCGCGTTGGACCGGTCCGCGTTGAGCGTCCCGTAGGTTTCGTAGGCCAGCGTGAAACGCTCCAACGTCCCGCCGCTCCTGAGGTGGAGCGGCGAGTCGAAGTGAGCGTACTGGCGCTGGACAAGTCCCACCGATCCGGGCGCGACGCTGCGCGTGACGGGCGGTGTGGGCCACCGGGTTGCCGGGTGCGTGTTTGCCAGCATAGGCGTCTCCCGATCTTGCTCAGTGCGATTGGGTCGAGTGGACGTGCTGGCCCTGGGCGACCGTCAAAGCCTGGTCCAGGTCCAGCAGGATGTCGTCGATGTCCTCGATGCCAATCGACAGGCGGACGTAATCATCGGTGACGCCGGTTGCGACCTGCTCCTCGGCGCTGAGCTGCTGGTGCGTCGTCGTCGCGGGATGGATCGCCAGCGAGCGGGCATCACCCACATTCGCCAGGTGGGTGAACAACTGGAGATTGTCGATGAACGCGCGGCCCGCTTCTTTGCCGCCTTTGATGCCAAAGCCGAGCACCGCGCCGGCGCCTTTCGGGAGATACTTTTGAGCGCGTTCGTAGCTTTCGTGATTGGGCAGTCCCGGATAATTCACCCAGGTCACCGCGGGGTGCTGCTGGAGGTATTCGGCCACCGCCTGGGTGTTCTCGACGTGGCGCTGCATCCGCAGGGCCAGCGTCTCCAGCCCGATGATGTTCAGGAAGCTGTTGAACGGCGCCTGGCACCCGCCGAAGTCGCGCAGGCCGACGACCCGCGCGCGGCCAATGAACGCCGCCGGGCCGAGCGCATCCGCCAGGACGACGTCGTGATAGGCCGGTTCCGGCTCGACGATCCCGGAGTGGCGACCGCTGGCTTTCCAGTCGAACTGGCCGCTGTCGACGATCGCGCCGCCGATGCTCAGCCCGTGCCCGCCAATCCACTTGGTGGTGGAATGGACGACGATGTCCACGCCGTGCTCGAACGGGCGGCAGAGATAGGGCGTCGCGAACGTGTTGTCGACCACGACGGGGATGCCGTGCGCGTGGGCCACGGCGCTGATCCCTTCGAAGTCCGGAATCTGGAGCTTGGGATTGCCGATCGTTTCCAGGTAGATCAGGCGGGTTTTGTCGTTGATCAGCGCTTCGAACGAGGCGGGATCATTGTCCTCGACGAAGTGCACGGTGATCCCCAGGCGGCGGATGCTCTGCGAAAAGAGCGTGTACGTCCCGCCGTAGAGCGCCGCGCTGCTGATGACCTCGTCGCCGGTGTTGCACAGCGTCAACAGGGTGAGAGTCTCCGCCGCCTGGCCGGACGCGGTCGCCAGCGCGCCGATGCCGCCTTCCAGCGCGGCGATGCGCTGCTCGAACACGTCGTTGGTCGGGTTCATGATGCGGGTGTAGATGTTGCCCACTTCTTGCAGCGAGAACAACGCTGCGGCGTGATCCGTATCGCGGAACTGGTAGGCCGTCGTCTGGTAGAGCGGCACAGCACGCGAGCCGGTGGTGGGGTCCGGTGCGTACCCGGCGTGCAGCGCCAGGGTATTGAACCGGTGGGGACGTTGTTGAGATCCGTTGCTGTTCGACATGTGTTTCCTCTCCTACGCGTTGTATGGTGTTGGCTGCCAATGCGTAGCAGGCGCTACCCCTCGCTCCAACGGACAACAAAAAATCCTTCTCGTGGTGAGAAGGATTGGAGTCGTGCGTATGCTGTCCCAATGCCCTCTCATCTTCCAGAATTCGTTATTCTGCCGGAATTGGCACCATGCCGGAACAAGTTCGCGGTCGGTTGCCGAGGTTTCACAGGGCCGGTCCCTCCACCTCTCTGGATAAAAGGGGTATTGCTGCTATTCAATTGGTAACTGGGGCATAGCATATCATGACAAAAAAGACTTGTCAATCAATTTGTGCAATATTCGTGATAAAAATTAACCCGGCGCCCGCGCCATTTGGTCAAAATGACGAAGTAGCGAGTCCCATTTTCGCATACCGTATCGGATTATCGACCTCAGGAGAGACACCATGAATCAAGTACGACAGCCGATCGACGTCGCCGTTCTGGGCGCCACGGGCGCCGTGGGCCAGCGATTCATCCAGCTTCTCGAAGGCCATCCCTGGTTTCGCGTGGCGGAAGTCATCGCCAGCGATCGCAGCGCGGGCCGGCGCTATGGACAGGCGGCGCGCTGGGTGCTGCCCGGCAACCCGCCGCAGAGCGTGGTGGAGCGCGAAGTGCTGCCGTTGGACGCGGACGTGCAGTCTCGGATCGTGTTCTCGGCACTGCCCGGCGACATCGCCAAGACCGTCGAGTGGCGGCTGGCGGAGGCGGGGCACGTGATTTGCTCCAACGCCAGCGCCTACCGGATGCAGCCGGACGTGCCGATCCTGCTGCCGGAGGCCAACGCCGAGCACGCCGCGCTGGTGGCCGAACAGCGGAAAAAGTACGGCTGGGGCGGGGGCGGGCTGGTGACCAATTCGAACTGCACCACCGCGCCGGTGGTGATGGCGCTGGCGCCGCTGCGCCGGTTCGGGATCGAAGCCGTGCAGATGGTCAGCATGCAGGCGATCAGCGGCGGCGGGTATCCGGGCGTGTCCGCGCTGGACATCACCGACAACGTGATCCCCTTCATCAACGGTGAGGAGCCGAAGGTCGAGGCCGAGCCGCGCAAGATGCTCGGCGCGCTGGACGGCGATCACATCGCCATGCTGGACTGCGTGATGAGCGCGACCTGCACGCGCGTGCCCGTGCTCGATGGACATCTCGTTGCCGTGTCGGTGCGCTTTGCCGAGGACGTGAGCGAAGACGATCTGCTGGCGGCGTGGGCCGGGTTCGCCGGGCGGGACCCGGTGCCGGGCCTGCCCAGCGCGCCCGCGCGCCCGGTCGAGTACCGCACCGAGCCGGATCGCCCGCAGCCGCGCCGCGATCGTGACGCCGGGAACGGCATGGCGACCGTTGTCGGGCGGCTGCGCCCGTGCCCGGTGATCGGCGGGTGGAAGTTCCTGGCGATGGCCCACAACACCGTGCGCGGGGCGGCGGGCTGCTCGATCCTGAACGCGGAGCTGCTGCTCGAAAACGGCTACGTGTAGCGAATCTCGTCGGGCTGGCCGAGCGCGCGCCGCGCGGCCTGGAGCCGTTCGTCTGGGAGGGCGAACAGGTGCGCCGGGCAGGTACAGTCCGACGAGCCGAACCCGGCGACCGGCAGGCTGACGCCGGGCAGGGCGGCCAGCGTCCCCGCCCAGGCGCATTCGAGACGCTCCGGCGCGGCCCGTGTCCAGATCGCGACCGGGCGGGCCGCAGCGGTCAGGGCGTCGATGTGCCAGTGACGGGGCTTGTCGCGCCGCAGGTGACGCGCCAGCCGGGCGCGCAGCCCGCCGGGGCCGCACGCGCTGCCGGCGTAGGCATATAGCCCGGCGGGCAGGTCGTGCGCGCCGAGCCTGCCCACCACGATCCGGGTGGGTGCGTCCAGGCGCACGATCAGCACGTAGGTGCCCGGCGCGGCGGGCAAGGCGGAGGCTGGCATGGCGGCTCCTTTACGCTGGGCGACAGGCGTGTTATCATCCGGTGCGGGTCGTCGTCAAATATGTCAGTTGACCCTGCTGACCTATGATAATCGACCATTTTCCAAAATGACATTGTGAGGGATCATCAGAAGGCGACCTTCACATTTTCAGGCATCTGCACAGGCAGTTCAGCATCAGAAAGAGAGTCAGGACATGGCGTACGATATCAAACAGATTGAAGCCCTGTTGGGCAGCGACGCCGAATCGCTGCTGGGGCATGAATGCAAGACCGTTTCGAAGGACCAGCTTCACCTGCCCGGCCCGGACTGGGTCGATCGCATCTTCGGGCCGTCGGACCGCTCGGTCGCGGTGCTGCGCAGCCTCCAGCAGTTGTTCGATCACGGGCGGCTGGCAGGGACCGGCTACCTGTCGATTCTGCCGGTAGACCAGGGCATCGAGCACACGGCGGGCGCGTCGTTCGCGCCCAACCCGGCGTACTTCGATCCGGAGAAGATCGTCGAGCTGGCGATCGAGGGCGGCTGCAACGCCGTCGCGTCGACGCTCGGCGTGCTGGGCGCGGTGGCCCGCAAGTATGCCCACAAGATTCCGTTCATTCTCAAGTTCAACCACAACGAGCTGCTGACCTATCCCAACAAGTACGATCAGGTCTTCTTCGCCAATATCGAGCAGGCGTACGACATGGGCGCGGTGGCCGTCGGCGCGACGATTTACTTCGGATCGGAGGAATCCAGCCGCCAGATCGTTGAAGTGAGCGAAGCCTTCAAGATCGCCCACGACATGGGCATGGCGACCATTCTGTGGTGCTACACCCGCAACAACGCGTTCAAGCACGAAGGCGTCGATTACCACGTGGCCGCCGACACGACCGGCCAGGCGATCCACCTCGGCGCGACCATCGAAGCCGACATCGTCAAGCAGAAACTGCCGGAGAACAACGGCGGCTTCAAGGCGCTCAAGTTCGGCAAATTCAGCGAGAAGATGTACTCCGATCTGGCGACCGACCACCCGATCGACCTCACCCGCTACCAGGTGATCAACAGCTACATGGGCCGCATCGGCCTGATCAACAGCGGTGGGGCTTCGGGCAAGGACGACCTGGCGCAGGCAGTCCGCACCGCGGTCATCAACAAGCGCGCAGGCGGCCTGGGCCTGATCAGCGGGCGCAAGGCGTTCCAGCGCCCGATGAATGAAGGCGTCGAAATCCTGAACGCGATCCAGGACGTGTATCTCTCGGACGGCGTGACCATCGCGTAACGCGCGGGGCCGCCAATCCGGCATCGTGTATGACCTCAGGGGCAGCGATCACGGCTGCCCCTGTTCGTTCGCGAGGGCGATAGATGGCAAACTTCACGGTGAATCTGGCAGGGCGTGTTGCCCTGGTGACGAACGCCGGTGACGGCATCGGGCGGGCGGTGGCGCTGGCGCTGGCGCGAGCCGGGGCGGCGGTGTGCGCCAACGCAGTGAATCCCGACCGGGCGGCGGCTGTCGTCGATGAGATCGAGGCGGCGGGCGGGCGCGGGATGGCCTGGACGGCGGACGTGTCCGACCGGTTCCAGGTGGCGGCGATGATCGAGAACCTGCGAGACCGGTTCGACGGGCTGCACATCCTGGTCAACAGCGCGGGCGTCGAGCGGCGCGAGGCACTGCTGGGGATCGACGAATACGACTGGCGGCGCGTGGTCGAGATCAACCTGACCGGGACGTTCTTCTGCACGCAGCTCGCCGGACGCGTGATGGCCGACGAGGGCGGCGGCGTGATCGTGAACGTCGCCAGCACCGCCGGGCACGGGCTGCCCCGCCCGGATGGCGCGTCCTACGCCGCCAGCCAGGCCGGGATCCTGGGGCTGACGCGCGAGGCGGCCCGCGACCTGGCCGGGCGCGGCGTGCGGGTGAACGCGGTCTGCCCGGCCAACATCACGGCGGCGCGCGAACCGGCGGACCCGGCGCGGATTCCCCAGGGGCGCACCGGCACACCGGACGAGGTGGCGGCGGCGATCTTGTTTCTGTGTTCGGATGCCGCCTCGTTCATCACAGGGCAGTCGCTGGTCGTCGACGGCGGCGAATGGATGGTTTGAATCCTGGTGGGGTGTAATGTAGAATACCGGGCATTCTTTCTGCGCGTCTGTCTCGCCAGCCGGCAACGGAACATGTCATGACCTCTCGAACGGTGCAAGTGACGATTG
Source organism: Anaerolineae bacterium (assembly GCA_018432315.1). GTDB lineage: Bacteria > Chloroflexota > Anaerolineae > Aggregatilineales > Aggregatilineaceae > LM3-B42. The sequence goes on from JAHDLB010000027.1 coordinate 74,053, forward strand.
ATAACCGGGTGCGCCTGATGTCGGCGGTCCTGTCCGCGACGTCGTGGCCGGACATCGAGCAGCGCCAGCACCGCCACCGTGCCCACGTCCACGCCCGTGTCACGGCGCGCCGCGTCGCCGACCTGGCCGGGCACCCGGCGGCGCGCACGCTCCAGGCGCTGCTGGACGCCGGGACGTCGCTGGAGCGGTTGTACACGTATGCGCTCAACCTGTCGTGGCCTGACCTGCGGCTGGCGGGCGAATTCGCCTGGGCGCCCGCCGGCTGGAACGACGACCTGCGCGATTTTTGCGTGCAGGCCGGGCTGGTCGCGTGGTGGGCCGAGGAAGACGCCCTCTGGCAGCGGGCCGCCGAGCAGATGGCGCGTGTCCTCCCGGCGGCGGACCTGCGGGCATTCTTCGAGCCGTTCGTCGGCCCGGTGCGGCAGGCGCTGGCGGTGATGCCGAACATCTCGTTTCCCAGCGACACCGAGATCGGCGTGCGCCTGCCGGGGACGCTGGTGTGCATCATGCCGCCGCGCATTGCCTGGGGCGACAACGAGCCGTGGCCGTTCGACGACGATCCCGCGACGATCTTCCGCGGGCTGGTGGCGGCCTACGGGCGCCTGTTGGTGCGGGCCTACCTGCGCGAGCACGCGGCGGAGCTGGCCCCGGCGGCGCGCGTTCCGCTGCCGGTCGACCCGGCCTTCGCCGCCCAGGTCCCGTCATGGCACGAGCAGTTCATCCGGCTGTTCGTCATGGGCGCGGCGGCGATCTTTCTTGAGGCGGCGATCAACCGCCAGGAGGCCGAGGCGTATATCCTGGTGGAGAGCAAGGTCCACGGCGCGACGATGCTGCCCGGCGTGGTGAGCGTGCTCCGGCAGTACCTGGCGGGGTATGGCGAGGGGCGTTATGCGGAGCTGTCCGAGTTTTTGCCCGGCTTTGCGCAGCATCTCCGCGCGGCGAAGGATATGATGGCGCGCTGAGGGCTTGCCCGGTGGTGCACCGGCGCGAGTGCTTGTGCTGTCCGCAGGTTTAGAGTGTTATTTTGGAGGGTAAATGATGGATTACGAAAACATTCTTGTCGAGCGCCCGGCGGAGGGTGTCGGGCTGGTGCGTCTGAACCGTCCGCGGGCGTTCAATGCGCTCACCGGGCCGTTGATGGACGAGCTGATGAGTGCCCTGGAAAGCATGGACACCGACGACGCAATCGGCTGCATGGTCGTCACCGGCAACGAAAAAGCGTTCGCCGCAGGCGCCGACATCAGCGAAATGGCGCAGGCCACCCCCGTCGACATGATCGACATGGCGTTCATCGCGCGCTGGGAGCGGCTGCGGAGCATCCACAAGCCGGTTATCGCGGCGGTGAGCGGGTATGCGCTGGGCGGCGGCTGCGAGCTGGCGCTGGCCTGCGACATGATCGTCGCGTCCGAGACGGCGCAGTTCGGACAGCCGGAGATCAACCTGGGGGTGATCCCGGGGGCAGGGGGCACCCAACGCCTGACGCGGACCATCGGCAAGGCGCTGGCGATGGAGATGGCGCTCAACGACCGGCGCCTGACGGCGGACGAGGCCGCGCGGTTTGGCCTGGTCAACCACGTCGCCCCGGTCGCGGAATACCTGGACGTGGCCGTCAAGCTGGCGGCGGAGATCGCGGCGCGCGCGCCGTTGGCGGTGCGGCTGGCGAAGGATGCCGTCAACATGGCCCTCGAAACTACGCTGTCGGCAGGGCTGGCCTACGAGCGCAACCACTTTTACGCTTTGTTTGCCACCGAAGACCAGAAGGAAGGCATGGCCGCTTTCCTGGAAAAGCGCAAGCCGGCCTGGCAGGGGAAATGAGCCTGCCGGGCCGATTTGGGCTTTCGGCGCTATCTCGCTACAATCGCGGCTGAGCGTAAAGGGTGTGTGATTATTGACCGGCACTCCGTCCCAACTCACGCTGTTGTATACTGCTCACCTGGCCGACCATCTCGCGGCGCTCCCCCGCCTGTTCACGTTGATCCAATCCGAACGGCGCGCGGCTCCAGGCCCGGTATTCATGCTGGACCTGGGGGATTCGTGCTCGCCGCAGTCGTGGATTTGCCGGGCGACGCAGGGGCGGGCTGGCCTGATGATCCTGGATGGCATGGGCTACGACGCCGCCGTGATCGGGGGGCGAGAGCGCGTGCCCATTCCCGCCGCGTCGATGCAGCGCCTGCGCGATCGCCTCGTCATGCCGCTGGTCGAGTGGCATACCCTGCGGGAGTTGAGCAAGGGCGGCGTCCGGCTGGCGATCGTGACCGGGGACGCCGCCTTGCCGCCCGATCTGCACGGCATTCGCGTGGATCGCTCGAAGACGGGATTGTCACAGGGCGGCGACGGCGAGCTGGTCGTGGGCGACGTGCCGGGCGGGGTGCTTGGGCGCGCGATCGTGGCGTGGCCCGCGTGGGCGGTCGAGTTGGCTGACGTGCTCGATCTGCCCGACGAGACGCCGCCCGATCCAACGATTGCGGCGATTATGGAATTGGTCGAACACGAGGCGCGGCTTTTTGCGCAGCAACAAGGGGGAATCCCATGAATCAGGCCGAACTGGTGCAGCGTCTGGAAGCCTATTTCGACGTCCAGGCGTATGACGAGCGCGAACTCTGGTCGGAGATCCTGCCCCCTGGCGAGATGTCGGTCTATCAACGGTTCGCCGAGGCCGACTTCGTCCAGGGGACGTGGAACGGGCTGATGCAGAACAGCACCGAGGAGATCGACCGCGTGTACCTGGTGGTCTTCCCTGACCAAACCGTGCTGGACACGATCCTGGCCCTGGAACTGGAGCGTGGCGCGCCCGGCTCGATGATCTTCGCGCACCACCCGGCGGATTTCGAGGAGAGCGGGCGCGGCTTTTTGGGCATCAGCGAGGCCCAGCTAGAGGAACTCCGCGAGCACGCCATCAGCTATTACTGCTGCCACGCCCCGCTGGACTGCCACCCGGAGATCAGCACGGTCGTCGCCCTGGCGCAGGCGCTCAAGCTGCGCGACTGGGAGCCGTTCTCGCAGCATCACGGCGGGATGGAAGGCGTGCACGGCAAGGTGCGCGACAAGTCGTTCGTCGAGTTTGCCCAGCAACTGGCCGAGGTGACCGACCTGCCGTATATCCGCTACAACCAGATCCGGTTCAACGGCCAGCCGGTGGAGCACGTCGCGCTGATTCCCGGCGGCGGCGACGACCCGCGCCACCTGGAAGAGGCGCGCGATCTCGGCTGCGATACGTACGTGACCGGCCATTGGTGGCTGGAAGGCGATTACGACTATGCGGCCCGGCAGCGAGAAGTCATGCGCGAGTTGGTGCCGCACATGCCGATGAACCTGCTGGGGTTGTCGCACTACGCCAGCGAAATGGTCGTCATGCGCGACCTGCTGCCGCCCTGGTTCCGCAACGCCGGCATCGAAGCCCGCTTCATCCGCCAGCCCGATCCCTGGCGCTAGGACGGCGGCGGCTCGTCGAGCAGGTCCAGCCCGTCGATGGTGACAGCGGACAGGAACCCGCTGCCAAACGTCACGGTGTCGTCCGGCGCGACGCGCATCCAGCGCGCGATGGGCACGCCGTTCATGCCCCCGTCATACAGCGTGAGCTGCGCCGCCAGGCGCCCGTCGGCAGTGTTGTAGGCCAGAAGCTGGCCGTCCGCCGTCAGCGCGTAGAGAAGCTGGCCGCCGCCCAGGCCCAGCACCGGCGCGCGGCGGTGGCTGCCCGGCATGTACGCATTCCACAGCAGGTCCCCTTCACGATCATACGCGTATAGGGCGCGCCCCTCGCCGGTGTAGACGTAGAATTTCCCGGTGGGCCCGCGCACCAGCTCGGCAGCGGGCGACATGGCCCGCCCGGTATCGATCAGGGGCACGGCCTGCAACGCGCCGTCCAACTGCTCGATGCGCGATCCCGCCATCACCAGGAGCGCCTGATCGGGCGTGACGACCGGCACCGGTACGTCCGGGTACGCGTTGTTATGCAGGACCTGGCCGGACGGATCGACGATCACCAGGTCGCGGCTGGCGGTCGATACGGCCAGCCGGTTCCCCGCGACCGTCCAGCGCACCGCCGCACCGGGGAGCGACGTCTCCCAGAGGGTGCTGCCATCGGGCGTCACGCCCAACAGCGCGCTCTCGTCGACGACGAAGACGATCGATTCACCGACCAGCAGCGGGGACGAGGTGGACGCGCTGGGCAGGCTCCACAGCGCGTTGTAGCTGCCGCCGTTGAGCACCAACACCTGGTTGGCCGTGGTCGTCGCGAGCACGCGCCCGTCGGGCAGGGCGAGCAGCGCGCTCACCGAGTCGATCATGTCGAACTGCCAGAGCACCTGCCCGGTGGCCGTGATCCCGCGCAGCGTGGCGCCCTGGGCGACGACATAGGTGCCATCTTCCAGGGGCAGGGGCGGCAGTGTGGGGCGCTCGGCCAGGGTGAAATGGCCCCGGTAGGCGGGCGCGACCATCACCCGCGCCAGGTACGTGAAATCGACCGGGTGGAGCCAGCCCAGCTCGAGCGGGTTGATTTGCGTGTAGCCGGGGCCGCCTTCGTACCGGTAGCGGGTTCGTATTTCGTAATGCAAATGGGGGCGGCTCAGCGACGGGTCGCCAACCGCGCCGACGATGTCGCCCTGCTCGACGCATGTGTCCACCGGGGGGAACGTGTGGCCGTTGAGTTCTTCCATGTGACCGTAAAGCGTGTTGACCAGCGTGCCATCCGGCATCGTGTGCTGGATCACCACAACACCTTTTTCGGTGTCCCATCCCTCGATGTCGCTGTACGTGACGCGCCCGCGCGCCGCAGCGCGCACCGGGGCACCCGTGTCGCCAAAGGCCACGTCGATGCCGGTGTGCAGTCCGCCGAACCGCGTGCGGTAGATGCCGAAATCGGTGCGATCCACGTCAATCCCCGGCACGGGGAACTCGAATCCGTCGACGTAGCCACACGGAGCGATGTCGGTTTGCGCGGCAGCAGGCGAGACAAGGGTGGGGAATGTGATGCTCACAGAGCCGATCAGGGCACCGGCCAGGATTCCAATACGTCGCCACATAGCGTTTCTTAACAATACACGTCCGAACATAACCGGCTATTGTACAGATCGGGCGGCTTTCACGCTACAAAAACCACGAGGACGACCCCAGCGAGCCGCCCTCGTAGGGATCACCCTTTGAGGCCGGTGGTGGCGATGCCTTCGGTGAACTGCCGCTGCGCGAACAGGTACAGCACCAGCACCGGGACCAGCGTGATGACCGATCCGGCCATCAGCAGGTTGAGATCGGAGCCGGCCTCGGTGGTGAAGGCGTACAGCCCATACGAGATGGGCCGCCAGTTGTCCGAGAACGTGACCAGCAACGGCCATTCCAGCGCGTTCCACGTGCCGATGAATGTAAAGATGATCACGGTGACCAGGGCCGCGCGCGAGATGGGCACCACCACCTGGAACAGAAACCGCATGTGTCCCGCGCCGTCGATGCGGGCCGCGTCCCACAGCTCGTCGGGAATCTGCATGAAGAACTGGCGTAACAAGAAGATGCTGAACGTACTGGCGAGGAAGGGCACCACCAGCGCGGGCCAGCTATCCATCCAGCGCCAGACGAGCGGGCCATCGACGGTGACCGCGTCGCCCAGGCCGAGAAAGTTCTCCAGGCCGAGCGCGTCCAGCCCTTTGTAAATCTGCTCGCCGATGTCCTCGCGCAGGTCGGTGATTCCCCAATCATCCTGCTTCTGTGGGAACTGCTGGGTGAAGAAGCGGTCGATGCTGGTGACGGTGTTGCGGTTGGGAATCAGGACCACCATCGTCGGGATGAAGATCGTCGCCAGGAACAGGCTGAACAGCAGGTTGCTCCCCGGAAACTCGATGCGGGCGAACGCATACGCCGCCAGGACCGAGGTCACCGTCTGGCCGACGATGGTCAGGAAGGCGATCATCACGCTGTTGAAGAAGTATTCCGAGAAGTTGGATTCGGCCCACGCCTCAAGATAATGCGCCGCGCCGCCGACGACCACGTAATGGCCGCGCGTCGACCATATCTGGTTGATGACCGGGATGTCGATGTTGACCTCAAGCTCGGCGTAGCCGATTTTCTGCGTGCGCAGATAGTCCGACAGGGAGAACCCACGCTGGCGCTTGCTGGCCTCGAGCTGGGTGTAGACGCGGGTCAGAAACGGCGGCGACTGGCCGGCATCGATGAAATCCTGCACAGGGCGATCCAGGTCTTTCTCGTTGATGCGCGTGACCTGGAGCACGCCCTGGGTGGGCAGCGCCCGCCCGCGAATGATGTCGCCCGAGTGTTGCAGAGAAGTGCTCACCATCCAGAGGAACGGCATCACGAACAGGATAGCGCCCAATGTCAGCACCACGTACACGAGAATCCGGAACGGCTTGATCGCGATGGGCCGCCGCCGGTAGGGTGCGGTGGCTACCGTCGGGCGCGCAGCGGTGTCGAGCGCCTTCGCCTGAGTGCCTGTGGTTGTGCCTGTGCTAGCCATAGAAGACCTGCTCCCTTGCCAGACGGTTCTGTACCAGGGTCAGCACCAGGATGACCCCGAACAGGCTGAACGCCAGCGCCGCAGCATAGCCCGGATCGTTGGCGGAGTAAAGCTGGTTGAAGATGTGCACGCTCATCGTATCGATCTCTTTGCCGGTGGCTTGGCTGCGCAAGACGTAGATGTGCGAGAAGGCTTTGAACGTCCCGATGATGGACAGCATCGAGAGGAAAAACGTCGTGGGCGACAGCAGCGGCAGCGTGATGTTGCGGAAGCGCGACCACCGGCCCGCGCCGTCGACCTCGGCAGCCTCGTACAGCTCGGTGGGGATGGCGCCCAACCCGGCCAGGAAGACGACCGTGTTGTACCCGGCGAACACCCAGATGTTGTAAAGAATGACGGTGAACAATGCCAGGCTGGGGCCGGCCAACCCTTCCGGAATGTTGAGCGGATTGCCACCCAGCACGGACTGGTAAAAGATGCGCACGATCCCGTTCGGCTCTTTGAGCCACGTCCAGGCGTTGATGCCGAACAGGCCCAGCGTTTTGTTCGCCAGGCTGTTGGGATACGGGCTGAAGATGACCAGGAAGACGGTCGAGGTTGCCACGCTGGGCGCGATGTACGGCATGAAGTAGATCACGCGGTAGATCGATTTGCCCCACGAGATTTCCGAGAACAGCAGGTACGCCAGGAATAACCCCAGCCCAAGCTGCACCGGGACCGTCCCGACGGAATACATAGCCGTGCGGGTGAGGGCGGCCAGCGTGTCGCTGCCTTCGCGCCCGGCCAGGCCGATGGTGCGTGGAATCTCGCTGATCAACAGCCAGCCGCCGACCATCAGCGCCGCGGCCAGCGTGATCGTCAGGCCGAATCCCAGGGGCGTTTCGCGCTTCTGCGCGCCCTGCCACACCAGGTAGGCCACGCCGATCAGGAACGAGCCGACGGCGACCATGAGCACCTGCGGCCAGTAGAGCAGCTCGGCCCGCAGAATGTCCGTGCGCAGGTTGGTGCGCGGAGGGCTGCCGGTGGCGAACTCGTACGCGCGCTTGAACTGGTCTTCGGTGAGCGCCGCCATGCCCGACGCAGCCTGATCGTACAGCTCGATCGCCCCGATCAGGTAGAAGAACACCAGGGCCACGGTCACGCCCATCGCCACGCGCCCGATATGCAGCCAGTTGTGGATGCGCGGATGCTCGTCGTCATCGACTTGCCGCCGGACCCAGGTCATGGTGTAGATCGTCGCGATCCCGATGAAGACCGCCAGCGCCCCGTAGATCTGCTTGGATACCGGCTCGGTGTGCCCGTTGGCGCGGATCACATTCTGGCCCACGGTGAGCGCCGAGTAGATCGGCGTCTCGCGGACGGCTTGCGGGTCTTCGGTGCCGAGCGCGAGGGGCAGTTGCTCGCCCATCGGGATGCCGGTCAGCTCGCCCTCGGCGATGGTGCCGTCGGGCAGGACCACGCTGACCTTCTGGTTGTTGACCAGGGCGGTTTCGAGCGCGGTGATTTTGTCTACGGCCAGCTCGGAGAACGCGTCGGGCGCGAGGGGTGCTTCGATGGTTTCACCGCCGACCCGCACCTCGACGATGACTTCCTCGTTCATCACCAGGCCGCGGATACGCGCGTTGTCGTCGACCAATGTCGCGGTGGCGTCGAGCACCCGCTGGTTGAAGATCAGCGCCGAGATCTCGCGCGCCTCAGAGACGTCTTCTTCTAGCTGCTCGATTGTGTACATGCCCAGCAGGATCGCCAGCAGCATGAGCGTGCCCATCATGATAGTGGCGCTGACCTGCGGCCCGGAGCGCATCCGCGCCAGCCGCAGCAGCAGCCGGTAGCCCGCCCAGGCCAGCACGCCCAGCAGGACGATCCAGCCGGGGGTGTGCAGCGCGCCATCCGGCACGAGGTACGGCCCGGCGATCCACACGATGCCCAGGGCGATCACCCACAGCCAGGCTTGCCGGATGCCGGCCCAACTCCATTCGTCGGGCGGGCGCTGGAGCCGGTCGGCAGTATAGTAGCCACCGACGCTCAGCAGCAGCAGGACGACCGGGACCCAGGCATACGCTTCGGAGCCGGTCACGAAATTGAAGCCGAAAATGATCAGGCTGGCTCCAAAAAGAAAGCCGGGAACAACGAAGGGCCAGATGTTGTCGCCGGTTTGCTGGTGGCGGACGTACGCGCCGCGCCAGGAGCGATAGCTGCCGTAAATGAAGATCAGGCACAGCGCAAAGAGCAGAATGTACGTCAGGCTGCCGAACGACCGGACGTAATTGCCGAGGCCGACGTATTTGTTGGTCAGCGGCGAGCCGGATTTCAGGCTCTCGTAAAAGCCGGCGACGACCGGCCACAGTCCGAAAAGAAACGTCGCCACGGCGGCAGGCAGCACGAATATATAACCGGTGAGCGCTTCCCGAATCTGGCGGCGGCGCTTGCCGGTTATGAGGTGCTCCTGTTCGGCGCGTTGTGCATTTTGTTCGCTGAGCGACATGGTTGCCATCGCCATTACCCTTGATAATGCATCTGCATGAACCGGCGGCGAGCGATCATTCTACGGCGGACCATTTAAGCGGCGGATAAGTCCACGCTAAATGAATTTAAACCATCCCCCAGGGTCTTTCTTCTGCGAATTGTACAAGATGTCGAGACCCGCCTGCAAACCACGCCACCGGGCAGGCCGTCCCCGTCGCCTCGATCGTACCGGCGTGGCGTCGCGCGGCTCATGACGTTTGGCCGCTTTTCGGCGATCGACTGTCAGGACTCGCCAGCATCGCCCCCTCGTACAGGTCGCGCCGCTGGTAGAGGATCATGCCGGTGCCGTAGAAGTCGGTCGGAATCACGCGCACGGCGTCGTACAGCTCCTCGAAGCGGGGGTTTTGCGCCAGCCCGTTGCGCACGAACATCTCCATGAACACGATATAGGACGGCAGGTAATCGAACACGATCGCGGGCGGGACGGCGTAGTTGCTGCCCTCGATCACCAGGTCCCGGTCGAGCGGGTAATAATGCGATACCTCCGGCGTGACGAGGCCCACCGTGTCCAGGATGCGGGCGCGGCTGTAATAGCCGATCGCGCCGATGTCGCCCGCCGCGACGAGCGTGTCTTCGTCCACGCCGAAATTCTCGCGCAGCGTCCCGGCCATCTCGCGGTAATAGATCTCGATCTCGTGCCATGCCATGTCCGGTGCAGGGCGGTTGGGGCCGTGATCGGGGTGCAGCGTCCACGAGTTGAGCGAGATCGCGATCCAGGCCAGCCCGGCAGCCGCCATCGCGCCCTGGGCGACCTGTGGACGCTTGAGCGCTGCGGCCAGCGATTCCGCAACGCCCCAGAGGCCCAGGATGATCGCGACCAGGTAGGCGGGCAACGGCGGGGCGAGGTACCACCGGAAGATGAGCGGGTTCATGGCGCTGAACGCGGCCACGTACAGCCACGGAAATGCCAGAAACGGCAGCAGGCGCGGCTGGCGGCGCAGCGCGTAGACGGTTCCCATGACCGCCAGCGCGGGGTAGAGCACGATCCCGACGACGATGCCGGGCGTGCCGAACGCTTCTTGTTCCAGGAACGGGGTGGCGATGTGCTGGAGCAGGCGGGTCAGGGCGCTCCAGTCTTCGACGATGTAGGCCACCTGCTTGGCGCTGAGCGAGCGCGACAGCAGCGTGCCGAAATAGGCCCAGCTAAACCCGTACCACGGCAGCAGGATCGCGCCGAACCACAGCCAGCTTCCCCAGGGCAGCCGCGCGATCCAGGGCGCAGCGGGTTGGCCCTCGCCCGGCGTGCGGCGCTCGCGCCAGCGGGTGACAAGCTGGTGCGCCAGCAGCGGTCCCACCCAGATCAGCGAATCGATGCGCGTGAGGATGCCCAGCGCGGCGAAGAGTCCGGTCCGGCGGTGGTGGCCGGACGTATAGGCGACGGTCGCGGCGACCATCCACAGAATGGCGACGCTGGTTTCCATGCCGCCGATGGCAAACGTCACGCTCATCGGCGCGATGGCCCACACGGCGCCGGTCACGGCGGCGGGCAGGATGTGCCGCGTCAGGCGATACACCAGCAGGGCCAGCAGAGCAGCGGTGGCGGCGTCGGCGAGCGCGTTGGTGATCAGCGCGAACCAGGGATAGTCTTCGCCTCCCGTGGTCCCGGCGATCCCCGCCATCAACAGGGTATACAGCGGGGTGGTCGTGCCCAGCGTGCGCGAGCCGGCATTGTAGACGAAGCCGTGCCCCTCGACGATGTTGCGGCTGTAGCGGAAGGTGATGAACGCGTCGTCCACGGTGCGGGGCTGCGGCACGATGCGGGCGGCGAGCGCCATTACGACGATTACGGCCAGAACAGGCCACAGCGCGCGTGAATGCGGCGCCGGGGTGGGGGATGAGACGTCGGACGTGGCGGTCACTTTCGTTTCCTTCGGAGCAGTGCGTCACCGGATGCGCATTAGACCCGATCTTACTTGCGGAGCGGCGGCCACGCAACCGGGGCAATCGCCCGGCACCTTCAAAAAAGCCTTGACAAGCACCCCTGGCACGGCTAGAATGTGGGCTACGTTGACATACTATCGGCTGTGAACGGAAGTAGTAGGTCATCACCGCAGTGAGCCGGGGCGAGTGGAAACCCGGCAGCGCGCCCACGGTGAGCGCCAGGACCGAACTCGTCCGGGAGCCGCGCGGCTGAAACGAGTAGGCCGCGCCGGGAGCGCCCGTTACGCGCGAAATGAGTGGGTGGCATGCCCACCGGCGAACAAGGGCCCGTAGCTCAGCTGGGAGAGCGCCACAATGGCATTGTGGAGGCCAAGGGTTCGAGCCCCTTCGGGTCCATCTCTTGTTCCGGATGACGCCACCAACCAGGGTGGTACCGCGGAGTCCTCTTCGTCCCTGATGAACCAGGGAATATGACGAAGGGGATTTTTCATTTTTCTTTAAGGTCGCGAGAGCAGATTTAAGTTAAAGTCTGTGCAGGTGAGTTCGCTGAGACAGAGCAAAGGACGATCCGATGAATCGCAGCCCACAACAGACCCTCTCCGACCGTTTGCGCCAACTCCTGGAAACGGTGCGCCAGGCGCTTAGCCCGCGCCGTCCCGCTCCCGTCCCGATTCCGCTGCGCGACGAGGTGATACGCCGTCGCCGCTAGCGGGTAGACTGACGGTTGATGGCGGGCGCGGCGCGTGTGAAACGAGCCTGCGGCTGAAGGCTGTGTCCGGCCCGCGTCGATCCGCGATCGGCCCACCGTCCCGGCCCAGCCGGAGGCGCCTGGGCCGATTTTGATTGAGGAGGGACCGGTGAAACCAGCCGTGTCGATCATCGTGGAACGGACATCGCGCTGCCTTCTCGCGGTCCGCCCGAGGCGCGGAGAGGCAGACCTGACCGGATGACTTTGGGCGTCGCGCGCCGCGCGACCTTTGCGCTCGCTTGTCAACAGCTCACACATCATGGAGTGGAAAAACGGCAATGGCTGATAAATATACCCCGCAAGAGATAGAGGCACGTTGGGCCCAGCGATGGGAGCGCGACGGACTCAATCGATCGACGATTGACCCGGACCGGCCCAAGTTCTACGCGCTGACCATGCTGCCGTATCCGAGCGGTGACCTGCATATCGGGCACTGGTACGCGATGTCGCCATCCGATGCGCGGGCGCGGTGGCTGCAAATGAAAGGCTACAACGTCCTGTTCCCGATGGGGTTCGACGCGTTTGGCCTGAACGCCGAGAACGCGGCGATCAAACGCAAGATTCACCCCAAAATCTGGACCGAGCAGAACATCGAGTTCATGCGCCGCCAACTGCGCACGATGGGCGCCATCTTCGACTGGGAGCGCGAAGCGGTCACCAGTCACCCGGACTACTACAAGTGGACGCAGTGGTTCTTCCTGCAGTTCTACAAGCACGGCCTGGCCTATCGCAAAATGGCGGCGGTCGATTTCTGCCCGCAGTGCAACACGACCCTGGCCCGCGAGCAGGTGTGGGGCGATGATCGTCACTGCGAGCGCTGCGGCACGCCGGTGATCAAGAAAGACCTGGAGCAGTGGTTTTTCCGCACGACCGACTACGCCGACGAACTGCTCGACCACAGCCAGATCGATTGGCCGGAGCGCGTCAAGATCATGCAGACCAACTGGATCGGGCGCAGCGAGGGCGCGCACGTCGTCTTCCGCACCGAGGACGGCGACCCGATGGAGGTCTTCACCACGCGGCCCGATACGCTGTGGGGCGCGACGTTCATGGTGCTGGCGCCGGAACACCCGCTGGTGGAGAAGGTCACCACGGCGCAGCAGCGCGCGGCGGTCGAGGCGTACGTCGCCGAGGCGGCCCGCAAGAGCGAGATCGACCGCACGGCGGAAGGTAAGGAGAAAACGGGCGTCTTCACCGGCGGCTATGCGATCAACCCGGTGAACAGCGAGCGCATCCCGATCTGGATCGCGGACTACGTGCTGATCAGCTACGGCAGCGGCGCGATCATGGCCGTGCCGGCGCACGACCAGCGCGACTTCGAGTTCGCCCGCAAGTTCGACCTGCCGATCCGGATCGTGATCCAGCCCGAAGGGGCCGAGGACCTGAATCCGGACAACATGACCGAAGCCTGGCCGGGCGAGGGCGTGATGGTCAACAGCGGCCAGTTCGACGGCACGCCCGCGCACTATACCGGCGACGGCAAGAAGAACGAGGCGGTCGGCGTGGTAACCCGCTGGCTGGAGGAGCAGGGCACCGGCCACGCGGCGGTGAACTACCGTCTGCGCGACTGGTTGATCAGCCGCCAGCGCTACTGGGGCGCGCCGATCCCGATCGTCTACTGCGACGACTGCGGCGTGGTGCCCGTGCCGGAAGACGACCTGCCTGTGCTGCTGCCGCACGACGTGGACTTCATGCCGACGGGCGAAAGCCCGCTGAAGTATCACGAGGGCTTCCTGAATACGACGTGCCCGCACTGCGGCGGTCCCGCCAAGCGCGAGACGGACACGATGGACACGTTCATGTGCTCGTCGTGGTACCAGTATCGCTACCTGAGCCCGCGCTACGATGGCGGCCCGTTCGACCCGGAAGAGGGCGCCTACTGGCTGCCGGTGGACCAGTACACGGGCGGCATCGAGCACGCGACGATGCACCTGATGTACACGCGGTTTTTCACCAAGGCCATGCGCGACTGCGGCGTGTTCGACCGGACGAAGGCCATCGCCGAGCGGATGGGCCGCGACACGGCGCACCTGTTCGACGAGCCGATGCTGCGCCTGTTCAACCAGGGCATGATCCTGGGCGAGCCGCGTGACGGTCACCTGGTCGTGGCCGAGGGAACGTTCGATGGTGGGAAGCTCAACGCGGCCCGCGTGCGCGTCGTCGGCAGCCTGGACGGCGTTTTGGTGGGCGCGGGGCAGGTGGCCGGCGAGGTGATGAAACGCACCGAGACGACGCTGATCGTCCAGCCGCCGGAGGGGCGGTCCGTGGTGGTCGATACGGACGACCGGACCGTGTTCGACATCCCCGGCTTCGGCAGCGACGCGACGATCAACCAGATCAAGCACCACCTGGAAGTCGAGAAGATGTCCAAGACGCAGGGCAACGTCGTCGCGCCGGATGAGCTGGTCGAGCAGTACGGGGCCGACACCGTCCGCGCCTACCTGATGTTCGCTTTCCGTTGGGACCAGGGCGGCCCGTGGGACAGCCAGGGCATTCAGGGCGTGGTCCGCTGGCTGAACGACGTGTGGGCGCTGGTGACCGAGGGCGCTCCCCAGGGCGGCGGCGATCCCGCCGCAGCGCGCGACCTGCGGCGCAAGGTGCACCAGGCGATCAAGAAAGTGTCCGACGGGCTGGAGTCGTTCGCCTTCAACACGGCGGTCGCCGCGCTGATGGAGCTGAAGAACGAGCTGCAGGACGCCCGCCGGGCGTCCAAAGTCGAGCGGGCGGTTTGGGACGAGGCCATCACGAACATGCTGCTGCTGATGGCGCCCTTCACGCCGTTCATCGCGGAGGAACTGTGGGAGCGCACCGGGCACCCGTACAGCATCCACCGGCAGGCGTGGCCGGAATACGACCCGGAGATCGCCGCCGAGGACGAGATCACGCTGGTGGTGCAGGTCAACGGCAAGGTGCGGGACCGCATCCAGGTGCCCGCCGGGATCGCCGAGGAAGACGCCAAGCGGCTGGCCCTGGAATCGGGCGGGGCGCAGCGTCACATGGACGGCAAGCCGCCGCGCAAGGTGATCTACGTCGGCCAGCGCGGCATGGTGAATATCGTCGTGTGAGGGCGGTCGGAGTAAGGAACGTAACGCAGCGCCGGAGGGGTATCGCGCCTCCGGCGTTTTCTATTCGGCTTCCGGTGCCGCGAGCGTGAACGTCTGTTTGGCGCGGTAGACGTCCTGGTGGTCGGCGTCGCGGTAGACCACCACTTCGCCCGCGCCATCGACGTGATAGGTGCCGTCCGGGTGGGCGATCACGGCGGTGGTGTCGTCGATGCCGAGCAGCGTCACGCCTTCCGGCAGGTCCGCCAGCAACTGCGCGGGTGACAGGCGCATCTGTACCAGGCTGTGATGGGGCAGCACGGCCAGGTGGGCCGCGATGCCCAGGCCCGGCTCCCATTCCCCGCCGAACCAGAACGCGCCGCCAATCGCCATCGCGCTGGCGCCGGTCGCCATGAGCGCGGCCTTCCGCTCCAGCAGGCGATGCAGGACGGCCTCGGTCCTGGAGCCGCGCAGAATCTCCACCATGTCGATCGGGCTGCCGTCGGTGAGGATCACGGCGTCCACTTTGTCGAGATCCTCGTATTCGGTGGCGGTGTTGGCTTCGAGCGGCGTGGTGATCAGCCTATACTCGGCGAACGTGCCCAGGTAGTTGAAATAGCGCATGGTTTCGTCAGCCACCTTGCGCGTCTTCTCGACGGACGCGGTCGGCACCACCATCACGCGGGGCCGGCTCTGGCGCCGGATCAGGTTCAGCCAGTTGTGATCGATCGATTTCGTGCGCGGCGAAAACGCGTCGCCGCCGTTCAGGACGAGATACCCTCGCATCATTCCCTATCCTGCCTGTGTGGTACGGACTCAAGCCAACCTGTAAGCCGCGTTCTGTACCCGCCGGATGGTCCGGCAGGCGGTGATCATCTATCTGGGACGCCGATTGCTCGACGCCTCGCGCAACCTACCCGGAACTCGAACGGGACGGGCCGCCCCTCGTTCCTGCTTGGTTTTGCTCCCGGTGGGGTTTGCCTGGCCGCCGGTGTCACCACCGGCGCCGGTGCGCTCTTACCGCACCGTTTCACCCTCACCCTCCCCGTGGGGAGGGCAATACACCTCTCTGTTGCACTATGCCGTCGGGTTGCCCCGCCTGGCTGTTAGCCAGCACCGTGCCCTGTGGAGCGCGGACTTTCCTCATCTCACGACGCGGTGAGACGCGATCACCCGGTCGACTTGAGTCCTGCTGCCTATTATACCATCCCCGCGCCGGGATTTCTGCCCCGAGCAGGTCTAGCGCGCCGGCTCGATCACTTCCAGCCCGCCCATGTAGGGGCGGATCACGTCCGGCACGACGACGCTGCCGTCTTTTTGCTGGTAGTTTTCCAGCACGGCGATCAGCGTGCGCGTCATGCCCAGGCCGGAGCCGTTGAGCGTGTGCACGTAGCGGGGGCGTCCCCCGCCGACGGGCCGGTAGCGGATGTTGGCGCGGCGGGCCTGGAACTCTGCCGTGTTGCTGCACGAGCTGACTTCGAGCCACTCCTGGCTGCCGGGCGCCCACATCTCGATGTCGTATTTCTTGGCCGCGGCAAACCCCAGGTCGCCGGTCACCATCTCCACGCGCCGGTAGGGGATCCGGAGCATCCGGCACACGTTCTCGGCGGCCCCGGTCAGCGATTCCAGCTCGGCGTAGCCGGTTTCGGGCGTGGTGAACTTGTACAACTCGACTTTCTCGAACTGGTGCACGCGCTTGATGCCGCGCACGTCGCGCCCGGCGCTCATCTTCTCGCGGCGGAAGCACGGCGTATGGGCCACGTAATACAGCGGCAGGTCGGCCTCCTCGAAGATCTCCCCGGCGTGCATGTTGGTCAGCGCGACCTCCGCCGTGGGCAGCATGTAAAGCTCGGACTCCGCGTCGAAGTACACCACGTCGCGGAACTTGGGGAACTGCGCGGACCCGAACATCGCTTCTTCGCGCACCATGAACGGCGGGTAGATCTCCGTGTAGCCATGCTGGGTGGTGTGGACGTCCAGCAGCCAGGCGATCAGGGCGCGGTAGAGGCGCGCGCCCATCGCTTTGAGCAGGTAGAAGCGGGTGCCGGACAGCTTGACGCCGCGCTCGAAATCGATCACGTCGAGTGCCGGGCCCAGGTCCCAGTGCGGCAGCGGCTCGAAGTCAAACGACCGCATCTCGCCCTGTACGGGGTGGATGACGTTTTCCTCCTCGCTGCGCCCGACCGGGGTGCTCTCGTGCGGCATGTTGGGGATCCACAGCATGTGCTCGCCCAGCTCGGCGTCGACGGCGCGCACCTGGGCATCCAGCTCGCCCACGCGCGCGCCGAGGTTCTTCATTTCCTCGGTCAGCGTATCGAGCGCGGCGGTCACGTCGGCCTGAGTCGCGCCGGCCTGGGCCGGATCGTCGGGCGGCCATTCCAACGCCGCCAGAAAGCCATCGATGTCCCCGTCCTTGAGCGCGGCAACCGCCTGCCGCGCGCCCGCCACCACCTGGGCCGGCGACAGCGCCTTGTTGCCGCGAAAACGGCCCATCTGCTTGTTCAACTGGTTGCGGTTGGCCTTGATCGCTTCGACCTCGGTCAGCAGCGCGCGGCGCCGCTGGTCCAGCTCGAGGATCGCGTCGATGCGCTGCACAGCCCCTTCGTCGTTGAGCTTGCGCAGTTGGTCTTTGACCCAATCGGGTTTTTCGCGGATGAGGGTGATGTCGATCATAGCTCGTGTTCCCTTTCGTGGTGTGCCTGGAGTTCGGATTCGCGCGCCTGTTCGCGGCGCCGGAGATACCGCGTCCGGTCCTGGTAGAGCCGGAGAAATGCCAGCGACAGGCCGATCAGAATGATGCCAATGACCAGCCCGTCCCATACGTCGGGGGTCATGAAGTCGAAGTGGATATCTGACATAGGCGTGCCCTCCAAATACAAAAAGCCCCCTGCCTGGACCAACCAGGACGAGGGGACTCGCGGTGCCACCTGGATTCGCCCGCGCCTCGCAGCACGGACCTCACTGAGTCGGGGACTCGGCGCGGTAACGGGCGCACCCGGCCTGACTTGGCGATCGCAATCGTTTCGACAGGCGACGTTTCGGGAGTGGATTTCGGCGGGCGGCGCGCTGCCTTGCACCAACCGGCAGCTCTCTGGGCGCGTGTTTCCGCTTACTTGGCTCCGTCGAAGTCGTTCTGCGGGCAGTGTAACAGGCCGCCTGCTGGCTGTCAAGTACCAACCAGTTTGCACGGATTTTGAACCAAACTGTTACCTCAGCGATAAGCATATAAGGTAGGGATGCGTGCACCTGTTCATGCGGATTCGAGGATGAGTGTCACTGTGCATCGCCGGTCCGGCAGCGGTAGACTTTATCGCCCGACCCATGAGCTGCCGGTCAGTTTCGCCAATTCGCTTGTCACAAGGGTAGGTCTGTCATACAATCCTGCCGGTTATCCGGTCGATAGAGTGGTTGGTCTGTTGTTCGCGATCGCGTCCGGCGACCGCGCAACGGTATAAGGAGAGTTAGTCTTGACTGTTTTGATGGAGGTCAAAGACCTCACGACCCGTTTTCATACCGAAGAAGGGACGGTCTACGCGGTCAACGGCGTATCCTACACGCTCAATGAGGGAGAGACGTTGGGCGTGGTGGGCGAGAGCGGCTGCGGCAAGAGCGTGCATGCCCTCTCGATCATGGGGCTGATCCCCAAGCCGCCGGGCGAGATCCCGAAGGGAGAGGTGATCTTCCGCGGGCGCGACCTGCTGAAACTGTCCAAGAACCAGCAGCGGCTGGTGCGTGGCGCCGAAATCGCGATGGTCTTTCAGGACCCGATGACCTCGCTCAACCCGGTGCTGACGGTAGGGCGCCAGATCACCGAGGCGCTCAAACTGCACCTGGGCATGGACAACGAGCAAGCGCGCGCCCGCGCCGCCGAGCTGCTGTCGATGGTGGGTATCCCGGCGGCCCGCGAGCGGCTGGACGACTACCCGCACCAGTTCTCCGGCGGCATGCGCCAGCGCGCCATGATCGCGATGGGCCTGTCGTGCAACCCGCAGTTGTTGATCGCCGACGAGCCGACGACCGCGCTCGACGTCACGATCCAGGCGCAGATTCTCGACCTGGTGCGGCGCCTGCGCGACAAGATTGGCATGGCGATGATCTGGATCTCGCACGACCTGGGCGTGGTGGCCGGCCTGGCCGACACCGTGCAGGTGATGTACGCCGGGTATATCGTCGAGCGCGGCTCGGCCAAGGCCGTGTACCGCGACTCGCGCCATCCGTATACGAAGGGGCTGCTCGGCTCGCTGCCGCGCCTGGACCAGAAGAACGAGCGCCTGTTTTCGATCGAGGGCGCGCCGCCCGATATGCGCTATCTGCCCAAGGGCTGCCCGTTCGCGCCGCGCTGCGTGTACCGGATCGACAAATGCGAAGAGAATCCCCCCTTGTTACCCGTTCCCGAAGGAGAATCCGGCCACGTGATGGCCTGCTGGGTTGATGTCCGTTCAGAGGAGGTTATTGATGAGCCAGTCCATGCCTGATACGCAAGCGAAATCTGCTCCGGCTACCTCCTCAGCCGATGGCCGGAAAGTGCTCGTTGAGGTGACCGATCTCAAGAAGCATTTCCCGATCAAGTCCGGGATTCTGTTCCAGCGCGAAGTGGCCGCCGTCAAAGCGGTGGATGGCGTGAGCTTCAAAATATACGAAGGCGAGACGCTGGGGCTGGTGGGCGAAAGCGGTTGTGGCAAGTCCACGACGGGCCGCACGATCTTGCAGCTTTACCAACCAACCTCCGGCAGCGTGAAATTCGACGGCCAGGAAATTACCGATCTCAAAGGCAACGCCTTGCGCCGGATGCGCCGCAAGATGCAGATGGTGTTCCAGGACCCGTACGCGTCGCTCAATCCCCGCATGTCGGTGGGGCGCATCGTGGCCGAGCCGCTGGTGGTGCACAACATTGGCACCAAGAAGGAACGCGAGGAGCGCGTGGCCGAGCTGCTCGAGCTGGTCGGGCTGAACCCGTATTTCGTCCGCCGCTATCCGCACGAATTCTCCGGCGGCCAGCGCCAGCGCATTGGTCTGGCGCGCTCGCTGGCGCTGAATCCGAAGTTCATCGTGGCCGACGAGCCGATCTCCGCGCTCGACGTGTCGATCCAGGCCCAGGTGGTGAACCTGCT
This sequence comes from Anaerolineae bacterium, assembly GCA_018432315.1. GTDB lineage: Bacteria > Chloroflexota > Anaerolineae > Aggregatilineales > Aggregatilineaceae > LM3-B42. The sequence continues at coordinate 93,820 of JAHDLB010000027.1, forward strand.
CGAAAAGCTCCAGAATGAGCTGGGCCTCACGTATTTGTTCATCGCCCACGACCTGAGCATGGTGCGCCATCTCTGCGACCGCGTTGCGGTGATGTATCTCGGCAAGGTCGTCGAGATCGCCGAGAGCGAGGAGCTGTACACCAATCCGCTCCATCCCTATACTCAGGCGCTGCTGTCGGCGGTGCCCGTGCCGGACCCGGTCGTCGAAGAGACGCGGCAGCGCATCATCCTGAAGGGTGATGTGCCCAGCCCGATCAACCCGCCGAAAGGCTGCAATTTCAACACACGGTGCCCGGTGTCGGTGGATGTGTGTTTCGATCAGGACCCTGAGCTCGTCGAGATTTTGCCCGATCACTGGGTGGCCTGCCATCGCGTGATTTAGCGGGCATGGGATACCAGGGAAGAGATTGAGGGTTAGCCGGTTGGCGGCAGCCCTCGTCACATCATCCACACGTGTAAGAGCGTTTCAAGGAGATTTAGCATGGCAGTTGCGGAAGGCGCAGAGCCTATCTCGCTCGAAGAACAACAACGGTCAACGCCCTTCCTCGACGCCTGGCGGCTGTTTCGCCGCAACAAGGCGTCGCTGGTGGCGTTGACGACCCTGATCATCATTTTTTTCATCGCCATCACCGCGCCGCTCTGGACCAGGGTCGGTTTGCTCGATGCGCGCACCGGGGCGCAAGCCCGCCATACCGTCAACCCGGTCAACTTGCCGTCGGTCGATCCGTATCCCGATCCGGGGAGCTGCGCGCGCGACAACCTGAACAGCAACCCGTATTGGTGTAGCTGGCTCAGCCCCGAGTCGCTGGTGACTGTGCAAAACAAGTACTGCTTCCGTCCCGAGCCGGACTATTCCCAGAAGCAGTGGTGTTACGTCCTGGGTGGCGACAGCAACGGCAAGGACTGGCTGTCCCAGACGATTTACGGCGCCCAGGTGTCGCTGTCGGTGGGCGTCGTGGGTGCGACCATGAGCCTCATCGTCGGCCTGATCTACGGCCTGGTGTCGGGCTACTATGGCGGGCGCATCGACAACGTGATGATGCGTATCGTCGATTTCATGTACGGTTTCCCGACGTTGGTCTTCATCATCCTGATGCAGGTTTACTTCACGGAGGTGGCGCGCCAGTACCAGGACACGGACCAACAGGGCATCGCCGGCTTTGTCCTGTCCCTCAACAAGGACATGGGCGGCCTGCTGTTCCTGTTCATCGCGCTCGGCGTGCTGAACTGGATCGGGATGGCGCGTCAGGCGCGCGGGCTGGTGCTGTCGTACCGCGAGAAGGAATTCGTGGAGGCGGCGCGGGCGGTGGGCGCCAACAACCGCCGGATCATCTTCGTGCACCTGCTGCCGAACATCCTGGGGCCATTGATCGTGCTGGAAACGCTGGCGATACCGGGGTACATCTTCACCGAAGCCTTCCTGAGCTTCATCGGGCTGGGTGTGCAGCCGGGAACGCCGAGCTGGGGGGCCATGATCAGCGAAGTGCGGGACCGGGGAGGGTTCTTCTCCAACCGGCACATCCTGCTGGTGCCGAGCATCGCGCTGGTGCTCACGACGCTGTCGTTCAACTTCCTGGGTGACGGTCTGCGCGATGCGCTCGATCCCCGTATGCGCGGCACATAGGTGAAATCGACACAATGATGAGGAGACTGTTTACCGTGAGCAACAGAAATGTGCGCGCGTCCGGGGCGCTGCTGGTGGTCGTCGTGAGCCTGCTGCTGGCTGCCACGGCGTGCTATTCCGGCCAGGTGCCCGGCCTGTTCGAGCTGACGCCGTTTTACACCATGACTCCGCTGCCGACGCCCGAACAGGCCCGGTTCGCGCCCCAGGACATCGCGCTGGCGCCACCGGAGCCGCAGCGCGCGTCCTTCAACCTGACATTCAATCCCGAGCCGCTGCTCGACAGCCTGGTCAACTCGCGCGAGTCGTGCCAGTCGAACTCGACCGCAAAAATCCTGTTCGCAGGCGAGACCGCGGGCAGGGTGTACTACCTGGTCGATTGCAGTGGCGCGGTCGGTTGGGCGGTCGAGGATCGGCTGCTCGGCCCGCTTCACTTCAACAAGGACGATCTCGCGCTGACCCTGGCGACCGAGCCGGGGACGGACAACGTGTCGATGCTGGATGATTTCTTCCGCCCGGTTGCCCCGAATCCGCTGCTGGCGTGCAAGGCCGGGACGATTACCCCGATCCTGGCGCTCCAGGCGGCGGACAACGATGGCGACGGCGAGAACGAAATTTATTACCAGATCGATTGTCCAACCGGCAACAAGGGCTGGGTATCGCACGAGTCGATCTTCGGCCCGCTGGAGATTAACGTTGGCGATCGGGCCGTAGCCGTGACGGAAAGCGCCGAAGAGGGGTCGGAGTTCGCCCTGGCGAGTGAGCCGGGTCCCTTGACCGAGGACAACGCCGTGACGGGTGAATGTTACCAGGGCTCCATCCTCGAAGCGACGAATGCCCAGTTGGCAGACCACACGTTGTACTACCAGATGACGTGTGGCGACATCGAGGGGTGGACCGACCAGACACGGTTTGTCGGGCCGCTGAAATATGATGTTGGCATGAAGACGGTGATCTACGTGCCGCCGGTGCTCGTGTTCGAAGACGAGCTGCCCGAAGAGGCCCAGGCCGAGCTGGCCGCTCAAAGCGGGGACACCGGCGCCGAAGAGGACGTAGAGGAGGGCGGCGAGGCTGTCGAAGGCGAGGACATCGTCGCAGTAGAGGAGCCGGCTGCCGAAGAAGAGGGCGCTGAGCTTGCGGACGAGGATCGCCGCGCTGTCGAATACGCGCCGCCGCTGTACCTGACCAGCGATCCCGGCCCGGCAGTGTTGGAGGGCGAAGACTCGAATGTGGTGGGCCGCTGCCCATCGACCACCGTGGCCGAGATTCAGGAATACGGTGGGCTCGATCTCGTGTACTACCGCATCACGTGCGAGTCCTGCGCGGAGTACGGCCAGGACGAGGACGGTAATCCGGTCTGTACTGCGTATGACACCAACGATGGTTGGGTCGAGCAGCAGTATCTCCAGGGCCCGATCGAGTTCGTGCCGGGGGATCAGGTGGTCTTCATGGCCAGCAGCCGCGCGGTGGAAACGGACGAAGAGAGCGGGGTGCAATACGCTCGTATTCCGTCCTCGCTCACCGGGGCGGCGGCAGTCGGCCAGTACACCGAATACAGCGGTCGCTGCCTGCTGGACGAGCCGGTCGAGATCGCCGGTGTGCTGCTGGAAACGGCGCGCACGAGCAGCGCGTTCAATTTCTACTATCGTATTCAGTGCGAAGGCCAGGCTGCCAGCTACACGCAGGTAACCGAGGGCGGTCGTGTGCGCCCGGTGGTGACGTATGCTGAAGAAACCTCGCAAATCACCGGTTTCATCTCAGCCCGCGATCTGACACTGCCGGAATAGGGTGAACAATCTGCGGGGCGGTGCCCGGCGCCGCCCCGGTAGAAACTTACGAGGACCGTACGTTATGACCACGACAACAAATCAACCATCAAGCGGGATCATGGGGACTCTCACTGCTGGCGTGAACCGGTTCGTGCGGATGATCGGCGGGGCCAGCATGGTCAAGTTCCTGATCCGGCGCTTGCTCGCCGCGATCCCCGTGCTGTTTGCGATCATGTTGGTGACCTTCACGCTGTCGCACCTGCTGCCGGGCGGGCCGTTCGCCGCCGTCGGGCAGAAGCGCATGCCGGAATACATGGTCAGGCAGCTCGAGGAGAAGTTTGGCCTGAACAAACCGCTGCTGATCAACACGCCCAGCGACGGGTACTTCCCGGACGGGAGCGATTGGCGGTTCATGGGCTACCGCGACGAGGTCGTCACGTTGGGCGGGACCGAAGCCGGCGCGGTGCAGCAGGAAACCAGGCGCCGCTTCCGCATCGACCTGCTCGATTCGCAGTTTTTCAACTACGTGTGGGGCGTGATGCAGCTTGACTTCGGCCCATCGCTCAACATCGCGCTGCGCGACCAGAACGTGCAGGTGAGCGACGAGATCTCCAAGCGGCTGCCTGTGTCGATGCAGGTCGGCGTTTTCGCGGTGATCCTGGGGTTCCTGCTGGGCATTCCGCTCGGCGTGCTGGCCGCCGTGTATCACAACAGCCCGATCGACTACCTGTCGATGTTCTTCGCGGTGTTGGGGCAAGCAACGCCTGCCATTGTACTGGCGCCGATCCTGATCATCATATTCGCTGTGGAGTTGGGATGGGTGCCGGTCGCAGATCAGCGAAACCAGTGGCAGCAAGGGCCGGAGCTATCGCTGTACTATCTCCAGATCCTGGCGCTGCCGGTCGTCACGCTGGGGACGGGCATGAGCGCGAGCATCGCGCGTCTGACGCGGGCGAGTCTGCTTCAGGTGCTGCACGAAGACTATGTGCGCACTGCGCGCGCCAAGGGCCTGCGCGAGCGCGTGGTGATCTACGTGCACGCGCTGAAGAACGCGCTGATCCCGGTGGCGACCATCCTCGGTCCGCTGCTGGCGGCAGTCCTGACGGGGACGTTCGTCGTCGAACTGATCTTCGTCATTCCGGGGTTGGGCAAGGTGTTCGTCGACAGCGTGACCGCCCGCGACTACACGATGATCATGGGCGTGTCGATCCTGTATTCGATCTTCCTGATCATCGGGAACATCATGGTCGATATCATGTACACCTGGCTCGACCCGCGCATCCGGTTCGACTGAACCGCCGGGCCGATCCACCGGCTGACTCAAGGGCGCTCGTGGCAGCGCCCTTTTGTGTTGCGTCGCCCAAGCGTTCTGGCAGATTCCCGGCAGGTCGTTACAATTGTCCTGGATGGCAGTGCGATCCCTGGAGCAGACCGAATGTTTTACGGTAGGGTTGACGTGTATTGGCCGGATGGCCCGATAGAAAGCTACCGCTTGAACAAGCCGACTATCGCCATCGGTCGTTCTACCGGCAACGATATCGTCCTCGATACCACGGCGATCTCGCGCTATCACATCGCGCTGACGTTCACCAACCAGCAGATGGTGCTCGAGGACCTGGATTCGGTCAATGGGACGTACGTGGACAGCGTCCGGCTGGCCCCGCGCGAGCCGCACGTTCTGCGCGGCGGCGAGGAAATCCAGATCGGCGACATCCGCGTGATCTTCCACCCGCCGTCAGAAGCGCTCTCGCTGTCGGAAGACACCACCCAGCGCATGGTCCTCTCGCAGCCGACCTACCGGCTGGAACTCGAAGGGCCGGATATGGACGTGGCGCCCGGCGCCTACGTTCAGGCAGCGCTGAAGATCGAAAATCTGAGCGACAAGACGGATCGCTATTTCGTCGAGATCGACGGGCTGCCCAAGGGCTGGGTGCGCGTGGACCGGGTCGAGATGGAGCTGGAGCCCGGCGAGCAGGGGCAGGCCATGATCAGCTTCAAGCCCCTGCGCCGCAGCGAAAGCCAGCCCGGCGAGCACCCGTTCGTGGTCCGCGTGCGCTCCAAGTCGCAGCCGTCGCAAACGATCGATGCGCCGACGATGCTGCGCGTTCTGCCGTTCAGCGGGTTTGGCATGGCGTTGGGCGCGTCGCAGACCGATCAGAACGGCACGTTCCAGCTTTACCTGCACAACCAGGGCAACGCGCCGCTTCCCCTGACGATCCAGGGCACTGACAGAGACCAGCGGCTGCGGTTCGACCTGCCGCAGACCCGGCTGGTGTTGGGGCCGGGCGAGCGCCAGACGCTGACCGGCAGCGTGCGGCCACGGCGGCGCACCTGGCTGGGGCAGGACCGCGAGATCGAGTTCGCCATCCTCGCGCGCTCCAACGACCAGGCGGGGTTCCTGGCGGCAGTGCCCGGCACGGTCATGGACCGGGGCGCGCTTCCGCCGTGGGCGCCGGTGCTGGCGATCCCGCTGCTGGCGTTGGTAGTGCTGCTCGTCGTGGGGACAGCCCTGCTGCTGCTGGGCGACGATGACGACGGCCAGCCGGCCCTCCCGCCGGTCATCGGGACGTTCGCCGTGTCCAGCCCGGCGGTAGTAGTTGGCGAGCCGGTCGACGTGACGTGGCAGGTGAGCGAGGCCGACGCGCTCGATCTCGTCGTGCAGCGCCGCGAGTCCCAGCAGCGGGTGTCCCTGGAGCCGGACGCGATGGCGTATTCGCTCAGCTTCGAGGAAACCGGGGTCGTCGCGCTGGTGCTCGAAGCGCACAACGGGGATGCGGTGGCGACGTCCACGCTGCAAGTCGAAGTCCGGCCCGTGGTATCGCTGACGCTGGAGGTGGTGGACGGGACCGAGCTGGTGCATTTCGTGCAGCACGACGTCCAGATCAGTTGGGACGTGCTCGGCGCGCGCGAGTTCGACGGGCAGTACAGCGTCTGGCTCGAAAGCTCGGACGCCGCCGCGCTGAATCTGGCCGCGCCGCAGCCCCTGACGAACGCGATCACGCTGCCGGTCGTGCCGGCGGGGGAACAGGTCGAGTGGCTGGTCACGCTGTATGCCGAAGGTCAGGACAACGTCACCGCCACCGTGACGCAGAAGCTGCCGATCGTGTATCCGAGCTGCGAGCTGAGCGCGGCGCGGACGGTGGTGCGCAGCGGCCCCGGTGAAGCCTACCCGGCGCTCGTCCCGCCGCTGGAGAGCTCGTCCGAGGGCAATCTGTCGTTCTCGCCAACCGCGCAGGATCCCAGCGGTGAGTGGTTCCAGGTCACGATCGGGGTCGACAACCCGCGGCAGGGATGGGTCCGGCGCGATGATTTCACGTGCGCCAATTTCGACCCCGACCGCCTGATCGCAACCAACGACTTCCCGCCGCCGCCGGAGATCGTGACTCCGACGGCCACCGCCAGCCCGCCGCCGACCTCCACACCGGTCACGCCGGCCAGCGTGACGGCGTCACCGGCTCCGACGAGCGCGCCGGTGACGGCTGGTTCAACGCCAGCCCCCTGAGGCCGGTCGGCCCTGTCATGGGCCGGGGCGAGGTCATCCGGCGGCCTGGGTGACTGAGAAAAAAGCTCCATCATGGCGTAAAATAGGAATAGGAAACAGGCGTGGGTGGGACCGGGTAAGGAGCCAGGAGAGTATTGGAAGACCGTGAAACGCCGATTTATCGCAGCCGCCGTTTTCCTGATGTTGGTAATGCCGGTGTTGGTGGCGTTTGCGCCGCCTAACCAGGAACCGGCCCAGATCGATCTCCAGGTAAGCGCAGGGTACAACGGCTTTTTCCGCCGGGGGCAGTGGACGCCCGTCCGCGTGAACGTCAGCAACACGGGCGGCACACTGGACGGCGAGGTGCGCGTGCGCACCGGCGACGGCGGCTCGCTGGCCGAAACGACCTACCGGACGCCACTCTCGCTCTCGCGCGGCGCGCGCAAGCAGGTTTTCCTGTACGTATCGGTCGACAATTTCACGTCCAGCATCCAGGTCGAGATCGTGGACGGCGGTGGCCGCGTCGTCGAGCGGGCCAGCGCGGCGATCCGGCTGGTGAACGGGGCGGATATCCTGTACGGCGTGGTGACCGAGTCGCCTTACGGCGCGGTGGACATGACCGCGCTGGCGCCGGGAACCGGGCAGGCGTACCAGGTGAACTGGCGCCTGGCCGACATCCCGCCGCTGGGCGAGGCGCTGGCCGGACTGGACGTGCTGCTGTTCCACGACGTGGATACCGGTACCCTGGCGGCGGAGCAGGCGGAGGCCATCGCCCAGTGGACGCTGGCCGGCGGGCATCTGATCGTGAGCGGGGGCGATTCGTGGCAGCGCACGACCGCCGGGCTGGCGGGATTGGTCCCGGCGGAACTGCAGGGCACCGAGGTGATCGACACGCTGGCGCCGCTGGCCGATTATCTGAACGGGCAGGAAGCGCTGCGCGAGGCCCAGACAATCGTGACCGTGGCCGAGGTCGAGCCACCCGCCCGGTCGCTGGTGGTGCTGGCGGATGGCACGCCGCTGATCGTGCGCGCGCCTTACGGCGAAGGGCTGGTCGATTTCCTGGCGGTCGATCCGCAGAGCGAGCCGCTGCGCTCGTGGAGCCACACCGATCGCCTGTGGCATGCGCTGGTGTCGTCGGCGGGCCAACAGCCGAGCTGGTCCAACGGGTTCGTGAACTGGTCGGCGGCGCGCGAGGCGACGCTCACCACCTCGAACACGGTGCTGCCGACGTTTTTGCAGTTGTGCGGCTTTCTGACGCTGTACATCGTGCTGGTTGGGCCGCTGAATTATCTCGTGCTGCGGAAGCTGAACCGCCGCGAGCTGGCGTGGTTCACCATCCCGGCACTGATCGCCGTCTTCAGCGTGCTGGCGTACACGGTCGGGTTCAACCTGCGCGGCAGCCGGGCGATCGTCAACCGGCTGACGGTAGTTCGCGTGTGGCCCGACGGCGAACAGGCGCAGGTCATGACGTTGATCGGCATCCAATCGCCGCGCCGGACGACGTACGACGTCGCCGTCGACCGGGGGTACACGCTGCGCTCGCTGCCCGAAGTCGGCACCGGGCTGAGCGTCCCGACGATCATCACCGAGGGCACCCGCTACATGGCCGAGCAGATTCCGATCGACGCCGGGACGGTCGCCAGTTTTGCCGCGGCGGGGGTTGTCCAGGTACAGCCGCCGGATTCCGCCGTGACGTGGCACCTGGGCAGCGAGGCGCCGCGCGTCGAGGGGATGGTCACCAACACGACCGGCCTGGCGCTTCACGATGCGGTGGTGCTGGTCAAGGGCGAGAGCCGGTATCTGGGCACGCTGGACCCCGGCGAAACGCGCGTGTTCGACATCCCGATCGGGCCGCAGGACCCCGGTCCATCGACGCTGGGCTACACCCAAACGCCGGGCAATCTCTATTCGTCCCGGCCCTGGGGATACGCGGGCAGCGCGCCGGGATGGTGTTTCTCGTTCAGCGGCGTGCCGCTGACCATCCCCGACGTGATGCGCGGCGAGGCGTTTTCGTGCGCCGTGCGCGGCGTGAGCGACGACGAGCAGGAAATCCGGCGGCGCTACCGCCTGCTCAGCTCGCTGGTGATCGACACCAACCTGAGCGGCGGGCGCGATATGGACGTGTACCTGTTCGGCTGGTCGACGTCCGGCGTGGTCGGCATCGACCTGGGCGAAAAGCCGCTGACGGAAGAGGATACCACGCTGTTCATCTTCCAGCTCCCGACTCGCGTCGTGGCCGACAGCCCGGTGGTGGACGTGCCGCCGGCGCTGACCACCTGGGCGATTGCCGAGGCCGGCGATCCGGCGACGCTGCTCGAAGTGACGCCCGCCCGCTTCCGGGTGAGCAGCACGACCCAGGCCGCGTTCCAGTTCCAGCCCATGCCGTCTGCCCGGCTGGCATCGGTGAGCGAGCTGGACGTGCAGTTCCAGGGCTATGGCCCGGTCATCGCCGAGATCTGGGACTGGGATCGCGAAGAATGGACGGTCATGCCGTTTGCATCGGACTCGACCGAGCTCCAGATTCGCAGGCCGCAGCGGTTCCTGGGGCCGGAGAACGCGGTGACGATCCGTGTGCGGGCGACTGACAGCGTGTCGTACAATGAGATCGAATACGTTAAAGTCGGCTACCGTGGGCAGTTGGCGGGGTGATCGGGGAGCATCCCGGCCCTGCAGAGTGAGACAGGTGGAATGGCTGCATACGAGCACATCATCGAAACGCGAGGGCTGGTCAAGCGCTATGGTAAGCTGACGGCGGTCAGCGACCTGTCGGTGCAGGTGCCGCGCGGCGCGATTTACGGCTTCGTCGGGCCGAACGGCGCCGGCAAGACGACGACCATGCGCATCCTGACGACTCTGATCACGCCGACGGCGGGCGATGCGTACGTTGCGGGCTATTCCGTCGTGACCTACCCGCGCGAGGTGCGCCGGGCGATCGGGTACATGCCGGACTTCTTCGGCGTGTACGACGACATGAAAGTCTGGGAATACCTGGACTTCTTCGCGGCCTGCTACGAGATCCCCGAGCGCGAGCGCCCCAAGCTGATCGACGACCTGCTGGCGCTCGTCGACCTGAGCCACCGGCGCGAGGACATGGTCGAGAAGCTGAGCCGGGGCATGAAACAGCGCCTGAGCCTGGCCCGCACGCTGGCCCACGACCCGGAAGTGCTCATCCTGGACGAGCCGGCGTCCGGCCTGGACCCGCGCGCCCGCATCGAGATCCGCGAGCTGCTGGTCGAGATGGCGCAGATGGGCAAGACGATCTTCTTTTCGTCGCACATTCTGGCCGACGTGGCCGAGATCTGCACGCACCTGGGCGTCATCGAGAGCGGCGAGATGGTGGCGCAAGGCACGGTCGCCGAGATCCGCCGCCAGTTGATGCCCACCCGCGAGATCATGATCACGCTGCTGGACCGTGTCGACGAGGCCAAAGAGGCGCTGCTGCACGTGCCCGGCGTCGAATCGATCCAGGATATGCCGGACGATCACGGGCGCAAGCGAATCCGCGTCGATTTCGGCGGCGACGATGCCGGGGTGAGCGAGATGCTCAAGGCGCTATCGAGCCGGGGCGTGCCGGTGGTGAACTTCGCCGAGGAGACGCGCGACCTGGAGGCCGTGTTCATGCGCGCGACCAAAGGTATCGTATCGTGAGAGGGCTGTGATGGCCGTTTCGACACCATCCGACCGCACGCTGAGGCACAGGCTGCGGCGCCTGCTGGCCGATAACCCGGTGGTTCTGAAGGAGCTGCGGGGCCGGATGCGCGGCGCGCGCGCCTTCATCGTGCTGACGATTTACCTGGGGCTGCTCGGCGCGTTCAGCTCACTGATCTACGTTGCCGTGTCCGAGTCCGCGACGCGCGTCAGCGGGCAGGTGAACGTGGGCGAGATCGGGCGCACGCTGTTCGGCGGCGTGGTGGCGATCGAGATGCTGCTGGTGTCGTTCATCGCGCCCGCGTTCACGTCCGGCGCGATCAGCGGCGAGCGCGAGCACCAGACGTACGACCTGCTGCGCACCACGCTGCTGCCGTCCCACTCGCTGGTGTGGGGCAAGCTGGTGTCGGCGCTGTCGTTCGTGCTGCTCCTGCTGCTGGCGGCCATTCCGCTGCAGAGCATCGCGTTTTTCTTCGGTGGCGTGGCCGAAACCGAGGTCATCCTGTCGTTCGTGATCCTGACGGCGACCGCCCTGTTGTTCAGCACGATCGGCCTGTACTTCTCGGCGCGGTCCAGCCGCACGCTCTCGGCCAGCGTGTTGACCTATGCGCTGGCGACGTTCATCATGTTCGGCCTGCCGATCGTGCTGGGCAGCGTGTTGTGGATCATCGAGCCGTCGCTGGACAACATCCAGTCCGTCCAGGCCGAGCGGGCCGTGATCTATGCGCTGGGCGTCATCATCAGCACGAACCCGGCGGCCACGGCGCTCATGTCGCAGTACATTCTGGTCAACCAGCGCACGACCGGTACATTTGCATATACCTTGAACAACGGTCAAGATATGACGTTGATCTCGCCGTGGGTGCCCTTCACGGTGCTGTACGTGCTGTTGACCGTGGTCTTCTTTGTGCTCGCCGTCCGTCGCGTGCGCGTGATCGAGGAGTGAAGCGCGCGCCAGAGCGAAAAAGGCGTCGACATCCGTGAACGCCGTATTACTGGAACAAACAACGAGCCACCTCACGCGCCAGGTCCGGCGCTGGGACCGGCGGCTGCGCGCCGTCGAGAGCCTGGTGTGGGTCCCGCGCGGGCTGATCCTGGGGCTGATCGCGGGGGTCGTCGTGGCCCTCATCGCCCGGATGCGCCCCTGGCTGCTGCCGGAGCAGGTCGCCGGGATCGCGGCGGTGGCAGTCGCGCTGAGCGTCGTCATGGCGCTCGCGGCGGTGTGGGTCTGGCCGCGCTCGACGGCGCAGGTAGCGCGCCACTTCGACCGGCGCTTTGCCCTGCGCGAGCGAATCAGCACTGCGCTGGAGTTGGCGGCGGGCGTGATCCCGTACCCGGATCATCTGGCGGAATGGCAGTTGTCGGACGCAACCCGCGCCGCGCAGAGCGTCGACGTATCGGCTGTCCTGCCCGCCCGCGTGCGCTGGCGCGAGATCGCGCTGGTCGTCCTGCTGGGGGCGCTGCTGGCGTACCTGCTGCTGGCGGACAACCCGCAGGCCGACGAACTGCGCGCCGAGCGGGCCGTGCAACAGGCGATTGCCAACCAGGCGGCGCAGGTCGAGGAAATGATCGAGACGATCCGCGAGAATCCAGACCTGTCCGCCGAGGAACAGGCGGCCCTCACCGCGCCGCTCGAAGAAGCGCTGGACATCTTGCAGCAGCCGGACATCACGCAGCAGGAAGCCGTGGCCGCGCTGGCCGAAGCCCAGCAGTCGCTGCGCGAGCTTGGCGACGGGATGATGGCCGATCAGGCCGCCGCGTACCAGGAGGCAGCCAGCGCGTTGGCCGGGTCGGACCGGACATCGGACCTCGCCCGCGCGCTCAACCGCCCGGACCTGGGGCAGTCCGCGGATGCGCTGGACGCCCTGGCGGATGATCTCGGCGAATCCGACCTGAGCGCGGAGGAGCGCGAAGACCTGGCGAACCGGCTCGACGCAGCGGCGGATGCGCTGGAGCAGAACAATCCCGCGCTGGCCGAGCGGCTGCGACAGGCGGCGGACGCGCTGCGCCGGGGAGATACCGAGGCCGCGCAGCAGGCGCTCCGCGAGGCCGCCGAGACGCTCCGCGAGCAGCAGCGCCAGCTCGAACAATCGGAGATGGCCCAGTCCGCGCAGAGTGCCAGCCAGCAGATGCGCGAAGGCCAGCAGGAACTGGCCCAGGCCGGGCAGGAAGTAACCGAGCAACCCGCCGATGCCGAGCCGGGCGAGAGCGCCCAACAGCCTCAGCAGCAGGCCGGGCAGCAGGGCCAGCAGGAGGCCGGGCAGCCGCAGGGCGCCGAGGGCCAGCCGCAGCAGGCCGACCAGAGTCCGTCCGGCGAAGAAGGGCAGGAGCAGGCGGGACAGTCCGGGGCGGAAGAGGGCGAACAGCCGGGGGCGGCCCAGCAGGCCGGGCAGACCGGCCAGGGCGAGCCGTCCGAGCAAGGCGCCGAAGGGGCGCAGATGTCCCAGGGCGCGAGCGAGGGCGGTGAACAGCCCGGCGGTGAAGCGGGGGCATCCGGCGACATGCAGGCTGGCGGCGCCGACCAGCAAGCCGGCCAGCCCTCCGAGGGTGACGTGGCGGTTGAGGGCGAGGTCCAGGGGCAGGTGGACACGCCCGGCGCGGGTGAAGGCGCGGGCGGCGCGGGCGCGGATGTGACGTCCGGCGAGGTCGATCCTCAGATCGAGGGCGAGATCTCCACGGACAACTCGCCCGGCGGCGCGGACGGCGCGATCGAGGCATACGAAGGGGTATACGATCCGTCGACCATCGGCGGCGCGGTCGGTGAGACGCTGGACGTAGGCGGCCAGACGGACGACAGCGGCGGCGAGCCGGTTCAGGAGGGCGAGTTTGGCCCGAATCCTGCCGGCGAGTCGAGCCTGTCGTACAGCAGCGTATACGGCAACTACCAGGGCATCGTGAGCGATGCGCTCGACAGCGGGCGGATCCCGCTCGACCAGCGCGATGTCATCCACGATTACTTTTCGTCTTTGGAACCGTAGTGACGAGGTGAGCAGAGTGCGAGCACATCTGCGGGGGGCAAGGTGGTGGATCGGTATACTGATCGTCGGGCTGCTGGCGGGCTGCATCCAGCCGGTGGAGCAAGAGCCAACGCCCGGCCCCGAAAGCGTCCCCGTCCAGCCATCCGGCGCGGACTCCGCTGCCCCGGCGCCGCCGGCAGGCGACAGCGCGTCACTGCTGCCGGTGGTCGAGCAGTTCATCCGCGACCGTGGCGAAGAGCCGGGCGGCCTCCAGACGTGGCCCGAACAACCGCTCGGCCCGGACCAGGTGCGCGGCTATTCCTTCACGAACGCTGCCGGGGTGCCGTGCGTGGGCTTTCTGCTCACGTCGGTGACGGACGGCCTGCAGCAGCCGATCAACGGGGCGCTGGTGTGCGCGCCCGCGCCCGACGTGACGGCCCTGGCGAGCGTGTGGGTGTTTTTGACGTCGGACGGACAATCCTTTACGCTGGTCTTTGGGCGCGTCGAGGACCCGACTGTCTCGGCGATCGCCGTGGTGTTCAGCGACGGCAGCAACCGCACCGTCAACCCGTCGCTGGGCGGCTTCCTGGTCCCCCAGCCGGGCATCATGGATGTGAACGTCGTGACGGCGATCAACGCCGAAGGCAATACGGTGATCGCCGAAATCCCGCTCTCGCCGGCCAGATGATCCGGCGGCCTGTGCTCTCCAATTGCGAGTTGAGGATGACCTGATGAAAGATGCCATCGCCCCAGACACGATCAGCGTAGACGAGTTCCACCAGACGGCCCAGGCGATCCTGGACGAGGTCGCCAAAGTCATCGTCGGCCAGGACCAGGTCGTGCGCCAGGTGCTGATCTGCGTTGTGGCCGGGGGGCACGCGCTGTTGGAAGGCGTGCCCGGCCTGGGCAAAACCATGCTGATCCGCACGCTCTCCGACGCGCTGGACCTCAAGTTTGCCCGCATCCAGTTCACGCCGGACCTGATGCCCGCCGACATCGTGGGCACGAACATCATGGAAGAGAGCGAGGACGGGCGGCGCCAGTTCCGGTTCGAGGCCGGGCCGGTCTTTGCGAATCTCGTGCTGGCCGACGAGATCAACCGCGCGACGCCGAAAACACAGTCCGCGCTGCTGGAAGCCATGCAGGAAAAGACCGTGACGGTTGCCAACCAGCGCTACCGGCTGGATCTGCCGTTCTTCGTGCTGGCGACGCAGAACCCGCTCGAAATGGAAGGGACGTACCCGCTGCCCGAAGCGCAGCTCGACCGCTTCCTGTTCAAGGTGGATGTCCTGTTCCCGTCGTCGAGCGAGCTGGTCGAGATCATGAACCGGACGACCGGTGCGGCCACGGCCAACGCCCACCCGGTGGCCGACGGCGCGCGCATCCTGGCGATGGGCGCCCTGGCGCGCGAGGTGCCGGTCGCGTCGCACGTTAGCGAGTATATCGCGAGCCTGATCATTGCCACGCACCCCGACAGCGAGCTGGCACCGGACACGACTCGGCAGTACGTCCGCTACGGCGCCAGCCCGCGCGGCGGACAGGCGATCGTGCTCGGCGCGAAGGTCCACGCGCTGCTCGAGGGCCGCTACAACGTCGCGTTCGAGGACGTGCACGCCGTCGCCCCGGCGGCGCTGCGCCACCGCATTTTGCTCAACTTCGAGGGGCAGGCGGAAGGCGTGACGCCGGACAACGTGATCGGCGACTTGCTGGCCTACGTGCCGCTGCCGGAGGGGGCGTGATCGCCATGTCGCTTGCCGGGCTTTTGCAGCGGATTCTGCGCCAGCCCTCGCCGGACGATCTGTGGGCGTTGCAGCCGGTCCTGCTCGCCGTTGACACGCCCGGCGCGGAAGCGGCGCGCGAGATCGCCCACTGCTTCTACTGCTACGCGAGCCGCGTGGAGAGCAAGCTGGACTCGAAGCATTACAGCACGGTATCGGCCCGGCTGGCCGGGGGCTCGATCGGCGTGCTGGCTATGCAGGACGTGCTCGAAGCGCTGGCGTCGCCACAGCGCGGGGCGCTGGGCGAGCTGTTGGCGGGCGGGCTGGCCGGGATGCTGGAGGTCCTCGCCAGCCTGCAGAGTGTGAAGGCGTGGAAAACCGAGTTCGAGTCGGTTCACGAAGAGGCGGCCTGGGACCTGTACGCGGCCCTGTGGCGGCTGTCGGTCGACACGCAGCCCGGCCTCCCGGTGAGCCAGCGCCAGGCGATGCTCGACCCGCTGTTTGCCATCATTCGCTCGCGTGAGGTCGATGGCACGATGCGCATGGCGCTGATCATCTATCTGTACCAGATCGCGCTGGCGATCCGGCTGGCGCCGCTGCTGGCCGCCGATCCGGACAGCGCCACGCCACAGGGGATAGACCGATCATGACCGAAACACCGGCCATTCGTATCGATAATCTGAGCAAGACGTTTGGCCGCCGTAGAAAGCGGATCGAGGCGGTCAAGCGCGTGACGCTGGAGATTCCCGTCGGGCAGGTATACGGCTTTTTGGGGCCGAATGGGGCCGGGAAAACGACGACGATCCGGATGATGCTCGACTTGATCCGGCCCACCGAGGGCGACGTCAGGATCTTCGGGCGGCACGTCCGGCGCGAGCACGACGTGTTGCGGCGCGTGGGCGCGATTGTCGAGGGGGCGACGTTCTACAACTTCCTGAGCGGTCGCCGCAACCTCGAAGTGCTGGCGCGCACGGCGAATGATCTCAACCCGAAGCGCGTCGATGCGCTGTTGGAGCAGGTCGGACTGGCCCACCGCGCCGGCCAGCGCGTGAAAGGCTACTCCACCGGGATGAAGCAGCGGTTGGGACTGGCAGCCGCCCTGCTCAGCGATCCGGACCTGCTGATCCTCGACGAGCCGACCAACGGGCTCGACCCGGAAGGGATGCACGAGATCCGGCAGTTCATCCGAAGCCTGGCCGACGATCACGGCAAGACGATCTTCCTGTCCAGCCACTTGTTGGGCGAGGTCGAGCAGGTCTGCGACCGGGTGGCGATCATAAACCTGGGCGAGATCGTGCGCGAGGGGATGGTGTCCGATCTGCTGGAGGGCAAGGCGCGGCTGCGCGTGGAGGCGTCGCCGCTGGACCGGGCGGCGGCGGTGCTGGGCGAGTATTGGGCGGTGTCGTCCAACGGCCAGTGGCTGACGATCGACGCCACGCGGGAGGATGCGCCGCACCTCGTCCGGCGGCTGGTGGAGCAGGGCGTGGATGTTTACCAGGTGGTGAGCCAGCGCCAGTCCCTGGAGGAATTTTTCCTGTCGGTGGTGCGCGAGGAGGCCGGACGTCGTGATTAATCTCTTCCGGGCCGAATGGGTGAAAATTGCGGGCAACCGCTGGGTGGCCGGGTGTCTGGTGTGGATCTTTCCGGTTGGTGCGCTGGCGTTCATGCTGGTTGTGGGCGTGATCATGGCCCTGTCGTCCACGGCGCGCGAGCAATTCTTCGACGCGCCCACGCAGTGGACGGAGCAGGCGGTCGCCGTTTGGAATATCCCCAACAATCCGCTGGGGCGGCTGGTGTTGTTGGGCTTCACGGCGGTCGTTTTCGCGGGGGAATACCAGTGGCAGACGTGGAAGAACGTGGTGCCGCGCAACCGCCGCTCGCTGCTGATCGTGATCAAGTTCCTGGCGCTGGGCGCGTTCATCGTGACGGCCTTCGTGCTGATGTCCATCTTGTGGACGGTGGGCACGGGCGTGCTGAGCCGGATCGCCGGTATGCCGTATGGCCCGACGCTCACGGGCGACGTGCTGGCGGACTTCGCGGGCGATTACGCGCTGGCGGCAGCCCTGGCCTTCACGTCCACGATCATCGCGGCGGGGTACGCGGCGCTGGCGGGGATGCTCACGCGCTCGATTCTGGGCGGCGTGCTCGTCGGGTTTGCTATCACGTTTGTCGAGAATCTATTGGCTCCGGTGCTGGCGCTGATCGGCCTGCTGCTGGACATCCCGCGCATCGTGCATCTCTATCGCCTGACGCCGGGCTATAACCTGCTCAACGTGTCGAGCTGGATCAACTCCGACAAGGCGATAGAGTGGACCATCCAGGTGAGCGACAAAGCCCGCTATACGATGACGGACAGCCTCGCCTTTTCGATCTTCGTTCTGGCGGCGTGGGTGGTGGGGCTGGTGGGCCTGACCATCTTCCTTTTCCGCCGCCAGGATATTGCGTCCTGAGAGAGCGCGTATGGCCGAACCGGTTTTCGACGAGAAGACGCTGCGCAAGCTGGAACGCCTGATGCTGGTGGCGAACCGTGTCCGCGCCGGGGCAATCAAAGGCGAGCGCCGGTCGTCGCGGCGCGGGACCAGCATCGAGTTTGCCGATTATCGCAACTACGTGCGCGGCGATGATCTGCGCCGCCTGGACTGGAACATCTACGCGCGGCTCCAGCGCCCGTTTATCAAGCTGCTCGAAGATGAGGAAGACCTGGCCGTGCACCTGCTGCTGGACGCTTCGGCCAGCATGGACTGGCCCCGGTCCGGCCCGCGCGACCTGCACAAGTTCCTCTACGCGCAGCGCGTCCTGGCCGGGCTGGCCTACATCGCGCTGGCGGGCGGCGATCGCGTCACGGTGACGGCCCTGCGCGGTGATGGCGGCGCGCGCTGGGGGCCGCTGCGCGGGCGTGGCTACATCCTGAACCTGTTCGCCTGGCTGGAAAAACTGCACACGCGCGGAGGGCTGGACTTCAACGCGGCGCTGCGCGATTACGCGCTCCGGTCGGCGCGGCCTGGGTTGTGCGTGGTGCTCACCGATCTGATGTCGCCCGAAGGTTACGAAGACGGGCTGCGAGCGCTGTTGGGGCGCGGCAACGAGATCGCCGTGATCCAGATTCTATCGCCCGACGAGGTGAACCCCGAAATTACCGGCGACCTGAAGCTGCTCGACGTCGAGACGGGCATTCCGCAGGACGTCACGATCGACGCGGGCATGCGCGAGTTGTATCTCCAGCGGTTTGAAGCCTGGCAGGCTGAGATCGGCGCGTACTGCGTGCGGCGCGGCATTCACTACGTCGCGGTCGATACTGGCACGCCGTGGGAGGAACTGATCCTGTCCGAGCTGCGCCGGGTGAGTGTGGTACGCTGATGCGCGCGCCCCTGCTGCCCTCGAGCCGGACCCGGCTGGCGATCCTCACCCTCGTGCTGCTGGGCGCGTTTGCGCTGCGCGTCGTCGATCTCGATGGGGCCAGCGTGTGGCACGACGAGGGATGGTCGATCGTCTCGATGCGCAGTCCCTTCGGCTTGCAAGAGGACAATACCCCGCCGGGCTATTACGCGCTGCTGCACCTCTTCGCGCGCGGAGCGGGGGAGTCGGTCTTGGCGCTGCGCCTGGGATCGGTCTTCATCGACTTGTTGACCGTGGCGCTGGCGGCCTGGGCCGCCCGGCGCTGGGTGGGGCGGGATGCGGCAGTGCTGGCCGCGGTGCTGCTGGCGGTGGTGCCGCTTCACTGGGCCTACGCGCGCGAGATCCGGGCGTATGTCGCGGTGCCGCTGCTCACCGTGGCGATCCTCGTGCTGGCCGACCGGCTGCTGCGCCAGCCCTGGCGCGTTTCGTGGCGCGTGTGGGGCGGGCTGGCGCTGGCGGAGCTGGCCCTGCTCTATACGCATAACCTCGGCGTGCCGGTGGTCGCGTGGCTAAATCTCGTGGTGGTCGCGGTGTGGGCATACCACCGCCAGTGGCGGCTACTGGGCCGGTGGACTGCGCTGCAGGCGGCGCTGCTGGTGGCGTATCTGCCGTGGCTGCTGCGGCTGGCGCCCAGCGGCACCGCGCTGAACACGCCGCCGCGCCTGGGGCCGGGGCTGGTGTGGGACGCGTGGCAGGGCTACTTCGCGCCGGTCCCGGCTCAGATCGGCGCGGAGAACGCGCTGGTCATCGGGTCGGCGCTGGTGGGTGTCCTCACGCTGCTGTGCCTGCTGGCGGTGGTGATCCGCGACCGCCGCCGGCCCGCGCTGCTCGCCGCGTCGCAGGCGGTCTTGCTGCCCGTTTTATCAACGGCGCTGCTGCACGCGGCGCACATCGACTTCCACCCGCGCTATTACGTGGCCGCGCTCCCCGCGACGGTGCTGGTGATCGTGCTGGGCGTGGAGAGCCTGCCCCACGAGCACGACCAGCGGCGAATCGCCGTCTCGGCGACCATCGCGCTGTTTTGGGGCGTGGCTGCGGCCAGCCTGCCGGACTTGCTCAACGATCCGGACTACCAGCACGACGATTTTCGCGCGGTGGCCGAATATTACGCGACGCTGCCGCCCGAGGCGCTGGTCGTGATCCCGTATGGCTTCGATCCGGCGCTGGAAGACTACTACGCGGACGAGCTGGATATCCGCGCCGAACTGCTCGGCGTGGACCTGCACAGCGACGCAGCAGAAGCGAGTGCCGCGATCAATGCCGCGCTGGCCCGGCGCAACTTTCCGGCCCGGGTGGAACTGCTGACGTGGTACCAGGTTCCCGCCGACGTGCGCGGGATGTATCCCTGCCTGTTGGAGGCCGCCGGGCAGCCCACCGGGCGACCGTTCACCGTGCTGGGCCTGAGCACCCAGGGCTACCAGATCGAGCGCCCGCTGGCGCTGGCCCGCCTGCCAGATTCAGAGGCCGACTACGGGCGAGTCGCGCTGGCCGGGGCGGCGCAGGCCGCCGGGGAGAGCGTGTGCATCGAGACGACGTGGCGGCTGCCGGCGGAGACGCGCGAAGATTGGCGCGTGGCCGGGCGCCTGATGACGACCGACCCGGCAGGCTGGATCATCGCGCGCAGCGACACGGACATTCGCCAGCCCGATCAGGCGCCGACGTCCGACTGGGATGCGGGCGAGACGGGGCAGGCGTACAGCCTGCTGCGCCTTCCGGTGGGGGCGCCGCCGCAGGAATACGCGGTTCAGGTGGGCGTCTACGCGGCATCCGACCCGCACGGGCTGGATCGCCTGATCGACGGCGTGCCGTCCGGCAAGAGCTTGATGCTGGCGACCGTCACGCCGGATCGTCCGGTGGGGGCCCGCGAGCCGATCCCGCCGCGCGAACAGGTGGCGATCCCGGTCGGGCAGGACGTGGTGCTGATCGGGCACGATGCGCAGCACGCCACCCTCAATCCGGGCCAGGAACTGCGTATAACGTTAAAGTGGCAGGCGCCGGACGACTGCTGCGCGGATGGGCCGTGGACCGGGGCGAAAATGGCGCTGCGCGGGGATGGCTGGGAAGTCGTGCAGCCGGTGCGCGTGTTCGCCGGGTACAGCCTCGACTGGCATGCGTTCGTCGTGCCCGCCGGGGCCAGCGGCGAGGCGGTCCTCGCGGTGGGATCGGACACGCTGGAGCCGGTGACCCTGGCGACGTACACGCTGGAACAGACCGACCGCCTGTATGCGCCGCCGCCGTACGATGTGCCGGTTGGGGCGGGATTCACCGGGCTGGCGACGCTCGAAGGGATCAGCGTGGCCTCGGCGACCGTGTCGCCGGACGAAATGTTCGACCTGACGCTCGTCTGGAAGGCGACGGGCACGGCGAACGCGTCGTACCGTGTTTTCACGCACCTGCTCAGCGCCGACGGGATCGTGATCGCCCAGCACGACGGGTACCCGGTCGACGAGACGCGCCTGACGACCGGCTGGGTGAAGGGCGAGTACCTGGTCGACGTGCACCGGCTGGCCTTCTTGCCGGAAGGGCAGGGCTATCGCGGCCCGGCGCGGCTGGAAGTGGGATTTTACAACCCGGAAACCAACTACCGCATTCCCGTCTCTGGTGGGGGCGATCACGTCATCCTGCCGGTAGAGATCACGGTGGAGTGAGATGCCATCTTTCCTGACACCACTGGCTCTCGCGCTCGGCGCGCTGGCGATCCCGATCGTGCTGCTGTACATGCTGCGGCTGCGCCGGACCGAAATGCCGATCTCCAGCACGTTTTTGTGGCAGCAGTTGGTCCGCGACCGCGAGGCGAACGCGCCCTGGCAGCGGCTGCGCCCAAGCTGGCTGCTGCTGCTCCAACTGCTGATCCTCGCGGCGTTGGTGTTGGCCCTGGCGCGCCCGTTCGTGGAGGTCAGCACGATCACCACCGGGCGGATCGTGCTGCTGTTAGATGCGTCAGCCAGCATGCAGGCGACCGACGTCGCGCCGAATCGCTTCGCCGCCGCCCGCGAGATCGGGCTGGATATGGTCGACACGCTGGGCACCGACGATACGATGACCGTGATCCAGGTCAGCGACGTGCCGGAAGTGCTGGCGGCGGCCTCGCGCGATAAGCTGGTGCTGCGCGATGCGATCCGGTCCGCCGTGGCGGGCGACGTCAGCGCCGACTGGACGGCGGCCATGACTCTGGCAGCGGCGGGCGCGGTGGGCGTGGATGAACTGCGAGTCGTGATCGTGAGTGACGGCGGCCTGCCGCCCGATCTGCCGCCGGTGCCGGGCGACGTGCGCTTCGTGCCCGTGGGGCGCGCGACGAGCAACCTCGCGATCTCGGCGCTGGCGATGTCGTCGCTGCCGGGGCGCCCGCCGGAGTTGTTCGCGCGCATCAGCAACTACGGCGATACCGACACCGACGTGATCTTCTCCGGCTACGTGGACGGGAGTGAGGTCATCGACTGGGCGTACCGCTACTCGGTCCCGGCGGAGGGCTACGTCGATATCTTCGACATCGCCCTGCCGGACGAGTTCGACACGCTGACCACGCGCCTGACGCTGCCGCGCAACGCGGCGGAGAACGACTATCTGGCCGTGGATGACGTGGCCTATGCCGTGCGCGACCGGGCGGGCGCGGGCCGCGTGCTGCTGGTGACGGAGAACAACATCTTCCTGCGGCAGATTTTTCGCAGCCTGCGCGGCGTGACGCTGGCCGAGGCGGCGCCCGGCGAGTCGCTGCCGCAGCAGGAGTTCGACCTGTTCGTGTTCGATGGCTGGCTGCCGGACGTCCTGCCCGATGGCGACCTGCTGCTGGTGAACCCGCCGCGCGGCACGGCGTTCTTCAGCCTGGGCGGCACAGTGGAGGCCGGGGCGCCGCTCCAGGTGAACCGGGACGACCCGCGCACGCGCAACCTCGGCGTGACCATCAACGCGGTGAACCTGCGCCAGTATCGCGTGCTGGGAGGCGTCGACTGGGCGACCCCGCTCATGTCGGACGGCGGCGCGCCGCTGGTTGTCGCGGGCGAGGTCGAGGGGCGGCAGGTGGCGATTCTGCCATTCGACGCGCGCTACCCGAACACGGACATGGTGCTCCAGCCTGCGTGGCCGATCCTGATCGCGGAGCTGAGCGCGTGGTTCTCGCCCCAGCGAATCAGCGATGCCGCCGGCTCGCTGCCGCCCGGCGCGCCGGTGCGCGTGCGGTTCATCGAGGACGCGGACGAGATCGCGATCGTCCAGCCCGGCGGCGAGCGCGTGACCCTGCGGCCCGAGGGCAGCGAGGCGATCTTCGCGGGCACGTTCCAGCCGGGTCTGTACCGGCTCGACCTGCGCCGCGGTGGCGACACGGTGAAATCCGAATGGTTCGCGGTGAACCTGTTCGACCCTGCCGAGAGCCGCATCGCGCCGGAGAGCAGCGTCGTGGTCGGGACGACGACCATCGCGCAGGACGCACGCGAAGAGAAGGGCCGCCGCGAGTATTGGCGGTGGGTGGCCGGGATCGGGCTGGCGATCTTGCTCGTCGAGTGGTGGGTCTATCACCGGTCGCTGCGCCGCATCCCTCGCGTGACGTTGGGCGGGCTGCGCGGCGGCCCGCGTGACGTTTCGCGCCGGAGCAGCCTCTGGGCACGGCTCACGCGCCGCGAGCCGCGCAGATCCGGCTGGACCCGGACGCGCTCGAGCACGAGAGGGCGCCTATGAGCTTCGTCAACCCCAACGCGCTCTTGCTCTTGCTGCTGCTGCCCGTGTTCGTGGTGGTAGGTTGGCCGCGGCTGGCCTACCGGCGGCGGCGCGACACGCTCAGTTTGGCGATCCGGCTGCTGCTGGTGACGCTGCTGATCATCGGGCTGGCGGGAATCCAGGTGCAGCGCACTGCCGACAAGCTGGCGGTCGTGTTCCTGATCGACGTGTCGGACAGCGTATCGCCCGCGCAGCAGAGCGCCGCGCTCGAATACGTGCGCATCGCCGCGGACGCCATGCGCGAGGGCGATCAGGCCGCGGTGGTCGTGTTCGGCGCGGATGCGCTGGTCGAGATTCCGATCACCGAGCGGCTCGAACTGGTGCAGATGGGCTCGGACCCGATCCGGCTCGAAACCGACCTGGCGGAGGCGATGCGCCTGGGGCTGGCCCTGTTCCCGGCAGACACGGCCAAGCGCATGGTGATCGTCAGCGACGGGAAGCAGACGGTCGGCGACGCGGAAGAAGTCGCCCGGCTGGCGGCGGCGACGAACGTGCAGATTGACACCGTGTTCCTGGGCGACGCGCTGGCCGCGGACGCGGTCGCCGGGCCGGAAATCCTGGTGAAAGACGTCGCGGTGCCGGCGACCGTCAACGAGGGCGAGTCGTTCGACCTGACGGTGACGCTCGCTACCAACCGCCGCGACAGCCTGGCGGAGGTGCAGGTGCTGTCCGGCGGGAGCGTCATTCACCGCGAGGACGTCACGCTCCAGCCGGGGAACAACACGTTCGTCTTCCCGGATATCGTGGTGCCCACTGCCGGGTTCGTGGATTTTCGCGTCGTGGTCGAGCCGCGCAGCGCCGATGTGTTCTACCAGAACAACCAGCTTTCGGCGTTCACGCAGGTGACCGGCCCGCCGCGCGTGCTGCTCGTGACGTCTGACGAGCGCGAGATCGAAACGCTGCGCGCCATGCTGGAAGATACCGGGCTGCGGGTGGACGTCCAGGGCCCGCGCGACCTGCCGCTGGGGCTGGCGCCGTTGAGCAGCTATGACAGCATCGTGCTGGCGAACGTCTCGGCGACGGACCTCACCGAAGACCGGATGGCGTACTTGCAGGCCTACGTGCGCGACCTGGGGGGCGGGCTGGTGGCGATTGGCGGGCCCAACAGCTTTGGCGTCGGCGGCTATTTCGAAACGCCGCTGGAAGAGACGCTGCCGGTGGAGATGCGCATCCGCGACCAGGAACGCATCCCGCAGCTCACCATGCTGTTCGTGATCGACCGGTCCGGCAGTATGGAAATCTCCGGGCCGAGCGGCGTGTCGAACCTGGAGCTGGCGAAAGAGGCGGTCGTTCGCTCGTTCGACCTGCTCAACGATAACGACCGAACCGGGGTGTTGTCGTTCGACATCAGCGCCTATTTCGTGCTCGACATTCAGGAATTGGGCGACGAAGCCCACCGCGCCCAGATGCGCGACCAGGTGGGCACGCTGCGACCGGGCGGCGGCACGAATATCCGCCAGGGCGTGCTGGCTGCCGACCGCGTGCTGCGCGACGATCCTTCGCAGCTCAAGCACATCATCCTGCTGACCGACGGCGGCGCCGATCCGAGCGGGATCATCCCGGCGGTGGACCGGATGTACCAGAATTACGGCATCACGACCTCGGTCATCGCCGTAGGGCAGGATTACGCCCAGTGGCTCCAGGACGTGGCGGCTGCCGGGCACGGGCACTTCCACCTGGCGTATGACGTGTCCACCATCCCGGCCATTTTCACCGCCGAGACGCTGCTCGCCACCCGGTCCTACATTTTCGAGCAGGACTTCGCGCCCACGCTCAACGCGCGCCATCCCATCGTCGAGGGGTTCGACAGCATGCCCGTGCTGAAGGGCTACATTGCCACGACGGAGAAGGCAACCGCCACCGTGATCCTGCACGGACCGGAAGACGATCCGCTGCTGGCAGCGTGGCAGTACGGCCTGGGCCGGGCGGTGGCCTTCACGTCGGACGCGTCGGCGCGGTGGGCCGCCAACTGGATCGGCTGGGACGGGTACGCCGATTTCTGGAGCCAGGCGATCCGCTGGACGATCATCGACGACGCGACCACCAACGTCGAGGCGCGCGTCACGCAGCGGGGCGAGCAGGCGGTGGTCACGGTCGATGCCCGCGACACGACCGGCGATTACCTGAACGGCCTGCAGCTCGACGCGTCGGTGATCAACGCCCAGCTTCAAACCTCGTCGCTGCGGCTCCAACAGGTCGCGCCGGGCCGCTACGAAGCGGTTTTCACGCCGGAGGACGAGGGCGCTTATTTCGTCACCGTCGCCGGGGGCACGCCCGACACGGCTGACAGCCTCGCCCCGCACTCGGTCGTCCAGACGGCAGGCTGGGTGCTGAGCTATTCGTCCGAATACGATGTAGACGTGAGCGGCACCGAACAGCAGACCGGCGAGATGCTGCTGGACCACATCGCGCAGACGACCGGCGGCGCGTCGCTGCGCGACAGGCCGGACGACGTGTTTTTGCACGACCTGGACCAGGAACAGGCGGCGCAGCCGGTATGGCCCTATTTCGTGCTGGCGGCGCTGCTGCTGCTGGTCGTGGACGTGGCCGTGCGGCGGCTGGTGATCACGCGGACCGACCTGGAGAAGGCCCGCGCGCGTGTCGCCGGGTGGATGGGGACCAGCGCGCGCGCCACCCCGCCGCTGACCGAGTCCTCCGCCCGGATGCACCGCCTGATGGACGCCAAGGGCCGCGCCCGCAGCGCCGGGCCCCCCGCCGACGACCTGCCGGAGGAGCGTCCCGCGCCGCGCGTCGAGCGATCGTCGCGGCGTCCGGCTGGCCCGCCCAGGAAGCCACCCCCGCCTTCGACATCACCGCGCGACACGTCGAGCACGCCGGCGCCGTCCGACGGTGGCACGCTGGCGTCGCGGCTGCTGGAACGCCGCCAGACATCCCAGCGCGATCGAGACGACAACACATAATTCACAGAGGATGCCCGTGATACGACACCGAATTCTGACCCTCGGGATAGGGGCGGCGGGCGCTGTGCTGTCGCTGCTGAGCTGCACGCTGAGCCGCAGCGCGGTCGACGTCGTGCTGCCGCAACCATTGCCCGCGGCGACGGCGACTCCGGACAGCGGCGACTGGCGGGCAGTGGCGCCCGGCGTGGAACGCCGCGACGTCCGGCTCAAGTTCGGGAGAAGCTTCGACGTGACGGCGGTCGCCGTCCGGCTCGATCCGGCCCTCGTCCGGTTCGAGGTCCACTACAGTCCCGGCGCGCCTTACAGCCTGAATGAATGGCAGACCATGTTGCAGCCGGTGGTCGTCGTCAACGGCGGGTTCTTCGACGAGAGCGATCGGGTTCTCGGCCTGCTGGTCAACAGCCAGGGCGCGTTCGGCCAGTCGTTCAGCGGATTCGGCGGCATGTTCCAGGTGGCCGCGGGTGGGGTCCGCGTGCGGTCGCTGGTTTCGGAGCCATACCAGGGCGAGCCGCTGCAGCAGGCGATCCAATCCTTCCCGATGCTGATCGAGTCCGGTGGCGTGCTGGCGCCGCAAGGCGACGGGTTCGAGGTGCCGTCGCGCCGGTCGGTTGTTGGACAAGATCGCGCCGGGCGGATAATCTTGATAGTCGTTCCACTGGGCATGATCTCGCTGGCGGACCTCCAACACGGGCTGTTGAACAGCGACCTGGACCTGGCGATTGCCGTGGCGCTCGACGGAGGCCGCTCGACGGGACTGGCAATCGCGGCGGGGGCGTACCGGGAAACGTACCCGGCGCTGGACCAACTGCCCAGCGTGATCGCGGTGTTTTCTCCTTGACCTTCACATGACGAGAGGTTTATGTCACCCATTCCTACCGTAATACTCACCCCGGACGGCGTGGTGCCCACGCCCTATGCCGTGGAGTCGCTGCCCGAGGCCGTGCCATACGAACCGTCCGGCGTGTACACCGTGGCGCGCACGTTTCACGGCGACCGGGCGCTGCTGCTCGATGCGCACCTGGATCGCCTGGAAGAATCCGCCCGGCTGGTGCATATCCCGCTGGACCTGGACCGGGCGCGGTTACGTGCGGCGCTGCGCGACCTGCTGCACGAGGCGAAGTTTCCGGACGCGAAATTCCGGATCACCGTCCCGCGCGACCAGCCGGAGTGCCTCTACCTGGCGGTGGAGCCGTACCAGCCGGTGCCCCAGGACGTGCAGGAGGGGGGCGCGCACGTGATCACGCTGCCGATGGTGCGGGCGAACCCGGTCGCCAAGACGACCGACTGGATGACGACGCGGCGGCCCGCTTACGAGAGCCTGCCGCCCGGCGCTTACGAGGGCATCCTGGTCAACGGGCGGGGCCGCCTGCTAGAAGGGCTGTCGAGCAATTTCTACGCCGTGCTGGACGGCGCGCTGCACACGGCGGGCGACAGTGTGCTGGAAGGGATCACCCGGCGCGCAATTCTGACGCTGGCGCCGTCGATCATCCCGGTGAAGCTGGAACCGCTGACCGTCGACGATCTGCCCAGGGCATCCGAGGCGATGCTGACCAGCAGTGGCCGGGGCGTGGTGCCGGTCACTGCCATCGACGGCCAGCCGGTGGCCGACGGCGCGGTCGGGCCGGTGGTCGCCGCGCTGCGGGAACGGTACAATCAGTGGACGGACACGCACGCCGAGCCGATCTGACCGGGGCGCGCTCAAGAAGACTGATCGGGTCCGTGGGCGCTGAGCGCCGCCAGGACGTCCTGCTCGAGTTGCCAGATGGGCAGGCTCGCGAGTCGCTGGCGGAGCGCGTGCAGTCGGGGGTACCCGTCCGCGTATTCCGCGGCCCATTCCTGGGCAAAGTCACCGCGCCGGATCGCGTCGAGCACGCTTTCCATCTGGCGGTTGAGCTTGACCTCGCGGAAACGTTCCAGGCGCGAGAGGGTCCCGTACTGGCTGGTTTGCGAGTGCATGTTCATGCTGGGGATCACCCCGGCCTCGGCCCACTTGGTGATGATGTACCCCAGCTCGCCGGAGAGGTACAGCCCGGTGAGCACGGCTTCCGGCGGAAAGCCCTCGCGGTTCAGGATTTCGATGGCGGTATGCAGGACGCTTTGCAGCGCCGGAAGGAGCGCCTGTTGGAAGAACAGATCCAGCTCGGCCTCTTGTTGGAACGTGATCTCGATGGCGCCGCGATACAGCGCGCCGATGGCTTTGGCGATTGCCAGCACGCGGGGCCACGCCTCGCCGGACGCATCCTGGGCCACGGCGACGAAGCTCGGATAGCCGCTGCCGGTGACGTAGCCCTCGCGCACGCCCTGGCCGACGGCCTGGGGCGCGACCAGGATCGCATCGACGAAAGGCGGCGGCTCGATGAACCCGAACGCGACGTTGTACCCCGACGCGAACACCAGGGTATCGCCCTGGCGCAGGCCCGGCGCGATTTCGTGTAGGTAAACCTGGGTCGCGATTTCGTCGGGCAGCATCAGGAGCAGCACGTTGGCCCGCGCCGCCGTCTCGGCGATAGTGTTCACCTGGAAGCCGTCGCGATACGCTTCCTGGGCGTACTCGTCGTCCGGGTTGCCGACCAGGATCGAGAAGGCGCTGTCGCGCAGGTTCAGCGCCACAGCGCGCCCCATGTTTCCATAGCCGATGACACCGATCGTCTTGTCGATGAGCAGGCCCAGATCGCCATCTGTTTCGCGGTAAATGACAGCCATGAAGTGGTTTCCTTTGGTGCAGTGCGGTCAGGGCGCATTCTACCTCGTGAAAGGCGGTCATGACCAGTCGCCAATGTACGGCGCGGAACGCGCAACTGAATCCCACCTCATGCGTATAACAGTCATAGTAGGGGCAAGGCAGTTTGCCAGGTAGGGTGCACGTGAGTGAAGAAAATGATGTCCTGCTGGTGCAGCGCACACTCGCGGGCGATCAGCAGGCTTTTGGAGAACTCGTTCAGCGATACGAGCGTGACGTGTTCAACCTGTGCTACCGGATGCTGAACGAACGCGGCGAAGCTGAGGATGCGGCCCAAGAAGCGTTTCTGCGCGCCTATTCCAATCTCGACCGCTACGATCAGACGCGCTCGTTCAAAACCTGGGTGCTGTCGATTGCATCTAATCACTGTATCGATCGCCTGCGGCGCCGGCGGCTCACCTGGCTGTCGCTGGACGAGCCGCTGCCGCCACATCCCGCGCTGGCGAGCGATATACCGGGGCCGGAGGAAGCAGCCTTGACCAACGAGCGGAACATTCTGGTTCAGGAGTTGTTAGAGGACCTGAGTCCGGATTACCGGCTGGCGGTGGTGCTGCGCTATTGGTACGACCTGTCGTACGCTGAGATTGCCGAGATGTTAGAAACGACCGAAAGTGCGATAAAGAGCCGCCTGTTTCGGGCGCGTCAGGCGCTGGCGGACCAGCTTGAGTCCCAGCCGTTATCGTCTCTCAATGTTGCAATGGAAGGATCCTGATGGCAGAAAATCACCACCTGCATCGTGACGACCGTCACGACTTGAGCGAGGAAGAACTGGCCGCGCTCAAAGCCCGAATGGAGGAGCCCGCCGAGGCTGGCGGGCAGACCAAGCGGCTGACGCGCGTCGATCGCCTGTTGAGCGAGACGCCGATGGTTGGCCCGTCGGCGGGGTTCGCCCTGCGGGTGATGGCCGCCATCGCCGCTATGGAGCTGCCCGAGATCACCCGGCGCCGGCTGACCACCGGTTTCGCGGTGGGCCTGGCCGTGGCCGCGCTGCTGGTGCTTCCCGTGCTCTCGGGCCTGGTCATCGTGGTGGCGAGCGCGATCACCAATCCCGGCATCCTCAACGCGGGGTTCCAGGTCGTCGCCAACGGGATCGGCTATTCGGCGGGCCTGATCACGGATGTGGGCGAGAGCCTGAACAAAGCCGTGAGCGAGACGCCCATGGTGCCCGCGCTGTTGACGACGGTCATACCGATCACGATGCTGTGGGTGTGGGCCGTGTGGTACCTGATGCGGGAACCGCGCCTGATGCCCGATCAGCAGGACGTGGTGTAGGCTGGGCGCGATTGCCCAACAAGAGAGGGTAGGCACTGTGTCGAGTCGGATTTGGCGCTGGATCGTTCCGTTAGGGGTGCTCGCCACGACGCTCGTGGCGACGCTGGCCTATGCCGGATCGAGGATCGAGACGGATGGCTTCAGCCTGCGGCGGGATTATACGCTCACCAACGGCAACCAGCGCAGCGGTGATCAGGTGATCGTTGCCATCGAGAACGCCTATCTCGAGGCGCAGAGCGTGGTGGACGGCAAGGCAACGATCATCGGCAGCGACGTGCTGATCGGCGGCGAGATCACCGATGACGTGGTCGTGCTGGCCGACCGATTGGTCGTGGGTGAATCCGCGCATATCCAGGGCGACCTGGTCGCCTGTGTCAATTCGCTCGTCCGGCAGCCCGGCGCACGGATCGACGGGGAACTCAAGGAAGAATGCAGCGACGGTCACGGTGTGAGCGTCGCCAGTCTGTTCGAGTCCGGGATGGACGGCTGGCGCGACAACGTCGTGCTGCGCTTCAGTGGTATGGTGGTAGGCGCCTTGCTGTTTGGGGCGGTGGCGTCGCTGGTCACGCTGATCATGCCCCGCCCGCTCATTCGCATGTCGAATTCCATGCGGCGCTCGCCCGCCACGACCGGCGTTTTTGGGTGCCTGACGATCCTGGTGGCGCTCGGCCTGACGATGATTTACCTCGTCTCGCTGCTGCTGGTGCTGCCGCTGGTGCTGCTGCCCTTCTTCGTATTGGTGTGGGTGGCGCTGGGGCTGTTGAGCCTGCTGGGCTGGATCGCGCTGGCCGAGCCGTTCGGGAATCGCGTACTCAACTGGCTGGACATCGACGAGCAGCCACGCATGATCAGCGCCGCGGTGGGCGGCATCGCGCTGACACTGGCCGTGCGCATCTGGGGACTCTTCTGGTTCACGTCGTGGATCGGGCTGCTGTTGACGGCGGTACTCGGCTCGATAGGGCTGGGCGCCGTGGTGCTGACCCGGTTGGGCACGCGCCCCTTTCCGCGCCCCAGCTAGTCCCTGCCGCCTAACCCTCCTCGTAGACGGTGATCATAGCGAGCAGCGTCTCGCGCGTGAACTGGTGCACCTGGCGCAGGACGGCGCCCCAGTCCAGCGTGGGGCGTGCCGTGCTCGTCTCCGATAGCTGGATGACTGCATCCAGCAAAAAATCCGCGAAGTAAAAATACCCGTGCAGCGCCTGGGTGAGCGACAGGCCCTCGTGTTTGAGCAGCCGCCCGTACAGCTCCCCGATCTGGTGGGACGAATCAAGCTCGCTGTCCAGCTCCGGATTGGTCAGGTACCGGATCAGCGAATCCATGAGGCGCAGCCCCTGCTGGCGCATGGTTTCGCGCGCGTCGGACGACAGGCGCTCGTACCAGTCCTGCTGCGAGAGGCCCCGCTTGTCGCCGATCTCCAGGCGCGCCCGTCCCAGGGCGCTCTGCACGACGACCTGGGCCTCGCTTGGGCGCGTGACGCGGTGCGACGCCAACCACTGCTTGAGATCGGCCCGGCGAAACCGGCGGTGGCCGCCCGGCGTGCGGCGGAATGGGAGTTCACCACGCTCGGCCCAATTGCGGATGGTGGCCGGGTGCACCCCGATGATCTCCGCGGCTTCCCCCAGGCTCACCCATTCTGACGACTGGCTCATGCTGCGTGCCTCTGCTCTGAGTCGATAGACTGATTGTAGTGTGCGCGTGACGTGCCGGCAACACCGCGCCCGCCTAGAGCATATCCACCGGGTCGATGTCCACGTACCAGCCCTCGGCCACGTCCAGGTGGGCGAGAATGGCGGCGGGGTCCGGGCTGCGGACGATCAGGTGCCAGCGGAACAGGTTGTTGCGCTTGGCGAAAAAGCACGGCGTGGGGCCGATGATCTCGCTGGCGGTGAACTGGCCCCGATCGATCCGGTCCTGCAAAACGCTCGCGGCGCGCTGGGCTTCCTGCTCGGCCTGTTTGGGCGTGGAATACTGGAACAGGACGCGTCCCAGCCGCCGGAACGGGGGATAGCGCTGGTCCTGGCGGTAGGCCAGCTCCTGGCGGTAGAACGTGGCATAGTCGTGCTCGCGGGCGGCCTGGATCGCGTAGTGCTCCGGCAGATAGCTTTGCAGGATCACGCGCCCGCCCAACGCGCCGCGCCCCGCGCGCCCGGCCACCTGGGTGAGCAGTTGGAACGTCCGCTCGCCGGCGCGGTAGTCCGGCAGGCCGAGCGCCGTGTCAGCAGAGATGATCCCGACCAGCGTGACGTGCGGCAGGTCCAGCCCCTTGGCGATCATCTGCGTGCCGATCAGGATGTTGGCTTTGCCCGCGCTGAAGTGCCCCAGGATGATCTCGTGAGCTTCGCGCCCGGTGGCGGTGTCGCGGTCCCAGCGAATCGTCCGCGCGGTGGGAAACGCCGCCTGAACCGCCGATTCGATCAGCTCGGTGCCCTGGCCGAAGTGCTTGATCCGGCTGCTGCCGCAGTCGGGGCAGGTGGTGATGTGGTCGCGCCGGTAGCCGCAGTAGTGGCAGATCAGCGATTGGTTCGGCCCGTGATACGTCAGCGGCGTGTTGCAGCGCGGGCAGTTGGCGATGTACCCGCAGTCGCGGCACATCACGAAGGTGGCGGTGCCGCGCCGGTTCAGGAACAGGATCGCCTGCTCGTCGCGGGCCAGCACCTCGTTCAGTGCCGTGTGCAGCGGGCGGCTGAAGATGCTGCGATTGCCGGCGCGCAACTCCTGGCGCATGTCCACGACGTGCACATCGGGCAGATCGGCGCTCACCGCGTCGCTGGCGTCGGTGGGGTGATAGCGGGCGCGGGGCGCGTTCAGGCGCCGGACCTGCTCGGCGATGCGCTCGCGGTGGGCGATGATCCGGTCTGGCAGGCTCAGCAGGTGGTAGGTGCCCTGGTCGGCGCGGAAATAGGTCACCAGGTCCGGCGTGGCGCTGCCGAGCAGCACGGTGCCCCGGTTGAGCCGCATCATCTCGATGGCGACGTCGCGCGCGTGGTAATAGGGCGGGGCGATGGGCGGTGACTGCTTGTAGCTGTCGTCGTGCTCCTCGTCCAGGATGACCAGCCCGACGTCGGGCAGCGGCGTGAACAGCGCCGAACGCGCGCCGACGACGACGTGAATGTCACCCGCTCGCGCGCGCCGCCACGTGTCGTAGCGCTCGCCGGCGCTCAGCCCGCTGTGGACAATCGACACGCGGCCAGGGAAGCGCGACGCAAACCGGCGCACCGTCTGCGGGGTCAGCGAGATCTCCGGGACCAGCACGATCGCCTGCCGTCCCTGGGCCAGCACGCGCTCGACGGCCCGCAGGTAAATCTCGGTCTTGCCGGAGCCGGTCACGCCGTGCAGCACGAACACGCCGGAGACGTCCGGCGGCGGCGAGATTTCGCCCCAATGCACTGTGTCCATGTACTGCCGGACGGTCGTCCAGGCGCGGTCTTGCTCGGCGGTGAGCGGCGGCGCGACGGTCGGGACGAATTCGCGGTCGGTCAGCGGATCGCGCCAGGTTTCCGCCTCGCCGAGGAGGATCAGCCCGTCGTCGGCCAGCCGCTGCAGCCGGGCGAGGTCGGTCCCGGTGCGCTCGTAGACGTCGCGCACGTCCACCGCTTCGCCGGCCTGCGCCAGGAAGTGCAGAATGTCGAGATAGGGCTGGCCGCCGCGCAGCTCGATGATGCGCCGCTGGGCTTCCTCGTCGGGCAGCCGCAGCTCGACGGTAGCCGCTTCGGTCCAGCGCCGGACCGTCCCCGCCGATTCCAGCGTGCGGACCGTATTGGTGTTGAGGTCTTCGACCGGCAGCGGCCCGCTGGCGGATACGAGTTGTTCGAGCGCCTCTTTCTGGGCGGGGGCGCGGTCGTAGCTCCCACCGGTGAGGCGCGCAGCGATCTCGGCATCCGATACCGCCATCTCCACCCAGGTCTGCTTGGGCGAGATCGCGACGTCGCCGCTTTCGGCCAGCGTGCGCACCGGCGCTTCGGTGCAGCCGACGGACATCAGCAGCGTGCTCATGCTCATGCGCCGCTCCGGCGCGGCGAGCAGAACTTCCAGCACGTTGGCGCGGCGCGATTCGCGGCCCAGGCGCGGCGCGAAATGCGGGATGCGCTCCGGGGCGAGCACCAGCTCGGCGGTGCGGATGGTCTTGGGCTTGATGTCAGGCGCTTCGAGGATCGCTTCCCGGTCCACCACGCCGCGCTCGGCCAGCCCGCGGATCGCGCTCTGCCAGCGGGTGCGGGGCAGGGCGTGATCGAGCTGGCGCCCGCGCAGCGGTCCGCGCCGCTGAAGCAGGCTCACGATCCGCTGCTGGATGGCGGACAGGCTGCCGGGCGCGTCATCGCGCAGGGTGTAGAGCGTGTCGCCGCGCTTGGCGAGGCCGGGCGGCAGCATCAGCCACAGGCACATCCCCAGCGGCGCGAGCGTCGTTTCGGCCATCCAGCGCGCGAGGGCGAGCTGCACCGGCGTGACGACGGGATGCGGATCGAGCCGCTCGAGGACGGGTTTGGTCTGGGGGATCGGCGTCGTGTCGGACAGGGCCACGACGATCCCGCTGGTGAAGCCGGTCCCGAAGCTGACCTTCACCAGGTGGCCCGGCTCGATGCGCCCGCTCAGCGGGGCCGGGATGTGGTAGTGGAAGGTGCTGGTCACCCGGCGGTTGACGGCGATTTCGGCGTACATCGAGCAGGGTTATTCGGACCGAAAGAAGACAGCCGCGCCATAGCCCACGACCTGGTCGTAGTCGTGGGTGACGTCGCCGGAGGTGGCATAGTCGACGATCTGGGCCGTGTCCGCGCCGAGGTCGCGGGCGGCGATCATCACGGTGGCGATCGCGCCGCGCCCGCACGCGAACCCCTCGCCTTGAGTTTCCAGGTGGAGCACGCGCACCGGGTCGAACGCCCCGACGGCGTCGAGCATGGCCCGGTCGAGCGCGTTAGCGGTGCTCTGCGGGTAAAAGTGCGAGAGGTCCGAGCTGGCGACGAGCAGCGCCTTGCGCCCGGCCAGAATATTCGCCAGCGCGTGACCGAGCATTTCGGCGGTATGCAGCGACTGGTCGATCAGCGCCAGCGGGATCAGGGCGAAGTTGCCCAGGACGCGCTGCAAGAAGGGAAGCTCGATCTCCAGCGCGTGTTCCGCATCCCACCGGACCGGCTCGACCGGCACTGTCTCGCGCAGCGCCTCCAGCGCCGCGTGATCGACCGGGACGTCGCCCAGCGGCGTCCGGTAGGCAGCGTGGCCGGTCGTCAGGATATCCGCCTGATAGCGGTGGTGCGAGGGGCCGATCACGGCTACCGTGTCGACGTCCATGCCCTGCACCAGCTTGAACGCGTGCCCGGCAACCGGGCCGGAGTAGCGGTGCCCGGCGTGTGGCGCCAGCAGGCCGATGATCGCGCCCGGAATGGCGGGCACATCCGCCTGGGCGAGGTAATCGTCCACCGTGCTCGCCAGGTGCGCCGGGTCGCCAGGGTACCAGCGTCCGGCGATGGGAGATGGGCGAAAATCGCGCGCGGGTGTCGGGTGGGTCATGGTGGGTCTTGTAAACCGTTTGTTGTGCGCTTCGTTGTGTCTATTTTAACATGAGGCGTGGTATGCCGACAAGCGTTCTGCCTGGGTATAATCTGGGGGACGGTGTCCAACAGGAAGACAGGGATCGGCATGCTGCGAAAAACGTGGTGGGGATGGTGGGTGATCGCGCTGTTCGTGTTCGTGCTGCTGATCGTGCCCTATTTGCTGCCGCTGGGCGGCCCGCCGATCATCGCGCCGGCGGCGTTGACCGACGAAAACGGCGCTTTCGCCGAGGTGGACGGCGAGACGCTGTATTACGTGCACGCGCCGGGCGGTGAGCGGGAGGTGGTGCTGCTGATTCACGGCTTTGGCGGTTCGACGGTCACCTGGCAGCAGACGATCCCGGCGCTGGCAGCGGCGGGTTATGATACGTACGCGGTAGACCTACCCGGCTTCGGCCTCAGCCAGAAAGGTTGGGATACCGACTACCGCCACGCAACCCAGGCGCGGCGGGTGATCGGCCTGATGGACCAGCTTGGCATCGACCGGGTGGTAGTGGTCGGGCACTCGATGGGCGGCAGCGTGGCGGCTCATCTGGCGCTCAGCGCCCCGGATCGCATCAGCCGGTTGGTGCTCGTCGATGCGGCGATCCTGAACGCGGACTCGGGACCGTATTCCGTGCCGGCGTTCGCGCTGGAGGTGTCGGTGGTGCGCCGTTGGGCGCAGTTTGGGCTGCGGCGGGGCATCGATTCGTTGTTTGGCGATCTGCTTTTCGATGCGGCGTATCAGGACGACGCGATCACGCCCGCGCTGGAGGAAGGGTACCGGCGGGCGCTGCATACCCCCGGCTGGGATACCGGCTTGCTGGGCATTCTGCGCGACGCGAGGGACAATAACCTGCCCGCGCCGGTCAGCGACATCCAGGTTCCGACGCTGATCCTGTGGGGAGCGGAGGATACGTGGGTGGCGCCTGAGGACGGCGCGCGTCTGGAGAACCTGATCGATGGAGCACAGCGGGTCGTCTTTTCGGGGGTGGGCCATCTGCCGATGCACGAGGCGCCGGAGGACTTCAACGCCGCTTTGCTCGACTTCCTGAACCCGGCTGATTGAAACACAAGCCGGGGCTGCGTTCGGAACGCTCCCCGGCTTTGCTGTGCGTGGCGGGCGGCTTTATTTGATCCGCGCCAACACGTCGTCTTCGTTCATCAGCAAGTAGGTCTTGCCTTCGTACTTGATCTCGTTGCCGGTGTACTTGGGGAACAGCACGCGGTCGCCCACCTTGAGATCGGTCATCATCTCTTCAGAGCTGCCCACAGCTTCGATGGTGCCCTGCTGCGGTTTCTCTTTGGCCGTCTCGGGCAGCAGGACGCCGCCGGGAGACTGCGCCTCGCCTTCGATCGGCAGAACCAACACGCGAGCGCCAAGCGGTTCAATGTTGATCGTATCGGCCATTTATGTTTCTCCTTACGCGTAGTGTAGATAATGTCTTTGAAACCCGGTGGTTGTCTTCGTCACCAGGGCTAGGACGGCTGCCCGGCTGCGGCTTTGAGCTTCTCCAGCAGCATCGATTCCGGCACTGCACCTTCGATGTACGTGTCCTCGTTGATCACGGTGCGCGGCACGCCCATGACATTGTAGCGGTTGCCCAGGTGGGGGAACTCGGTCACTTCCACCATATCCGCCGTCACTTTGTCCGACGCCATCGCCAGGCGGTGGGCCAGGACGACCGCGTTGGGGCAGTAAGGGCAGGTGGGCGTCACGAAAACCTGCAGATGCAGCGGTTCGGTGAGCGTGTCCAGGAAGGCCAGCGTCGACTTGTCGAGGTCGTTCGCGCCGGTGCCCATGGCGATGATCGCTTCGAGCAGCGAGGTGAACTCGTAGCCCGAGGGAATGCCGTAGAACCGGATGCCGTAATCCTGGTCGTTAGCGCCCATCACCGCGATGGCGGGGATCTTATCGACCTGCAGCGACTCGGCCAGCGCGCTGTCGTCGACGAAGTCGTGCACGTGCAGAGTCACCTGGTCGGACAGCTCCGCGACTTCTTCCGCAATCTGCCGGGTTTCTTTGCAGTAACCGCATTCATATTCCTGGGTGAACAGGTGCAGATTGACCGGCGAGGTCACCACGGCCAGCAGGTCGCGCACCTGGTTTTGTGTGTCCTGATCCATCAATGGCATGAGGGTCTATCCTTTATGTGATTGACGTGAACCGTTACACCCATTTAGATGCAGTTTTCTGCTGCTGGTTGCGCCGTCCGCAAGACATCATACCGTGAAACAAGCCGTGTTTCTAACAGAAATTCGTTAGAGGTCGCGCCTGCCGGTATAATGCGAACTGGCATCGCATGGTCTGGCAAAGGATGAGTATGGGTACGGTAACCTGGTTACAAAAGCTGCAATTCGTCGCCACGGACAGCAGCAAACACTCGGTTGTGGTATCGTCACAGGATGAAGCCAACGGCGTGGGCATGAAGCCCAGCGAATTACTGCTGCTCTCGCTGGCGTCCTGCACGGCGTATGACGTGGCGAACATCCTCCAGAAGAAGCGCAAGCGGCTGACCGAGCTGCGCGTCGACGTACAAGGCGAGCAGCAAAGCGAAGCGCCGTGGGCATTCCGCAAAATTCACCTGCATTACGTGGTGGACGGCGATGGCATCTCCGAGCGCGACGTTGCCAAGGCGATTCACCTGTCGCACGAGAAATACTGCTCGGTGTCGGCTACGCTGCGCCCGGTTGTGGAGCTTACGCACGATTACGAGATCGTCAGTGATTCGGATGGCGGGGCAGGGTAAACCGGCG
This sequence comes from Anaerolineae bacterium, assembly GCA_018432315.1. Classification (GTDB taxonomy): domain Bacteria; phylum Chloroflexota; class Anaerolineae; order Aggregatilineales; family Aggregatilineaceae; genus LM3-B42. The sequence continues at coordinate 132,332 of JAHDLB010000027.1, forward strand.
TGAGCACGACCGCCCGGTGTCCAGTAAAGGATAGGGCTCGTGGATTTCCTCGAAGGCTTGTTTGGTCGTGATCGGGGCCGCGACAACGTCAGCGGTTTCATCCGGTCGTTTTCCCGGTGGATAATCGGGTGTGGCTGCTTGCTGGTGCTGGTGATCGTGGGCGCGATCGCGGCGTTGGTGGGCGGCATCATCAGCTTCGGCGAATCGGCGGTGACGGTGATCATCGTGGTCGTGATGATCATTGTTGCGATCGCGTCGCTGATCCGCAGCAACCTGTAAGCCGCCGGGCCGGGCGCCGGTCAGGTATCGCGCTCGCCGCCGCGCGGCAGGGTGGTGGCCTCCAGCATATCCAGGATCGCCTGCCCGGTGATGAAGACGCGGCGCAGCCCTGGCGGCTGGCTGGCCCGGAGCTGGCCCGACGCCAGCAGCCGCTTGACGGTGCTCAGGCTCACGTCGAGGACCTCGGCGACTTCGGCCCGCGAGTAGACGCGAGTCGGGTGAATCGGCGGGCGCTCGGTGTGGTGCGGAGCCATCGCTGGTCGGCGCTCCGGGCTAGGGGAACGCCTGCTGGACCCACTGCATCGGGTTGACCTGGGTGCCGCCCACCCACATCTCCCAGTGCAGGTGCGGGCCGGTCGAGCGGCCCGTCGAGCCGATCGTGCCGATTTTCTGCCCCGCGCGGACGACTTCCCCCACCGAAACCAGGATCTCCGTCTGGTGCCAGTAGCCGGTATAGACTCCCCAGCCGTGATCGATCACGGTCGCGTTGCCCCGCACGGGCACGTGCTCGGCCAGCACGACGACGCCCGCCGCCGGTGCGAGGACGGGCGAGCCCGGCCCGCCGCCGAAATCCGTCCCGCTGTGAAACGTGTTCAGGCTGCCGCCGTTGTAATCGCGGCGCGTGCCGAACTGGGACGTGATGGCCCCGGTCGAGGGGAGGCCCATCAGGCCGTCGAAATAGCGTTGGTCTGTGAAGCCGCTCATCACGGTGGCGATGCGCTGCCATTCCGGCTCGGTCACGTCGTTTTGCAGCAGGTTCAACTGTCCAGCGTCGAGCGAAATGGTCTCGCTGCCATACCCGCCGCTGTCCACGCGGACGCGCAGCGCCAGCGCGGTTTGTGCGCCATCGGGCGTGGTCACGACGAGGTTGAGCGGGTAGATGCCCGGCTCGGTGAACGGGTGAATGCCGAACAGCGCGTCGTGCTGGTTGGCGTCGTGCGTCGCGACCTGGATCGGGTAGCCCATGAAGTCGCCGGTGAGAGTGGCTGGGCCGGCTGTCGTAACGTGGATGCCGGTGGTCTGGCCCTGGATGGCCGGGGTCGGCTTGACCACTACCGCGCTGAAGGGCAGCGGCAGGTCGACCAGCGCGCCGGGATCGCTTTCGCCGGGAATCCACAGGCGCTGGCCGGTGAAGACCGGCGTAGGGAAGGCCAGGTCGTTGGCGCGCAGCAGATCAACCAGCGGCACACCCGCTGCCAGCGCGATCCGGGCGAGGTTTTCCCCGGCGGCCACGCGGTGAATCTGGCGCGCGGCAGCCGGCGCGCTGCCATCCGCGCCCTGGCTGATCGTCAGTTCCTGGCCGACGTACAGCCGGGCCGGGTTGGTCAGGCGGTTGGCTTCCGCCAGGCTGCTGGCAGTCGTGTGGTAGGTGCGGACGAGCGTCTCCAGCGAATCGCCGGGCCGGACGACGTGCGTCACCACGGCGCCCGGCGTGTCGGCGCGGGCGTTGGGGATCAGCAGGCGCTGGCCGACGGCGATGTAGCGCGGGTAGGTGATGCCGTTGGCCTCGCTGATGGCCTCGACCGTGGTGCCGTATTTCATCGCGATGCGGAAGAGATTCTCGTCGCGCTGCACGACGTGAATCGTCGTCGAGCCGACCGGGGCGGCGGTGCTGCCGTCCTGGGCGGTGGCGACCGGGCCGCGCGGCAGAACGAGCGCGACGACGATCAACCCGATGCCAAGTGTCCGTCTCATGGCCTAGGGACGCCTCCGGATGGTGTCGACCAACTGCTGGGCCTCGCGGAGCTTGATGACGGCGTTTTCGCCCAGCGCGATGCCCTGCGCGGCGGTCTGATCCAGCGTCTGGGCAGCGCACGATGGCTCGAACAGCGCGCGGGCCTGGTAGGCGAGATCGATGCCGTCGATCACCAGCCGGACGGCCTCTTCGAGCTGCGGATCGGCCACGCCGGGGCGCTGAATTTCCGCCTGCTGCGCCTCAGTGAGCGCGAACGGGGCGGGCCATTCGTCGAAGGTGCAGAAGCTGGCCGAGGGTTGCTGGCCTTCGCGCGCCTGCTGCCAGCGGTTGATCATGCCGGTTTCGTAAGGATTTTGCAGGTCGCCCAACACCAGGAACTGTTCGTCCAGCGCGCGGATGATCGCGCGGTAGTCCAGGTTGGGGAACGGCAGCGTCGCGGTGGGTGAGGGCGTCTCGGTTGGCGTGATGGTCGGTGTGGGCGTGGCTGTCGGCGCGCCGGTGAGCGTTGGCTCCGGCGTCTCGCTCGGCGGTGACGTCGGCGTGCCGGGCTGGGGCGTCTGCGAGGCGGTGGGCACCGGCGTCACGGTGGGACCCATTGTCGGCGCGGGGTTGGTGATGGCCTTCTGCAGCAGTCCCTCGATCTCGTCCAGCTCGCCCGCCACCTGGTCCAACCGGCTCGACGCCTCCAGAATCGACTGCATCTCGGGCGTGTTTGTCTCACAGATCCGGCCCCAGCGCAGTTGGGCGATCTGGAGCGCGGGCAGCACGCCGTCGAGTTTGCTGCCGATCAGCGCGAGGTCGCGGTAGGTCTGCTGATCGATGGGCGCCAGCGCGGCGGGCTCGGGCACCGCCTGGGACGTGTCGCACGCGATCTCGCCGGTCGCGTTGTAATGGTCGACCTCACCGCGCAGGCCGGACGCGATCCCCTCGATCTCCTGGAATTTGTCCTGCAGCCGGGTGACGAGCACGTCCCGGTCGAGGGGGTCGGTCTGCGCGACGGGGACGGGGTCCGGGTCTTCGTCGTCTTCGAGCGCGCCAATCACCAGCGTCACACCGTGCAGGACCACCGACACGGCGAGCAGAATCGCCAGCCCGGCGGCGATGCGGGTCAGCAGCGCCTCGCCGACCGGCAGGCGGCGCCCCGGCTGGCCGGTTTGCATCGCTTTGTACGCGGCCAGGGCGACATGCGCGGCCTGGCGCACGCGCTCGTCATCTTCTTGCAGGTAGGCGGTTCGTAGAAACGGGATCGCCTTCGGATCGCCCAGGCGGGCCAACTGCTGGCACGCTCGCCGGCGCGCCTTCGGATCGGGATCCTTCAACTGCTCGACCAGCGCGTCCCATTGTGGCTTGCTCATCCAATCCCCTCAAGCGTGGCTCGTCATCCAGTCACCCACCTATGATACGCCAAGTCGGTGCGCTTCGAAAGCGTGGGTGCAGGCGCTCACGGCTCGGTTACGGTGAAGGTGCAGTCGCCCTGATCGATCTCGTTGGGGGTGCCGGGGCCGAACTGCTCGTAGCCGTCGGTGATGGCTTCGTCCCAGGTCACCTGGAAATCGACGTTGTGCTCGCCCGCGTCGAGCTTGCCGACCGGGTAATACCAGTAGGTGATCCACACGCCTTGTTCCAACCGCATGTCGGTGGCGTATTGTTCCCAGTCATCAAGCAGCTCGCCGTCCAGGCGCACCTCGTAGGTGCTGTTTTCGAGATGCTGGTCCATCAAGTCCTGGCGGGCGACGTACCAGCTCCACTCGATGTACACGTTGTCATTCGTGGTCGGGCTGGCGGGGCGGACGTTCTTCTGGCGACAGTAGGCCAGGATCTCGACGCGGTTCGGTTCCGTGGTGGGGCCCGGCGTGCGCGTGACGGCGGGGTCTTCGGTTTCGGCAGGGCTGGCCTCGCCCGCGCCGGCGATCCGTTGGTCGTAGTCGGTTTCGAGCAGGCTCCCGCTCACCCACAGCCGCTGTGGGTTGCCGTCCTCGTCGTCGAACGCCACTTTGTACCACGTGACGCCGCGATCGTCGGTGACGCTGCCGATCACGCCCAGGCGCGTGCCCGGCGACAGGCTGAGCACCACGGGGTTGTTGAAGCCCGGTCCCGACCGCAGATTCACGTTCTCGGTGGAGCGGATGACGCCCTCGACGGTGGGCGTGGGCGACGGCGTCGGGGTCAGCGTGGCCGTCGGCGGCAGAGTCGTGTCGGTGGGCAGCGGCGTGTCGGAGGGGGTCAGCGTCATGCTGGGAATGGGCGTGGCCGTGAAGCGCGGCGTGAAACTCACGATGGGCTTGACCGTGCGCGTGGGCACGCTCATCACTTCGGCATCCGGGGATTCGCCTGACGAATCGTTGGCCGGGACTTCATCACAGGCGGCCATCAAAATGGTCAGGCCCACCAATAACCCACACACGAACCACTTACGCATACGACCCTACCTCTCCAGGCACATCCCGTTGGCTCACCGGGTGCGTTCAGCTTAACAATAATCGTGTTCCAGCACAACCTCGCGCCAGCTATGCAACCAACAACCCGCCGCGCCTGTGCGGGCTGGGCCGGTCCGCCGGCATGGCTCACCTCGCTATCGTGGGAATCCTTTTTTGTCGGATCGGTCCGCCAGGTGTTATGCTCATGATGGTCATTATAGTATGGTTGCGGGCTTCGTGTCCGGCACCATGCCATAGCGTGTAATGTTTTACCCTTGCCCTGTTCTGCGATCAAATTTCCAGCGGGTTAGGCGCGTATCTTGTTAGGGGAATTGGTGTTGTTATCAATGCGACGTGTGGAACAGGAAGGGACCCCGCAATGCAGTTATCATCGGTGATTCTCATCATCGCCATCGGTTATATCATCGGCTCATTCCCGACTGCCTACCTGGTCGCGCGGGCGCGCGGTGTGGACATCTTCAAGGTCGGCAGCGGCAACATGGGCGCGACGAATGTGATTCGCGCATGCGGCCTTCGCTACGGGCTGATCGTGTGGGCCTGGGATGTTTTCAAGGGCATCCTGGCGATTCTGATCGCGCGCTGGCTCGTCCCCGACAGCCAGACGGCGGCGAGCGTGCTCGCGGCGGTGGCGGCGGTGGCCGGGCACAACTGGTCTTTCCTGGCGACGGTGCTCACGGGCAGCATTCGCGGCGGCAAGGGCGCGGCGACGGCCATGGGCACGTTCGTGCTGCTGGCGCCTACCGTGCTGGTCGCCGTCATCCTGGCGCTGGGCGCGGCGATCGTGCTGCTGACGCGCTACGTCTCGCTGGGCGTGCTGATCGGCACGGCGGCGGCGGGCGCTGCGATCGCGCTGCTCGTCGGGCTGGGCCAGATGGACCCGATGTACAGCGTGTACCTGCTGGTGTGTTACATGATTTTCTGGCGCCACCGCAACAACATTTACAGCCTGTTGGCGGGCAAGGAACGGCGCCTGGGCGAGCGCGCCTGAACGCGTTCGCTCTCCATCCTGGAATCAACAGCGCCCGGTGAACACTGACGTCGCCGGGCGCTTGACGTGTTCGCGGGGCGCTTAGCGCGGACGCGCGGGACGCCGCCCCGGGGGTTTGCCGCCCTGGTAGTCCGGCACGATCATGGCGAAGACCAGGCACCGGCGCCCGTCCGACAGGCGGCTGCGGATCAGCGGGTCCATCTCTTCGAGCGCCTGAGTCGTGGTGAAGAACGTCGGGAGGTTTGCCAGATAGCGATAGTCCACGATCTGGCGGATCTTCTCCAGCGCCCACGGCGTGGCGTTCGTCAGGTCGAGCTGGTCGATGATCAGCAGGGGCGCGGTCCGGATCTCGTGAAAACGCCGGTCGAAGGTGGTGCCCGACGATTGGTTGTACGCCGCGCGCAGATAGTCCAGCAGGTCGGGCGTCGTCACGAAGACCACGGCCTCCCCCATCCGTTTCCGGTAATTGGCGATGGCCGCCGCCAGGTGGGTTTTGCCGCAGCCGTGCTCGCCTATCAGCACGATCCAGTTGTGCGGCGATTCGGCGTATTTCTGCGCCATTTCGAGCGCCTGCCGCAGGTTGCGCCGTTCCTGGTCCGGCAGGATGTGCTCGCGCAGGTCGAACGTCTCGAACAACATTTCCCCGTAGATTTCCAGGTTCGTCAGCACGCTCGGCTCTTTGGGGGCGTCCGCCCGCCGGAAGTCCGGCACGGACATCGACACGCTGTACGTCAGCGTCTTGTCGACCAGGCGGCTGCGGATGCGCGGATCGATCCGGTTGAGGTCGCTGTTGGTGGTGATCACGGTGGGCAGCCGGTGCAAATAACGATGGTTGAGAAGCTGGTACAGCTTTTCCTGCGCCCAGGGCGTGGCGCTCTCGGTGCCCAGGTCGTCCAGAATGAGCAGTGGTATCGTCCGGATGCGTTCGAACAGCTCGTCGTACTCGACCGGGGCTTCGGGGCTGAAGGTCGCCCGCAGGTGGTCGAGCAGGTCCGGCGCGGTCATGAACAGGACCGGGTCGCCGAGGTCCAGCCGGTAGTTGGCGATCGCGATCGCCAGGTGCGTCTTGCCGGACCCGTAGGTCCCCTGAAGGAACAGCCAGCCCTGCGGATCTTCGGCGAATGCCACGGCTTGCCCGTAGGCCGAATGGAGACTGCTCAGCTCCCGTTCGTCGAGGTGGGGCCGGTCGACGATGAAGCTGTCGAACGTCTTGTCGGCGACGACGTCCAGGTTGCCCAACGCGCGGAGGCGCACCGCCCGTTGGGCCGCGAGAATCTCGTGCTGGCAGGCGCACGGGAAGGCCCGGCCAAAGTCCGGATGGTCGATGGGCACGTCGCGCGTGACGAAACCCATGCCCCCGCAGATCGGGCAGACGTCCCGTTCGCCGCGATCAGTAGTCGATGAGGTCGGAGAGTTCTCCCTGGATATACCGGTAGCGATCCGCTTGAGATGGTTGTTTAGAGAGTCCACGATCGTTTCCTTCCGTCTCCCACCGCTTGAGGATGCCCAGCACGTAGCGCCAGTTGCGGGCGTTGCGCTCCACCGCGAGCTGGATTGCCTGGGCAATCCATTCTGCCGGGTACTCTTTTTCTGCTTCGCGTAGTTGATCGCCAATCATCGGCGTCAGGGGGCCGATGTTCTGCTCGTAGAGCGTGAAAATATTGGGGCGCTCGACGACCAGGGCCACCGGGCAATCCCGATCGCTCACCTCGAACTGGCCGGCCTCGATGGCGCGCACGGCGTTTCGCCCGCGCACCGTGTTCATGAAGTACAGGTCTTCCGGCCCGCCGACGCCTTCCACCGTCACGTGGAGCAGGGTGCCGCGCGTGGTGGCGCGCTCGAAAGCGTCCAGCACTTTCTGCGCGGCCTTTGCCGGGTCGCTGTCGATGCCCTTGAGAAACAGGTCGTCGTTCAGCACCTCGCGGCGCAGCAGGTAACGAAACTCGCCCTCCTGCTGTTGCAGCGCCCAGAAGCAGTACACCGTCAGCTTGAGCTCGGCCAGATCATCGATCGCCGGGAGCAGCTCGCTGAAAAACAGGTTGGGGACCGTCGTGGTGTGCAGTTTGCCCGGCGGAAATCCGTTGAAGCCTTGCATACTCAAAACCCTGCCAGATCAATCGCGTCTTTGCGCATGTTCGCGAACTGAGTGAGTTCTTTGCGGAAGTAGAGCGTCACGGTGCCGGTGGGGCCGTTGCGGTGCTTGGCGACGATCACGTCGGCCTGGTTTTTGCGCTCGGTTTCCTCGTTGTAGACCTCGTCGCGATAGATGAACATCACGACGTCGGCGTCCTGCTCGATCGACCCGGACTCGCGCAGGTCCGAAAGCTGGGGGCGTTTGTCCTGCCGCTGTTCGACCGCGCGCGAAAGCTGCGCCGCCGCCAGCACGGGCACGTTCAACTCGCGGGCGATCTGCTTGAGGTGGCGCGAGATGAAGCTGATCTCCTGCACGCGGTTTTCCTGGCGCCCGGTGCCGGAGGTCATCAATTGCAGGTAATCGACCATGATCAGGTCCAGGCCGTATTCGTTGTACAACCGCCGGCACTTGGTCCGCATCTGCACGGGCGAGAGGGCGGGGGTGTCGTCCAGGTAAATACGCAGGCCGCTCAGGCTGCCGGTCGCCTGGACGAACAGCGTCCAGTCGCGCTCCTGAAGCTGGCCCTGGCGCAGGACGTGCGTGCTGATGCCCGTCTCCGACGATACCAGGCGCTGGACGATCTGCTCGTTGCTCATCTCCATGCTGAAGATCGCGATCCGGCCCTTGATGGCGCGGGCGGCGTTGAGCGCCACGCTCAACAGCCAGGACGTCTTGCCCATGCCGGGGCGCCCGGCCACGATGCACAGGTCCGATTTTTGCAGCCCGCCCAACAGCCGGTCGAGGTCCGTGAAGCCGGTCGGCACGCCGCGCGGCACGTCCGGCTGCTGGTAGAGGTACTCGATCCGGTCGAAATAGTCGCTGATGGCGAGCCGGATCGGGACCAGCTCCTTGTTGAGCCGCCGCTCGGTCACTTCGAACAGCGACTGCTCGGCCCGGTCGATGACCTCGTTGATGTCGGCGTCTTCTTCGTGCGCCAGCCGCGCGATCTCACTCGCCGCGGACAGCATCTTGCGGCGCAGCGACGCGCGCTCGACGATGCGGCCATACGCCTCAGCGTAAATGCTGGACGGCGTGTGGTTGATCAGGTAGGTGATGTAGGCCGGGCCGCCGATTTCCTGGAGCCGCGCCTGCTGGCGAAGCTCCTCGACCACGGTGAGGTAGTCGATCTCTTCGTTGCGCTCCTGGATGCGCAGAATCGCTTCCCACACCCAACTGTTCTTGACGATGAAGAAATCGTCCGGCTGGAGGAACGCGGCCACATCGTGGAGCGCCTCGGGGTTGATCAGGATCGAGCCGAGAACCGCTTCTTCAGCCTCGACGCTGTGGGGCGCCATGCGGTCGGGACGTACCGGAGAAGTGTCTTGAGTCATCATTTGCCCTGGCGTGAGATCATCTGCGCGCGCACCCTGCACATTTTGTGTCAAAAACGGGGCCGCTCACGTCCTAGCAGCCCCGTTGAACCGATCACGACGACAGCTCGCGCCGGTCTTACTCGTCTTCGTCTTCTTCCGAGTCGAGATCGTCCAGATCGAGCGACTCGACGAAATCTTCGAACAGGCTCAGCCGTTCGGACGGGGGCGCCTCGCCATCGACCTCGCCCGCCGCTTCGGCGTCCACTTCCTCATCCGGCGTGATCGACGCGCGCTCCATGACGCTCTCGTCCACGAAGATATCCACTTCCAGCCGCACGGCGAGCGCGATCGCATCGCTCGGGCGGGAGTCGATCGTCCGGGTTTGCCCGTCCTGGTCGACGACGATCTGGGCGTAGAAAGTGTCCTGCCGCAGGTCGTTGACGATGATATGGCGGACTTGTCCGCCAAGCTCGCTGATGACGGATTTGAGCAGGTCGTGTGTGAGCGGGCGCTCGACCGACATGCCCTGTAGTTTGACGGCAATCGCTTCGGCCTCGCAGGGGCCGATGAAGATCGGAAGGTATCTGCCGCTGTCAGGATCCTTCAGAATCACGACCCGCAGTTGCGACATGAGGCTGACGCGTATGCTATCAATAAGGACCTTAATCATAAACGTGTTCCTGAGCTTCCAGTGTGCCGGACAATTGGAGACTGTGGGCAAATCTAGCCCGATTATAGCATCAAATGGCGACGATACCTAAACCCGCTCGTCCGAATCGTCGGGCGATTCGACCTCGGTTTCCTCAGGCGATTCCTGGGGCGACTCAGCCGGGGAAAGGTCTTCGTCAGCGAGCGGTTCCAGCTCGTCGGGCAGCGGCAGCGACGCCAGATCGAACGCGCTGGCGGCCTCGTGGCTGACCATCGTGATTTTGCCGTCGATGAACGCGCCGTCCTCGGTGGCAATCGAGACAGCCGCGATATCCCCCCACACGCGCCCCGTCCGGAGAATTTGCACCTTCTTCCCGCTGACGTTGCCGCGCACGGCGCCCGCAATGGACACGTTCTTGGCGTGGATGTCGGCGGTGATCTTGGCCGTCTCGCCGACCAGCACATTCCCATCGATCTCGAGCGTGCCCTCGAACGTGCCATCGAGCCGGACGTTGGCCTGGCATTTCAGGTCGCCGCGCAGGGTGGCGCTGGGGCCGAGCACGGTTTCGAATCCGACCGGGCTTCGTCCAGGGTTGCCGGAATGGGGATCGAGCGAGAATTCCTCAGGGCTTTCGGTAGACGATGGGTGTCTGCGTCCGCCAAAGATCGACATGACCGTTTTGTCCTTTTGAGGGCTGCCGAACCGTTGATCGGACTATACACAGCTTGCGCCGGTTCGTCAATTGACAGCCGCTGGCAGGGCCGGGGCACGCGTCCCGTCCTGCCAGCCGCGCAGAGTGCTTAGTTGACCTTGGACGGGGAATCGGTTTTCACGTCGGCCAACTGCCGGGCGGCGCGCCGTTCGGCCAGCATGTCTTGCAGCACATGAATGGCCGGGGGCAGCACCGAGATCACGATGATCAGGAAGACGATCGGCAGCAGGTAGCGGTCGACGTCCGGGATCGCGCTGCCGAGGAAATAGCCCGCGCTCGACACGCCCACCGCCCACAACAGACCGCCGATCAGATTATACGAGATGAACCGCCGGTAATGCATCGTCCCGACACCGGCCACGATGGGCGCGAAGGTCCGCACGATGGGCATGAACCGGGCGATCACGATGATCTTGCCGCCGTGTTTTTCGTAGAGCCCCTCGGCCCGGAAGAGGTGCTTCTTCTTGAACAGCAGCGAGTCTTCGCGCTGGAAGAGGCGGCGCCCGACCCGGTTGCCGAACCAGTAGCCCACGCTGTCACCGGCCACGGCGGCGACGAAACAGCCAACGGCCAGGAAGGGGAAGTTGAAGTAGTCCTGCGAGGCGAGGAAGCCAGCCGTGAACAACAGGCTGTCGCCCGGCAGGAAAAAGCCCACCAACAGGCCGGACTCGGCGAAAATGATCCCGAAAACGCCAATGTAACCGACGGTGCGAATGAATTCCTCAAGATCGATCGGGATGAACTGTTCCATGCTGAATTGGGACGCTCGTTCAAGGCGTGCACGACGGTGAACGCGCGTTCACGCTCCTTTCGTCATTTGAACGATGTGCGAGTTGTGCGACAGCTCGCGCCTTGCGATACAGACGACGATCGTCACCTGGATCGGAGCGTCCGGCGCTGATCGGGGTTCCAGCGATTCCCATGGCGGCAGGTCCGGTCACGATCGCTTCGACCGGGCAGCGGGATATCGCCCGATCGGGAACATGATAACGCCGGACGCGGTGACAGGCAACGGATTGATCAAACGCGCGACGACCGGCACAAGAAAGCATCTTGCGCCGGTCGGGAAATGAACCGGGGGATCGTCGTTGTTGGGAGTGGCAGGCGAGCCTAGAGGCTGTCCGGCACGTCGAGCCGCTCCGGGCCGATGGGCTGCTGCTCGCGGGTAGCTTGCAGGCTCTCCAGGTACAGGATGAGCACGATCGCCAGCCCGGCCAGAAAGACCGCCAGCAGCACCGTTTCGTCCCAGGCCGGGGGCAGGATGTTGACTTCGTGCAACGGCACCTCGTCGCCATGGCGGTTGATGCGCGTTGACATCACTTCTTTCCACGGCCAGATCTTGCGCAGCGAGCCGAGCATGAAGCCCGTCAGCACGGCGATGGCGAGGTCGTGATGTTTGGCGAACAGCCAGGACAATATGCGCGAGAACAACGCCAGCCCGATCGCCGCACCGGCGATGATCAGCAGCAGGGTGAGGATGTCACGGTCGGTCACGGCGGCCAGCACCTGCTCGTACTTGCCGAGCAGCACCAGGATGAACGAGCCGGAAACACCCGGCAGGATCATGGCGACGATTGCGATCGATCCGGACAGGAAGAAAGCCAGCGCGGTTTCCGGTGTCTCGACCGGGACCGCACCCACCAGCACGTACGCGCCCAGGGCGGCAGCCAGCAGCAGGGCGATCTTGGGCGGGGTCCAGTGGGTGACGCGCTTGCGCACCACCAGGACCGACGCCAGCACCAGCCCGAAGAAGAAGGACCACACATAGACAGGGTGATCTTCCAACAGCCGTGACAGCAAGTTCGCCAGCGTGATCACGGCGGCGCCGATGCCAAGCACCAGCGGCACGAGGAACGCGAACGGGACGCCCGCAATCGCCTGCCGGACCTGGCCTTTCAGCAGCAGGGCCAGCGTTTCGCCGCTCACGTGTTTGATGCTGTTGACGAGATCCTTGTAGATTCCGAAGATGAAGGCGATGGTGCCGCCGGATACACCGGGCACGATGTCCGCCGATCCCATCGCGAACCCTGTGAAGAAAAGGTGCAACATTCTTTTCATAGTGTGATCAGATGCCTCAGGACATGACGTGTTCGAAGCCGCCGCCGTGGCATGGATGCTCGCCGGCGTTGCGGTGGGGAAGTGTACCATAAGTTTGTGCGCTCGCCTAGCGCGGGCTTGCAGACGGGGCGGAGGCAATATCCACACAAGGGGCCATATGCTATAATGCATCCAGCGCGGGTTCACCAGGATTTGGGCTGCATGGCACGAACGCTCGTAATTGCCAACCAGAAGGGCGGCGTTGGGAAATCGACCTCGGTGATGAACCTGGGCGTAGCCCTGGCCGAACGGGGCCTGCGGGTGTTGATGATCGACCTCGATCCGCAGGGGGGATTGACGGCTGCGTTTGGGATCGACTCGTACGACATCCGGCGCAGCGCGTTCTCGCTGATCATGTACAGCCACGTCTCGCTGGCGCGTGTCATGCGCCCGGTCCGGGCGCGGCTGGCGCTGGTGCCGGCCAGCATCGATCTGGCGTCGTCCGAGATCCAACTGGCCGGGGTGGCCGACCGCGCGCACCGGCTGAGCCAGTCGCTGCAGCGCAGCCGGATTCCGTTCGATTTCGTGTTGATCGATACGCCGCCTGGGCTGGGGATTCTGACGGCCAACGGCCTGGTCGCTGCCGACGAGGTATTGATCCCCGTCCAGTGCCAGTACCTGGCGATGCGCGGCGTGCGCGCGCTGATGGATACGGTCGTGCGCGTCAAGAACAACCTCAACGAATCGCTCAAGCTGGCGGGCCTGTTTGGGACCATGTACCGGCCTGGGTCCAAGCATGCCCAGGAGGTCGTCGACGAACTGCGGGCGGTGTTCGGCCCGAAGATGTTCCCGACGCTGATTCATTTCGATGACGTGGTGGCCGAAGCGCCGGTCGTGGGGCTGTCGGTCCTGGAATACATCCCCAGCCATCCGATCGCGCAGGATTACCGCAAGCTGGCAGAGGAGATCGCAGGTGGGCGAGACGAAGCGTGACTCCCGGCCCAGGGCGTCGCTGCGCGGCAAAGGGCGCGAGATCCTGCTGGGCGAGCGCTCCGCGAGCCGGGCCGAGCCGGCGCCGGAGGAGATTTCGCCGGAGCCGGGCGCGCCCGACGCCGAGCGGGTGGACCCTGGCGCGCTGGACCTGACGCCCGAGGAAGCCGAGGCGCTGCTCGATTTTTCGCCCGCGTCGCCGGTCTACCAGCCCTCGCCATCGTTCGACCTGGATGGTTTTACCCTGCCGGAAGCGGGCGCAGATGAGCCGCTCCCCGAAACGGGCGGGCTGCTGCACCCTGCGTCGCCGCGTGACGAGGCCGGTCTGGGCGCCAGGGGCGGCGGCCTTGCGGTGCCTGAGAGCGCTGCGCTCGAGTCGACGAAGAGCGACGCGGAGCCGCGCAGCCCGGTGCCCGTCCGCCAGCCGCCGATGAGCCTGTACCCCGGCGCGATGCCGCCCGACCCGGACCTGCTCGACCGGCTGGTGGACGACGAGCGCCTCAACCGGCTGTGGGACCAGATCGACATCGTGCAGGAGGAACTGATCCACCTGGTCGGAGGCGACCGCGGCCCGACGGATGTCTACCAGCAGGAGCTGCTGCAAGCCAGCTCGATGCTGCTCGAGTCGCGCGCGAATTTCGACGATGCGCGCGCGATCGTCTACCGCATCCGGTCCGACCTGAACCGCCAGCGCAAAGTCACGGCGGACATCATCCGCTACCGGCCCCTGCTGCTCAACTATTACGTGGGCTGCGCCATCGCGTGGGTCGTGCTGATGGCGCTCAAGCAGTTGTTCGCGGGCGTGGCGGAGGCGGTCGGGGTCGAGATCGTCGGGGCGCTGTACTACCCAACGTTGTTCGGCGTGGCCGGCGCGCTGATCTCCGGCTACGTCACGCTCGATCGCCACACGACCAGGCTGCGCGACTTCGACCCGATCCACATTAGCTGGTATCTGTTCAACCCGCTGTTGGGCGGCGTGATGGGGCTGTTCACGTTCTTGCTGGTGTCCGTCGCCAACGAGGACCTGCTGCACGACACGGCCAGCACCGCCGAGCTGGCGATTGCGTGGCTGTTGTGCATGGTGGCGGGGATGAATCAGAACAGCGTGCTGGGCCGCCTCAACGATCTGCTGCGGCGGGGCCGGGGCAGCGGGGCGTAACCGGCACGTGACGGTGGCGGGCTGCCGAAGCAGCCCGTTTTTGATTCAGTCGAGGTACACGCTGTTGTCCGGCGTCCACGGCGGGACGCACACCGCGAGCAGCACCAGGTCCTCGTCGCCCACGTTCCATAGCTGGTGGACCTGGTTGGGCAGGATGATGGCGCTGTCGCCCGGCCCCACGTGGCTCGTTTTGCCGTCCACTTCCAACCGGCCCGTGCCGGACAGGATGACGTAGCTCTCTTCGGCGGCGGGATGATAGTGTTTGAGCGAGGCTTTGCCCGGCGGGATCACGATCTGGGCGAGGCTGTGCGCCTGGCTCCCGCCGGCGGCAGCGCCGAACAGCTCGTAGACGACTTCCCCGTGAGGGCTTGCCACACCGGCCAGAGATCGCGCGTTTTTGACGTGCATGGGTTTTCCTATCGCTTACAGCCACCGTTCGATGATCGCGTTCAGGGTGCCGTCGTCGATCATATCCGCCAGCGCCCGGTCGATTTCTTCGGCCAGCCGGAAGTTCTTCTTGCGCAGCGCGATGACGTACCCGTCGGGGACGGTCGTCTCCCCGGCCATCCGCAGGTCGGGATGCTCCTCGATGTACAGCCGGGCGCTCACCGTGTCGACCAGGGCCGCGGCGGCGGCGCCGTTCTGGACGGCGCGCATCGCCTCGTCCGGCAGCATGAAACGCTCGATGGTCAGCGCGCCCAGGCGGCGGCTCCAGCGCTGCGCGGCCATGTCCCCTGCCGAGGCGACCTCGACGGCGACGGTCTTGCCGTCGAGCTGGCGCATCGAGTCGATGGGCGCGCCGGACGGTGAGACCAGGACCTGGCCGGCGTCGAAATACGGCTGCGTATAGTGTACCCAACTCGTCTGGGCGGGATCAACCTTTAGCCCGGCGATGACCAGGTCCACGCTGCCGGTGTACAGCGCGGAGTACAACCCGTCGAAGCCCATGATCTGGATGTGGGCGGTCGTGTCGATGCGCCGGGCGATCTCGCGGGCGATGTCCGCTTCCAGGCCGATGATGCCGTCGGGCGTCCACTCGGCGAACGGGGGATAGCTGGGGTCGATCCCCACGTAGAGATCGCCGTTGATCTGGCTGCGCCGCCAGGTGATGTCCTGAGGGCCGAACCACGCGCCGGGCCGCGTGACGACGTCGTACGCGATCAGCAGCGCGGCCACGTTCAGCCCCACCAGCGCGATCCGTGGATGGCGGCGCAGCCAGCGCAGCGCCCGCGATACGGTGTCGAACAGCGAGGATGTCATGGTGCGTAGGGGTTTTCCCACCCGCGAGCGTAGGCCTGGATCGCCTCGTAGATCGGCCTGGCGTAGAAATCGGACGACACCAGCGCGTAGTACGCATCGCGGCGGTTGTGCAGGTCCAGCGGCTGGCGGAAGATCCAGATGCAGAGCTGTTCGGCCCAGGGCCACGCCGCGACCATATCGAAGGCGTCCAGCGTGTAGGCGATCCGCTGGCCGGGACGGACGGCGCGCGTCCAGCGCGGATCGTCGTTCCACCCGCTCTCGGTGATGACGATGGACTTGTCGCCGTCGCCGTAGCGCTCCATCACCGCGCGCAGCAGTTCTACGCGGCGGAAGTTGATGACGTCGGGATCGGGCTCGTCCTGGGGCGGGAGGGTGAAGCCGTAGGTGTGAACGGCCAGCGCGTCGAACGCCTCGGCGGCGCCCGCCTCGTACATCCGCTCCAGGTACCGGATGTCGCTCATGCCGTATAGGCTGTCCTCCGCCTCGGTGGTGGGCGCCAGCGCCCCGCCCAGGACGGTGACGTCCGGGTTACCTTCGTGGGCGGCGGCGTAAGCGAAGCGCAGCAGCCACGTGTACGCTTCCGGATCGACCTGCCGGTCGCCCCATTCGATGCTGAGATTCGGCTCGTTCCAGATGATGATCGTATCCACGCGCCCCCGGTAGCGCGCGGCGAAGGCCCGCACGAAATCCGCGAACGCCTCGAAGTGCTCGTCGGTCAGGTAGGTGAAGGTGGTCACCTTTTCGTGGACGGGCGGGCGGGCCCAGTGGGGGACCAACCCCAGGCGAGCGATCACGTCGAGCCCCTGGTTTTCGGCGTGGCGGATGATGCGATCGGGATGGCTCCAATCGAATTCGCCGCGCTCCCCTTCGACGTAGGGCCAGGGGAAAAACTCGACGATGGTCGGGGCGCCCATCTCGCGCACCATGCTCAGCGTGCGCTGGATCTTCCACTCCTCCACTTCGTCGGTGAGCCGGGTATGGACGCAGATCGCGGGCTGTTCGGTGTGGACGGTTTGCGGCGGCCCCAGGCGCACGATGGGCGGGGCGGGCGCGATCGCCTTGAGAACCCACACCAGGATCAACAGCCGGGCGACTAACCCGGCTGCGCGCAGCAGTTTCTTGGTAGGAAGGGGAGCCGTCAAATCCATGAGGGGACCGGCGCGCCGGCAGCAGGGACGAACGCCCGAACGCGGCGCGCCACACAGCTATCTGATGCGGTTATTTGCCGTCACCCGCGCCCAAGTCCGTGACCTGGCGCACGATAGCCAGCAGGGCCACGGCGAGCTTGAGCGCATCCATCGTCTTGATTCCCCGCGGCTCGATGGCGCCGTGTTCCTCAGAGGCACGGGCGTATAAGTAGGCGGCCAGGAAGCCCAGGACCAGGCCGGTGACGCCACCAACCATGTAGATCCGGGTCTTCCAATTGACCTCAGGGACCGGTAAATCGCTGGTCATAAACTAATGCCTCCACGCAGGGTTTCCTTGATGCGTTCCAGCCGGCTCTTGCGCTTCTCCCGGATGGACTGAGCGTAAAAATAGGCCGCGATCAGGCCGACCAGCAGCGCCACGACGCCGCCGATCAGGTAGGCCCACACCTGGGCATCTTGCTCTTCGATCACATCGATCAGTTCGCTGACTTGGTCTTCGGCTTTCTTAGCTATGTCGCTCATCACTTGCATCCTTTCCTTGCCAGCCGCGAATAGTATATTCCCAGCGCGTGATTCGCGTGTTGAGACCGACGAATGGCCGGGCGATTTTGGGCGCGAATCGATCGGTCTGGACCGCCGCTTTCCCGGTCAGGCGGCGCACTGCTTGCAGCGGCCCGGTCGTGACCCGGTACAGACGTCCGGCGCCGACCGCGGCGACTGCCAGGACCGCATAGGGTACGATGCACAGCAGGGCCAGCGGGAGCGCGATGAATGCGGTGGCGACGATACCCATCACGACACCGATCTGGGTGCCCTCGATCGCGTCGCTGGCAGCGGCCACCACCAGGATCACACAGAGCGCCACCAGCAGCAGCGCCGGAATGGCGACCGGGGCTACGATCCGCAGCCAGATGTCGCGCCGGTGCCGCCGGACCGGGTTGGTGGTCGTGTGTGATGCGCTCATCATCTCTCCCAAGCCCATTCTAGCACGGAACAGGTGATCTACCAACGGCTGGCGCGGCGCAGGGACGATGGTGCGGTGGCGTCCCTGCGCCGTGAGAATGGCCGCCCAGCCGGTGTCAGTTGCTCACCGTGATGCGGAAGAAATAGGTCGCGTGGCGGGTGCCCCACGCGAGCCGGATCGACATGATGTAGTCGCCCGTTTCTGGCGTGATGGTGAACAGCGTCCGGTTGTCGCCGCGCCGCGTTTCGGGCTGGCCGGTGGCGACGCCGGAGTCAGTCAGGTATTCGATCCGGACCTCCTGGGGCCGCTCGCCGGACGACATCAACTGGGCGTCGGTCCCGCGCAGCAGGTGCAGCCGGTCCTGCGTGACGCCGGTAACCGGCTGTTCGACGCATCGATCGTCGTCTTCGGCGGCGGTCGCGCAGAGCTGGTAGCCCACAGGGCGGTAGACCCGGCCCCCGTAGACCAGCGTCAGGGCGGGGATCTCGTTCAGGGTGGGGGCCTCTGCTGCTGGCGCTTCCGGCGCGGCAGGTTGAGCCTCGACCTGGGGCGCAGCGGTGCCCGGCTGGCGGGCCAGCGCCGTGTCGAAGATGCCGCCGCTGGCCGCCGTCTCGACGCCGGTGCGCTCGATGAGCTGGCCTTCGTAGCCGCGCATGTCCACGCGTACCGCGATCTCGTCCGTGTCGTGAATCGGGACCGGCGCGAAGCTGAACTGGCCCCGCGCATTCGTCACGGTCGTGCCGAAGCGGCTGTTGGCCGGGCTGGCAGTCGATACCAGCGTGAAGCTGACCTGCGCGCCCGCTACCGGCACCGGGTTTCCGGCGACGTCGGTCGTCACCGTGCCCGCGATGGCGATATCGCCCAGGCTGCCGGTCACTGCCGCGGCGGGCCCTTCCGTGGTGGGTTCGAGCGCGCTCTCCCCAGGCGGGGCCTCGACCGCTTCGGTGGCCGCCGGCTCGCCGGCCACCTCAGGCGCTTCTTCTGTCGGCAGGGCGGCGGTTTCGGCGGGCTCTTCGGTCATAGCCTCACCCGGCTGTCCGGCTGATTCCTGCGTGGGCGCGCCTACCGCCGCTTCCGCGGGTTCTTCTGTTGGGACGTCGCCGGGCTGTTCGGCTGATTCCTCCGTCGGGACGCCGCCCGCCTCGGTGGTGGGCGCGGTGATCGCGGCTTCGGCGGGCTCCTCGGTTGCCAGCTCAGCCGGTTCTTCGGTAGGTTCCGGGGTGGCGGTGGGCTCCGGCGTGTCGGTGGGGGGAATCTCGGTCGGGACCGGCGTCTCGGTGGGCGGCAGGGTGGGGGTGGCTGTTGGCTCCAGCGCCACCATGACCCCGCTCACGTCCAGGCCGAAGACGTAGGACACGTAGGGCGTGTCCTGGCTGTCGATCGTCACGTCCTCGACGTCGGCATACTCCACGTTGACCCGGATCCGGTATCTGCCGTCGGCCAGCTCGGGGTTGTAGACGCCCTCGGTCCCGGTACCGAGATCCTGCACGCCGCCCTGGCCGTCCAGCAGCGTTGCCGTGAAGCTCTTGATCGTGCCGTTGCTGTCTTCGACGACGAACGTGACCTCGTCCCCGGCAGTCACCGCTGCCAGGGCGGGATTCTCCTGGGCGGCTTCGTTCACGTCGCATTCCCAGTTGTCTTCGGACCGGGGCCAGCAGTAACTATAGACGTCTTGATCAAAGACCTGGTCGCCAATTTTGAGGCGGACGGTGGGGTGGCCGGTACCCTCGTCGGCGTCGTCATCGCCGCCGCAAGCCGCCATCGCCAGCGCGAGCACTACAAGAAGCGTAAACAGCAAAATCCGTTTGTTCATGGTCATCGTTCCCCCATATGGTGGAAATGGCTCTTACTCCGACTCGGATACCGGGTACCAGGCTGGATTCTGGAATGGGGCCAGGGCCAGCCGCAGATTCGTCTCGTAAGCGCTCTGGCGCGTTTCGAGGTCGTTGGTCAGGATGCCGATCGCGCCGTTCTGGTGTCGGGTGTTCGGCGTATGGGTGAGCGCGTCCATCGCCGCGCCGAGTTCGCCGCCGCGCCGCACGTGGTCGGCCACGGCTGGCGGCAGCAGCATGCACGAATTCCCGCCGACGCCCACGCGGCCCGCCCGGTCGACGACGGCGCACCAGGCACACGTCATCAGTCCGAATTCCGTCTGTTGCACGCCCCCTTCGAGGCCCACCGCCAGATCGGCGCCGGTCGCATCGAGCGCGGCGCGCGCCCGGTTGACCGCGCCCTGCCGCGTTGCCGGATCGCCCCAGGGCTGGCTCGCCACGCCGGACGGCACATCGACCGCGACGAATTCCGCGCCGGGATACAGTGGTCCCATAACGGCGCGGACTGCGTTACACTTAACGGGGTTGGTGGAGCCGGTGGCGATGCGCATAGCCTCACTCGTCGATAGGTGTGACCGCATTGTAGCATTGCCGCCGTAAAATGACTAATCGGCCAATGCGGCATGGTGCCGCCATGAATTGAGGGGCGCGAGATGTATTTCGATGCAGTGACGATCATGGCGCTGGTGGACGAACTCGACGCGGTTCTCGTGGGCGGGCGCGTGCAGGACTCCATCGAGATCGATCCGGAGACGATCGGGCTGGAGATCTACGCCAACCACCAGCGGCATTACCTGGTGTTGAGCGCGCACCAGCAGTTCGCGCGGGTCCACCTGGCGAGCGAGAAGCTGCGGCGCGGCGTGCAAAAACCCTCGCCGCTGGGCCTGCTGCTGCGCCGCTACGTGGAGGGCGCGCGCGTCGAGGCGATCCGCCAGCCGGAATGGGAGCGTGTGATGATCCTCGACCTGGACGGGCCGGAAGGCGTGTTCGAGCTGGTGATCGAGCCGATGGAGCGTCGGGCAAACATCCTGCTGGTGCGCGACGGCGGGACCATCGTGGACTGCCTCCGGCGCGTTGGCCCCCAGGAAAACCGCGTGCGGGTATCGCTGCCCGGCCAGCCGTATACGCCGCCGCCCCCGCAAAAGCTCAAGCGCGATCCCCACACGCTGACGCTCGGATTGGCCGCCGACATGCTCGACAACGAGCCGGGCGAGCGCACGCGGCAGGTGCTCACGCGGCGCGTGTTGGGCTTCAGCCCGCAACTTGCCAAAGAAGTCGTCTTCCGCGCGACCGGCGCGATCAACACGAAAGCCGCCGACACCAGCGCCCGAACCCTGCTGAGCGTGATCGAGGAGGTGTTCGGCGCGTTTCAGGCCGGGCAGTGGGAGCCGGGCGTGGCGCTGGACGCCGAAACCCCGGCGGCATTTTCGGCCTACCGGCTGACTCACCTGGAGGGCTGGACGCCGCGCGCCGGCATGAGCGAGGCGCTGGAAACGTATTACGGCGTGATGGTGGGCGAGGGAGCCTACAGCGCCGCCAAGAAGCCGGTGCAGGCGATGATCGCGGAGGCCAGGACGCGCGTGCAGAAGAAGCTGGAGTCGCTGCAAAGCTCGCTGCGCGACGACGCGGACCTCGAACACCTGCGGCACAGCGGCGAGCTGCTGCTGGCCTACCAGTACGCGCTCAGCCCTGGGCAGACGATCCTCCGCGCGCAGTATGAAGTCGACGGGCCGGAGCTGGAGATCGCGATCGACCCGGCGCTGACGCCGCTGGAGAACGCCCAACGCTATTTCGAAAAGTACGAGAAGGCAAAACGCGCCCGCGCCGAAGTGCCAAAACTGGTCGAGGCCACCCGGCAGGAACTGGACTTTCTCAACCAGTTGGAGATCGACCTCGACCTGGCGAGCAACTGGCCGGAGATCGGTGAAGTGCAGGACGCGCTGCAGGCGAACGGGTACTGGCGTGGCACCAAAACGGCGCGCCCCGGCGGCGAGAAATCCGCGCCGCTGAAGGTGCCTGCCGGCGAGGGATTCGTCGTGTGGGTGGGGCGCAACTCGCGCCAGAACGACACGGTCACCTTCGACCGCGGCGGGCCGGAGGATCTATGGCTGCACGCGCGCGGCGTGCCAGGCGCTCACGTGATCATCAAGTCCGGCGGGGCGCCGGTGCCAGAACACGTCATCGAGCGCGCGGCGGCGATCGCGGCCTACTACAGCCGGGCGCGAACCGAAACGCGCGCGCTGGTGGACGTCACCCGACGGAAATACGTGCGCAAGATCAAAGGCGGCAAGCCTGGCATGGTGACCTACCGCAACGAGACGACGGTCGAAGTGGTGCCCGCGCCCGAAGAGGCGGATTAGTCGGGAATCACGACCTTGTCCAGGTCCGGTTCCGGCGCCGGGTAGCGCATGTCGAGCCCTTCCAGCGCCTCGACGATGGCGCCCGACACGACCAGGTTGCGGTACCATTTCTTGTTGGCGGGCACGATGTGCCACGGTGCCCAGGGCGTGTGGCAGCGCGTCAGCGCGTCCTCATAGGCGGCCATGTAGGCGTCCCATTTCTCGCGCACGGCCAGGTCCCCGTGCGAGAATTTCCAATGCTTGTCGGGCTTGTCCAGCCTGTCCTGAAAGCGTTCCTTCTGCTCGTCTTTGGAGATGTGCAGGAAGAACTTGAGGATCGTCACGCCGCTGTCGGCCAGCAGGCGCTCGAAGGCGTTGATGTGCTCGTAGCGCGCCTGCCACACGTCCTCCGGCACCAGTTCATCGACGCGCACCACGAGCACATCCTCGTAATGCGACCGGTTGAAAATGCCGATCATGCCGCGCCCCGGCACGTGCTTGTGTATCCGCCACAGGAAGTCGTGATCGAGTTCTTCCTGGGTGGGCACCTTGAAACTGGCGACCTGCACCCCCTGGGGATTCGCGCCTTCCATGACGTGGCGGATGGTGCTGTCTTTGCCGCCCGCGTCCATCGCCTGGAACACGATCAACAAGGCGTGCTTGTGCTCGGCGTAGAGCACCTCCTGCAACACGTCGATACGCTCCAGGTTGTGCTTGAGCGCGTCTTTGGCGTCGCCTTTGCTCTCGTATTCGCCGGTGTACCCGGGATCGTAGTCTTCCAGGTGCACGCGCTCGCCGAACTCAGGCCGGATCCGTTGCTTTTTGCTCATGTTCGGTTTCCTCGCTCTCAAGTGAACCGCCTAGCCGGTCGTAGACCGCCAGCAGTTTGGGGACGATCTTCGTCCAATCGTGATGGGTCCGGACGTATGCCGCGCCGGCCTCGCCCAGCGCGCGGCGTTTGTCCGGGTGGTTGAGCAGATCGACGACGGCCTCAACGAACACGCCGGCGGAATCGGCCAGCCGCAGCTCGACGCCGTCCCGCACGTTCAGCCCCTGGGCGCCGATCGAGGTCGACACGATCGCCTGCCCGGCGGCCATCGCCTGCAGGAGTTTGAGCCGTGTCCCGCTGCCCATGCGCAGCGGGACGACGTACACCGCCGCCGTGTGCAGGAAGGGGTTGACATCCGGCACCCAGCCGGTGATCTCCACGTTGTCGGCGCCGCGCAGGGTGTCGAGGCGCGGGTGCGGCTCGCTGCCCACGATGAAAAACCGCGCGTCGGGGACGTGTGCGCGGATCGGCTGGAGCACCTGCTCGGCGAACCACAGCGCGGCGTCGACGTTGGGCCGGTAGCTCATCGAGCCGGTGAAGACCAGGGCATGCGGGCCGAGGTCCAGGCTGGTGTCGTGGTGGCTGTACTGCGCCACGTCGATGCCGTTCGGGACGACGCTCACGGCGATGCCCGGCGCCAGTTTCCGGAACGCGTCCGCGTCCGCCTCGGAGACGGCGATGGTGTGTGTCACCGCCCGGCATACCGCCCGCTCGAACCGGGTGAGCCGCTGCCACTGGATAAACGAATAGACCGCGCCGGGCAGCCGCCGGAGATCGCGCTTTTCCGCCTCGTAGATGGTGCGCTGGAGGTCATACTCTGCATTGAACGAGTCGTAAATGACCGGCACGTGTGGGCGCGCGCCCCGGATGACGGGCAGGTAGGCGGCCATTTCGAGGCTCTCGATCTGGACGAGATCGAACGCCCGCGCCGCCAGGAGTTGCTCGAGCCGGGCGGCGAACTCCGGCGAGTAATACCGGCGCTGCATGTCGGCGTGTTGGGTGACCAGCAGATCGTGCAGCCGGTGCAGGATGGCCCGGCGGGGCGGCGGCACGCCCTCGACCGAAGCGCAGAACTCGCTCAGCGCCGCCTGGCTGGCCGCCAGCCGCGCGGGATCGGCGAAGGTCATCAGGTGTACCTCGTGGCCCGCCGCGTGGACGCCGCGCATCAGGCCGTTGGTGCGCAGCGTGCCGCCGGCGTGGGGCGGTTCGGGCAGTTGGGCGGTCAGGAAGAGAATTCGCATGGGCGTTATTCCAAACAGAGACGATACACATCGAGCGCAATCTCCGCAGTGCGGCGCCACGTGAAGGCTGCCGCCCGCGTCACGCCGGCGCGGCCCAGTTCCGCGCGCAGCGAATCGTCAACCAGCAGGGCCTGCAGCGCGCCGGAAATCGCCGCCGGATCGTCGGGATCGACCAGCAGCCCGGCGTCGCCCACGACTTCGGGCAGCGAGCTGCGGTTGGCGGCGACGGGTGGCGTGCCGCAGGCCATCGCTTCGAGGGCGGTCAGGCCGAACCCCTCGTAGTGGGAGGGCAGGGCGAGCACGTCCGCGCCGCTGTAAATCGCCGGGAGGTCGTCCCGCACGGCATTTTCGATCCAGATGACATGGGGCGCCAGCCCCAGCGCGTTCACCTGCTGGAAGATGTCGTCGTAGAGCCAGCCGCGCCGCCCCACCAGCACCAGCGGGGGCGCGTCGGGCAGGTCCTGGCGCAGGGCCCGGTACGCGTCGAGCAGGCCGGGGATGTTCTTGCGCGGCTCGAACGTCCCCACGAACAGGATGTAGGACCCCGGCAGGCCCAGCCGCGCGCGGACCGGCTCGATTGCTGCCGGGGGCAGGGGCCGGAAGTCCGGATCGACGCCCAGCATGTGGACCGTCATCTTGTCGCCGGGAACGGACAGCAGGTTGCCCAGGTCGTCGCGCGTGGCCTGCGAATCGACCAGGATGTGATCGGCGTGGCGCACGGCCCAGGCGATCTGGTCGTTGTAGTAGCGGCGGCTGGCGGCGGTCATGAAGGCGGGGTAGTGCAGGAAGTGCAGGTCGTGGACCGTGATCACCTGGCGGCGGGCGCCGCCCTGGGGCGGGATCACGTCCGGGCTGTGGAGCAGGTCCAGGCGGTAGCGCCGCAGCTCCAGCGGCAGCGTCCAGCGTTCCAGGCGGTGATGGCTGGGGGTGATGGTATTGACGCGCTTTACGTTCGCGCCCGGTGCCAGCGTGTCGCGGGCGCGGAAGTGGTGGATCACGTAATAGGCGGTTTCGCGGTCCAGGGTCGCCAACTCGTCGACGAGATGGCGCGCATACTCCGCAATACCACCGGGACGGTAATAGTCCAGTCGGACATCGATTCCAACGCGCATGCGGCAAGTATAGCGCAGGAAGATTCATCCGCCAGCGAGCCGACTCGCGGGCGTGGGATGTGTTATAATGCGTGCCACGGGGAACGCCAATAGTCGGTAGGAGTAATGGTATGGATCTGCAACAAGCCGCACGCATGATCGAATGGCTCGATGAGGAGCGCCGCCGCGACAAGGGGACGATCGCGCTGTTGGAGGAACGCCTGGAACAGCAGTCCGAGCTGGTCACGCAGTTGCTGCGCCGGCTCGACGGGCTGGAGGGCGAACAGTCCACCATGCGCACGACGTTTTTACCCGCCGCGCGTGAAAACGAGATCGCTGAGCAACTGCGCACCGAGTTCCAGCAGTTGATCGAGGGCACCGAGAGCAAGCGCCTGATGGCCGAGCGCGAGGCGGAACGCCGCGCCGAGATCGCTCGCGAGAGCGTGGCGCGCATGGTGCGCGACCTCGAAGAGCGGGCGGACAAGCTCGAACGCGCGATCGAAGAGCTGCCCGCCGCGCGCGTCGAGCGCGATCGTGTTGCCTCGGCGCTGGCCGCCGTCCAGCAGCGCGTCGAGGATCTCGCCAAGAAATTCGAGGAGCCGGAGCGCCGGATCACCTTCCTCGAAGAGCAGCGCCGCCAGGACTCGCGCCGCATTTCGGACATTCAGGCCGAGATCCCCGAAATGCAAAAGCTGGTGGACAGCCTGCGGCCCAAGCAGGAGGCGCTGGAGGCGATGGTCCTGCGCAACGAGCGCCGGATCCTGGAGGTGCAGTCCGCTGAGCGCGATCGCCGCGAGGAAATGCAGCAGTTCATCGAGCAGCAGACCCTGCTGATCCAGCAGCGCGACCAGCAGGTCGCCGAGCTTTCCAGGAGTTTCGGCGCCTACGACGAAGACATGCGCCGCTACATGGAGCGCTTCGAGAGCTGGGCCGAAACGCACCGCCAGATGAAAAAGATCATCGACGACTTCGAGCGTATCTCCGAGCGCCTGGGCCGCCGGATCAACGAGGTGGCCGAGATGCAGCGCCTGTCCGAGGAACGCTTCCGCCAGGAGTGGAACGACTGGATCGCCGATGACCAGAAGCGCTGGAAGCAGTTCACGCTCACCAACGACGAGGCATGGCGCAACCACGACAAGCAGCTCGACCAGTACCGCGAGGCTCTCGAAGCGGCGCAGGCCGCTATCGAGCCGCTCAAGAGCAGCATCGACCGCATGTGGCAGCTAGAGCGGGCGCGGGCCGACCTGTACCGCGAGCGTTACCAGGCGCTGCTGCTCGAATACGACCAGATCGAGCGGCCACCTGCCGCGCCGGCGCCCGCGGCGGCGGCGAACAACGGGCGGGAGTAACCTGCCCGCATAGAGGCGATCCCCGGCGTGTGAATGAACCGCTGCGAACGCCTGAGCTGGCGAGATTGGCGTCTTGCCAAGATGTCCTATAATGGGGTTAGGGCATGGCTCGGGGTTCCAGCGGTTTTTTCTATAGTGTTCTCATCAACGTATTTTTAGCTGAACGGAGAAATGTATGGTTGATAGGACGGTTACAAAAGAAGAATTATTGGAGCGGGCGAAAAAACCCGCTGCCGAGGCGATGCGGCTGCACGCGTTCTATCATGGCAAGACTCAGACTGCGCTGCGCTGCCGGGTGCAGGACCTGGACGACTTCGCGATCTGGTACACGCCGGGGGTGGCGGCGCCGTGCCGGGCCATCGAGCAGGACCCGGCGCTGGTATACGAGCTGACCAGCAAGTGGAACACCGTCGCGGTCATCTCGGACGGGACGCGCGTGCTTGGCCTGGGCGACATCGGCCCCAAAGCGGGTCTGCCGGTCATGGAAGGCAAGGCGCTGTTGTACAAGTACCTCGGTGGCGTGGACGCAGTGCCGATTATGTTGGACACCAAAGACCCGGACCGGATCATCGAGACGGTGCTCATGCTCCAGCCGTCGTTTGGCGGCGTGAACCTGGAAGACATCGCCCAGCCGAAATGTTTTCGCATCCTCGACACGCTGCGCGAAAAAGCCGAGATCCCTGTGTGGCACGACGACCAGCAGGGGACGGCCAGCGTGGCGCTGGCGGCTATGATCAACGCGGCCAAAATTGTCAACAAGCCGCTGGAGACGATGCGCATCGCGTTCGTGGGCACCGGGGCGTCGAACGTGGCGTGCTCGCGCCTGCTGTTTTCGTATGGCGTCGATCCGTCGAACTGCGTCATGGTCGACAGCACCGGCATCCTGGGCAAGCACCGGCGCGACATTTACCTGAAACGGGCCGATCTGGTCCAGCGCTGGCACCTCTGCCAGATCACGAACGCCGAAGAGCTTCAGGGCGATATGGAAACGGCGCTGCGCGGGGCCGACGCGGTCGTCGCTTTCTCACAGCCGGGGCCGGGCATCATCAAGCCGGAATGGATCAAGGGCATGGCGAAGGATGCGATCGTGCTGGCCGGGGCCAACCCGATCCCGGAGATCTGGCCCTGGGAGGCGCAGGAAGCCGGCGCGGCGATCGTGGCGACGGGCCGGTCGGACTTCCCCAACCAGGTGAACAATTCGCTGGGCTTCCCTGGCATTTTCCGCGGGACGCTGGATGTCCGCGCCTCGACCATCACGGACGAGATGGCGATCGCCGCGTCGAAAACGCTGGCGGATATGGTGGCCGAGAAGGGGCTGGCGCCGGATCACCTGCTGCCCACCATGGACGAATGGGAGATCTTCCCGCGAATCGCGGCGGCAGTTGCCATGAAAGCGCAGGAGCAGGGCGTGGCCCGCCGGACGACCACGTATGACGAGGAATTCGAGCGCGCATCCGAGATCATTCGGAGCGCTCGCCAGATGACGGAAACTTTGATGCGCGAGGGATTCATCCCGGCGGCGCCCTCCGCGGACGACGAGGCATAGAGGAGGACACACCATGCACGAGACGATCATCATTGGCGGTGGTCCAGCAGGGCTGGCTGCGGCGGCGTATGCGGTCCGCAAACGCATGGATGCCTTGTTCATCTCCAAGGGGCTGGGCGGGCGCACGCAGCGCCGCCTGCTGCTGCCCTGGGTGGAAGATTACCAGGTGATGGTGGGCGCCGAGACTATCGGGCGCTTCCAGACGCAGCTCGACTACCTCGACTTCATGCGCGTGCGGGCGACCGTCTCGCAGATCGAGCGGCTGGACGAGGGCTTCCGCGTGACGGTGGCCGATGGCAAGCAGCACGACGCGCAGACGCTGATCATCGCGACCGGCGCAGTGGGCGAACGCCTCAACGTGCCGGGCGAGCGCGAATTCGAGATGAAAGGCTTATGTTACAGCGCCATGACGTACGCGCCGCTGATGGTTGACCGGCGCGTGGTCGTCGTGGGCAACGAACTGCTGGCGCTGCGCGGCGTCGCCGAGTTGAGCCGTATCGCGACGCACGTGACGCTGGTGGCCGATTCGGATGGCGATCTCGATACCGCTGCCGGGCAGTACGTGCTGTCGCACGACAACGTGACCGTCAGGCGGCGGGCGCGGGTCGTGGAGATCACCGGCGACGATTACGCGCGGAGTGTGACGATCGAGCACGACGGCCAGCGCGAGGAGATCCCGGCGGATGCCGTGTTCATCGAGAAGCAGCTCATCCCCAATTCGCGGCTGGTCGAAAACCTGGTCGATCTCGACGCGTGCGGCTTCATCCAGGTCGATTCGCGCAACCGGACCAGTATGCCGGGCATCTTCGCCGCGGGTGACGTGACCGATGCGATGGCGTTCCAGGTGTTGATGGGCCTGGGCGACGGCGAGAAAGCCGCGCTCAGCGCGTTCGATTACATCCTGGGCCTGGGCGGCGCGCCCTTCGGCTGCGAGAAATAGAGTCTTGGGGCGGGGTGGCGGCTGGCGTCATCCCGCCTCGGCAGGCGGCTGGCCGTTGACCGGCTCGCGCCGGATGTTTGCCCCCAACTCGCGCAGTTTTTCGTCGACGCGCTCGTATCCCCGGTCGATCTGCCCGATGTTGCGGATCGTCGTCGTGCCGCGCGCGCACAGCGCCGCCAGCAGCAGCGACATGCCCGCCCGAATGTCCGGGCTGCTGATGTTGGGCAGCGCGTGGAGCACGGTCGGGCCGTGAACGACCGCCCGGTGCGGGTCGCACAGGAAGATGCGGGCGCCCATGTTCACCAGCTTGTCGGTGAAGAAGAAGCGGCTGTCGTACATCCACTCGTGAAACAGCACCGCGCCCGCCGACTGGGTTGCCACGGTGAGGGCGATGCTCATCAGGTCGGAGGGGAAGGCGGGCCACGGCTGCGCCTTGATCTCGGGGATCTGGTTGCCCAGGTCGCGCTCGATCACCAGCGACTGGCTGCGCGGCACCAGGAGATCGTTGCCTTCCACCTGCCAGGTGACGCCCAGCTTGCGGAAGACCAGCGCGGCCATGTTCAGGTACTGCGGGTCGGCCTCGCGGACGCGGATCTCGCTGCCGGTGACGGCTGCCGCCCCCACGAAGCTCACCGCCTCCAGGTAATCCGCTTCGACGCGAAACTCGCCGCCGTGCAACCGCTCGACGCCGTGCACGGTCAGGCAGTTGGTGCCGACGCCTTCGATCTGCGCGCCCATCCCGCTGAGCATGTGGCACAGGTTCTGCACGTGCGGCTCTGAGGCGGCGTTGCGGATGATCGTCGTACCGTCGGCCAGGGCCGCGGCCATGAGCGTATTCTCCGTCGCCGTGACGCTCGCCTCGTCGAGCAGAATGTCGGCGCCGCGCAGTTTGTCCGCGGTCATGTGGAACGTGCCGTTGAAGGTGATCGTCGCGCCGAGCTTCTCGAGCGCCAGCACGTGCGTGTCCAGGCGGCGGCGCCCGATGACGTCCCCGCCCGGCGGATACAGCTCCAGCGTCCCCATCCGGGCCAGCATCGGCCCGGCGAAGACGATGGACGCGCGCGTTTGCTGGGTGAGAGCGCGGTCGAGCCGGCTGGTCGTGATGTCTTTGGCGTGGACGCGGACGCGATGATCGTCCAGCACGTCGACGCTCGCGCCCAGGCTGCGCATCAGGTCGAACGTCACGCGCACGTCGGCGATGTCCGGCACGTTGCACAGCACGACCGGCTCATCGGTGAGCAGACACGCGGGCAGCATTTTGAGGGCCGCGTTTTTGTTCCCGCTGACGGTGACGCTGCCCTGCAGCTTGTGGTTGCCTTCGATGACGAATTGTTCGCGGGTCAAAATCAGTATCCTCTAGCAGCACAAAAAAATCTGTTCACGAGTCGAATTCCAATATCACCGGGTCGCCCAGCGCGGCGCCCAACGCCTGGGCGGCGCTGCCCTGGTTGACGCCGATTTCGAGCTGGCCCGAACTGCCGACGAGCGGCGTGAGGGCGCCGGGAGCCACCGCGCCATAGGTCCGCCGGATCGCGTCCAGGGATGCGTCATGGATGCGCACCCGGCAGCGATTGGGATGGAGCCGCACGGTTTCGGAGCGTTGGTCCCCGAACTGCGGATCGAGCTCCAGCGCGTCGTCGCCGGCCCAGGCCAGATGGCCGATGCTGGTGATGACGTTGCCGAAATGGTCGATGTGCAGCACCTCGCCCCGGACGCGCCCCGGAGCGATCTCCAGCGCCGGATCGGGCAGCTTGGCCAGCTCCGGCAGGGGCGAGCCCAGCTCGGTGATCGGGACGCCGCCGGCGAGGTGGGCCGCCGCCGGGCTGAAGATGTCGCGCCCGTGGAAGGTCTGGCTGACGCCCGGCAGGTGATACGCCGGGTTGTCCAGCGCGACAGCGTGCCGGACGGTGGTATGCGGCAGCACGTAGCTCAGAACGCCGTTGTTGGGCGCGACGTAGGTGCCCACCGTCGTTTCGACGGCCACCGGCTCGCGGGCAGTGCCCACGCCGGGATCCACCACAACCAGGAAGACGGTGTGCCGTGGAAAGTGGCGGAATGCCGTCAGCAGCACGTAAGCCGCCTGGCGCACGTTTTGGGGCTGGATCGCGTGCGTCAGGTCCACGAGGCGCGCCTGCGGGCAGATCGACAGCGCGACACCCTTCATCGTGCCCACGTAGGCATCGGCAAGGCCAAAATCGGTCAACAGCGCGATCAACGGTTGGGTGCTCATGGCCCCGATTGTATCAGGTAAAACGGCTTCGGCAACTGGAGAAACGCGTCGAGTCTTTGCTCAAAACCCCCGCCTGAGCTATAATTCAACGGGAAAACTGGCCGTTCTCGGAGTATGATTCTATAATCTACGGATAGGCGAACATTCGTTCTTAGTGCCAGGTCACCGCGGTGCTATTTAGCGTGCGATGCGGTCAGTTTGACCTCTACTATCTGTGAGCAGAATTCAGGGACACTACCGGCAATGGCGGTCATCCTGACAGGATGGGTCCAATGATTCGTTCTGTAATTCAGCCGCCGGGATAGGGCGGAAGGTCCTTAGGAGGATTCAGTGGCGGAACAAAAAGCCAGGCAGACCGAAGAAAACATTCGCGTATTGGAGGGGCTGGAGGCGGTACGGTTGCGCCCTGGCATGTACGTCGGCGGCACCGACGGGCGCGCGCTGCACCACCTGATCTACGAGGTCGTCGACAACGCCGTCGATGAAGCGCTGGCCGGGCGCTGTGACCGTATCGAGGTCACGCTGTATGCGGATGGTTCGGTGGCGATTGCCGACAACGGGGGCGGCATTCCCGTTGGCATCCACAAGCAAAAAGGCGTCTCGACGCTGCAACTGGTCATGACGACGCTGCACGCCGGCGGCAAGTTCGACGCGTCGGCCTACAAGGTGTCGGGCGGTTTGCACGGTGTGGGTGTGTCGGCGGTCAACGCGCTGTCCGACTGGATGACAGCCGAAGTCTGGCGCGACGGCAAAGTGTACCGCCAGGACTACCGGCGCGGGATGCCGCAGGGGGACGTGGCGTACGTTCGCGACATGGAACCCGGCGAAACCACCGGCACCCGGATCTCGTTCTTGCCGGACGCGACGATCCTCGAAGAGACGGAGTTCAGCTACACGACGCTGGCCCAGCGGTTCCGCGAGATGGCCTTCGTGACGCGCGGCGTGTCGATCACGCTGCGCGACGAGCGTGTGACTCCGGTCGCCAAGGAGATAACGTTCTACTTCGAGGGCGGCCTGCGCTCGTTCGTGCGCTACCTGAACCGCAACCGGGCCGCGCTCCACGCGCCGGTTTACGTCGAGCGCGAGATGGAGATCACCTTCGAAGACAATGGCCGCGAGCCGTTGACGATTGGCGTCGAGGTGGCCTTCCAGTACACCGATTCGTCGACCACCACCGAACTGTACTTCGCCAATACGATCCACACGCCGGACGGCGGCAGCCACCAGGCGGGCCTGCGCGCGTCTATCACGCGCACGATCAACAACTACGCGCGCAAGGCGGGCTTGCTCAAAGAGAAGGATCCCAATTTCTCCAGCAACGACACGCTGGAAGGGCTGACGGCCATCGTCAGCATCAAGCACCCGGATCCGCAGTTCGAGAGCCAGACCAAAGTCAAGCTGATGAACCCGGAAGTGCAGAGCGCGGTGTCGCAGGCGACCTCGGACGCGTTCGCGGAGTTTCTCGAAGTTAACCAGCGCGATGCCAAGCGCATCGTCGACCAGTGTATGACCTCGGCGCGGGCGCGCGACGCGGCGCGGAAAGCGCGCGACCTGGTGCGGCGCGGCGCGAACCTGTTGGAGAACACCACGCTGCCGGGCAAGCTGGCCGACTGCTCCGAGCAGGACCCCACCCGGTCCGAGCTGTACATCGTCGAGGGCGACTCGGCGGGCGGGTCGGCCAAGCAGGGCCGCGACCGTCACTTCCAGGCGATCCTGCCCTTGCGCGGCAAGATTCTGAACACCGAGCGGGCGCGCCTGAACAAGATCCTGGACAACAACGAAGTCAAGGCGCTGATCTCGGCGCTGGGCGTGGGCATCGGCGATGATTTCAACCTGGAAGGGCTGCGCTACGGGCGGATCATCATCATGACCGATGCGGACGTGGACGGCGCGCACATTCGCACGCTGCTGCTGACGTTCTTCTTCCGCTACATGACGCCGCTGATCACTAACGGTCACCTGTTCATCGCCCAGCCGCCGCTTTACCTGATCACGTCGGGCAAGAAATCGTTCTATGCCTACACCGAAGCCCAGCGCGAGCAAATCCTCAAGTCGCTGCCCAACGCCGAACGGGCCTCGCTCCAGCGGTATAAGGGCCTGGGCGAGATGAATCCGGATCAGTTGTGGGATACCACTATGGATCCCGCCAACCGGACGTTGCTGCAGGTGACGATCGAGGACGCTGCCGAGGCCGATCGCGTGTTCGACATGCTGATGGGCAGCAGCGTGCCACCGCGCAAGCGGTTCATCACCACCCACGCGAAGAAGGCGACGCTGGACGTGTAGCGGCTGGCGGTTGCCGAGAATCGGAAACGGACGCCGGGCCTGTTGGATGAAACAGGCCCGGCGTTTTTGCGTCTAGCGGAGCTGCACGAGGCTGTTCTCGGCCAGCACGAAACGGTGAGTCAGGGGCTTTGACGTGCTGCGCATGACGCAGACGTTATCGGCGATCAGGCTGTCGTCGATCCGCCCCTCGATGTTCTTGATCGTGCAGTTCGACATCACGATGCTGTGTTCGATCTCGCTGCCTTCGATGAGCACGTCATCCCCGATCGACGTGTACGGGCCAACGTACGCGTTTTTGATGGTGACGTTATCGCCAATGATCACCGGCCCGCGAATCACGCTGTCCACGACCTGGCTGTTCTGGCCGATCACGACGCGATGCGATACCTGGGACTGGCCCTGGATGCGTGGATCGTCCGTGTCGTTGGCCGTGTAGGGCAGCTCCTCGAGCACGAGTTGGTTTGCCAGCACGATGGCGTCGGGCTTGCCCGCGTCGATCCACCAACCTTCGACCACGTAGGGGACGACGCTGTGCCCCTGTTCGAGCAGCCACTGGATCGCGTCGGTGATCTCCAGCTCGTTGCGCCACGACGGCTTGATATGGTTGATCGCCTCGAAGATCTCCGGCCTGAAGACGTACACTCCGGCGATGGCGAGGTTCGAGGGCGGGTCTTTGGGCTTCTCGACCAGCCGCTTGATATGGTCGCCCTCGAGTTCCGCGATGCCGAACGCGGTGGGGTTGGGCACCTCGGTGAGCGCGATCGCCGCCCCGGCGCCGGTCTGGTCGAACTTGGTATAGAGCGCCTTCATGCGGTCCTGGAAGATGTTGTCGCCCAGGTACACGATGAACGGCTCGTTGCCGACGAACGGCTCGCACAGCTTCACGGCGTGTGCCAGACCCTTGGGGTTCTCCTGGGCAATGTACGTCAGCGGCACGCCCACCGTGTCCAGCCCGTCACCAAGACGGTCGCGGATCGGGGAATCCAGGCTGTTGACCACCAGGCCGATCTCAGTCGCTCCCATCATGGTCAGCGTTTCGATGGCATAGGTCAGCAGCGCCTTGTTCGCCACAGGGACCAGGGGTTTGGGCATGGTCAGGGTGACCGGGAACAAGCGGGTTCCCTTCCCGGCACACAGGATGACAGCTTTCATGGGGTGTTCTACCTACTTTCTCTTCGCTTTCGTTGATCGTTGGGCGCGTGTAGATGCTAGCGCACCCGCCCGGTCGCCGCAACTGGCGCGCGCTCACCGGCGGAAGATGGCGAGCCAGTCGTTGGCCTGTTTGCGCTGTTTGGTGTCGCCTGGGTCCAGCAAGGTCAGCGCGAATTCCATATCTTTGATCGCTTCGGCGGCGTTGTCCAGCATGAAAAACGCGACCGCGCGATGCATGTAGACTTCGGGCCGGTTGACGGCGATGTGCTGCGCGCGCGAGAAATGATCGATCGCCTCCGTGTACTGGCCCGACTGAAAGGCGCGCATTCCCCGGCCATAGTGGGCCAGCCATTGGCGGCGGTCCAGCGACAGCCCCGCGGCGAAGTCGTCTTCGGCCTCGTCGAGCGCATTGTTGCGCAGCAGGATGAGTCCGCGCGTGACGTAATACTCGCCGCGCTTCGGCTCAAGCAGGATCGCCTCGTCCAGATCGGCCAGCGCAAGGTCGAGCTTGCCCCGTTCCAGGTGGGCCAGCCCGCGCTCGTAGTAGCGCTCGGCGAGACTCAACCGCTGGCCGCGGCGTGCAACGCGAGTCGGTCGTGGCATTGGGTCCCTCATCTCTCGTGCGTCAAGGTTGAGTATAACCCATTCTACGCGAAGATATGGGGACGATTCGCAATTGTCAAGATTGGTGCATCAGGTATACTGGTGCTACCGAATACGTGCGCGCTGAGGGGTGCTCTATCGTGGTCCAGTGTCCAAACTGCGGGTACGAGAACCCGGATCATGAAATACTCTGTATCAGGTGTGGGCTGCCGCTGGAGATCACACGGGATGGGACGACGCGCCGGCTGGAGTCCGCCGCCGATGCGGCCAATTTCCCGCGCTGGGGAACGGCCCGGCTGGGCAAAGAGCGGAAGCTGCTGCTGCACATCCGGGGCCATGACAAGCCACTGGTCGTCCACATCTCCGACACGCTGATTCTGGGGCGGCGGGATGCGGATACGGGCGAAGCGCCTGAGATCGACCTGGCCGATTATGGGGCCCAGGAGCTTGGCGTGTCGCGCCGCCATGCTGCGATCCTGGTGGAGGATGACGCGCTCAAGGTGATGGACCTGGGGAGCGCCAATTCGACATTCATGAACGGACAAAAACTCATCGCACACCAGGCGCGCATTCTTCGGGACGGGGATGAGTTGCGACTGGCCCGGCTGGTCATTCGCATCAACTTCGCTTGACCAGCAGTCCCGGTGTCGATGATCTGCCCGCCAATCAAATGTGGCAGACGCTGAATCTTGCCTTATCATAGTGCGGTTGTCTGCTGCGGCTGTGGGGGGCCGCCCCGGCAGACGGGGATATCACACGGCTGGTTGGAAGGGGTGTATGTCCGTTTACAAGAATCCCACCTGGTACAAGGATGCTGTTTTTTACGAGTTGTATATCCGGGCCTTCAAGGACGGGTCCGGCGACGGGCATGGGGATTTGCGCGGGCTGCTCGACCGCCTCGACTACCTGCAAGAACTGGGCGTGGACTGCGTGTGGCTGCTGCCGATGTATCCCTCGCCCCTGTTCGACGACGGTTACGACGTCGCGGACTATCGCAACATTCACGAGGACTTCGGCACGCTCGAAGACTTCAAAGCGATTGTGGATGGCGTGCACGAGCGCGGGATGTGCATTATCGTCGATATCGTGCTCAACCACACGTCGGATCAGCATCCCTGGTTCATCGAGTCGCGCCAGTCGAAGGATTCGCCCAAGCGCGATTGGTACGTGTGGAGCGAAACCGACCAGCGCTACCAGGACGCGCGCATCATCTTTCTGGACACCGAGGTCTCGAACTGGACCTATGATGAGTTGACCGGTGAATATTACTGGCACCGGTTCTACAGCCAGCAGCCCGACCTGAACTACGACAACCCGGAGGTCCAGCAGGAAATGCTGGACATCGTTGATTTCTGGATGGAGATGGGCATCGACGGTTTTCGGGTGGACGCCGTGCCCTACCTGTTCGAGCGCGAGAACACCAACTGCGAGAACCTGCCGGAAACGCACGACTACGTCAAGCGGCTGCGGGCGCATGTCGAGGCGAAATGGCCGGGGCGCATCCTGCTGGCCGAGGCCAACCAGTGGCCGCACGACGTGCGCGAGTATTTCGGCGACGCTGACGAGTTCCACATGGCGTTTCACTTCCCGCTGATGCCGCGCCTGTTCATGTCGCTCAAACAGCGCAGCCGCCGGAGCATTGTGGACATCATGAACCGCACGCCGGACATTCCCCCGATGGCCCAGTGGTGCATCTTCCTGCGCAACCACGACGAGCTGACGCTGGAAATGGTGACGGAAGAGGAGCGCCAGTTCATGTGGGAGCAGTACGCGCCCGAACCGCGTATGCGGCTCAACCTGGGCATTCGCCGCCGGCTGGCGCCCCTGCTGAACAACGACCGGCGCCGGATCGAACTGCTCAACGCGATGCTGTTCACGCTGCCCGGCTCGCCGATCATCTACTATGGCGACGAGATCGGCATGGGGGACGACATCTGGCGCGACGATCGCAACGGCGTGCGCACGCCCATGCAGTGGGATACGTCTAAGAACGCCGGGTTTTCGAGCGCCGACGAGCTGTACGAGGCGATGATCGACGATCGCATCTTCGGCTTCCAGGGGGTCAACGTGGCCCAGCAACAGGCCGATCCGGAGTCGCTGTGGCACAAAGTGGTCCACATGCTCACCGTTCGCAAGCAGTACCGCGCTTTTGGGCGCGGGTCGTTCGAATTCGAGCTGCCGGAAAACGACGGGGTGCTGGGCTACTGGCGGGTGTACGCGCACGAAGACGCGCCGGAAATCGAGCCGGAGCGCTTCCTCGTGCTTGTCAACCTGACCGATGAGTTGCAGACCGTGACGCTCGACCTGGGCGCCCACCAGGGGAAAACGCCCGTCGACGTGCTGACGAGCGAAAGCTGGCCGGAGATCACCGCTGAGCCGTACACGGCCACCCTGGCGCCGTATGAGTATGTGTGGCTGAAGTTACCCTGATCGATGCGCGAGAGCCGGTCGTGCTCAGGCCGGCTCTTCTTCCACCTGCGTCTTGACTACGTGCACTTCGAGCGCGTTGGCGATCACAATCGCCACCGTCCACGCGAAGTTTTCCGCCGCTTCGTAGGCTTCCTGGTCGGCTTTGTGCTGCCGCAGGTATTCGATGCCCTCTTTGCTGTTCACCGAGAATTTGTCGCCGACCGTGGCGCGCTTGCGCGACAGCTCGCTGCTGGTGGCGTGCGTCGTTTGGGCCAGCAGCAGGGACTCGTCCGCCAGGGTGAGGTACACGCCCCACGTGTAGGTGGTATAGGTGATTTCGGTGATCAGGTCTTTTTCTTCCTGCTGCGGCACGTACTCCCGCGCGATGGTGTGGCGCAGCTCGATGTTGCGCACGCTGTCGAAGGCGATCTCGCGGCCCTTCTGACCGCCCAGGAACGTGCCGAGCAGTCCGGTCGGCGGGATCAGCCGGATGCGCTCTTGTTTCGGGTCCAGCGCGACCTGGTTGAAAGCGGGCGCGACATCGCCGTGCTTGGCATGGGCCGCGTCTTTCGCCAGCCGGAGCGTGATCCCGCCGCGCCCGCGCCCGAGCCAGATGTTCGGGTGCTGGGTCGGCAGGTTGACCGACTGGGCGAACAGCCTGACGCGCTGGGGATCGATGTCTTCGCGCTGGTGGGGCACCAGCGGGCCGGTGACGCCGCTGCGCACCGATCCCGGCGGCTGGTGGCGCGGCAGTTTCTTGGCGCCGAAAACCTTGAGCGGGCAGCCGATGTGCTCGGCCAGTTCGCGCCCGGCCTGTTGGGCGGACGCGGCGTAAATTGCGTTGACCCCGGCGGGCCAGCGCACCAGCTCCAGCCAGCGCGCTTTGTCCTCCTTGTTGCGCGCCACGTGGAATCCCAACACCCAACAGCGCGCCTTGTCATCGTAGCCGATGACCACCGCCTGCACGTACTCCAACGATAGGACCGTGCCCGGCAGTTTGTGCGCTTCACCGAAGGCGGGAGTGTATTCCATGACGCCGCCGCCGCGCGTGATCTCGAAAACGGGCAGCGAAGAAAGCACCTCGTCGCCGGTAGGAATCAACCCCCACGTGCCGTCCTCAACGAAAATCTCGTAGTTCAGGGCTGCAATGCGGACCATCCGCCCCTCCTGTCAGTAAGCCTTTATGGTCTAGTGTAAGAAAAAATCCGCCCGGCGTCTAGCACCTGAAAGTCACATTGTTCGTCCCGCCGCTTGACAGCGCCCCAGACTTGAGTAGACTGCCAGATAGTGCGCACACCTGTTGGCGAGGCTGGCCCAGGCGCGA
Organism: Anaerolineae bacterium; assembly: GCA_018432315.1. Lineage (GTDB taxonomy): Bacteria > Chloroflexota > Anaerolineae > Aggregatilineales > Aggregatilineaceae > LM3-B42. The sequence goes on from JAHDLB010000027.1 coordinate 171,270, forward strand.
GCATCCGGACCGGCGAACGAAGGAGGGGACCATGGCACGACGCAAAGAGGGTAAAAGTCGCCGGGCGAGGGCGGCAGGGAAGGCGACGCGTCATCCGTTGTTGGTGTACTACAACCTGAGCCGGCGCTACCGCCCCAGCGCGCTTCTGTTCGTGCTGCTCGGCTTGATCTTGCTGCTGCCGAGCGTGTTCGAGGGTCTGCAGAGCGACGTCATCGCGCCGGAGCTGCTGGGCGTGATCGGGATCGTGGTGCTCCTGGTGGGGCTGGCGCTGTGGCTGTTCTCCATCCTGGTGAAACGCCGCTCGTACGTGGAGTGCACGCCGGAGATCCTGGTCGTTCGCACCCCGTTCTACCGCGTGCTGGTAAGCTACCGCCGGGTGAAACAGGCGCAGCCGGTCCAGGTGTCGCACATCTTCCCACGCGAAAGCCTCAAGGGGATGGGCAAGCCGCTCGTCAAGCCGCTGCTGGGCATGACGGCGGTCGAGCTGCACGTCAAGTCGTGGCCGGCGCCCAAGCGGCGCTTGCAGCGGTTCATCAGCCCGTACCTGTTTTCGTCGCGGTCCGAGGCGTGGCTGTTCATCGTGCCGAACTACAGCCTGCTGATTCGCCAGCTCGACGCGGCGACCAGCGAGAAGATCGACGCGTCGCGGCAGCCGGCATCGACTTACCAGGACCCTATCGAGCGGCTGCGGCACGGTTAGCAGGGCGAGCGGTTGGAATCAAAACAGGCGGCCCCGTGTGAAGCCGCCTGTTGGTGTGTCGGAAAGCTGCGAGGCGAGGTTACTTGACCTCGATGGCAGCGCCGGCCTCTTCGAGCTTGGCCTTCGCGTCGTTGGCCGCTTCTTTGCTCACGGCTTCCATGACGTTGCTGGGCACGCCCTCGACGAGTTCCTTGGCTTCCTTCAGACCCAGGTTGGTCAGGGCGCGAACGACCTTGATGACCTCGATCTTCTTGGGGCCGATGTCCTTGAGGACGACGTCGAACTCCGTCTTCTCTTCTTCTTCCTCACCCGCTGCGGCAACCGCGCCACCAGCCATCATCGGCATAGCGCCCATCGCCATCGGGGCCGCCGCCTCGACGCCCCACGCCTCTTCGAGCATCGTCTTCAGCTCAGCGGCTTCCATCACGGTCAGCGCGCTCAGTTCTTCAACCAGTTTCTGCAGATCCGCCATTGTGAGTTTTTCCTTTCGTATGGTCAGCCAGTTTCAGCTTGCTTTGTTGACAATTTGACGTTCGATCGATCTTGACGAGCCGGGCCGCGCTAGGCGGCTTCTTTCTGGGAATAGGCAGCCAGGACGTTGACGAGCCCATCGGTTGCCGCCTGGATGACGGCCACCACCTGGCGGCCAGGTTCTTCGATCAGACCCACGAACTGCGTGAGCGGCATCGTTGTCATGCCGATCAACTGCGCCCGCAGGACTTCGAGCGGTGGCAGTTCGGAGATAGCGTCCAACTGCTTCGCATCGACGACGCTCTCGCCGAGAATGCCGCCCTTGACGACCATGATTTCGCTGTCGTCCGCATAATCGAGGACGGCTTTGATGGTGGCGGGCAGGTCTTCGAACGCGACAGCCAGGGCCACCGGCCCGCTGAGCAGATCTTCCGGGACCCCCATACCGACCCTGTCCAGGGCGATCTTCAACAGGGTGTTCTTGGTAATGGTGAAGTGTGCGCCCTTTTCGCGCAGTTTTCCGCGCAGGTCATCGAGTTGCTTCATGGTCATGCCCCGGTATTCCGTGATCACCACACCGCGGGCACGTTCCAGTATGTCGACGTATCCGGCGACAAGTTCCTCTTTACGCTGTTTAGTGAGAGCCAAGCGCGCTTTCCTCCTTTCCTCAAGAGTTTTGGACATCCGCAGAGAAGACCAAAAAACGGTCTCCGCACACAAGACGAAGACCGCGATACGCACTGGCGTTCCGGTGGGGGTCTTCACCTCGGCAGGTAGGAACGTCCCGTTATGCCCGGTCGGGCACCTGCTGTCTGCGGTAAAGGACCAGCCTGGGCTGGTAACCTATCCAGATGATGCGGACATGATACCAGCCGGGGCAGGGCGCGTCAAGAGTATATCTGCGGGGCGTGGCCTAATGGCCGTTGGGATCGCGGCCCAGCCAGCGCGTCACCTTGCGCCGCACGAACGCCCAGCGCGCGTCTCGCCACGCGTCCTGAGCGCGATCCTGGTAGGCCGGGTCGGTCTGCCAGCGATCGGGCGCAGCGTAGCGGCTTTCGATATAAGCCCGCGTGATGGTGTTGATCGGCATCTCGCCTTCCGGCACCTCGTCGATCAGGTAGCGGCGGCGCTCGTCGGGCGTGGACGACTGCTCGAAGCGCAGGCCCAGCCAGCGCCCGTAGATGATCATGCGGGCGTAGGCGCGTTGGACCACGTTCAGGCCGCCCAGGCCGCGATACTCGATATACCAGATCGCGAACAGCACGAGCAGCACCAGCAGGGCCACGACCAGCAGCACGATGCCGAACGCCGTCAGGATGATGCGCAGCAGGCTCGGCCCCTCGTCGCCGCCGATGCGGGTGATGTCCGGGGGCAGGGGCGTGGACGTCGGCGCAGTGGTCGGCGTCGGTGTCGGCGTCAGCGTGGGCGGAATGACCGGCCCACCGGCGGGATCGGTCGGCGTGGTGTCCCCCGCGCCGCCGGGCGTGGGCGTCATGCTCGGCATGGGGGTCGGGGTGGCGGTCGGCGTCGGCTGGGGCGTCAGCGTCGGCAGGATGGCCTGCGGGACCTGATCGTCCTGGCGATCCAACGGGGCCTCGTCCGCTGTCGGCTCGAACTCTACCCAGCCGTAACCGGGGAAATAGACCTCGACCCAGGTATGGGCGTCGCGCTCGCGCACGAGAAAGGTGTTCTGATCGGGCAGCCACGTGCCCTGGGCGAACCCGGCGGCCATGCGCGCGGGGATGCCCTGCGAGCGCAGCATCAGGACCATGGCCGTCGAGTAGTAGTTGCAGTAGCCTTCGCGCCGCTGGAAGAGAAACCATTCCATCGGGTCGGCGCCGCTCGGCGGGGCGGGGATCGATTCGTTGTACTGGATATTCGTGCGCAGCCAGCGCTCGATGGCCTTGGCTTTGTCGTAGGGCGTCTGGGCGCCCGCCTCGGCGATGATGCGATAGGCGAGGTCGCTCACCATTGGCGACACGTCGCTGCCGCCTTGCAGATAGCGCCGCAGGACCCATTCCGGGTAGGTCTGGTCGGCGGCGCGCAGCATGGTCGCGGTCGCCGTGCTAATCGACGACGTGACCGTGTAAGTGTCGTTGGCGCGCAGCGCCCGCCGCGCCCGGATGATGGCGACATCCGACGGGTTGTTTTCGTTGACACAGCTCCGCTGCTCGATGTTGTCGATGCAGTCCAGCTCCGCCTCGACCGGCAGGCCCATCAGCACTGGCTGCGGCGCAGCGTGCACCAGCCGGGTGGCGCGGATCAGCATGGTCACGGTCTGCTGGACCTCGCGCCGGGCGCCGTTGATACCGTCACCGATGTTTAGCCGCAAACCGGACTCGTCCGTGTAGGCGCGCACCGTGCGGTAGTGCTTCCACGTCCACGAATTGAGGTCGTAAGTGTCGAACACAGTCGAGCGCCAGTAATAGCGCGGCCCGAAGGGGGCCTCGATCGACATCACCGGTTTGTCGCCCAACTGCACGGCCCCGCTGAGCTGCAACTCTTCGCCGCCGTAATAATCGGCAGTGGCGATGCCCTGTCCCTCCAGCGACGAGAACAGGCGGCTCCACAGGTCGGCCAGCTCCAGGAAGATGTCGCCGGACATCAGGTCCTCGATCCGGTCCAGGCTCTTGTCGTCCTGCCCGGCAGGCGCTACCCACGCGACCAGCACGATCACGATGGCGAGGATCGCGCCCGCCTGGAAGAACGTGCGCCGCACGTAGTTGGGGAAGCTGACGCGGTGCATGTACCAATCGAACTCGCGGGCGTCGATGTGCGAGCGGATCAGCAGGAGCAGCGAGAGGATCACGAACGCGATCAGGTACAGATCGAGCGAGGCGTCGCCCTGGTAATAAAACTGGTTGGTGACGAGAACCAGCCCGGTCGGGATGATCACGCGCCACACGCGATCGACGCGGAAGACGTGCCAGGCCGCGTTGTGTCCCAGGAACCAGAACAGGATCGACAGGAAGAGCACGAACGCCGTTTCGTCGTTTTCAGGCTCGCGCCCGGCCAGCGATTGGTCGACCCAGATGGCGAACTCGGTGGCGACGGTGTGCAGCCGCGCCGCCCACGAGGTGCCGTCGCTCAGCATCAGCGCGTTGATGCCCAGCACCGCTCCCAGCCCGTAGAGCGTGCTCAGGATGAGGGCGAGCAGCTCGGAATAGTGGCTGCGCGCCAACAGAAACCCCAGGACGACCGACACCACGCTGACCGGCACCAGCGCGCCCAGGCCGCCGGTCCAGTCGGCGGCGTCGAGGGCGAGCGCGGTCACGACCAGCAGGCCGCACGTCATGAGCAGGCTGCTGAGGTCGCCGCGCGCGAAGACGGCGCGCAGGTTGTTACGGATGCGCCGTCGCCACCGGCCCGGCGTCCGGTGCGAACGGGCGCGGCGCCGCTCGGCGACGGGCTGCATGTGTTGGGTTGTCGTCATGGGCTGTGCAAGCGCTTCCAATACACCTCAGAATATGGACAATTGTAGGGCACTGATCCGGCTCCGCCAAAAAGACGCGGGTTGTATGGCGCCGGTTTCGTGCATATAATTCGGTCCATGATAGCCAATAAACGCCTCCTATTCCTGTTCGCTTGCCTGACGTTTGCACTGCTGGCAGCCTGCGAGCCGCTGGCGCCGGAACAAACGCCGCGCTACATCGTGGTCACCGGGGAAACGCCCGATACCGGTGCGCCGACGCCGACTTTTTTGCTGGGCAGCGCGCCCGAATCATCGCCAGTGGCGCCCGGTGCAGAGACGAGCGTACCCGCCGTCGCCGCCGGGACGGTGAACACGCCGGTTCCCTCCGAGACGCCCACGCTGCCGCCGGTCACGCCTACCGAGGCGTCGTTTGCCTGCGCGGAGACTGCCGGGCGCGTGATCGAAGCGTCATTTTTCAGCGCCGTCGCGGGGACCGACGTATCCTACCGGATGTACCAGCCGCCCTGTTTTTACGACACGCTCCAGCGCTATCCCTACGTGATCCTGCTGCACGGCACCGGTTATGACGACGCGATGTGGATCGACCTGAACGTGCCGGAGATCATGGACCGGGGCATCGCGGACGGGACGCTGCCGCCGATGGTGCTGGTCATGCCGGACGGCGGCTTCCTCTCTGAGCTGAACGACCAGCCGGACGGGAACTCGTACGAGAGCCTGATTCTGGACGAGCTGATGCCTGCTGTGGAGGCGGATTTTTGCCTGTGGGGCAGCCGCCAGGGGCGGGCAATTGGTGGCATCTCGCGCGGCGGATTCTGGGCGTTCAGCATCGCGCTGCGGCACCCGGACCTGTTCGGCGCGGTGGGGGGGCACAGCCCGCACTTCGAGGACGACAACGCCCTGCCCGAAAACAACCCGCTCAGCCTGGCGGGGCGGGTGAATCTGGACGCGTATCCGCTGCGCATCTATCTCGATCACGCGGCGGAGGACTACGTGAGCACCAACGTCATCCGCATGTCCGAGATTCTGCGGGCGGGCGGGGTCGAGCACGAGTACCTGATCAACCCGACGGGCAACCACGACATGGATTACTGGGGCGCGCACGTGGCGGAGTACCTGTCGTTTTACGGGGAGCCCTGGCCGAACGACGCGATGGCGCTGCCATCGTGCCTGGAGCCCAGCCCGGAGTGAGTCGGGCGGGGGCCAACATGCGGCGCGGCTGGCTGTTGATCGTTGGGTGCGTGATGCTGGCGGCGTGTTCCGGTGAGGGCGCGCCGCGGGTTTCATCCCCGGCTGCATCACCTGCACCGGCGTCACCAACGCCCCGCGAAACCATCACCTTCGAGCCGCCGCAGGCCGCGCTGCCCGCGGTGGAAGACCGCGCCGTCGAGATCGACCGCGCCATCGAGGGCGTTTTCATCCCCGACGAGCACGAAGAACGGTATATCTTCACCAGCGAGCGCGCCCGCCGGATCAGCGTGCGGCTGGAGCCGGTCGATAGCCTGGGGCCGCTCCGGTTCGGCATTCGCGTGATCGACGAGGAAGGACAGATCGTGCCGCGCATCGACGCGCCCGTGGGCCAGCCGCTGCTGCGCGACGAGTGGGACCTGCCGGGGCCGGGCGAATACACGATCCAGCTTTTCGGGGCGGAGACGCGCGAGCGGGCGTTCTCGCTGCGGGTGAGTGGCGTCCCGGCGGCGGAGGTGGGCGGCGGGAGCATCACGTACGGCGAGACGCGGTCCGGCGCGATCACCGTTCGCGGGCAGCGTGACCGCTGGGCGCTGGCCGGTGCGGAAGGCGACCGGGCGCTGATCACGATGGTATCCGATGGGGCCGATCCGCACCTGGCCGTTTATGACATGGCCGGGCGGCTGCTGGCCGAGGACGACGACAGCGCGCCGGGCCGCAACGCGGCGGTCGAGGTCACGCTGCCGGAAGGCGGGCGGGTGGAAATCGTGGCGCGGATGGCCGGCGACGATCAAACCGGCGCGTACCAGATCATGGCCGAGCGCCGCGCGTCAGAGGAGTGAGTCGAACAGGCGCGAGAGCGCCCAGAACACGGTCACGGCGCCGATCGACGTGAGCACGATGATCGCCAGGCAGCCGATGCGCCCGGCGCGGCTGCGCAGCAGAAACCGCAGCACGGTCAGGAAAGTGACAGACCCGCCGCCGGCCAGGATGGCGGCCAGGTCGTCGACCTGCCCGGCGACCGGGATCACGTCCGGCAGGGCATCCACCGGCGAGAGGGCATACAGCGCGGTGAGGATGACGATCGCCAGAATGCTCCCGTTGATTCCCCAATCCACGGCCCGCTGGGCGAGCGGTCGGGCGAGAGCGAGATCGTCGTCGGAATATGTGTCCTGGTCGTATGCGTCGCGGCGTTTCATCGTCACCTCACGCGGTCTGAAGGATGATGCGCTGATTGTAGCGCACCTCGCCAACTGCCGCACACCCGGTCGAAGACCGCGCCCGCCCGAATCACACTTTGGAGCGCGATCCGGTATAATCGCTGCCGGAATGGGAAACCTGCATCCGCGAGGTGCGCATGGAACTGTACGCGATCTGGAACCTGATCCGGCGGCGCTGGTGGCTGATCCTGCTGCCGGGACTGGCCGCCCTGTTGGTGACCGCTCCCCAGTTGAAGAACGTGATCTCCCCGCCGGTGACGTATTCGGTCGCGCTCCGGCTGACGGCGGCGGCCCCGCCGGATGCCGAGATCGAAGGCGTGACGACGCCCTACGAGGACACGGTTTACGTCCCGCTGCTGGCCTCGGAATACGTCGTGGTCAATATGCCGCACTGGATCGCCAGCGACCGGTTTGCCGCCGAGGTGAGCGACGTCCTGGGCGAAGCGGGCATGGCGATCCCGGCTGGTGACCTGCAGGGCGCGTTCGCCGCCGACAGCTTCCGCAGCATCCTGGTGCTGTACGTGGGGTGGGACGATCCGGATGAGATCCGGGCGATGGCGCAGGCTGCCGTGACGGTGCTCCAGACGCGCAACCAGGACTACTTCCCGATGTTCGCCGCCGCGCCGGTCGAGGTGATCCCGCTGGATGACGTCGAGGTGACCCAGGCCGCGCCGCCGATCACCGCCCGCCTCGACCCGCTGATCCGCGTGGCGATTGGGTTCGCCGCCGGGATGGGGCTGGCCGTGCTGGCCGAATACCTCGACGTGACGGTGCGCTCGCGCCGCGAGGTCGAGGCGCTGGGGCTGCGCGTGCTCGGCGAGATTCCGCGCGAGCGCTGACGGCAAACCACCTGTTTCCACGCGGCAGCCTTACACGGTCCCATTGAGGGACTCCGTATGCTATAATAGCGCGGCGCATGGGATTGATTCGAGGGGACATCCATGAACCTGACCTATTACGTGCGTATACTGCTCCGGCGCGGCTGGATTATCGCGCTGGCGGTCGTGATCACTGCCGGGGCGGCCTTCGGATTCAGCAAGCTCCAGACCCCAACCTACCGGGCGACGCAATACGTTTTGCTGCAACCGGCGCGCAACGATTTCGGGCTGACCGAAACGCTGCGGTACCTGCTGCGGAGCTACGTCGTGTTTCTGAACACCGACGAGCAGGCCGCCAACGCGATCGAGCGCCTGCAGCTCGACATGACGCCGGGCGAGGTGCGAAGCCACACCACCATCAGCTCGGACCCGACGCAGCTCACCGTCCAGATCGACGTGACGATGGAAGATGGCCCCACGGCGGCGCGCATCGCGACCGAGCTAGGGCGGCTGTTGGTCGAGGAGCGCACTGAGGACAACCGCGATCTGCCGCGCGAGGACCGCATCGAGGCGCGGCTGGTCGATACCGCCACCTACGGCCAGCACACGCCGCGAACCATGATCAACACGATCGCCGGGGCGATGCTGGGATTGCTGGTGGGCGGGGCGGTGGTGTTCGTGCTGGAATACCTGGAGTCGAACATCGTCCGGCGCCGCGAGGACGTCGAGCGGTTCCTTGATTTGCCGGTGCTGGCGGCCATTCCCGCCGACGACACCCGTTCGTGAGGTGCAGCCATGCCTGAGACTAACCTGATTACCCTGACCGATCCGCGCTCGCCCGCGTCCGAAGCGTACCGGGCGCTGCGCACCAACCTGATGTTCTACAGCCTGGACGAACCGCTGCGTTCGCTGGCGGTGACGTCCCCGGCGGCGCACGAGGGCAAGAGCACGGTCGTCGCCAACCTGGCGGTGACGCTGGCCCAGGGCGGCAACCGGACGATCCTGGTCGACTGCGATCTGCGCAGGCCGGGGCAGCATACGCTGTGGGGGCTGCCCAACGATCGCGGCCTGACGACGATGCTGCTGGACAGTGAGGCCATGCAGAGTCCGGCGCTGCAAAGCGTGGGCGTGGACAATCTACACGTGCTGACCAGCGGCCCGCTGCCGCCCAACCCGGCGGACGTGATCGGCTCGCGGCGCATGGACGACATGCTCGACGCGCTCAAAGCCAAAGCGGATTACGTCGTCTTCGATTCGCCGCCGATCCTGGCGGTGACAGACGCGGCCCTGCTGGGGCACAAGGTGGACGGGATCGTGCTCGTGCTGCGGGCGGGATCGTCCCGGCGCGATCACGCGGCGCGCGCCAAGGAAGAGCTTGAGCGCGTCAAGGTGCCGATTGTGGGCACGGTCCTGGTCAACGCGCCGCGCGATGTTGCGGTGGGCAATTATTACACGGCGTGAAGCGGAGTAGGGGGTAAGCGACGAGTGAAGGGCTTGATTCTGAGCGGCGGCAAGGGCACGCGCCTGTACCCGCTGACGTATACTCGCGCCAAGCAGCTCATCCCGGTGGCGAACAAGCCGGTGCTGTTCCGCGTGATCGAGGCGATCCGCGACGCGGGGATCGACGAAATCGGTATCGTGATCGGCGACACCGGGCCGGAGATCCGGCAGGCGGTGGGCGACGGCGCGCAGTTCGGCGTGGCGGTGACGTACATCCCGCAGGAAGCCCCGCTGGGGCTGGCGCACGCCGTCAAGATCTCGCGCGAGTTCCTGGGCGATGACCGCTTCGTGATGTTCCTGGGCGACAACGTGCTGCAGGGCGGCATCAGCCCGCTGATCGCGGACTTCGCCCATCACGACGACTGGAACAGCCAGATCGTGCTGACCGCCGTCGAGCACCCGGAGCAGTACGGCGTGGCCCAGCTCAACGCCGAGGGGCGCATCGCCCGCCTGATCGAGAAGCCGAAGGACCCGCCGAGCAACCTCGCGCTGGTCGGCATTTACATGTTCGACCACCACATCTTCGAGGCCACCGACGAGATCGCGCCCTCGTTTCGCGGCGAGCTGGAGATCACCGACGCGATCCAGTGGCTGGTCGATCACGGCTACAGCGTCTACCCGCACATTCATCGCGGCTGGTGGATCGACACCGGGCGCCCGGACGACATGCTGACCGCCAACAGCCTCGTGCTCGAAGAACTCACGCCGGCGGTCGCCGGCTACGTCGATCGCGATTCCGAGGTGGACACGCGCGTGACGATCGAGCAGGGCGCGGAGATCATCAACAGCGTGGTGCGCGGCCCGGCGATCATCGGGCGCAACACGCGGATCGTGAACAGCTACGTCGGCCCGTTCACCAGCATCTACCACGACGTGCTGATCGAGAACAGCGAGATCGAGCGCAGCATCGTGCTGGAGCACAGCGCCATCCGCGACATCCCCGCGCGCATTCAGGACAGCCTGATCGGTCGCCACGCGGCGGTGGACATCAGCGCCCTGCGGCCACGCGCGATCAAGATGCAGCTTGGCGACCACAGCCACCTGGAATTGTTGTAAGGAACGCAGGATGCGAGATCACCCCACGATCCGGCTGATGGTGGCCGACCTGGACGGCACGCTGTTGAACTCGGAGCACGCGATCACGCCCATGACCGAAGACGCGGTCCGGCAGGCGATGGCGCGCGGCGTGATGTTCACCGTTGCCACCGGCAAGACCTACCCCTCGACGACCGAGTTGATCCAGCGGCTGGGGATCACGCTGCCCGTCATTTGCAGCAACGGCGTGCTCGTTCACGCGCCGGATGGAACCATCCTCAAGCGCACCCCGATCCGCCGGGAATACGCGCTCGAAGCGATGCGGCTGGCCGACGAGGCAGGCATGGTGACGGTCATCTATTCCGGGGCGAAGCTGGTCTGCCGCGTGTACGACCACAACCTGGCCGAATTGGTCGAGCACGGCGAGCCGGAGCCGGTGCTGGTCCAGGATTTGATCGGCGCCGTGGAGACAGACATCGAGCCGGACAAGATCATCTTCATGAACGGCGACGACCTGGACGGTGTGATCCGGTTTCAGGCGCTGCTCGAGGAGCAGTTCGCCGGGCGGGCCCAGGCGATGCGGTCCGGGCTGGATTCGCTCGTCGAGCTGATCCCGCTGGGAGTCAGCAAGGGCACCGCGCTGGACACCATTCTGGATGCCGCCGGGGTGACCGCCGCCGAGACGATGTGCTTTGGCGACAACTGCAACGATCTGGACATGATCCGCCGCGCGGGGATCGGCGTGGCGATGGCAAATGCGCCGGCGGATGTCCGCGAGGGGGCGAACTACGTGGCCCGCTCGAACGACGACGACGGAGTCGGGCACGCCATCCACAAGTTTGTGTTGAAGGACGCGCGCGAGGTAAGGAGAGCGTGATGAAGAACATTCTGGTGACCGGTGGGGCGGGGTTCATTGGCAGCGCGTTCGTGCGCCGCATGGTCGAGAAATATCCGGACTACAACATCATCGTGCTGGACAAGCTGACCTATGCGGGCAATCTCGACAACCTGCTGCCCGTGCACGACGCGCCGAATTACACCTTCGAGCGCGGCGATATCGCCCACCGGGAGACGGTGCAGCGCGTGCTGGAGCACTACGCGATCGACGCGATCGTGAACTTCGCCGCCGAGTCGCACGTGGACCGCTCGATCCTCGACCCGGACGCGTTCATCCATACCGACGTGGTGGGGTTGTACATCCTGCTCGACGTGGCCCGCAAGCTGGGCATCCCGCGCCTGCACCACGTGAGCACCGACGAGGTCTACGGCTCGATTCCGGAGGGCTTCTTCCGCGAAGGCGATCCGCTGGAGCCGAACAGCCCCTATGCGGCGAGCAAGGCGGGCGGCGAATTGATGCTGCGCGCCTATCACGTCACTTATGGGATGCACACGACCGTCACGCGGGGCAGCAACACGTTCGGCCCGTACCAGTACCCGGAGAAGATCGCGCCGTTCTTCATCACGGAGGCGATCGACGACCGGCCCCTGCCGCTGTACGGCGACGGGATGCAGGTGCGCGACTGGCTGTACGTGGACGATCACTGCGACGCGATCGATGCCGTGCTGCACCGGGGCGCGCCCGGCGAGATTTACAACGTGGGCGGCGAGCACGAGATGCACAACATCGACGTCACGCGCTTTATCCTGCGCGCGCTGGGCAAGCCGGAGAGCCTGATCCGCTACGTGGAGGACCGGCCCGGCCACGACCGCCGCTACGCGCTCACCAACGACAAGATCCGCGCCGAGCTGGGATGGGATGCGGCTCACAATTTCGAGGACGCGATGGCCGCCACCGTGCGCTGGTACCGGGAAAACGAGTGGTGGTGGCGCAAGATCAAAACCGGCGAATACCTGGAATTCTACAAGGCCCAGTACGGCGCGCGGCTGGCCGGGGCGTCCGGCGCGTGACGCATCGCGCCGCCACGTGCACCACCCACACGCCGGGCGGTCCCGGCGTTTTTTATCGCTGTGAAACCTGGATGATCAGCTCGCTGTTGTCGCGGATGGCGAGGCCGAGTATCGCGTCGTTAGGATAGAACGCGATGCCTGGAAACAACCCGATGACGAATCCATCGTGCGACGAGCGCAGCAGGCCGTCGTCCGGGCCGGTGGGACGCCCGTAGATGTCCACCATGCGCGCCACCGGATCGCCCGCCTGCACCCGGTCGCCGGGCTGCACCAGGTGCTGGACGATGCACGCCTGGGGCACGCGCGGGTGCGTGGTGCGCCGCACCGGGTAGCCCAGGTCCAGCACCGGGACGCCGGTGATCGTCTCGCGCGGGCCGGGTAGCATCCCCGCCCAGCGCATCACGTTCCGGATGCCGGTTACCACGGCGCGCACGTTGACCACGTTGACCATGCGCTGCCCGCCGATCTCGACCGTCACGGCGGGGATGCGCGCGGTGTTGAGCGCCGCGCCGCTCACCGAGCGGTGCAGGTTCATCTTCAGGTATTCGTCCGACACGTATTCGTTGACCACGGTCAGGCCCAGGGCGTCGAGCATGGCGCCGAGCGTCTGCTGGAGCTTCTGGGCCGCCGCTTTTTCGCGCGGGGCGCGGTAGATCACCGGGTCGCGAAAGGCGAACGGGATCGCGCTGATGCCGTAGTCGTGCAGGTCGATCAGGTAATCCGCCGTCGCGCGGATGTGCTCGAACAGGCGGGCATAGGCGATCTCCAGCGCGGACGGGTGATGAGCGTTGCTCGCGCCGTCGAAATCCAGGCCGGGGAACAGCCGGTTGGGGTCTTTGCCGCGCAGGTAGTACGGACTGCGCTCGCCGGTGCGCAGGCCGGCAGGGCTGAGCGTGGGGATGGCGACCACGGTGCCCGAAAGCTGTTCGACGAGCTCCGGCGCCAGCAGTTGGTGGATGGCGGCCAGTCCGTCGTATTCGCCCCCGTGAATGTTCGCCGTCAGCCAGAGCACGGGACCGGGGCGGGTTCCCTGGGCGATGATCACCGGGAAGGCGTCCATTTCGCCGGTGGGCAGTCTGACCGCTTCGAACGTCCCGTAGGTGAGCTGTCCGGGCCGGCTGTGCGCGGTGCCGATCCGGATGGCGTCGGGGGCGGCGCGGCGTTGGCGGGTCATGAGCGCGCCTGCCGGGCGAGCGCGTGGGCCAGTTGGGCGCTGACAAGTTCGAGCATCATCACGTTCTGCTGGGTGATCGAGTTCGGCTGTTGGCGGCAGGCCAGGATCGCGCCGAAGCGCATGGTCGTGCCGACCGGCACGCACACGCCGGACCGGAACCGTCCCTGGCGGATGAACGGGTGGGTTGGCTCATCGCCGGAGGCGACGATGCGGCTCTGGCCGTTCTGCGCGACCCAGCCCACCAGCGAGGTGTGGATATCCTGCTGTTGGGGGGCGCTGACGGTCAGGGCTTCCGGGCCAACCTGCGCGCCGAGGCGCAGCGTGGGCGGGGTGGTCGGCATCAGGCTGAAGAAGGCGACGTAATCGTATCCCAGCTCCTGGATCGCTTCGACGGCGGCCTGCTGCCGGGCCTGGCCCGGCCCGGCGCGGCGCAGCGACTTGGCGAAGGCGCGCACCGGCGGCAGGGCGTCCGCGCGCAGCGTCTCCAGGCTGCGTTCCTCGGCCAGCCGCTTGATGCGGCGGAGCAGGTCGTCGTCCTCGAACGGCTCGACCGATACCTCGTCCGCCTGGCCCGGCAGGCTGAAATCGGCGCTCTCGTCGACCAGGACGATCAGCAGCCGGGGATAGCTCTGGCGCAGTTCCCTCACCAGCGCGTAGACATCGCCCAGGCCGCTGTCGATCACGAGGACGCCGGTTTGCTTCTGCGAATCGGCGAGGATGGCGCGGGCGTCGGCCTCGGACGTGACGACCGTGAGCCGGATCTGCAGATCCGCCCCGAGATTCTCCAGGTACCGGTGGCGTGCGGCAACCGGCACAGCCGCCAGCACGTGAATCAGAGAATCGTGTGCCATAAGACGCTCGCTTGCGTGTGATTGGGCCCATGCTGTTGATTATAAGAACGCGCGGTGGACCCCACAAGTGCCCCCGCGCGCGATGGATTCTCAGTCGTCCGGGATCGCGCCGGACAGTTCCTGAGACGTGCGCTTGCCGCCGTGGTCGGGGCGCGAGGGGACGCTCTTCCCGCCGCGCAGCAGCAGCGCGATCCCGAAGCCCAGGCCGCTGATGGCCGCGCCGATGAATTGCAGCTCTTTGATCACGTCGACGGCGGCGGACAACGTCGCGTTGATCGCCGATTCGTCCGTCGTTTCGATCGTGTCCGGCTCGGGGTAATCGGTGTAGTTGTCGATGTGCACGTCGAACCGGTCCAGCGCGAAGATGGTCAGCGACGAGATCGCCAGCGTCATGCCGACCAGCCGCAGGATCAGCACCAGGGCCGACGCCACGCCGCGATCCTCTTCCGGCACGTCGTTGAGCACGGCGGTGCCGATCGGCGAGATCGTCAGGCCCAGCCCCACGCCGATGATCGCCATCTGGCTGCCCATCAGCCAGTACGGCGTGTCCGTGTCCCAGAACAGCCCGGTGAGCAGGAAGCCGCCGGCGGCCAGGGCCAGCCCCAGCGTCGTGGGACGGCGATACCCGTGGCGGTCGCTGAGCCAGCCGCCGGGTACTGCGGCCAGGGCGATCGGGATCGTCAGGCCGGACAGCAGCACTCCGGCGATGTAGGCGGCGTTCTGGATCTCGTCGCTCGTCGGCGTCTCGACGCGGAAGTTCACGAGTAAGGGGGCGCTCACCAGGCCAATCGCCAGGCAGAAGCCGACCATCAGGTTGGTCACCGAGGCGGTCGCAAAGTTCCGGCTGCGAAACAACTTGAGCGGGATCAGCGGCGAATGGATGCGCGATTCGACCAGCAGGAACCCGATGAACGCCAGGGCCGCGACGATCAGGAACAGGGTGCTGGCGGTTGCCGTCGAGCTTTGCAGGTCTTCGAAGCTGCTGGCGGTGGTCGCCGTTTCGGGGCTGGTGGTGCCCACGCCCAGGTTAAGCCCGATCAGCGCGATGGAGATCAACACCATGCCCCAGATGTCGAAGCGCCCGGTGGTGTGCGGGCGGTCGATGTCGCGCAGCACCCACCACGCCCCGAGCAGCGCCACGAACGTGATCGGAATGTTGAGGATGAACAGCGTCTCCCACGAGGGCTTGGCGATGGTGATCCCCAGGTTGGCGAAGGCATTGACGAAGTGGTGCCCCTGCTCGCCGAAGAAGCGGACCATCACGCCGCCGTACAGGTGGCCGAGCACCCATCCGAGCGTATCGATCGCGCCGATGAACCCGATCGGCTGGGCGCGCCGGGCGGGCGGGAACAGATCGCCGGCCAGCGCGATCGTCACCGGGACCATCGCGCCCGCGCCCAGCGCCTGCACGATGCGCCCGGCGATGACCAGGTACAGGTAGCGCTCCTCCAGCCGGGGCGGGCGCTGGTCGAGCACGGTGTTGTAGAACCGCGCGATCCACCCGTTGATCAGCGAGCTGTCGTAGGCGGTGACCATGTACGACCCGAACATGAACACGATCAGGCAACTGATGTACACGGCGCGCCGCCCCAACAGGTCCGACAGCCGCCCGGCGAAGGTCATGCTGATCGCGTAGGCGAGCAGATAGCCGGTGACGGCCCACGATGCCTGGTCGAGGTATTCCTTGACCGGCAGCTCGAGACTGGTGATCACCTCCGGCAACACCGCCGAGATGATCGTCAGGTCCAGGGCGCCGATGAAAACCGGCAGGCTGACGATCGCCAACACGAACCATGGCGACGTCCGCCATGCCGGAACGCTGGACAGCCGGGTCATTGGATCAGTTCTCTTCCGTGACCGGTGTGGAGATTTCAACCGGTTCGTTATAGTTCATGATGTTGATGGTCCAGGTGGTCGGTTCCTCGTCCTGGACCTGCGGCGGCAGCGGCTCGCGCAGCACAACCTGCTCGACCTGGCGCTCGTCGGCCAGCACGTAGATCTCGATATCCAGCTCGCCGGTCTGCGTGTTGATGAGGCCGAAGGTGAACGCGTTGACGTCGGTGGCCTGGACCTTGCCCGTCAGGTGATACACATCCAGCCCGTCGAGGTCTTTCTTGCCGTCCATCGTCAGGCCGGACACGTTGCGCAGCGCGTGGGGAATCCCGGTATCGGTGCTGAGCAACGACGAGGGGCTGAAGCCTGCGATCAGTTCCTGGTTCAGCCAGCGGCTGCCAGTCAGCAGGTTCATTTGCAAATACTGCTCGCGGCCAATCGCGATCAGCTCGGCGGCGGCTGTGACGTCGCCGACGCTGAATTCGATGCTGGCCTGCAAGCTGTCCGGCGCCGCGAAGACACCGGCGGCGTACTTGAAGGCGAGCGCGGTTTCTTCCGGCAGGCCCAGGCCATCGATCGCGATGATGACCGGGTAGCCGCTCACGCCAACCTGCATTTCGAAAGAACTGGCAGACTCGAGGTTATCGACAGCTTCCTCCAGCAGGGTGCTCGCTTCGGGCAGCGTTTCCGAGTCCGTATCGTCACCACCGCACCCGGCGATCAGCGCGCTGAGAAGCAGCAGGCCGACGCTCAGGATCAAAAGGCGTGTCGTGTGACGCATAGAGTGTGTGCCTCCAGTGTGCAATCGGCAGGTCCTGGCCCAACCATCTAGTACGAGACAGGGATGGCGAAGGTTGCAGAGTCGTCTTTGCGCCTGCCAAAGATGATAACACGAACCTGCCCGCTGCCATAGGGACAATGTCGCCCCGATCAGGCTGTCGAGGGGGGATCCCGGTCGAGCGCATCCACCACGCTGGCCGCCAGATCGTACCGGCCAAAGGCGGGCATGATGTAGCAGCCCTGGGCCATGTCTTTGGCCGCCAGAAGCAGCTCTTGCGCGATCTCCACGCCGGCGAGCGGGGCGTCGTCCCCGGCATCGATGATCCGCTGTTGGGTAGCCTCCGGAATGATGATTCCGGGCACCTCGTTGTGCAGAAACGCCGCGTGGCGCGTGCTGTACAGTGGCAGGACGCCCGCCAGCACCGGGATCTCCAGGGGACCGTGTTGGGCAGCGTATGCGGTGAAAAACCGGTCGAGCACGGCGGGATCGAAGATGGGCTGGGTGAGCGCGAAGTCGGCGCCGGCGTCGATCTTCTTGCGCAAGAGCCTGATCTCGCGCCCGATGTCCTGCGCGTTGACGTTGAGCGCGCAGCCGGTGAAGAACGATGTGGGCTGGCCGATCGAGTTGCCGGCCTGGTCCAGGCCCGCGTTCAGGTTGTGCTTGATCAGATCGATCAGGCCGGACGGCGCGATGTCGTGCGTGTCGAACGAGGCGGGATAGTCGCCGATGTTCGTCGGGTCGCCCATCACCACGAAGATGTTGCGCACCTGGAGCGCGTGAGCGGCCAGCAGGTCGCCCTGGACGCGCAGCAGGTTGCGCCCGCGCGTCGGGAAGTGGAGCACCGTCTCCAGGCCGACGTTGTGCTGGATCAGGTGGCACACGGCCCAGGGACTCATCCGCATGCGCGCCATGGGGCTGTCCGACACGTTCACGAAATCGACCCCGGCATCGCGCAGCAGCTCGGCGGACGCGATCACTTTCTGGGCGGTGAAACTGCGCGGCGGGGGCATTTCGACGGTGACCACGAAGCGGCCCTCTTCCAGCTTCTGGGCGAGCCGGGTGAGTTGTTCGGGCACGTCCACGACCGCCGGGCGCATCTCGGACACGGTGATCAGCCTGGGATGGGGCCGCGCGGGATCGTCGAGCGCGCCGCGCATCGCGCGGACGTGGTCCGGCGTGGTGCCGCAGCAGCCGCCGACGATGCACGCGCCCGCATCTTTGAACGCCAGCGCGTATTCAGCGAAGTAGTCGGCGGTGGCGGGATACATCACGCGGCCCCCGGCCATCTCCGGCCAGCCCGCATTGGGCATCACCGACAGGCGCGCGCCGGGCGCGGCCTGGCGCATCAACTGGACGATGCGCAGGAGCTGCGCGGGGCCGCTGCTGCAGTTCACGCCGATGACGTCGACGTCGTGCTCGCTCAACTGGCGCGCCACCTGGGCCGGGGTGTCGCCCAGCGTGGTGCGGTTGTCGCGGGTGAAGGTCATCTGCGCGATGATGGGGATGTCCGGATCGATCGCGCGCGCGGCCCTGATCGCCTCGGCCAGGGCGTGCAGATCGGTGAACGTCTCGAACAGGAGCGCGTCCACGCCCGCGCCGATCAAGGCGGCGAGCTGCACGTGAAACGCATGGTATGCTTCCCTGGCGGTGAGCCGTCCGAAGGGGGCCAGGCGCACGCCCAGCGGGCCGACCGATCCGGCCACGTACACCGGGCGATCGGGTGCGGCGCCCGCCGCGCGACGGGCCAGCTCGACCCCGGCGCGGTTGATCTCGGCGCATTCCTCTTCGAGGTTGCAGGCGGTCAGCTTGGTGATATTGGCGCTGAACGTGTTGGTTTCGATCAGCTCCGCGCCGGCCTCGACATAGGCGCGGTGAATGCTCTCGACGACCTCAGGCTCGGTGATGTTGAGCAGGTCGAAGCAGGTGTCCATCGGCAGGTTTTCGCGGGCGTGGAGCATGGTGCCCATCGCCCCGTCGGCCAGGATGACGCCCTGCGCCAGCCGTTCACGAAACGCGAGTTTCTGCATGATGAATATGTCCCCCTACGCGTCGGCCAGTTGTTCGGCCCGCGAGATGCCCACGCTGTAGTATTTCGCGTCGGGATGGTGCACGACAATCGCCGCCGTCGACTGCTCCGGGACCAACTGGTAGGCCGCGGTCAGCGACATGCCCAGGCGCTCCTCGGCGGGCAGCAGTTGGAACAGCGTCACGTGATCTTCCAGGTCCGGGCAGGCGGGGTATCCCCAGCTATAGCGCTTGCCGCGCTTCACCGAGATGCCCATCTCGCGGTTGATGTGCCGGTTGATGTAGGTCGCGGTCGCCTCGGCGGTCTGCACGGCCAGCCCGTGGAAGAAATACGCTTCGGTGTACTCGTTCTGGCGCTGCAAGCTGTCGAATACCTCGGTGGCCTGGGCGCCGACGGTCACGACCTGCAGCGGGCAGACGTCCACCCGGTCGCCGCCAACGGGCGCGAAGTAGTCCGCCAGGCACAGGTGCTCGCCGAACGGCTGGCGCGGGAAGGAAAACCGCGCGATCTCCTCGAGAGAGCCGCTGGCGGCATAGCGGTCCGGGTCGAAGATCAGGACGGCGTCGCCGTCGGACTGGGCGGGGAAATAGCCATAGACGGCCTGCGGGCGCAGGGTCGAGTCCGCGATGGCCGCTTTCTTCATGCGCGCCAGCCGCTCCTCGAACGCCGCCTCGAGCCGGTCCCATTCCTCGCCGTGCGCGTTGCGGGCGCCCCAGCTCAGGCGGAAGAGCTCCGGCTTGTGAATGTAGGGGAACACGGAATCCAGCGGGATGTCGAGCACGGCACGCGCGCCCCAGAACGGCGGCGTGGGGATGTCCGGCGCGGGGCCGACCGTCGAGCGCGCGTCGTCGGGACGGCGGTCGCGGACCGGCGGGCGCGGCTTGCCCGCCTCGTCGTAGGCTTCCCCCACGATCTGGTCGAGCAGGGCGGCGCGTTTCGCCGGATCGGACAGTTGGTCCATGACGGCCAACCCTTCGAACGCGTCTTTGCAGTAGTACACGCCGGCGGGATACGGCGCGCTGTCTTCTTCCAGGAACAGGATGCGCCGCCCAAAGGCGCGGTTGATCGCCGCGCCGCCGATCAGTACCGGGATCTCGATCCCGCGGCGGGCCAGCTCGTTGACCACCAGCGGCATCTGCTTGGACGTGCTGACCAGCAGCGCGCTGAGGCCGATGGCGTCCGCCTCGTGCTCGATCGCGGCGTCGATGATGCGGTTGGCCGGGACCTGCTTGCCCAGGTCGTGGACCGTGTAGCCGTTGTTGCTCAGGATGGTGCGGACGAGGTTCTTGCCGATGTCGTGCACGTCGCCGTAGACGGTCGCCAGCACGACGATCCCCTTGCTGGAGCCTTCCTTACGCTCCAGGAAGTTCTCCAGGTAGGCCACGGCTTTTTTCATCACCTCGGCGCTTTGCAGCACGAACGGCAGGATCAACTTGCCCTCGCCGAACTTGTCCCCGACTTCTTTCATCGCGGGCAGCAGGACGTTGTTCAGCACGCCGACCGCGTCCTGGCGCGTCAGGCAGTCGTCGATCAGCGCCTCGACGCCCTCCTTTTTGCGGTGCACGATCTGCCAGTGCAGCGCTTCCTCGGCGGCCATGTCCGCGGTGGGGTCGGCTTTTTCGTCCGCCGCCGTGTCGACGTCGTGCTCCTCGAAATACTGGATGTACCGCGCCAGCGCGTCAGGGTCGCGGTTGAAGATCAGGTCGTCGGCCAGCGCGCGCTGCTCGTCCGGAATTTCGGCGTAGGGCGTGATGTGGGCGGGATTGACGATTGCCATGTCCAGCCCGGCCTCGACGCAGTGATAGAGGAACACGCTGTTGAGCACGGCCCGCGCCGGCTGCGACAGGCCGAAGCTGACGTTGCTCACGCCCAGGGACGTCAGCACGCCGGGCAGCGCGGCCTTGATGCGCCGGATGCCCTCGATCGTGTCGATGGCGCTGTTCGCCATCTCCGGATCGCCGGTCGCCAGCGTGAAGGTCAGGTCGTCGAAGATCAGGTCGTGCGGCGCCAGCCCGTACTCGTTCACGGCGATCTCGTAGATCGCCTGGGCAACCTCGACCTTGCGCTCGGCGGTTTTCGCCATGCCGCGCTCGTCGATGGTCAGCGCGACGACCGCCGCCCCGTGTTTGAGCGCGATCGGCAGCACGGCGTCGATGCGCTCGCGCCCGTTCTCCAGGTTGATGCTGTTGATCAGGCCGCGGCCCGGATACAGGCTGAGCGCGGCTTCGATCACGTCCGGCTCGGTGCTGTCGATCATCAGCGGGACTTCGATGCCCATCGCCAGCTTCTTGACGACCTTCTTCATCTGCTCGGCTTCGTCGGCCCGCTCGGTGAGCGCGACGCACACGTCGAGAACGTGCGCCCCGGCATCGACCTGATCCTGCGCGACCTGCAGGATGCTGTCGTAGTCCTCGGCCAGCAGCAGCCGCTTGATCTTGCGACTGCCCTGGCTGTTCAGCCGCTCGCCGATCAGGGTGGGGGGCGGCGACTGCTGGAGCGCTGTCGCGCGCATGCCGCTGGACGCGACCGGCTCGGTGGCCGGCTGGCGGCTCAGCGGCGCGCGGGAATCGTCCGGCGTCCCTTTGACCTGGGCGATCAGCTTCTCCAGGTGGGCGGGAGTCGTGCCGCAGCAGCCGCCCACCACGTTCACGCCCCAGTCGACGAACTCGGCCATCATGTGGGCGAAGGGATCAGGCTGCATCGGGTAGACCGCCTCGCCCTCGACGTTGATCGGCAGGCCGGCGTTGGGCAGCACGCTGATCGGTTTGGTGCTGTGCTCGACGAGGTAGCGTACCGGCTCGGCCATGTGTTCCGGGCCGGTCGAGCAGTTCAGGCCGATCACGTCGATCGGCAGAGGTTCCAGTGTGGCGAGCGCGCTGGCGATGTCGGTTCCGAACAGCATCCGCCCGCTGGTGTCGAGCGTGATCTGAGCCTGTAACGGGATGCGCACGCCGGCATCGGCGAAATAGCGGTTGATGCCGGCCACTGCCGCCCGCACTTCGAGGATGTCCTGGCTGGTTTCGAGCAGCAGGACGTCCGCGCCGCCCTCGACCAGCCCTTGCGCCTGCTCGTAGAACACGTCGGCCAGGGCGTCGAACGTGATGTTGCCCAGGTCCGGATCGTCGGAACTGGGCAGCTTGCCGCTGGGCCCCATGCTGCCCGCCACGTAGCGCGGGATGCCCGTCTCCGCGGCGAACCGGTCCGCCACGCGGCGAGCGAGTTGGGCCGCCGCCCGGTTGATCTCCAGGACGCGATCCTCGAGGCCGTACTCGGCCAGGGTCAGCCGGTTGGCGCGAAAGGTGTTGGTTTCGATCACCTCGCTGCCGACGGCGAGAAATGACGCGTGAATCTCTTCGATCACGTCCGGGCGGGTGATGACCAGGTAATCGTTGCAGCCGTTGGTGCGCTCACCGCCGAAGTCCTCGGCGGTCAGATCATAGCTCTGAATGCTGGTGCCCATCGCGCCGTCGTAGATCAGTACGTGATCCGCGATGGCGTCCAGGTAGCGGCGGTTGGTGAATTCAGTCTGTTTCATTGCGTCGCGCTTTCTCGAAACCGGAGGCTCAGGTTCGTTGTCGCAGGGCGTGCCGGCGGCGCCACCAGCGAAAAACGCCCCTCGCAAGTTCCAGGAGCGCTGACAACGACCGTGGCCCCTCATCATGTTAATTGACACGAGTCGGACTGTCCGGCATACTGACCGGTGCTCGTGCTGTCAGGGCGGGTAGGGCGCCGTCGTGTCACGTCCTGCAGGAGCGGGATGAGGTTCGCCGCAAATCGTAGCATATTTCAGATGAGCGTGTCAAAAATCTGCCGGGCTGCGTTCTGACACGCGCGCCAATTTGAGTATAATAAACATCCGACGCGGCACGCACACGAAAGGAACTGGTCATGCACATCGACATAGCGCTGCTGGGGTTCGGCAATGTGGCGCGCGCGCTGGCGCGGCTGCTGGTCCGCAAGACCGATACACTGCGAGAGGAGGCCGGCCTCACGTATCGTGTGACCGGGATTGCCACGCATTCGCGCGGTTTTGCGATCGACCCGGACGGCCTCGACCTGGAAGCGGCGCTGCGGCTGGTCGAGGCGGGCCAGAAGCTGGACAGCCTGCACAAAGGGCCGCCCGTCGCCGACACGCTGGCGCTGATCGCGGCCTGCCCGGCGGACCTGGTGATGGAGGCGACGTGGCTCAATCCCCAGACCGGGCAGCCGGCGACGGATTACGTGCGCGCGGCGCTGGCGGCGGGGCGGCATGTCGTCACGGCCAACAAGGGACCGGTGGCGTTTGCGTACCGCGAGCTGATGGAGCTGGCGCGCCGGCAGGACCGCGGCTTCTTCTTCGAGAGCACGGTGATGGACGGCGCGCCCGTGCTCGGCATGGGGCGCGAGGCGTTCCTGGCGACGACGATCGAGCGCATCCGCGGCATTCTGAACAGCACGACCAACTACGTCCTGACCCGGCTGGAGCAGGGGGTCTCGTTCGATGACGCCGTGGCCGAGGCGCAGCAGATCGGCGTGGCGGAGGCCGATCCGTCCAACGATCTCGAGGGCTGGGACGCGACGGTCAAGACCGTCGTGCTGGCGAACGTGCTGATGGGTGCCGATCTGCGGCCCGCGGATGTGGATCGCACCGGCATCACCGGCCTGACCAGCGCCGATCTGAAGGCAGCGCTCGACGCTGGCGAGCGCGTCAAGCTGTTGTGCGAAGCGGTACGAGAGGGCGACCAAGTCCGCGCCAGCGTGCGACCGGCGCGGCTCCCACTGTCCGATCCGCTGAGCCAGGTGGACCAGACCAGCAGCGCGATCACGTTCCAGACGGATACGCTGCACCGCCTGACACTGATCGAGGGCGATACCGATCCCACCACAACGGCCTACGGGATGCTGGTCGATATGATCAATATCGCGCGCGGGCGCTATAAATGAGTTTTATCAGTTCCGGGATTAAATACGATGAACTTTAGCGATGATGGTCGCATCACCCAGTTGACGTCACCCTACAGCCCGCACTCGCCCCCGCAGCTCCCGCTCGATTTCAGCGATTACCTGTCGCTGCTCTGGCGGATCGACCGGTCGGCGTCACAGGCAGGACTGGTGCGCTACTATACCCAGTGTGCGCGCGCGCTGGCTCGCGCGTTCCAGTTCGATCAGCGAAGCCTGGGCCGCATGGTCAAAACGACCGAGCCGGGCTACCTCTACCAGGCGCTGAGCAACGTTCCGTTCCGCGATACCGGGCGGCTGATGGACGCGTCGGCGCGCAAAGCCGCCATTCAGCAGTTGGTCCAGTTGCGGGCGGACGTGCTGTCGATTGGCGCGTACCAGCACGATTGGGTGGTGGGGTGGCCGGGCAGCGGGGTGCTCGATGCCGAGCTGCGCGAGCGCATCTTCGCGACGCTGTTCACGGCGCTGCGCGGGCAATACAGCCACTTCGGGCGGCTGCTGTTGGTGATCGATATCGTGCTGCAAGAGCTGCTGCTGGGCACGCGCCTGTATTCCGAGTTCTCGCTAGGGATTCTGATCGACCAGTACGGCTATCCCGATCCCGAAGACCCGGCGGTGCGCGCGCTGTATCGCGGCGAGTTGACGGAGCGGTGATCAGTCACGCGGGGCGGCGAGCTTCTTTTGCAGGTAGAGCACCGGCTCTGCCCCATTTCCCAGGTCGAGGTCGATGGTGCGGGAGTCCGTGAAGCCGAGGCTCCGGTACAGCGCGAGCGCTCGCGGGTTGGACAGCGCGACGCCGATTTCCAGCGTCTGGACACCCAGGCCAATCGCCGCCTCGGTGAGCCGGGTGATGATCTGCGTCCCGATGCCCTGGCCGCGATAGGGCGTGCTCACGATCAGGTCGCTGATCTCGGCCAGCCGGGGCCACACGGTGAGGAGGCCAAACGCGCACGCCGTGCCATCGTCGCGCACGGCGACCACGCCCAGCCCGCGCCCGTGTTGGGCCAGCTTGCGAGTCCGGTCGATCAGCAGCGAGATCGTCTCCGGGGCGCGGTCTGCCCAGCACGTCTGTCGCAGGCTGGCCGCGTCCGAGATCTGAACCGGGCGGATGGTGAAGCGTTCGGTTTGGGCTGCCATGGTGCTGGTAGTCGTCCTCTGGTACACCAGTCATATATACCACGATTTACCGCGCGCTGCACGAGCGCGATTCGTTGCACAATGGGGCGTTATTCGCTAATCTGGCGGCACCGATCGGATGTCAAAGGAGAGCCTGCTGTTATGGGACGTCGTGTGATCCTGGTCTTGAGCATGTTGGTGCTGGCTTCCATAGCGTGCACGCTGGGAACGCCCTCGGAGACGGGCGTCGTGACCGAGGATATCGAAGTGAGGCCGCTGGTCCTGCTGCTCGCCCCGGTGAACGGCAGCACCATCGCCGAAGGCGCACAGGTGACGCTCCACGCGATCGCGCTCGACTCGCAGATGGGCGTCGCGCGGATCGAGTTTCGCATCGACGACGTCCCGGTCGGCGAGGCGGTGTCCGATCAGGAGGGCGGCCAGCCCACGCTGAACGCGACCGGCACCTGGCAGGCGCTCGGCCAGGCCGGGCACCTGGTCACCGTGGAGGCGTTTCGCGCCGACGGGTCGTCGCTGGGGATCAGCGACGTGTCGGTGAATGTGGTGCCCCAGCCGCGCGATCGGTCTGGGCCGCCCGCCGAGACCGCGCCCCCGACCGAGGAGGCCCCACCGCCGGGAGACGCGGAGCAGCCGGATGAGCCGCCCGCTGGTGCCGGAGCGGACCAATCCCCCACCGAGCCGCCGCCCGCCGATACGCCCGCGCCGCCCACTGCCGAGCCGACCGCGTTCCCCGGCGTGGATGCCAGCGTTACGTACCTGGAATTGAACGTTCGCCAGGGTCCGGGGACGAACTACCCGGCGGTGACCACGCTGGCGCAGGGCGACCCGGTGACGATCATCGGGCGCAGCGCGGACAACACGTGGCTGGCGATCAGTTTCGATGGCGGGGCGGCATGGGTGATCGCCGAATCGGTGGACTTCACGGGCGATGTCGGCCAGCTTCCGCTGGTGGCCGCACCCTAGAACTGGTAGCCCAGCCCATCGCCGACCAGCGCCGGGTCGATGGGCACCAGCGGGATGATCACGAGGAGATCGGGCGTGACGCGCGCGATGGCGTGCGGCACGCCCGCCTGTTCGAAGGCCCGCTCGGCGAGCGTGTCGCGCTGGCCCGGCACGATCACCTCGACGAACGCCACGCGGTCCGCGGCGTAAATTGCCCGCGGCACTTCCGGAAACCGCACCAACCCCTTCGCGCCGTAGATGTCGTACCAGTCCGCCGCCAGGATGCGCTCGCGCGTTTCGAACATCAGAACGTGCGCCACGCCCACATCGGTCCACACGTGCCGGATCTGCTGCGCGTCGAGGAAGTCGATGAGCGGGTCGAGCGTGGCGGGCTGGCGGGTGTAATACGGCGACGTGAAGACCTGGGCCGGGTTTGCGCGCGCGGCGCCGAGCAGGTTCAGGCACATCACGCTGGCGAGCAGCGCCGCCGCGGGGAGCCTCAGCCGGTGCCGCCAGCGGATGAGCGCGTCCGCCAGCGCGGCCAGCCCGACCGGCATGGCGGTGTGAATCATCAGCACGTAGCGCCCGGTCGCGTCGAAGCCGAACTCGTTGAGCGCGTGGCCGCCATAGCCGCTGAGCGCATAGATAGCGGGCAGGGCGAGGGCAAACAGGGCCAGCATCTGCCGGAAGGGGCGCGCATGGCCGGGCCACGGGCCGCGCCAGCCCCACGCGACCAGCCCGGCCAGCCCGCCCTGGTAGGCGATCTGCAGGTACCAGACCGCGTCCCAACTCAACAGGCGCCAGCGCGGATCGCCGCTGACCATGCGCGGCGCGAGTTCGTTGTTCAGGTGTTCGAGCACGGGCCACAGGTTGCCCCAGGCGTTGCCCTGGTCCTGAAACAGGTAGCTGAAGGTGGCGAAGTCGTGCCGGAGGTTGTAGGCCCACAGCGGGCTGCTGCCTGCCAGGAAGGCCAGCCCGGCCCATAACCACGCGCGGCGCGGCACGTCCCGGCCATGCCACGCCACGACCACCAGGATCGGCACGGCGTAGAAAGCGCACAGCCATGATACCCAAAACGCGATCCCGCCCACCAGCCCCAGCGCGATCAGGGCGCGCCGGCGGGCGGGGCCGGGCTGTGTCGAGTCCGCTGCCGTGCCGGCGGCCAGCAGGGCGACGTTGCCCAGGACGAGCGTTTCGGCAGTGGCGCCCCAGGTCTTGATGCCCACCACCAGCAGGTAAGTCGGGGCCAGTGCGGCCAGCAGTGCGCTCAGGGCGCCGGCGCGGGCGTTGAAAGCGCGCCAGCCGATCCAGCCGGTGGTGGCGATGTACCCCCCCGCGAGCAGCCAGGGCACGAGCTTGAGGGTGACAGCGCCGGGACCAAACAGCTCGAACAGCGCGGCGACGGCGTAGGATTCCAGCGCGGCCAGATAGGGCTGGCCGGGGTGGAAGATGGGGCGGT
Organism: Anaerolineae bacterium; assembly: GCA_018432315.1. Lineage (GTDB taxonomy): Bacteria > Chloroflexota > Anaerolineae > Aggregatilineales > Aggregatilineaceae > LM3-B42. The sequence goes on from JAHDLB010000027.1 coordinate 198,678, forward strand.
CGCCGCGCAGGATGCGCAGGGCTTGCAGCCCGACCATGCCTTCGTCGTAGTCATAGCGCCAGCCGGAGTCGACCAGCAGGACCAGGCGCAGCACCAGGCCGAGCGCGACGCACAGGGCGATCAGCCAGACGGTCCGGCGGCGCCGGTGGGGCAGGGCACGCATACGCGCGATCAGGATGGCTCGGCGATGGTGAAGTCCGCGATGTTGATCGGCGTCGCGCTCTCGCCGAGGAACAGCCGGATCTCGTAGTTGCCGGGCGGGAAGCCGTCGGTGTTGCCAAAGAAGAAATAGCCGGTCCCGTCCGTCTCCAGGCCCCACAGGTACGCGCCGCCATCGATCGGCTCGCCCTCACGGTAGAGGATGCGCTTCCAGAGGACGCCCTGGGTCATATTGCTGAACTCCACGAACAGGTAAATGCGCGTGGTGCCTGGGGCGAACGTGCCGCGCGGATTCACCGGCAGCATGTCGTCCGAGATCTGGTCGTCGAGCGCCGTGATCCGGATCTCGGCGCCGGGGTTCGGCGTGACGCTCGATTCCGGCGGCGCGATGTGGGGCGTGAACGTCGGGAAGGGCGTTTCGGTCGGCGTTGCGCCGGGCGTGGACGTGACGATCAGGATCACGGGCGTGCTGGTCGTCTCGATGACGACGGGGCTTTCGCGCAGTTCGACCGGCGTGAAGCTGGGCGTCGGCGGGATATCGGGCGAAACGTTCGTGTTCGGCTCACCGTTCTCCGGCGCGGGCGTGATCGAAGGCGGCGGCTCATCGTTTTCCGTCACCGACGCGGACGGCGTGGCCTCGTCGGAATCGCTGAAGAAGACGGCCATTACGACCGTGGCGGTGCACGAAATTCCGCTGAACACGAACAACACAACCGCGACCAGGAACACGCGCCAGCCGCGCTGCCCGGCGTCGCGCCGCCGGCGCCAATAGGTGTCGGTGCGGCTGCGGCGAAACAGGCGAAGCGAAACCAGAAACAGCAGCAGCGCCAGCCCAAAGACGGCGCCGGACACGATTGGCAAGGAATTTTGAAGCGAATCGGACATGTCCACTACCCGTTTCCGGCGTTTAGAGCAAACGAATTATAGCATACCCGCGTGTCACTTTTTGGGGACGTGATGCCCATTTCTACCCTTGCCAAAATGGTGACCCCCCACTATAATTACTGCGTGTTGGGTCGTTAGCTCAGTTGGCTAGAGCGCGTCGTTGACATCGACGAGGTCACAAGTTCAAGTCTTGTACGACCCACTCAGAGAGCGGTCACCCTGTTCACGGGTGACCGCTTTTGTGTTACGAATCCGGCGTGATGCCGCGCGGCTGGTTCTGCTCCGTGCTTAGCGCCGGACATTCGTCCAGCTCGCCCACCAGATCGGCGCGCACCCAGCCGGTGATGATCGCATCCTGGTAGGTGAACCGCACCTGGTACCAGTTTTGATTGTCGGTGCCCACCCGCTGGTTCAGCACGTCCATTCGCTGGCCCTGCGGCGCCGTGAATGCGCGAAACGCGTTCTGGCTGGGCTGCGTGCGGATGTTCACGTTTTGCGTCGCGAAGACCCGGCACAGGATCGACGGTGTGGGCGTGATGGTCGGCGTGGGCGTGTCGCTGGGCGTCGGGGTTATCGACGGCGTTTGTGTCGGCGTGGGCGTGTCGCTGGGCGTCTGCGTGATGGTGGGCGTCCAGGTGTGGGTCGGCGTGTCGCTGGGCGTCGGGGTCCAGGTATGCGTTGGCGTATCGCTGGGTGTGGGCGTCCAGGTGTGCGTCGGCGTGTGCGATGGCGTCCACGTGATGGTAGGCGTTGCGGTCGGTGTGGGCGTGTTGGTCGCGGTCGGCGTGCTGGACGGCGTCAGTGTCGGCGTGTCGGTTGGCGGGTTGATGATCGGGCTCCACGTCGATTCGGTCGCGAGCGCCACAGCCGCCAGGATGATGATGATCACGATGCCCACCACCGTCCAGACTACGTACTGGCGCCGCCGCATCTGGCGGACGCTCTCTTCCAGGCGCAGAATCTCGGTGCGCCGCCCCAGGATGCGGAACGGGTCCTCTTTGCATAGATCCAGCCATCGCTGGGCGGTCTGCGGATCATTGTCGTCGATCGCGGCCTCGACGCGCTCCAGGTGACGTCCCAGCAGGTCGGCGACGATCATCCGGTAGCGCGGATCCTGGGCATAGGCGCGCAGGCCGCTGAGCATCGAGCGTGCCTGACTCAACTCGTTTTCATAATTCTGGGCGATCAATGCCGAGGCGCGCTCGATCATGTGGCGGGCTTCGGCCATGTCCGCTTCGCTCTGGCGGGCGCGCTGGAGCAGGTTGTTGATGTCCTCGTTGGCGGGCTCCAGCTCAGCGGCAGTCTCGAGCGCGCGTACGGCCTCGCTCGTCAGGCGCAGTCGCTCCTCCAGGACGGACGCCGAATCGGTCCGCGTGAGCGCCCCTTGTGCCTGGTTATAGAGCTGGGCGATGATGTTGTCGACCCGGTCTTCGATCTCCTGCGTCAGGTGCTTGAGACGCTCGCTGCCGGGCAGCATCTGGCGCAGCCCGGCGAGCTTGTTCAGCAGGTCCTGGAGCGCGTGGGCCCGCTCGTTCAGCGAACCGCTGGTCATGTTGAGTTCCACGGTGGCCTGGTCGAACTGCTGGCGAACATTCTGCACCAGGTCGATTCGTTCCTGGGCGAGCGGGTCGTTGGGGACGACGCGCATGGCGCCTTCGTACTTTTGCAGGGCGCTGTCCCAATCGTCGGCGGCCAGCAGGCGGTCGCCTTCGGCCAGCAGCTCGCGCGCCAGCGCCAGGTCCTGGATGTCGAGCAGCGCCTGTTCGACGTCCTTCCAACTGGTGATCCCGGCGCGGGCCGCCAGATCGCGGGCTTCGCGGTACAGGCGCTCGGCTTCGTCGTAGTTCCCGGCGCGGACCAGCGAGTTGGCGCGGTTGTAGGCGATGCGCGCGTCGAACGGAATGCGGTGATCGGGCACGACGCCGCGCAGCAGGTTGTCTTCGGCCTTCTGGCGATAGTCCTGGGCCTGGGTGTTGTCCGGGTCCTCGGCCAGCGCCTGGTTGGCGAGATCGACGGTGCGCTGGTAGTCGCCGGAGTAGTACGCCTGCGCGATGTCCGGCAGCAGGCTGCTCGTCGCATCCGTGGCCTGTACGGGGCCGGGGGACGCGACCGGGGCCGCCGGCGGCAGGGGCGTATCGTGGCGCGCCACGCCCGGCTCGGACGGCGGCGCCTCGTCCGGTATGTCGATGCCGTACCGTTCGAGCAGGCCGCGCACCTTGAGCTCCAGGTGCGGGCTGCGCTCGGCGGCGCTTTGGAGCAGTTCCAGCGTTTCGGGATTGCTCGGGTCGTGGTTGAGCGCTTCGGCCAGGATGTCGATGGCCTCGTCGATGTCGTCCTCGTCGCCCGCGATCTCGATGCGGATTCGGGCGCGGCGCAGCAGGCCGCGCACTGTCGCCGCTTCGGGCGTGGCCGGCGCGCCGTGGCGGGCCAGGTCGGCGAACAGGACGCGCGCCTGCTTTTCGTAAGGGGTGTTTTTGCTCTGTGCCAGCAGCGTGCGCGCTATGCTTTCCAACTGGGCGATCTCGCTGGCAGTGGCGCTCGCGGGGAGCGCTTCCAGTTCGCGGCGCAACGCGTCCAGTTGTTGTTCTAGATCGGCCATCAAGCGTCTCCTTATCCTTTAGGGAATCACCCGATGATTGAGCGCTTCGTTGATCTGGGCCAGCAAGCGGCGCAGCTCGGCTTCCATGTCCTCGTTGATGTCATCCAGGATGACGGCTTCCAGCAGGGTTTCGCGCGCCGCGCGCAGCGCGTCCTGGCCGCGGCGCAACTCGGCAAGGCCGGCCCGGACCTGCTCGCGCGCTTCGCGCAGCGTGGGGACCGTGTGCGATCCCGGCAGCTCCCACCCGTGGCGGATGGCCACGTGCTCCAGCCCGGTCCGAAACGCGCGCACGTTCGGCAGGTCCTGGCGCGCGCCCTTCTGCAGCAGGGCTTGCAGGCTGGCGCTCAGCGTAGGCTCGATCCCAAAGTCGAGGTGATTGACGTCGGCGTAGCGCTGCTCGACCTCGGCCTGTGACGCCGGTTGGGGCATCAACGCGCCTTTCTGCGGCGACAGCCCGGTGAACACCGGGTAAAGAATGCCCACGCACAGGTTATGGATGTCCTGGGCCAGGTACTGGTCGACGGTGTGCGTGCCAGTCTCGACGAGCTGAGAGCTGTTCAGGTCGATCACGCGCAGGGTCGCGCCATCCCAATACACGTGCTCCAGCTTATGATCGAGATACACAATACGCTGGTCGTGCGCGTCGCGCAAGAACTCCGCGAACTGCATCGCCAGATCGATGCCTTCCTCGGTCGGCAGGCGGCGGCGCCCGTTGGCGGCGTTGGGCTTCATCAGGTAGAAGAGGCTGTGCTGGCGCGGCAGGAGTTCCAGCGCCAGGTAAGGCCGCCACCCCTGCCCGACGTACGGGTACAGGTTCTCGCGGAACGCCGAAATATTGGTTTCGCACGAGACGATGTGCCCGCCTTCCGGACGCTCGCCGAGGGCGGAGATGTACCCGCAGTCGTACAGGCGCACGACCGCAGAGCTGGAAGCCAGCCGCACCAGCAGGTCCGCTTCGTTGACGAAGGCGCGGGCTTCCCAACGCGGCGTGCCATCGTCGGAGAGATGCTCGGGCCGCATGACCTTGAAAGCCACCGCGCGCCCGCCGTGCACCTCTTCTGCTGCCAGCACGCGGGCGTAATGTCCCAGCGCAAAGGTGTCGATATAGTTGTCAATACGATACAACGCGTCCAGTGTCATTTCCGATACAGACATGCTACCCTTCTTTTGCTTGCACTCATCCTATGGCAACTCGCCTCGGGGATTGAATTCGATCTCGAAATCGCTCACGCCGACCACCACGCCCTGTCCCGACGCGGCCAGGATCAGCGTGATCGGCGCGCCTTGCGGAAAGACCAGGACCGAGTCGCCCAGGCGCTTGCCGTCCACGAAGAAGCCCAGCGTGTTGGCATCCACGCGCCGCACCGAGAGGGTGAGTCGCGGGGCCGGCTGGGGGCTTTCGGTGCGCAGGCGGAACTGACCACTCTGATTCAGGCCCAGGCGGACGTAGTTTTCCTCGACAAACTGAACTTCGGCGATGGCGCTTTGGCCCGACGTGTTTTCGGCGCCCAACCCAAACGTCACGTCGCCGTTCTGCAGCGCAGCGGGATCGTAATCCACCAGCTCGAGGACCACGTCGGCCCGGCTGATCGTGCTCGCCGCGCCGGGCTGGAACAACTGGCTGATGGCTGGTGGCGACAGGCTGATGCGGAGCGCCGCGTTCGGGCTGCCCTCGGTGACCATCCGCCAGGCGTCGCCATCCCCCGGAACGAACGCCCCGGCGGGCCAGTCGCGCGCCTCTTCGGGCAGGGTGTCCAGCACGGCCAGCACGTTCGAAATGGGGGCGGCTGCCTCGACCGGCTCAGGCGGCGGTGTGTCGCTGGGAATCAGCGTGCTTGTGACGAACAGCGTCGGTGTGGGGCTGGGCGGCAGGTCTTCGGTCGGCTCGCCCGTCGGCGTGGCGGTGAGCGCGGCTTCCGTCGCGGTCGGCGTCGGCGGGACAGGCGTGGGCGCCTGCGTCGTCGCCGGGACGAGGGCAGCGGCGGACTCGGTCGCTGCACGTTCGGGCGTGGACGTGGCCGCCGGGCGGATTGCCGGGCCGCTCGATTCGCCGCTGTCCCCGGTTCGTGCCGGGGTGTCGTCGTTGCCGCTGGTGCGCCAGATCGCCACCGCGATTACGGCGACGAGCAGCACGATCGCCACCGCGATGATGCGGTTCCAGGGCAGGTCCCGGCCTGGGGCGGCGCGCGTCTCGGCGGCGCGCTCCGGCTCGCGATCGCCTTCCAGGTAGGCCAGCGAATCGCCCTCGTGGGCGATGGCGGGCGCCTCGACCTCGATCATGTCGTCTTCGGCCACGTCGGGCGGTAGTTGCTCGATGACCTCTTCCCAGTGGCGGAACAGGGGATAGGCCGGGTGCTTGGTGATGAACAGCGAGCTAAAGTGCCGGGAGAACGCGGCCAGTTTTTCGCGCCGCGTCAGGCGCTGGGTGGTGTACGTTTCAAGCACCGAGTTATACATGTCGTTCCACTGGCGGACCTGGTGCGCGTGGTCCGGGCCGAGTGCGGCCAGCGTCTCGTCGACGATGCGCTGGTGCGCCCCGGCAATGTCGGAGTCGGGTTCCGGGTTGGCCGAGAGCGCGCCCTGTTCGATGGCGATCCGGGACTGCTGCAGGCTGGCGACGGTATCGCGCAGGCGGGTCAGCCAGTTGACGTACGGCTCGACTTCCAGGCCCCCCACCTGGATCGCGGTCTGGATGTGATCGAGCGCGGCGTCGAGCGCTTGGCGCGCACCGTGGAAATTGCCGTCGGACCAACTGCGCACGGCCTCGATGGTCATCTGGACGGACTGCTCGGCCCCGGTGAGCAGCTCCGCGGCCAGCGGGGCGTTCAGCGCTGCCCGCGCGCCTTCGAGATCCGCCGGGCTGACGACGGCGTTGAGCGCGCGTTGGGCTTTGTCCACCAGGCGGCGTCCGGTCAGCGCCCGGTCGAGGACCTGGAAGGCCCGGTGAGTCGGCGCATCGTCGAAGGTTCTGGCGGCGCAGTCGCGCCAGAATTCCGCGTCGTCAAGCTCCTCGTCGAGGATGGACAGCACACCGCGCAGCACGTAGTGCAAATACAGCGCGCGCCACCCGGCGCTGCTGCTCTGGCGCATGTACGCGACCAGCCCGCGGCTCATGGCGCGCAGGTAGAGCGTGGTGTTGGGCATCTGCTCGGCGAACGTGCGGCGCTCGTCTTCCTCCTCCGACAGCAGAATGCTCAGCGCTTCGCTCTGCGCGCGGTCGGTCATCTCGGCGTTGTGCGGGCCCTTGTGCGACAGCCAGTTATCGAGCAGCTCAGCGAGACGGCGCAGGCGGTCGGCGGCCAGCCGCTCGCCGTCCGTCGTCGCGTAGGTGTGGGCGTCGCGGCCATGCTGCGCCGCCGCAATCGCATCGCCGCGATCCCACGCTTTCCACCCGTCGATCAGGTGATCGGCCAGCCGCTCGTTGGGGCTGTGCCGTTCCACGAAGCCGGCGTTCGGCAGGCGGTTGGCGAGCGTGTTCATCCACGCGGCGGTGTTCTCGTTGAAGGGACGGATCGCCTCGGCGGTGTCGCGCAGAATGTTGATCCCCGGCTGGCGGCGGCCCAGCGCCAGGTAGCTGATCGCTGTCGACCAGCCCTGCCCGGCGCGCTCGATCGCGTTCGCTGCGGCGTGAAGCTGCGGGTCCGACAGATCATCGAGGTACGGCTGTAGAAAGTCGTGCACGTCGGCGAACCACGTCGCCAGGTTGCTGCCGTCGGCGCGCGGCTTGAACTGCCCCAGGGCGACCACGGCCTGGTGGACCTCGTCGAAATAGTCGTGGAGGGCTTCGAAGTGGGGCGAGGTGGGATCGATCATCGCCGCCCGGTGCAGCAGACTGCCCGCACGGGCCGGGTCCTCGAACATGCAGTTGCCCACGTCGTCCAGCATCGTGATGATGTCGTGGGCGGCGCGCCGGGCGCGAATCACGGAGGTCAGCCAGTCTTCCTGGGCCTGCCGGTCGGCCAGCGCGCCGACGGCTTCCTCCAGCGGATCGAACTGGGCGAGAATCTGCTGGTAGATGACCTTCAACCCGGTCAGTCCCTGCACGGGCGGGCGTGCAAGCTCGGCGTCGATCTCGTCCAGGACGCGGTGCGCGGCGCCGGCATCGGCGGCGTCCGGCAAGTCGAAGCGCAGGCGCACCAGGTGCGGGCGCAGCAGGACCACCTGCGGAAGGTGCGCGGCGAGCTGCTCCGCCACCAGCCACTGGGCACGCCGCGCCGCGGTGCGGGCTTCGCCGGCGGTCAGCAGCATGTGCCCGGCGGCGGACGCGTCGCCCGCGAACAGCGCATCCAGCGCATTCAGGAATCCGGCGGGCGGCGGCGAAACGTGCAGGTCTTCGAGCAGCGCGGCGGACGCGATCAGAAACTGGATGACCGGCGCGTTGGTTTCGTCGGCCTGGGGCAGCAGGTCGTGCAGCAGCGACAGCGCGCGAGTCCAGTTGGCGCTCTCCAGGTAGATGCGGATGGCGTCGAGGTCCGCCTGGACGGCGATCTGCCGGAGCAGCGACTCGATCTCGGCGGCCAGCCGCGCCGTTTCGGGATAGCCGGGATCGGATTCGCGCGCCGCGTCGAGCGCGGCGAGCAGTTCTTCGAGTTCTTCCTGGCTGGCGGTGGGCCGGACGCGCTTGCGGATGCGCGAGACGATCTCGTCGCGCGATTTCTCCAGCGGAGCGCGGACGTCCGCCAGCGCGCTGCGCAGCTCCGGGACCGAGCCGAATCGCCGCTTGGGGTCCGGGTGGACTGCCCGCGTGATGGCGGCCTGCAGCCTGGGCGGGATGCGCTCGGCGTTGGGGCCGAAATTGACGAAGAACGAGTCGTTATCTTCGGCTTCGGTCGCCAGGCGGCTGCCGCCGGTGAAGATGAAATACAGCAGTTCGCCGCACTGGTAGATGTCGGTCGCGCGCGAGATGGTGGGCGGGGCGCCCGGCTCGTCGGTGAAGACGGCGTTGCCCCAGTCGATCACTTTCAGCCGGTAGGTGTCGCGGTCCCAAAACAGGTGCTTGGCATCGACGTCGTTATAGATCACCTGTTTGTCGTGCGCGTGGGCCAACAGGTCGAGCAGGTTGTCCACGATGACCAGTGCTTCCAGGTCGGGCAAAAAGCGGTTGTGCTGGGCCAGCGCGAACACCATGTCCTCGACGATCTCGCCCTCCGCCAGGTCCATCACGATGTACTCGTGGGTGTGCCCGCCCACGCGAAACGTCCCGCTGCCCCGCAGCTCGGTGAGCACCGGGTGGCCCGACAGGCGCTCGAGCGCGTGCCGTTCGTTGCGGATGCTCACTTCCTGCCCGGCGCGCATCGGCGGCGCGTCCTGGGGGGCGGGGCGCTTGATGACGACCGGGCGATCGTTGTCGAGGATGTCGTATGCGCGCAGCGTCTCGCCGGACCGGCCACGAGGGAAGATGTAGTCGTAGCGGTAGCGGTTGTCGAACAGGCTCTCGGTGCGGCGCCCAGTGGGCCGAGCAGTCATACGGCTCTCCTCATCAGCACTGGCGGACGGAACGCGACGCCTCCTATTGTACGCAGGCGGGGGGTTGAATACCAATCTGTTTTCCCCCGACTCGTTTCGTGATACAGTGGGGGCACGTCCGGCGATTATAACCCTGAGTATAACAGGGACACACAAGATGGCATTCCAATTCTCGATGTTTGGGCTGCCACGGCTGGAGATCGATCACCAACCCGTGGCACTGTCCCCGCAACCTGCCGCGTTCTGCTCCTTTCTCGTGCTCAACCGCCAGCGGCGCATCACCCGCGAGGAGGTTCAGGCCGCGTTCTGGCCCGATGCCGAGCCGGAGCGCGCCCAGGAACGCCTGCGCCGCACGTTGTACCTGCTGCGCCGGGCGATTGAGCCGCACACCGACCTGATCGCGGCGGAGGGGGTCGAGCTGGCGGTGGCGCCGGATGCCAGCCTGTGGGTCGATTACGAGGCGTTCGAGGCGGCCTTGCTCGATGCCTATCGCACGGACCAGCCCAACCGCGAGCCGTTGGAGAGCGCGGTGGCGTTGTACCGCGACGATCTCCTCAAAGACATCTACGCCGACTGGGCGTTGTTGGAGCGAGAGCACGCGCGCCAGCGCTTTCTGACCGCGCTCCGGCACCTGATCGGCGTGTGCCAGGGGACGGGCGACTGGCAGGCGGTGATCCGGCACGCCCAGCGCCTGCTGGAACACGACCCGTACCAGGAAGCCGCGCACCGGGCGCTGATGACCGCTTACGCTGCGGGGGGCGATCGCAGCGCGGCGCTGCGCCAGTACCAGACCTGCGCCCAGATTCTGGACGAGGAACTGGGCGCGGAGCCGCTGCCGGAGACGGTCCGGCTGTACGAGGACATCCGGCAGGGGCGGGGCGTCAAACCGGCTGCCGCCCCGGCGGTGGTGGCTCCCCAGGCGGCCCCGGCCACGGCGCTGCACTGGGTGCCGCTGGTGGGGCGCGACACCGACCTGGCGGAGATCGCTGCCGAGTGGCGGCAGTGCCGGGCGCGGAACAGCCGGCTGGTGCTGGTGACCGGCCCGGCGGGCATGGGCAAAACGCGGCTGGTCGAAGAGGCCGCCGCGCGGGTTCCGGGGCCGGGCGTGGTGGTCGTCACCGGCAACTGCTACGCCATGGAAGCTGGCACGCCGTACCAGTTGATCGCCGATCTCGTGCGCGATGCCGCGGGCCGTGCCGTGCACAAACTTCCCGCCCCGGCGCGGGCCGACCTGGCGTATCTGGTGCCGGGGCTGGCGCCCGGCGCGGCGGTGGATATGCCGGGCGGGCCAGGCAGCGCGCCGGACGTGAGCCTGCGCCTGCACGAGGCATTTACCCAGGTGGTGCGGGCGCTGGCCGCGGGCGCGGGGGGCTTGTGGCTGGTGGCCGAAGACCTGCACTGGGCGGACCCGGCCAGCCTCGCCTGCCTGAACTACGCGCTGCGCCGCTGCGCCGATCTGCCGGTGATGATGCTGGCGACGCTGCGCGATGAAGAGGTCCTGTTCGATTCGCCGCTGATGGATTGGCCGGCCAGCTCGGTGCACGCGCCCGCGCCGACGACGGTGATCCGGCTCGTGCCGCTGGCGCCCGATCACATCGACCGGCTGGTGAGCCAGCTCGTCGAGGCCGATGTGACGCGTCTCGTGCCCCTGCTGCACCACGAGACGGCGGGGAACCCGTTCTTCGTGGTCGAGACGCTGCGCGCCATGATCGAGCAGGGCGTGCTGCATCTGGAGCGCGAGGGCCGGTGGCAGCTTCGCGCCGACGCGTTGAGCGAAGCGTCCGATCTTCCGATGTCGGACGCGATGCTGCGCGTCATCCGGGGGCGCGTGCGGCGACTGTCGCGCGCGGGGCAGGAACTGCTGACGGCGGCGGCGGTGGTGGAGCACGACATCGACGAGGCGCTGCTGAGCGCGCTGGTTGATCCGGCGCTGGCGCTCGATCTGGCGCTGGACGAAGTGCTGCGCGCATCCATCCTGGCCGAGGCCGCGCCGGGTGTGTACCAGTTCACTCACATCAAAGTGCGCGAGATCGTCTATGCCGATACCAGCGCGCCGCGCCGCCGGTTCCTGCACCGCCGTACCGCGGAACTGCTGCGCGGGCGCGGCCAGCCCGATCGCCTGCCGGACATCGCCAAGCTCGCCTACCATTACGCCCAGGCCCGCGAGTGGACTCAGGCGCTGATCCACGGCTGGCGGGCGGCGACAACGGCGCTGGCTGCGGGCGCCCTGGCCGAGGCCAACCGCTACGCGACGACGGCGCAGGATATGCTCGATCGCCACGCTGTCGATCTGGACCGGGACGCGCTGCCCGTGCCGTTGGCGGCGATCCGGTTCGATCTCGTGTCGCTGCGGGCCGAGTTCCGGCGCCGGGCGACGACCGCGGGGCTGTATTACCCGCCGGAATTGATGGACGAGGTGGCCGCGCTGGTGCCCGATCTCGACGTGCCGCGCCAGGCGCGCGCCGCGCTGCACCAGGCCATGCACCGCCTGGGGCAGGGCGACCTGACCGGCGCGCGCTCCGGCGCCCAGCAGGGCCGGGCGCTGTTCGCGCAGGCGGGCGACCGGTGGGGCGAGCTGGACGCCCTCCAACACCAGTGCGAGATCGCCTACCGCGCCGGGGACATGGCGGCCATTCGCCGCCTGCTGGACGAGATGCAGCCCTTCGCGCCGGAGATCGATCCGGCCATCATCCGGCCCTGGCTGGGGCTGAACGAGATGCGGCTGGCCGTCTACCAGGGGCGCTGGGAGGCCGTGCTGGCGCTGGCGCAGGAACTCGCCTCGGCACGCAAGGCTCGCTTCGATCCGGCGGTCGAGTGGCTCTCGCTCGCCAACGTGGGGCTGGCCTACATGAAACTGGGCGCGCACGAAGAAGCCTACGCCATCGCGCAGCAGGCCGTCGAGGCGAGCGACGCGGCAAACGTGCTCGGCCTGGGGGCCAAAGTGCTGCTGGCGCGGCTGGCGCTGTGCCAGGGGCGACCGGCTGAGGGGCGTTCGATTCTGCTGGGCGTGCTGGAAACGCCCGATCCGCTGATCGGCGAGGTGGAGGTCGTGACCCCGGCGCTGGCGCTGGTGCGCTGTCTGGTGGCGCTGGGCGAGGTGGACAGCGCCGAAAAATGGGCCCGCCGCGCTGCGCTGGCGATGGGCCGGGTGCGCCTCCCGATTCTGTTCCCGTTGTCCCAGGTGGCGTGGGCGCTGGTGCATCTTGCGCGGGGGAAATTCGAGGACGCGCGCCAGCGGCTGAGCTATCCGTTGGAATACCTGCTGCTGCTCGACGACACGTCGCCCCAGGAGATCTGCGCGCTGCGCGCGGCGGCGGCGCGCGGCCTGGGCGACGAGTCCGGCGCGGCGGGCTGGCTCGACCAGGCATGGGACCTGATGCAGCAGCAGGCCAGCGCCATCGAAAACGGCGCCTACCGCGACCGGTTCCTCACGCAGGTGCCGTTACACTGCTTCATCGAGCGGGGCCGGGGCGCGCCCGGCTGGGACCCGGCAGAGGTGCTCGACCAGCAGATCGATCGCGCCTGCACGTGAGCGGCGGTCACGCTGCGGTCACGGCCAGGGCGTACCGTTGGGAGTGAACAGGGGCACACCAACGGAGCACGTGATGAAGCAAACCAACCAGGATTACGAGGCCATGACCTTTGTCATTCGGCTGTGGCGCGAGCCGCATAGCGGAGCGCCCGGCGTGCCGGGCTGGCGGGGCCGGGCGATGCACGTCCAGTCGGGCACCGAGCGCGGCATTCAGGACCTGGATGCGGTGCTGAATTTCATCCAGTCGTGGCTGCAAGGCGATAGTGCGGCAGCCGGGCCGGACGCGTAGTCCGTCAGCGGCCCCAGGTGTGCAACTGCCCGGCGGCAGACAGCGTGAGCAGTAGTAACTGCCAGATGCCCCCCGCGATGGGCACCGTCTCGATGTATTCGTCCAGCCGGTGAGCGTGCGCTCCATAGGTGATCCCGATCGTGACCGCGGGCAGGCCATTCGCCAACAGCACGTTGGCGTCGGTGCTGCCTCTTTCGTAGGTGACCGGGTGATCGATGGCGTCCAGTGCTGCCGCGGCCAGCTTGACCAGCGGGTGGTGGGTGGCGATCTGCCCGGCGGGCCGGTCCCCTACGACGTCGATGGTGAATGACAGCCCTGGCTGGGCAGCGTTATCGGCAGCGCGCCGCACCTGCGCTTCGAGGGTGGACAGGGTGGCCGGGTCTTCGGAGCGCAAATCGAGGAACAGCTCGGCGTGGGTCGCCAGGCTGTTGACCGAATGGCCGCCGTTGATCAGTCCAATGTTGTACGTAGTGCGCGGCTCGGCTGGCGGCGCGATCGCCGTGATCGCAGCGCCGAGCTGGACCAGGCCGTGTACCGCGCTCGGCTGGCCGAAATGCAGCCAGCTATGCCCGCCGGGCGCCCGGCACGCAATGCGCAGCCGCCGCACGGCGATCCCCGCGTGATAAATCCGGCCCAGGGCCATCCCCTCGATCACGATGGCCGCGCCCAGGCGATCCCTCAGCCGGTTCCACACGGCGCGGATTCCCCCCAGGTCGCCCAGGCCCTCCTCGCGACTGTTGGCGACGAACCAGATGTCCGCCACCGGCTGGATCCGGTGCGCTCGGAGCAGGTCGAGCACGGCCAGCAGGCTGGCGACCCCCAGGCTGTTGTCGCCCAGGCCCGGCCCATAGACACGCTCGCCGTCCTGGCGCGTGCTCAGGTCGGTGCCGGACGGGAAGACGGTGTCAGTGTGCGCCGACAGCAGCAGCGCGGGGCAGGTGGGGTCGCTGCCCGGCAGGCGCCCGAAGACGTTGAACAAGTCGTCCTGGGCGACGTCGTGCAGCCCGGCCTGCCGGAAGCGTTCGAGAAGGGCCGAGGCGCGCTGGCCCTCGGCAAAGGTGGGGGCCGGGATCTGCTGGATGGCGATGGCGTCCTGGATCACGCGGTCGGGGGCGAGCGTGTCGCGGATGGCGAGGAGATCGGCGGACCGGGCGAGGGTGGCGATAGTGTGCAGGGCGTCGATCATGATGCGGCGTACCGTGCGAAGTCGTCGATGGCCTGCCGCGACAGGGGGTGCTCCCCCAGCGCCAGGATCAGGTCGAGCGGCATGGTCAGGTACTCGACGCCGGCGAGGATGGTGGACAATACCTGGTCGCTCGTCTCCAGGCTGGCCGCCAGCACCCGGGTCTGGCTGTTGCTGAGAATGCCCACCATTTGCCGGAGCACTGCCTGCGCGTCGGGCAACTGCCCGGCCATCCGGCTGACGTACGGGACGACGAAGCTGGCCCGCACCTGGGCGGCCATGAAGACCTGCGTCGGGCTGTGGACGGCGGTCATCGCGCATTCGATCCCTGCCGGAACGAGGCGCGACACTATGCCCAGGTTGTCAGTCGTCGTCGGCACCTGGATGATCACCTTGTCGGGCCGGATCTGGTAGGCGCGCCAGGCTTCGTCCGTCCGCGCCTCGACCGTGCTGCCGGTGAGCTGGTAGAAGACGTGGCCGTCGAAAATCTCGACCAGCTCGCTCAACAGGTCAAGGCCGGGGCGCCCGGTCTGGGCGATGATCTGCGGGTTGGTGGTGATACCTTCGACGAATCCCAACTCCTGGGCCCGGCGCGCGTCGTCAGGATTGGCCGAATCAAGGTAAATGCCCATAACCTCTCCTTCGATCTCTGGCAGATGTTAATCCTTCATTACAGCTTCCGTACTGTAAACGGGGGAGATTTTTGGTATGATCGATTGCATATCATTATGCCCCAACTGAGTTTTTTTTGCTCCTCGTTGGGCCCGTCCACAGTCTCGGGAGGCCACCCACCTCGACTATCCCACGCGCGGTGGGATAGTGTGGGAAACAATCATATGCCGAGTCTTAACATAGCCACCGGAAAACGTAAAAAGAATCGAGGCGCGTTGATTCTCGGTTTGAAACCTGTATATAGGGGTTGGGACGCAGCCAGGACGCCACCAGTGGCGTCTCGCCTGGGCGGCGCCGGATTGCGTGCACACCAAAGCACCGGGCCGCAGCCACCGCGATGATGGCGAGGTGATCGGGAAATGACGTCAATTTGCCAATTATGCTAACCGACTGCATCCTTAGATTGTTCGCCCAAGGAAGGTGGACGAGAGTCAGGGGAGGCGCATGAGGGCGGCCAGGGTTCTTCTCATCGAGAGCGCGCGTTTCAACGGGTTGTCATTTGCGGCGGCGCTCAAGCAACGCTATCAGGTGCAGATCGCGCATTCCGGCAAGCAGGGCCTGTCGATGGCACAGGAGTCGCGGCCCGATGTGATCGTGCTCGATGCGGCCTCGCTGCGCACATCGGGGGACCGGATCTGCGCCCGATTTCGCACCAGCTTCGGTGAGCTGCCGATTATCCATATCCGCGCCGAGGACCAGGCCAAAGCCGAGAGTCCCGCGGACGTGCAATTGGCCCTGCCGTTTACCCCCCGCAAGCTCATCAACCGGATCGAGCGGTTCGTCGTGGTCCCTGAGGGCGAGCTCCTGGAGGCGGGGCCGTTCGCGCTCAACCTCGCCAAGCAGACGCTCACTGCGCCGTGGAACGAGAAGAAGCTCACGCCCAAGCTGGTCGCGCTGATGGAAGCGTTCATGCGCAGCCCGAACCAGACGCTCGAGCGGCGCGAGATCATGCAGAAGGTGTGGAATACGGATTACATGGGGGACACGCGCACGCTCGACGTACACATCCGGTGGATTCGCAAGATCGTCGAGCCCAATCCGCGCAAGCCGCAGTACATCGTCACCGTGCGAGGCATTGGCTACCGCCTGGCGCTGCCCGGCACAGGGCCGGAACCGGATCAGAAATTGTCCGGCAAGGCGCCGGAAAAAAGCGACGGGGCCGACCAGGGCCGCCAGAACAGCCACACGTCCGCGGCGGAATCGCCCTTCGATTCTGCCGAGAAGACCGAAACCGTCGATACCTCCTCGTCATCTTCGTGAGGCAGTGAAAACACAAAAAGGCATCCCGGACTGACGAGGATGCCCTCTGCGATTGTTCCGCCAGGGTCGAGCAGCGCGCGTTATTTCTGCGCTTCGAGCGCGGCGAGCTGTTTCATCAGGCGGCTCTTGCGGCGCGCGGCGTTATTGCGGTGAATGACGCCCTTGCTCACGGCCTTGTCCAGCGTGCGGATGGCCTCGTGGATCGCCGTGCGGGCGGTTTCCACATCACCCTCTTGCAGGGTCGTGCGCGCCTGCTTGATCTTGGTGCGCGTCGTCGAGCGCACGGCGCGGTTACGCAGGCGTTTGCGTTCGGAACTGCGAATGCGCTTGAGGGCAGACTTATGATTAGCCAACAGTAAGTCTCCAGTCGTACTCAAACTCGGATTAATCAGCGCACGGATTGTACCAGAGCCGGGCACACCTGTCCAGAGTGTTCTGGCGCTTTTCCCCGGCTGCGCGCAGGGCGAATGCAGTAGGGGAGGTGAGATTCGAACTCACACGAGGTTTCCCTCAGCGGATTTTAAGTCCGCGGCGTCTGCCATTTCGCCACTCCCCCGGGGCGTTCGTTCTGGCGACGAAACGCCAGAAAAGTGTAGCACGACAGCCGCCCGATCGTCAATCCAGAATCGTCCCCTCGGCCCCACGCCAGCGCGGGAGCACCAGCCCGATCTGCCCGGTCGAATCCGGGGTGGCGAGCGGCTCGGCCCACGCGCTGCCGCCGACCGTGCGCAGGTGGCTGTCGAGCGCCTGGACGAGCCGGGTGACGCGGCCCGGCGCGTCGAAGCGGCGCGGGTCGGACAGCCCCACCGGCGCGATCGTCTGGCCGATGTGCAGCTCCGGGTCGTGGCTGTGGTACGCGACGAACACGCGGAGGGTCGCCTCGTCACCCGCGCTCGAATCCGACAGGCGGATCGCCGTCTGCGGGGTGATCCGCACGAGCAGCGTCTGCAGGACCCGCTTGACCTCGGCGCGCAGGCGCGGCGGGCAGTAGACGCGGGCCGGCGACCAGTCGCAGTGGATCGCCAGTTGGTGAGTCTGCACGCGCCGCTCGGTGAAGTCTCGCTCTGTAAAGGCGAGTGCGTCCGCCAGCGCGCACGGCTCCGGCGCTTCGACCAGCGGGCGGACGCGCTCCGTCACGAGGTCTTCGAGAAAGCGCTGGGTGCTCTGGACGTGATTCAGGACGGCGCCGAGAGCCGTAACCTGTGGATCGGTGAGCGGACCGGCGACGCCGCTGTATACCTGGCGGGTCGTCAAGACCGCCTGCCGGAGGGTGTCGAGCAGCGGGCTGCCGGCGAGCGCGTCCGCGGCAAGCTCATCGACCGGGGTGAGCCGGGCCGCCAGCGTCACCAGCGGATTGCCGTCGACCGCGCGAAAATGCAGGGCGATCCCCTGCCGGAAGGGGAGGGCGCGCGGCCAGTGGTCGCGCGAGACGGCGCCGCCGGCGACCGCCTGCCACGCGTGAAGCAGGCCGCGCCGGGCGTTCTCATCGGCGTGTGCGTTCACGAACTGGGCCCAGCTGAGCCCCGGCAGCCGGTCCACGGGCAGCGGCGGATCGGGGACGTTTCCGGCTGTCGTTCGGATGGTTCCGGCTGCGTCAAAACCGAGGAACAGGCTGCCAAACGGCGCGAGCCAGTTCGGGCTGTCGAGGGACATGGTGGTCACTGTGCTCCTTTGGTCAAGCGTCGGGGTCAGGTCGATTTCGCCACGGGAAGCTGAAGGGTGAATGTCGTGCCGCCTTCGTGGCCGGTGAACCCGAGCCGCCCACCCATCGCCTCGGCTTCCGCCTTGGCGAGGTACAGGCTCAGCCCATAGCCAAACTCGGCGATAACCTGCGGCTGGCGGGCGCGCTCGAACGGCGCGAACACGCGCCAGGCTTCCCCGTCGCGGATGCCGCAGCCCTCGTCGATCACGTCGATCTCGACGGCGCGTTTCTTGCCGGACGGCGCCGCGTGGATTGTGATCGAGGTGTCCGGCGGGCTGTACATCACGCTGTTGCGCAGCAGGTCGCGCAGGATGGCTTCCAGGTGTGCCGGTGAGGCCATCACGGCGACGTCGCTGGGGATCGCTACCTGGAGCCGGTCGCGCAGGTCGAAATCAGCGGGCGCCTCTTCGAGCAGCGGCGTCTCGGTGAGGTCTTCCAGCAGGTCCTCGACCAGATCCGCCAGCACGATGGGCCGGCGGTTGGCGCGGATGATGGCGGTGAGCTGTCCTGTCCGGATCAACTCCAGCCGGTGCAGCAGCGCGATTAGCCGCTCCAGGCGGGTCATGTGCACGGTCATGATGTCCGCGAAACCGGCGATCCGGCGGGCCATCTCTTCCGGCGTGGTGGCTTCCGTTCGCCGGGCGAGGACCTGCTTGATCAGGTCGGCGTGGCCGCGCGTGCTGCCAATCGAGCCGAGCGCCTCGTCACGGAAGCGCCCCATCAGCTCGGCCAGTTCGGACCAGTCGGGATGGTCGAGCGTGATCATGGTGTGGAGAACGCCGTTTTCCCCGTAGATCGCGGTGATCGAGCAGGGGACGCTGGCTCCGGACAGATAGGCGCGCAGTGGGACGGGCTCGGTCTGGCGCAGCGCCTGGTTGCGCAGCTCGTCCGCAGAGGGGCGATCCTCCTGACCGGAATCGAGCAGCGCCGCCATCGCCCGCCACCCTTCGGAGCGCACCGTCACCAGCCGCGCCCCCAGCAGCATTCGCGCGGCGACGTTGTCCAATACGAGCCGGTCGTCGGAATCGAAGATCAGAATGCCCTGGCTCAGCCCGTCCAGGACGGCGCGCAGATCCAGGTTGTCGGACTCAAGTTCGGCGTGTGGCATCAGCCCTCCCATGGGTTCAGTTCAATTATCGCCAGGGCAGCCGAAATGTCCAGTCGAGCGGGATGAAAAAGCGGCACCCCGCCGGGCGGGGTGCCGCTGGCGCAATCGCCGCCCACTATCGTTCGCGCAGGTGCGGATAGAGCAGCACTTCGCGAATGGTGCTCCTGTCGGTCAGCAGCATCACCAGCCGGTCCACGCCGATCCCGCAGCCGCCGCTGGGGGGCATGCCGTAGCGCATCGCCCGCAGGTAATCCTCGTCGATGGGCGTTGCCATCTCGTCTTCAGCGGCGTACAGACGCCCCATTTCGAGGAAGCGCGTCTCCTGGTCGATCGGGTTGTTCAGCTCGGTGAAGGCGTTGCCCATCTCCATGCCGCCGATGAACATCTCGAAGCGTTCGACGTGCGTGTCGTCGCCGGGCACGGTCTTGGCGAGCGGCGAGATGTCGCGCGGGTAGTCGAGGATGAAGGTCGGCTGGATGAGCGTTGGCTCGACGGCAGTGCCCAGCAGGGTGTCGACCAGCTTGCCCCACGTGGAATCCGGCGGCGCGTCGATTCCGGCGGCTTTCATCGCCGCGTGCAGCGCGGGCGCTTCGGGATAATCGACGTAGTCGATGCCCGTCTGCTGGCGGATCGCGTCGCGCAGGGTGATGCGGTTCCAGGGGGGCGTCAGGTCGATCACGTTGCCCTCGAAGGTGATCACCGGGCTGCCGGTGACCTGCTCGGCGGCGAAGGCCACCAGCCGCTCGGTGATGTCCATCATGCCGTGATAGTCGGTGTACGCCTGGTAGAATTCCAGTTGGGTGAATTCCGGGTTGTGCTTGAAGCTCACGCCTTCGTTGCGGAAATCGCGCCCGATCTCGTACACGGCGTCGTACATGCCGACCAACAGCCGCTTGAGATACAGCTCGAAGCTGATGCGCAGGTACAGATCCTGGTGAAGCTGGTTGTGGTGGGTGACGAACGGACGCGCCGCCGCGCCGCCGTACAACGGCTGGAGGATGGGCGTCTCGACTTCCAGGAAGCCGGCGTCGTCCAGGAAGGTACGCAGCGCCTTGACAGTCGCGGCGCGCGCGCGAAAGACGGCGCGCGTGTCCGGGTTGACGGCGAGATCGGCGTAGCGCTGGCGGTATCGTTCTTCGACGTCGCTGAAGGCGCCGTACCGCTCGACGGTGCCGTCGTCGGCGACCCGTTCTTTGATGATGGGCAGCGGGCTGAGGGCCTTTGCCAGGATGGCGAGCTCGTGAACCAGTACGCTCACCTCGCCGGCGCGGGTGCGCATCATGGTGCCGGTGGCCTGCACGAAGTCCCCCAGGTCGAGGTCGCGCTTGACCATGTCGTAGGTGTCTTCGCCCACGTTATCGACGCGCACGAACAACTGCACGCGCCCCTCACCGTCTTCGATGTGCGCGAAGTACACTTTGCCCTTCAGATTCTGGCGCACGATGCGCCCGCAGACGGTGACCTCGATCCCCTCGGCGCTTTCGGGGTTGACCGTCTCCAGGGTTTCGAACGCCCGGATGGCCTCGGCGGACGTGTGAGTGCGCGTCACGCGGTTGGGGTAGGCGGGAATGCCGCGCTCGCCGAGGCGCTGCAGGCTGTTCCATCGATCTTGTTCCGGGGTGTTGGTAGGCTGCCACATGATCGGTGCACGTTCTCCTTGACAAATCCTGGTCAAAACAACGCCCACGCGAGCGGAGGCTGGCATGGGCGCAAAAGCGGGCCGCTAGCACGCTATTCGGTCATTCGATCGCCTTGATCTCGAAGGTGAGATCGCCGTCGGGCGCCTCGACGACCACTTTGTCGCCCACGTGGTGATCCATCAACGCTTTGCCGAGCGGGCTTTTGTGCGAGATCTTGCCGGCGCGCGGATTGGCTTCGGCGGCGCCCACCAAATAGTACACTTCAACACTATCGGTGCCCACTTCCTGAATCGTCACTTTATCGCCCAGGCCCACTGTGTCCTTGGATCCGCTCTCGTCGATAATCTGGGCATTGCTCAGGATCATCTCCAGGCGCAAAATCTCGCCCTCGATGAAAGCCTGTTCATTTTTGGCGTCTTCGTATTCCGCGTTTTCAACGAGCTCTCCGCCTTCCTCTAGCGCAAGCCGCAGCCGCTCGGCGACCTGCTGACGCCGGACATTACGCAGGTAGCTCAATCGCTCCTCGTATTCTTTCAGTCCTTCAGGCGTCAGGTAGTGGATTTCCTCGCTCATCCCAATCCTCCAGTATAAGGTTAGGTTACGACTACTGAAGCCAGGCGCTTTGGCAGACCGGGCTTCTGAACCGGGCAATTGTAGAAAAACACAGCCTCGGCTGTGTCTGGTGTCTCAGAATGGTATTGGGAACATCATGAAAAATATAAAACAAGAGACCGCCTGCCGGGGCGATCCAGGAACAGTCCTCACGTCTTGATGCCGCATTTTAGCATAGTTTAATGCACTTGTAAAGTTCTATGCAAGGACAACAGCCCATAGCGACATTGACGGCATATGCCATCCGTGTTACAGTGTGCGTGTCGGCAGCGTTCAGCCTGCACACCGCACCTTGAAGGGCTGGCGCCGTGGTGCCCAGACTATGCAGGTCCCTTTTATCCGGTCTGGCGGCGCGCGGCGGTGGCCCGGCTGCCGGCACCCATTATCCCTTGATACGTGAGTTAGACCCCCGTCGCTGACCGCGCCGGATTATTCACGGTAAGGCCAGCAGACGGACGTGCCAAGCTTTTTCATCTGGCATCGCCGGGCGGGTGGGATAGCTCAGGAGAAATCATCCATGAGCCTCGAGTTTGCGCTACGCCTGGTTGCGATGATGGTGTGTGCGTTACTTGGTGTTCTGCTGGGCGTGGACCTGGCCGACGCGCTGTCGCTCCCACCGGAAGCCACCGGCCTCACCTTTTCGTTGACAGGGGCGCTGGCCGGGTTGATCATCACCCCCTGGCTGACCACCTATCCGGCCCAGGCCGCCCGCCGCATCATCATCCAGATGCCGCCCGAAACCCTCGTCACGTCCATGTTTGGGCTGATCTTCGGGATGGCCGTGGCGGCTCTGTTCGCGTGGCCGCTGTCGCTGCTGCCCGACCCGCTCGGACAGTATCTGCCCACGGTGGCCGCGGCGTTCATCACCTACATCAGCATGATCGTCTTCTCGCTGCGCGCGCAGGACGTGTTCGCCCTGTTTGGGGGCATGCTGCGCGGCAGCCCGCACGCGCTGCGCATGATGCCCGGCGGTGGCGCCAGTCTCGAGATCCTGCTCGACACCAGCGTGATCATCGACGGGCGCATCCTCGACATCAGCCAGACGGGGTTCATCCAGGGCGAGATGCTCGTGCCGCGCTTCGTGCTGAACGAACTCCAGCACGTGGCCGATTCCGCCGAGATGCTGCGCCGCAACCGGGGCAAACGCGGCCTGGAGATCCTGGGCGAGCTTCAACAGCGCAGCCGGACCCCGGTGCGGATCATCGATGACGACATCGAAGGCGTGTCCGAGGTGGACGACAAGCTGGTGCTGCTCGCCAAGCAGCGCGGGGCGCCGGTGATGACCAACGACTTCAACCTCAACCGCGTGGCCGACCTGCAGGGCGTCACGGTCCTGAACATCAACGAACTGGCAAACTCGCTGAAGGCGATCTACCTGCCTGGCGAGGTGATGGATATCCACGTCGTGATGGAAGGGCGCGAGGCCGACCAGGGTGTGGGCTACCTGGAAGACGGGACGATGGTCGTCATCGAGGACGGCAAGCGCTACATGGATCGCACGATCCCGGTGCTGGTCACCCGCTACATCGTGACCAACGCTGGGCGCATGTACTTCGCCCAGCCGGAAGGCTCGCTGCGCAAGTGACGGCTCGCGCGTTCGAGATGGGGCGCGGAGGGAGGCCCGTCGACCGGCCTCCCTCGCTTTGCATCACGCCTCATATTGGCGAACCTGGTTCATGTTCTGGTTTACCATGCGGAAGGCGCGCTGCTCGGCCTCGTAGAGGATGCGCTCCTCGTCCAGCGTGAGCAGCTCGCGGTCGCGCATGAGCAGCCTGCCGTCCGCGATGACGTGCGTCACGTCGGCGCCTTGCGCGCTGTGCACCAAGTTGGCGATCAGATCGTGGCGCGGGCGCAGGTGGGGCCGGTCCAGGTCGATCAAGATCAGGTCGGCGGGACGGCCCTCGGCCAGCACCCCGCTCTCGCCGAAGCCCATGGCGCGCGCGCCGGTCTGCGTTGCCATCCGCAGGGCCGTATCCCCCGGCAGGGCTTCCGGGTCTTCGCGCAGGTACTTTTCGAGCCAGACCTGCTGGCGCAGGATGTCGAGCATGTCCATCGTCGCGTTGGAGGCGGGTCCGTCCGAGCCGAGCGCGAGAGAAATGCCCGCCGCCGCGAGGTCCGTGACGTGATTCACCGGCATGGCGAGCTTCATGTAGGTGACCGGCGTCCGGACGACGAACACGCCTTTTTCGGCCAGGATCGCGCGGTCCTCGCCGGTCACCGCGAGGCAGTGCGCGGCGATGGTCGGGTGGTCGAACACGCCCAGCGCGTTGAGCTGCTCGACGGGCGTCATGCCGTGGCGCTGGCGCGAATTGTCGACCTGTTCCCGCGATTCGGCGACGTGCAGATGAATGGGCAGGTCGTGCTGGGCGGCGAGGTCCACCACCCGCGACAGGAAAGCGGGCGGGCACACGTAGGGCGAATGAGGGCCCAGGCAGGTGCGGATGCGCCCATCCGCCGCGCCGCGCCATTCCCAACTGAACGCGAGCTGTGCGTCGGCGCCGGGGCCGATCTCTTTGTCGTCGCCGATGCCAAAAGTGCACCAGGTGAGCTGGGCCTTCATGCCGCTCTGCTCGACGACCTCGGCCACGCGATCCATGTAGAAGTAGTGATCGTTGAACGCCACTGTGCCGCTGCGGATCATCTCGCAGGCGGCGAGGGCCGCGCCCCAATACACGTCGTCGGGCGTCAGGGCGCTTTCGGCCACCCAGATTTTTTCGTTGAGCCAGCGCGGGAAGGGGAGGTCCTCGGCCCAGCCGCGCTCGAACGTCATCGGCGCGTGCGTGTGCGCGTTGAAGAATCCCGGCAGGGCCGCGTGTCCCGCCGCGTCGATGACCTCGTCGGCCTGCGTATCGTCCGGCAGGCGACCGATCGCCGCAATGCGCCCATCCACGATCAGCAGATCGGCGTCGTGGTGAATGGTCCCGGCAGCGTCCAGCGCGATCACGTCGGCGTGTCTGATCCAGAGTGTTCCCATAGCGTCGTGCTCCTGTGTGGCGAATCGTCCTGCGAGCATTGTACAGCGGCGCGGCGTTCGAGCCAACGCCCGCTTGATGTGGGCCTTAACGGGACCTGTTCTTTGCGCTACAATCTAGCATAACCCATGCTATTCCAAACAATACCGGCCTGCCGGAAGAAACCGAGGTGAGGGGAGCGATTATGGCACTACACATCTATAACGTCTTGCACCGCGAAAAAGAGCTGTTCCAGCCTTTGGAAGAGGGCCGCGTGAATATGTACGTGTGCGGTCCCACCGTGTACGACCACGCACACGTGGGCCATGCCAAGACTTATCTGTCCTTCGACGTGGTCGTGCGCTATCTGCGTTTTCGCGGATATGACGTGCTGTACGTGCAGAATTTGACGGACGTGGGGCACCTGCTGGATTCGGGCGAGGATCGCATTCTGAAGAAGGCACGGCAGGCCCAGGCCAGGCCGATGCAGATCGTAGAAACTTATGCGCGCAGCTATTTCGAAGATATGGACGCGCTCGGCGTGGTGCGCCCCGACATCAGCCCGCGCGCCAGCGGCCACATTCCGGAGCAGATCGCGATGATCGAGACGCTGCTCGAAAAAGGCCACGCGTACGTGTCGGACGATGGCAACGTATACTTCGACGTGTACAGCTATCCGGAATACGGCAAGCTGTCCAACCGGCGCGTGGGCGAACAGGAAGCCGGCACGCGCGAGGACGTTCGCGAGGACAAGCGCCACCCGGAGGATTTCGCGCTGTGGAAGAAAGCCGAGCCCGAACACATCCTGCGCTGGGACAGCCCGTGGGGCGTGGGGTATCCGGGCTGGCATATCGAGTGCTCGGCCATGGCACGCAAATACCTGGGCGATACGTTCGACATTCACGGTGGCGGCGTGGACAACATCTTCCCCCACAACGAATGCGAGATCGCGCAGAGCGAATCGGCCAACGACGCCGACTTCGCGCGCTATTGGATGCTGGTCGGCAGCCTCACCGTGCCGGACGAGTTCGGCATCCCGGTCAAGATGTCCAAAAGCCTGGGGAACTTCTACACTATCAAGGACGCGCTCAAGCTCCACCGGGCCGAGGTGCTGCGCACGTTCATCCTGACCAGCCACTACCGCAACCCGGTCGTGTTCAGCGAAGAGGCGCTCGAGTCCGCGAGCAAGGGGTGGGAGCGAATCTACGGCGCGGTGCGGCTCACGCGTGAGAAGCTCCGCAGCGCCGAAGAAGGCGACGCCGGAAACGCGTTCCTCGCCACGCTCGACAAAACCAGGGACCAGTTCATCGAGGCGATGGACGACGATTTCAACGCGCCGGGCGCGCTGGCGACCCTGTACGATCTCACGCGCGAGGTCAATACCCTGCTCAACAGCGGGCAGGCGGTGGGCAAGGCGGTGCTCGAAGCGATCGACACGACCTACCGCGAGCTGGGCGGGCAGGTGCTGGGCATCGTGCCGGAGGACACTGCCGCCGTGATGGGCGGCGATGCCGAGCGCCAGGACGGGCTGGTCCGCATGTTGATCGATCTGCGGGCCGACGCGCGCGCCGCGAAGGACTTCGCGACCGCCGACCGCATCCGCGATCAACTGGCCGAGCTGGGCATCGTGCTCGAAGATCGTCCCGATGGCACGATCTGGCGCGTGGACTGAACGCCATGGCTGAATACCTGTATGGCCGCTGGCCGGTTCTGGAGTGTTTGCGCGCCGGGCGCCGTGCTTTCGAGCAGATCTTGCTGGCCGAAGGCGTGGACGAAAAGGGCGTCATCGAAACGATCATAGGCGTCGCCCAGGAGCGCGGCGTGAACGTGCGCCGCGTGCCGCGCCGGGTGATCGACGATCTCTCGAAAAATGCCAACCACCAGGGCGTGGCGCTGCGCGCCGGCGCGTTTCCTGCCGTGGAGCTCGACACGATCCTGGCCGTGCCCGCCGAGCGCGGCGAGAAGCCATTTTTGCTGGTCCTCGATCTGCTCCAGGATCCGCAGAACGTGGGTGCGCTGCTGCGCGTGGCGGATGCCGTGGGCGTGCATGGCGTGATCCTGCAGGAACGGCGCGGCGTGGACATCACCCCGGCGGTGGTCAGCGCGTCGTCGGGCGCGGTCGAGCACCTGAACGTGGCGGTGGTCACCAACCTGGTGACCGCCATGCGCCGCCTGAAGGAAGACGGGATCTGGCTGGTCGGCCTGGATATGGGCCCGGACACGCAGACACTCGACAAGGTCGATCTGGATATCCCGGTGGCGCTGGTGATGGGCAGCGAAGGCGAAGGGCTGCGCCGGCTGGTCCGCGAAACGTGCGATCTGCGCATCATGCTGCCGATGCGGGGGCACGTGCTGAGCCTGAACGTGGCGACGGCGGGCTCCATCGCGCTGTACGCGGCGTGGCAGGGACGCGGCTGGACGGGCTGGCAGTCGCCGGAGGGCTGACCGGGCAAATGTGACACATGGCGCAGCCGTTGGTGCCAAGCATTACTGGTCAGGCGGGTGGGCCCTGTGTACGATACGATCAAAGAAGCAGAATTGCGGTCCACCGGAACCAACACGCATTTGATAGGGCAAATACCGTCTGTGGCGGCGCCCACCTGTTAGCGCGGTTCGTTGTGAGGCCCATTCTGACTTCTTTTTTGTCGGGTGGCGTTCGTCCGCGAGCCAGGGGGAGCGTATGTCACAAACTTTGACATGCGTGGCCGTGGGTGTTACGATTCGCTGGGTGCACAAATCTGGATCGATGCGCAAAGCCGGGGGGCGGTGTGTGCCCGCCGGTCGTTTGTTTGGATGCACAATGGGTGTGAGTCTTATTGGAGTGGTGTGATGTATATCCGGCGTGATCGTTCTAATTTGCACTTTGGCCGCCAGAGCCGCCGGCGCGGTGGTGGCGTGCTGATGGCCGTGTGGATGACCGTCATGCTGGTGATGGCCGGCATCATCTGGCAGTTCAATACCGTGCAAAGCTGGGTGTTGGCGAGTGTGGGCACCGAACCGACCGCCACGCTCGACCCCGTGACGCTGGCCCAGATGGGCGAGCGCGCGTATCTCGCCGGCGATATCGAAACGGCGATCACCCATTACCGCGAAGCCGCCCGCCTGCGCCCCGACGACATGGCGATCCAGTTCGAATACGGCCGTATGCTGCTCTACCGGAGCTATGCCGGACGCAGCTATCGCGATCGCGCGGTGCAGGCGCTGGAAGTCGCTCAGCAGGCAGTCGAGACGGCGCCCAACGATGCCCGCGCCCAGGCGCTGCTGTGCTATGCGCTGCTTGAAAACGGGCGGGCCGAGGAAGCCATCGGCGCGGGGCTGCGCGCCGTCCAGTACGCGCCGGACTACGCCGAAGCCAAAGCCTACCTCGCCCTGGCGTACTACCGCGCCGGGCGCCCCAACCAGGCGTTCCAGACCGCCGACGAGGCCGTGACGGCGAATGGGAACAGCCTCGACGCCCGGCGGGCGCTGGCGCTGAGCCTGGCGTTCGTGGGCGAATATGACGCCGCCATCCAGCAGTACGAGCGCGCGATCCAGATTCACCCGCGGTTCGACGCACT
The DNA here is from genome assembly GCA_018432315.1 of Anaerolineae bacterium. Classification (GTDB taxonomy): domain Bacteria; phylum Chloroflexota; class Anaerolineae; order Aggregatilineales; family Aggregatilineaceae; genus LM3-B42. The sequence continues at coordinate 226,293 of JAHDLB010000027.1, forward strand.
GTACTTCGAGCTGGCGCAGTACTACATCGCGCGCGACAACTACGACGCCGCGATCGCGTCCTACGACCAGGTGCTGGCGATGGAATCCGACAACGTGAAGGCGTACACGCGCAAGTGCGAGACGTACTTCCGGATGCGCGAGGACGCGCTGGCGCAGGAAGCCTGCGAGCAGGCGATCCAGCTCGACCCGACCTATCCCGAAGCGCACCGCCAGCTTGGCATGGTGCGGTACACACGTCGCAATTACGAAGGGGCCATCGAATCCTTTGCCATGTGCGCCGATCTGCAAGAGGCGCAGGGCGTGCCCCTGGCCGAGCGCGAGATCCAGTGCTACTACATCCGGGGGCTGGCGTGGTCGCTGCTGGCCCGCTGCGATCAGGCGTGGCCGATCCTGCAGGATGCGCTCCAGATGAATCCCGCCGAGAGCATCAAGAGCCTGATCAATCAGGGGCTGATGTCGTGCGTCAATGTGGACGAGGCCGATTACGACATCAACGACATTCCCACCCCGATCCCACCGACGCCGATCCCGCCTGAACCTATCGGCGTGTTCTAGAGGCGCACCGATGTATCTGCGCACTCCGAAGCGGTACCGTCCGGGGCGCCGCCGGCACCTGCGGTTCTTCTCGCGGCGGTCGGTATTGATGCTGCTGGTCACCGTCGCGCTGGGCACCCTGGGCTGGCTCGTGTGGGAGCACCGGCACAACGTGCGCTCGGCGGTGCTGCCCGAAATCGAGGGCTTTGCCGAGGTCGTCCAGACGCAGGTCGCGCCGAAACCCACCCCAACGGCCACCCCGGATGTCGTGGAGGCCCAGGCCGGGTGTGTGAACTACTACCGGCAGGGGAATCTCATCCAGGCCATCGAGCAGTGCACCATCCTGGCCGAAACCAGCCCCAACGACGTGGAGCTGCACTACCGGATCGCTCACATGCTGATCATCACGTCTAATTTCGGCAGCGACATCCAGCAGCTCCGGCGGGCGCTGGAATTTGCCGAGCGGACGATCAACGCGGCGCCGGAGCTGCCGCACGGGTGGGCGATTCGGGCGATGGCGCTGGACTGGATGGGCGAGTACGGCAAGGCGCTGGCATCGGCGCTGCACGCCAAGGCGCTGGACCCGGACTTTGGCCCAACGTACGCGTTTCTGGCCGAAGTTTACTACGACATGGGGCAGACCGATCTGGCGCTGACGTACGTCGACCAGGCCCTGGAGCTGGATACGAGCGGCCTGGCCGTGGCGGACGCGTTCCGCACGCGGGGCCTGATCCTGACGTCGATCCCCGGACGCCGCGATGAAGCCATCGAGAACTACCAGGCGGCGCTCCAACAGGCGCCGCAGCACGCGTATCTGTCGGTCGAGCTGGCGATCAATTACCTGGCGCTGGAAGACTACGAGACGGCGATCAGTGTGCTGGCCTCGGCGTTGGAAAACAACCCGACCGATCCGACCGTGCTGTTCGAGCTGGCGCGGGCGCACATCCGCAGCGGCAACCGGGAGCGGGCGTACGAGTATTACCAGCGCTGCCTGGAGTCCGACCCGGACAACGTGCCGTGCCTGTCGTGGTTGGGCGGCCTGCAACTGTCGGACAGTAACTATGTGCTCGCCATCACGAATCTAGAGCGCGCCATCGAGCTTGGCTCGACCGATCCGGACGACTTTCTGGAGCTTGGGCGCGCGCACGCGGCCCAGGGACGCTGCGACCTGGGCATTCCCTATCTTCAGCAGGGGTACCAGCTCGTGACCGAGAGCCAAAACTTCCAGAGACAGGCCTCGTTTGCCAACGCGCTGCAAACCTGCGGCGTGCAGATCACCAGCCCAGCTACTCCCCAGGCGGCGGAGGCGGGCGACGTGGGCGAGGCGGTGAGTGGTGAGGCGGGTGAAACGGTGCCTGGTGCCGAGACAGAACCGGAGGCGACGCCGGTCCAATAACCGGGTTGGAGAACGCCCCGCTGGCGCCGTTGTGCGTTAGCAGACTTTCCTTTAGAGTGCTAATTCGTGCTTGACACTACCCGGCAGTATTGGTAAGATTGAGCATGAAATTAGCACTCTTTTGTTCGAGTGCTAATTCCACGTATCTGAGACAAAAATCAGTGAGTCTGTCATATAGGAGGCAAGGATGACTCTGAAACTTCGTCCCCTGGCCGATCGGGTCGTCGTCGAGCCGATCGAGCGCGAAGAAACCTTTGCCGGTGGCGCTTTGGTGCTGCCCGAAACGGCCAAAGAAAAGCCGCAGCAGGGTGAGATCATCGCGGTTGGGCCGGGCCGAGTCGATGACGACGGCGAGCGCATCGCGATGGAAGTGAGCCTGGGCGACAAAGTGCTGTTCGCCAAGTACGCCGGCACCGAGATCAAGATCGATAACAAGCAGGTCCTGATCCTCAAAGAGTCCGACATTCTGGCAGTTGTCGAAGAGTAACCCGACCGGTGATTTGGACGAGTACCTCAAGGAGAGTTAGAGACTATGCCTAAGCAACTTGTATTCGACCAGGACGCGCGCAGCGGGCTGAAGGCGGGCATCGACACGCTGGCGAAGGCGGTGATGACGACGCTGGGGCCGAAGGGGCGCAACGTGGCGATCGACAAGAAGTTCGGGGCGCCGACG
>JAHDLB010000044.1 GCA_018432315.1 Anaerolineae bacterium
CCTGTCCTGACCAACTTCTCCAATTCTTCCCGTTCACTATCGCTTAACCGGATCGGGTAGTGCTGTTTCCTGGCCATGGTATCCTCCGTTTTTCATAAGGATACCTCATTTCCTCGCCTTCCTGTGTGGTCGACCACTAGTGGCACCACCGCCCACCCCTGCGGAATCGGCCCCAGCGCGGACTCGACCAGCGGCACGTCCTCATGCCCCAGAAAGCGGAAGTGCACGAACCACTCGCGGTAGAGCGCCTGCGCCATCTCCTCCAGAATGCGGATGCGCTGCGTGTTGTTCTCGATGAGGTCGTCGTAGGCGGAGAGGATGGCGGCGATGCGGCGCTGAGTTGCGAACGGGGGAAACGGTATTTCTAACTCTTTTAGCAGGGCAATTGCCATTCGTACCTGATTGGCGCTACCGCGCGCGCAACTCATTATGTAGTCTCGGAAGATATGTGATTTTCCAATATATCCCAGAAACTGCTTATCTAGGTCTTCATGGGCAGGGGCGATTCTGACAGCGTTCTGGTTTAGCAGCGCTCCCTCCGCATATGCGGGCACGATTGCGGCCCTTCCAACTACTGAACCTGGTTGCGTAGGATGAGACCCTACCGTTGTGATTACCAAATCTCCTCTGCAAAGCATGTGTTTCTCGTATTTGTCACGGCTTTCAGCCGAAAGGTATTTGCAGTCTGTAAGGTCAACGGTACCATTTTGAATGTCGGTTACTCGGACTACAGGTACTCCGGTGTCGGTGTACTCATCTTGTTTCCATGCCCCGCCATTGGTGAAATTTGCCACCTCTCCCAATTTGACAGTATGCCAACTCGACATCAGTAGCCCCCCAACAACTGGCGCGTATTCTCACTAATCCGCGCTTCCAACTCGTGCGCTTCCAGGTTGAGCAGTTCCAGGCGCTCGTGCAGCTCTTCCAGCCGCTCGGCAAAGTCGAAATCCTCCGCCGCGCGGTCGGTCACGCCCACGTAACGCCCCGGGTTCAGGCTCCAGCCCTGCGCCGCGATGTCCTCCCGCGTCGCCACTTTGCACAGCCCGGCCACGTCCCGGTAGGCGCCGTCAGGGAAGGCGTCGGCCAGCATGTCGGCGCTGCCCTGGCGGGTTTCCGGCTCCAGTCCGCGATAGAGCCGGGCGATGTTGGCGAGAAACTCCAACTGGGCCGGCGCAAACTGGCGGTGGGCGCGGTCAATCTGGGTGAAGATGCCCCGCGCGTCGATGAAGAGCACGCTGTCCTCGCGCTCGGTGCTGCGCTTGCCCCGGTCCAGGAACCACAGCGTGCAGGGCAGCGTCACGGTGTAGAAGAAGTTCGACCCAACGGCGACCATCACATCCACCGCGCCCGCTTCAATCAACTGGCGGCGAATCTCCAGCTCGGAGTGGCGCGCGTCGCTGGCTGAGTTCGCCATGACGAATCCGGCGCGGCCCCGGTCGTTCAGCGCGCTGTAGAAGAGTTGAATCCACAGGTAGTTGGCGTTGTCCGTGGCGGGCATCCCGAACGGGAAGCGCCGCCGGTCGTCCTTGATGCGGCTCTTGTCCACGCCGTTCACGTTGAAGGGGGGATTCGCCATCACGTAGTCGAAGTGGCCGACGCTGTGGTGGACGTCGTCGTAGTAGCTGTTGGCCTGCACGATGCCGCTGGCAGGGAGTCCGTGCACGGCCAGGTTCATCATCGCCAGCCGCACGGTTTCCAGCACGCGTTCCTGCCCGTAGATGCTGAGGTTGAGCGGGTTCTGCTGGTGCGCCTTGACGAAGTCCGCGCTCCACACGAACATGCCGCCGGAGCCGCAGGCCGGGTCGTAGATGCGGCCCTGGTACGGCTCGATGTTTTCTACGATGAGCTTGACGATGCTCTCCGGCGTGAAGAATTCGCCGCCCTTCTGGCCCTCGCTCATGGCGAAGTTGCCCAGGAAGTACTCGTAAATCCGCCCGAACATGTCGCCATTGTGCTCGTCCAGCGGGAAGTTGAAGTTCTTCAGCAGGGTGGCAAGCGTGCGGTTGTCGAACCGGCTGTAGGACTGGGGCAGCACGCCGCGCAGTTCGGGATTCTCACGCTCGATGGCTTCCATCGCGGCGTTGACGCCTTTGCCGATGTCCTCGTTCTCTGGCAGGCTCAGTAGCCACCCATAGCGCGCCTCATCTGGCAGGTAGACGACGCCCTCCGCGTGGTAATCGGTTGGGCCGATGGTGCGGCGGCGAGTCGTTTGGCCTTCCAGCCGCTGCTGTGCCCTGCCGAACTTGTAGTCGGCGTAGCGCAGGAAAATCAGGCCCAGCACCGGGACGGCGTACTCCGACGATTTCAGCTCCGAGTTGGCGCGGAGCTGGTCGGCGGCCTCCCACAGGCGCTTTTCGAACTCGGTATTGTTGGCGACCATAACGTGGCATTCCTCATGAGCGCGTAGTCTACACCCAAACAACAAGCTTATCATAGCATGAGTCGCAAGAGCCAGAGAAATCAGTGATGTCAGGTGTAAGTCAGCGAATGGTCGTACTTGTTTTGGCAGGGTGCAGTATGATTAAGCAAGTCATAGTAGTTTTGAGTTCTATGCAGAAGTCACAAAGGATAGGTAACAAGGATGCTTGAAAAGGACCACTGGCGCAAACGCACGATTGATTTCCTCATTCCTCGACTTAAGGAAACCTCAACGCTGGTGCGCATTTCAACCGGTTTTTTTAGCGTTCAAGGATACAACCTCATCCGGGCACACCTCGCCAACAAAGTCGTGCATATCATGGTGGGCTACGACGAGACGTCAAAAGACCGCCTGCGGGAAAAACTGGTGGCAGATATTATGGCCCACCTTCGCCAGTGGGGCATCGAGAACCGCCGTGAGGCAGTAATGGACCTGGTGCACAAACTGCAGCGTGGGGAGTTTCGGATTGTCGAGCGTGGTGAAACTGAGTACATCAATGCCCGCATCAGGAAACAGGACCATGGCAAGGTCTACATCCTCGATGAATCGTGTGTGGTCATCGGCTCCAGCAACCTCACCGTGAGCGGTTTGGTGGGCAATGTCGAAGCGGTAACGGCGGTCGATGCGCCCGACCGGGTAGCTGATTGGGTGAATTGGTTTACCGAGTACTGGAATCACCCTGACACGTACGACCTTACAGACGAGTTGCTGACGGCTCTGTTGCAGTGGCTCGATTTGCATCCACCTTTCGACGTATATCTACGGGCTATCCAGGCGCTTGTGCCGGAGGATAACGTCGAGGCTCCGCGTGATACCTACAAAAAGCCAGTGAAATACCAGGTGGTAGTAGTCGAGCGTATGCTGCGCCAGTTGGCTAACCATCGTGGGGCAATGGTCGTTGCCTCTACGGGCCTTGGAAAGACGATTATGGCTGCCCATGCTGCTTATCGTCTCCAGCAGGCTGGGCAGATTCGCAATGTCATTGTGTTCGCGCCAAAGCCTACCTACCCGGACTGGGAGGAATCACTTGACAGTGCTGGTCTCAATTTCAAGGTTTTCACACGTGACCTGCTTGACCAACCGGCTGGGAAACACACTAAGAAGGTCAACCAAATACTAGAGATACTCGACCGTGTGGACAGCCAGTACCTTATCATCGTGGACGAGAGCCACCATTTCCGGAATTACGAGCGTCCACGGGACGGAGAGGCCCGATACGCATTCCGCCGACTAATCGAAATTGCGGCGGAACGCAATCCGTACGTTGTTTTGCTCACGGCAACCCCTTTCGCTAAGGGTGTAGAGGACGTCAATAATCAGCTACTGCTGCTTCCCCATACAGGGCCGCGCCGAAAAATAGACAAGAATGGTCAAATGACTCTGGATGGCTTTGAGGACTTGGTGATGGCTTCCCCTAATGCGTGGCAGGTAAGCAATCCCGATGAGTTCTTTGACGAGTTCATGAATATGCCCGTCTGCACCGTAATCAGCACATCACAGGTTGCCCGGGACTTTGCCGTCCACACAGAGGAAGGTGAATACGTTGATTTTCACGGTGAGCGGCGCTGGCTTCCGCGTATCGAAGTGCGCAAAATCAGCGTGCGCGTACCTTTGGAAAAGGAGATGAGTTACGCTCTTGACAGGGGATATTTCAAGCATGAGCTTAATACATTTCCGTCACGCGGTATCTGGTACCGGTCCGAATCCTCGATTGAAAACCAGGCGCGCATCTCGTGGACCAGCTCGCCATTAGCCCTCAGAGAAATGGTAGAGAAAACGCTCAACCGTGATTTGAACGTCACATTCGTTCGAAACGATGAGGACACCAAGCGCGTGCTCGGACCGATTTTGAAATCGCTTTGGGGTTTGACCTATCAGGACGATACGAAATTCATGACCTTGTGTCGATACCTGCACGCATTCAAAGCAGAAGGTCAAAAGGTCCTTATTTTCACGGAGCGACGGGCGACAGCAGTTTACCTGGAACGAGGACTGGCTCAGGAAATGCCGGGGCTCAGAGTGGCCAACGTGATTAAGGAGATTGAGCCAGGGAATTATGAACTGAAAGATTATGATACCGAGGTGATTGACCTCATACGTGGTTTCGCTCCAGAGGCAAATGAGGGGAGAGCGTCTCGTAATCCGGTACCAGAATACGATGTGTTCATCTCAACTGATGCCTATAGCGCGGGCGTGAATCTACAGGACGCTTGCGTGGTTATCAGTTATGACATTGCCTGGACTGCGGATGTTATCATCCAGCGAGCCGGTCGCATCTTGCGCTTGTGGAAACGCACCCGGCAGGTTTACTTGTATGTGTTTGTCAATCGATTTGAGATTGACATGGAGCGGCATAAGGAGTCACTGGCTATTGAAGAACGATTGAACCGGCTTGTGGGCCGTTCAAGACAGGCTGAGAAATTCTCGAAAATCACAATGCTGCCAGACACGGATAGCGCTCGATATGATTCATTGGCTGATTTGCCGGGTGTAACCGTCGAGGAATTGGGAACGGCGGATTACTCAGAAATAGAGGAGTTTTCCGGCGTGTCTCGGTTTCTCACGCATATCACGGTACTTCAACACAATCTGGAACGCGCGAAAAGTCTGCCCGATGACATCAGCAGCGCCTTGGACTATCCCGAGCAGAGGCATCGCGTGTACTTGTTGCTGAGATATCGTGACAAGTACCACTGGATGCTGTACGACGTGAGAAGGAACCGGCTGGAGAAGTTTGAAGAAGGTGAATTACTAGACCTGATTCAATGTGGCCCGGAAACACCGATTGCCAACGTTTCGCCTGATGACATCGAAACGTACGCTCAGAAATGCAAAGCTTTGTGGTGTCGCCAGGAAGGGATAGAACATCCGGAGCAGGTTGAGCGTGTAAGCGCCCTCTATCTCAAACCAGAAATTGAGGACAGCGATTTTGACGCAGTTTTGCGCTGAATCGAGCTGAGGTAATGAGCACTCGGTCTGGCAAGCTCTCGAGAATTTCCCACTGACATTCTCGACTACTTGTTGAAGCGAGTGGACAGCAGGCGGCAACTACTGCTCGGTCATCACGTTACGCGTAACGGGGGTGTTCGGTGCTGCGGCGGCGTGAGAATACCGATTGCTACCGCCCCTCGTCGCGCACCAGGTCCGGGTCCACTATCCACCCCTCCACAGGGTCACAATCCTTCGGTATCCCGTAGTCGGGCTGAGAGTACGCCCACGCCGCTTGCACCGCGCACAGCACCGCGTCCAGCGCATCACCGCTGGGGTCGGCGATGAAGTCGGCAGCCATCGCATCAGCCAACCCGAGGTCAAAGCCATAACGCGCCCGGCATTCCGCCCGTAGCCCGGTCACGATGGCCTGGCGTGCGTCGCGGTGAGCTACGGTCTGTTTCTTTTTCGTATCACTCTTGTAGCCGTGCTGCGCCCACTTACGCGCCACCAGTGCGGGATACGCCTCGACCACCATCCGGCTGTCGCCGTTCATATGGCATGGTACAACTTGCGCGCCAGAGGTCAGAAGGCGCGGGGCGCCCTCGAAGAACATCTTCCCGACCGGCACGCCGTAGAGCATCATGGGACTGCACGACCTGGCGAGTTCATCGGTCCACCGGAGATGCTGCTTATCGCCGGGCGGTCGCGCATCCTTGTAGACCTTGAACATGTCTACAAACGCCTGCTTGCTCATGCCCGCCACGACGCCAACGTAGTCCTGCCACGTCTCGCCCCAACCCAGCGCCCGGACCAGCCGCGCTGGTTGGCCAAACGGGAAGTCAAGCCCGGCGACCCAGGGGCCGGGGCGGGCCAGGAAAGCCTCGAATCGGGCGAAATCAGTCAGCTCCGTGAAGTCGTGGACGTGGAGCGTGCCGTCCTCCAGGGCGCACACGGCGCAGGTGATAGGCTTGTGGTGGGTTGGTGCGCTGGTGAAGTCGAGGCCGAAGATGTGCATGTGAGTTCCTCGTGGCGAGAATCGCTAGCCGCGACCCGCCTGCGGCGAGAGACAGGGCCTGGGGGATTCGCCCAGACCCCCTTAGAGAAAAGAGCTTCAGAGTGCCAGAGGTTAGGGGGACCAGAGGCCAGAGTTACTTCATAGGGGCAGAGCATACCACCCGAAAACCCCTGTCGCAGTGCCAGTTGTCTGGGTTGCCCCAGTTCCGGATGACACAGATGGCTTCGTCAGGGAAGGCGTTCCATGAACCTCCGCGCAGCACCCGCGAGGCTTCACCATCTAGTCCGATATCGCCTTCTGGCGTGTTCACGCACCATTCCCATACATTCCCGCCCATGTCCAGCACACCATACGGCGACGCACCTTGTGGGTAGATGCCGACCGCGCTGGTCCGCTGGAGGTAATGTAGACCGGCGCGGCTTTTAACTTCATCGACATTGGCATACCCGCTGATGTACTCGTCACCCCAGGGATATTCCCGCCCATCTGTCCCCTGCGCAGCTTTTTCCCATTGCGCCTCGGTTGGTAGGCTGACGTGATACCCCAGTCTCGCGCTCAACCATTGGCAGAATGCCACGGCTTCATACCAGCTCACCATCTCTCGCGGGTGATTGTTGTATTTGAAATACTGCTCTGCCATTGGCTGTTTCTGGTTTTCTGGCGTCAGTTCCGCCCACCACTCATTGCGCTCGTACCCATCCGGCGCATCCAGAAATGCTTGGAATTGGATATAGGTTATTGGGTAACGAGCAATGTAGAACGTAGGTAGTGTCAACCGCTCATCGCCCGAATAAGTGAAATCACCGGCAGGAATTTCCACCCAGTCAATATCCGGCAGACCGTCCGGACGCAGCCCGACGCCGCGTCGCGGGTCGCCCAACTTGGCCAGTTTCTGCCCAGCTTCGGCGCGCTCGACGGGCGCTATCTGGGGATTGAGCATCATGTCGAGCAATCGCTGTACTTCTGGGGAGATAGATGGTTCGGGGCGCTTGGTCGGCTTCCTCTTGGATTGGGGAGTCACTCTGATGCCTTGCTCCGCTCTGAAAGGCGCAAAGGTTCCTAACCTTTTTAGGAAAGCGGAGTCAGGCAGGCTACCATCCCGGATATCTGCATACTGGGTAAGGACGAATACCGGCCAGTTGTCTCCATCCAATAGAAGGGGGAAGAATTTCTTCTCCCGTTCATCCGCCCAGGCTACTTCCCGTTGCACCCAACGGGACTCTCGTGCTTCCGGCGTCATGATTACCACGAACGCAGCACACTCGACCACAGCATGGAACATGGTTTCCAGCCAATTTTCGCCGTAGTCGATACGGTCATCTATCCAGATGTCGAATCCATGGTCCAATAGACAATCGGCCAAGCGCCGAGCGTAATCCTTGTTCTTCTTGCTGTAGCTGATGAATACATGGGACATCACACACTCCCCGCGCAGGCCAAATCTGGACCTTCAACATCAGTATAGTTTAACACCCCCCGAGAACCAATCTGTGCACGGGCGGACCTTTCCATGCGCTCGTCTGGCCTGGACATCGTATCGATTCACCTTGACGAACAATCCTGCTGAATGCGCCTCAACCACTGAACTCGCCCTATACAAACACTCCAGGACAGGGTATAATACTATCCACCTTATGACTCACCACCCCATTACCATCTGACTCACCCCAATCGCACCATTCCCAACCCAACACAACCCTCCCACCGGCGGCACGCACCGCCCCCGTTTGATTCCCCTCGGAGTTCCCCATGTCCCAATCCATTCCCCTCACTCGCGGCTACACCGCGCTCGTCGACGATGCCGACTACGACCGCGTGCGCGCGGTCAAATGGCTGTACGTCGGCAGCGGCTACGCGGGCCGCTTCGTTAGGCGTAACGACACTAGGAAGCTGTTGTATCTCCACCGCTTCCTACTGAATGCCCAGCCCGGCCAGCGCGTGGACCACATCAACGGCGACCGGCTGAACAACCGCCGGGAGAACTTGCGCCTGGTCACCCCCTCCCAGAACCTGCAGAACCGCAAAGGCTCCCCGCACACCACCAGCGGCAGGAAGGGCGTGTGCTGGCACCGGGAGCGGGCCAAGTGGCACGTCCGGATTTCGGTGAACGGCACCCGGATTCACCTGGGCTACCACGCGGACCTGGAGACGGCGACCTTGCTCTACGATGCCGCCGCGCGGCACTTCTTCAACGGCTATGCCCGCCCCAATTACCCGAACCGTCCCACCCCGCCGGAAGTCGGCCTGCTGCTGGCGCAGATACTCTGGAAGCGCGCGGGCCGGGCATCCGGGTGCGCTGGCCACTGCGCGGCGTGCAGCGCGCACGACCACACCCACCAGGACGGCGCGTAGGATGGGCGTGGGAGCCGCTAGCTATAGCGCGTCCTACGGCAAGACCACCATCGCCCAGGTCCTGGCCGGTGCCACCATCCGGGGCCGGGTGGACCCGGCGACCGGCGAGGTCGTCCCCGGCGAAGTGATGTTCGTCGATGTGGAGGGCACCTACGACGCCCACTGGGGCGACCGGCTTGGCCTGGACTCGTCGCACCTGACCCTGTTCCAGCCCGACACGGCGGAAGAGGCCCTCGACATCGTGAGCGCCGCCGTGAAGGAGACCTACAAGGACGCCCAGGGCCGCGAGCGGGGGGTCTACGACCTGATTGTCTTCGACAGCCTGGGCGCGCTGTCCTTCGAGGCTGAGCAGGCCGGGCGCGCGGGTGACAACCACGTAGGGCTGGCCGCCCGCAAGCTGAGCACCTGGATTCGCGCCATCACCCCCGCGTTACGCGTAACGGGCACCAGCCTCGTCGGGACGAATCACGTCTCGATGCGGATAGGCGGTCTAGGCAACCCAGAGACGATGCCGGGCGGCCTGAAAATCCAGTACGCAGCGAGCATCATCGTGGCGTTCAACGTCCCGCACCGCATCCCGAAGAACATCAACAAGCCGGTCGAGGCGATGGTGTTCCGGCTCCGCGCCAGTAAAAACAAAACATGCACGCCGCAGCTTCGCGCTGACGTGATGGTCCGCATGGATGACTACTTCGGGCCGGACATCGTGCCGGAAATCGCCACACTGGCCCGCGCGTATGCCATCGTGACTAACAAGGACGGCCAGCCGCACAAGGGCGGGCACATCTACTACCAGGGCGAGCCGCTGGAGTACGCCAAGAGCGGCAAGATGGCCCGCGTCGGCTCCGAGGACGCCCTGATGGACGCGCTGTACCAGGACCCGCAACTGCGGTCGCTCCTGGAGAAGGAATGCCGCCTGGCAATCGAGGCGGAGTTCGCGCGGGGTGCTGCCCGGCGTGACATCGACCTGGAACCCCAGGAAGACGACCTGGAGATGGACCCCGCGCCGTCTCACCTCTAACCTAATCCCTATCACGAACAAGGAGAAAAACACCATGAACGAAACACACCCGTCCAGCGTCTTCGCCCCGCGTCCCTACCGGACGTTCAACCTGAACGGAGTCCGCATCTGTGCCATGGAGACGCTCGCCCCCGGCACCTTCTCCGCCTGGGTCGCCTGGCCGCAAGGGCACTACGACGTCGAGCGCTACGGTCACACGATGTTCGAGGCCATCGGCGCCGTCGTCGTGGACCTGGCCGAGGAATCCCAGGATGAGGCATGACATGCCGCCCTCGCCCGCTGACCCGCGCATACGCCGGCTGACGATAGCTCTGCTACGGTTCTTCGCCGTGGCCCACAGCATGGCAGCGGTGAGTCAGGAGGGCGGAACACTGTCAGGGTACTCGCGCCGGGAGCGACGGCACACCGCCCACGGGCTGCTGGCGGCGGGGTTCCTGCGCCAGGTGCGCGGCAAGACGCGCGGGACGGTCTACGTCCTGACCCAGGACGGCCTGGCCGCTCTGCGTGCCCTGGAAGCCCTGGATGACTGACCCACGTTACGCGTAACGGACAACGGTCAAATGGCACGGTGCAGGGATGACTCTCAGAGGCCCAAAATGGCCCCTTCCTGGGGCGGGAGCCAGCGGAGGACCCAACCCTCGCACAGGCAGGTTTTCGCCCGGATTTGGCCCCGAAATGGGAGTCTCCTGAGTCACCAGCGGCGAGAGAGAAAAGACCGGGCCAAGAGATGAGCAGACAGCACCGACCAGACACCGTTACGCGTAACGGTCACCCCTAATCACTCACGAGGAGAGAACAGCACATGTCACGCACGAATCACCCCCTCACGCCGTTGGAGAAGACCCGCGAAGAGGAGCGGGCGTACCAAGCCTGGCTGGCGCGAATCAGGATATACAAACCCCCGCCTGAGCCAGGGAAATCCGACCTGATAAGCGACAACCGCAAGGTCATGGACTGGCTGATTGCCGCTGTCGGCTGGCTGCCGCTGATTCTCGCCATCGTGGGCATCGCGGCGGCAGTTGTATCGATGGACAAAACGGCAGCCGCGTTTGAGGCGTCTGTGGCCCACAAGGACGGCCTGTGGGGCCTGTGGGCCTACACGGTCGCCCTGTGCGCGGTGGTGATGGTTGACCTGGCCCTCGTCGTCGCGGAATTTGCCCTGGTGCGCGACATGCTGCGCAAGGGCCTCAAACGGCAGGTGTGGAACCTGCGCGGCGTCTGGCGGGCCATCCGCGTCCGCCTGGGCATCGAGGACCCCCTCGACTACCACGAGATGCCGGACAGTTCGCTCCAGTTCTACGCCAACTTCCTGAACGTCCTGGTGATTGCAGCCAACGTCTACGCCGTCACGCGTACCGGGAACATCAACAGCCCCGGCGACATCACCTGGGAGAGCGGCCTGCTGATATTCACCGGCATCGCCGGGGCGCTGTCCCTGCGCTTCATTGGCCGCCAACTGAGTCACATCGTCTACGACCTGGCCGCCGAGAAGCGTGAGTTGCAAAAGCAGGAGATGCAGGAGAAGTGGCGACAGGACCTGATGCAGATGTGGGAGGTCGATGGACCCCGCATCGTGGCCGAGGCGCTCCACAGCCGGTATCTCCAGAAGAACAAGCTGCCAGAGGGGTCCGGGTCGCCGTACCTGCTGCTGGCCGGTGAGGATGAGGAGGGCGAGCCTTCTGTCCAGGCGCTCCCTTTACCGACATCCTGGAAGCCATCGCCGGGGCCGTCGCCGACCGGCTCGCCCAACGGGGACCGGGAGACGACGTGACCGCCCGCCTGGACCGCATCCAGGAGCAGTTGTCCGAACTCGCCCACATGCCGCCCGCTCCCGCCGTCCCGGGTGTCCCAAACATGGGACATCACGCCCCACGACCGAAGACCGCCGGTGAGCGGGTGCGGGCACACCTGGCCGCCCATCCCGAAGACTACACCCTCTCCGTCCGCCAACTGGCCGACAAGCTGGGCGTCGGCAAGTCAACCGTTAGCCGAGTCAAACAGGAGAACCATCCATGACACGAACCGAAATCTACCTCATCCAGCAGGCCGGCGGACCCCGCGTGACCTTCGGCGTGGGTCCGGATGCCCAGGCCGTCTGTGACCACCTGCAGGCGTCCAGCCCGGAACCCCTCGAATTGGTCAGCGTGGTGCGCTGCCGCAACGTCCAGTCGGGGGTGCGCATCACCCAGATGCTGTGCGACCGCTATCGCGCGACCCACCAGGGCGGCGGCTGGCACGTCATGCCGCCTGAGATGGTGGAAGACCTGCGCTTCTGGCTCAAGACGCTCAGCCTCGCCGCCAGCACGGCGAAGGGGCAGTTCTACGCGATGACCGGGCTGCCGCCCAAGAAGCACCCGCGCTCGCAGCTTGACAAGGCCGTTGCGTGGCTCCAGGAGCATGACCCGGACTGCACGCTGCCGTGTCGTACCGTGGCCGAGCGGGCGGGGGTGTCCTCCGGGACGGCGCACAAGGCCGCGCGGTACCTGCTGGCCCTCAAGGAGGCCGAGTAAGGGGGGCTGTCCAAGAATATACTTATACTTTTTGTTTGAGCCTCTATAACCTTGAAGGGGCGCGGGCAAGTGGGGTATAATGAGGTTAGTCACTGCAATGTGATGAACCTCTCAGTCCCTCCTACGGGTTGCGTTGTTCAAGCATTCGGTGGTCTCCTACGAGGCGGCGCTGTGAAGGGTTCGCCCTCCGTGTGGCAGCACGGCATCAACAGCGGCGCCCGACCAATCCACGGTCAGCACATCCGGTGCTGGCCGTTTTTGTTGCCCCGTTACGCGTAACGGAATGGGGGGCCCAGAAGTGAATTCTGAGAGCGTGTGTGTTGAGGGGATGGCATAACCCCGTACCCCCATTTTTTACCTTGCAGAGCCGTTTTGAGCGAAGAATTGCCCCCAAACTCTGCAAATCTCTGCAACGGGCCGGGAAGTCCCTACACGCCCCGGAACCCCTCTGAGGACTGCTCAGGACGGCACTTCACCCATGAGAAGGTGGGCTGCACCATCCATTCAGGCAGGGTCTCTTCCAACTCGCGCTGCAGGATTCTCCAGGCGGCCAGGAGTTCCCGGTGCTCTGGCCTGGACGGCAGCAGGCGGGCTGGCGCCTGTACTCGTATCCCATGTCATGGAGCAGTGCCTTGAGACGGCTGAGGCTGAGGGTGACCCCCGTTTCGCGGGTCATGTGGTTCCCGATAAGCCCCGCAGTCCATCCCATGTTAGAGTACCCGAGGTCCCTGGGGAGGAGGGCTGGCGTGTCTTCCAGTACCGCGCGGTAGTGGTCGTCGGCTCTGCCCGGACGGCCTGAGCGGTGCCGGTCATACAGGCCGTCGATGCCGTGCAGCTCGAAGGTGTGGGCCACGTTGTAGACCGTCTTCCGGCTGATGCCGAGTTCCCCGGCCAGGTGGGTGGGGGTGTAGCCCGCGTGCAGGAGCCGGATGATGTGCGCCCGCCGCCGGACCTCCGGCTGCGTGGCATGGGCGATGAGGTCGTCGAGTTCGGCTGTCTGGTCGGGTGTGAGGGTGACGGTGAGTCGGGGCATGTGGTTTTCTCCTGGAGGGTATGCGGATACGGGGGGTGGGTGTAGGGAATGAGCGCGACAGGTGGCGTGCAGGGATTCCCGCGTGCCTATGGAAGAGGAGAGGGGTGGGGTGCCTGGAAGTGGGATGCCCGCCGCCCGAGAGACCTGAACTACCGTTACGCATAACGGTGATATGGCCGCTTTCCTCGCCATACAGAGTTGGAGGGCAGGCGGCGGTGAGGGTAGGGGGCGAGGTATTGGGATTTCCACAAGACAGTGTGCGGATGTGGGGAACGAGTACGGAAGATAGCCCAGAGGGGAGAATGCACGCCTAAGCCAGAAGAGAGACCGCCTTAAGATACAATGCCCGTCGGCTGAGGACCCCCGGCATGGCCACGTTACGCGTAACGGAGACCACGTGACTCTGTTTGCTGCGCAGGGCGGGGTCCTGGTCGCCGGTGAGCACGTAGAAGATGCGCAGGAACCGGGCCTCGATGGTCTCCCCACCGTTCTTCTCGCGGGGCAGGGTGGCCGGGTCCAGGATGAACTCGCCCATTTGCTTGACGGCGTTCTCCGCGCCAATCATGGTCCCGTACATGGACCAGAGGCGCTTGAACTGGTCTTCGCCGAACTCGGCACGGATGAGCGGTTTTGGTCTGTTTGCTCTCGGTGTCATGTGGTCTCCCCTTTCTAGCGAATGTCGAAGTTAGAGTCGTCCCAACGCGGGTCGTTGGGGTTGGACAGAGCCTCGGTCCCCTTCTTCTTTTTCCTTCCCGGCTTCCCGTTACGCGTCCCGGCAGGGTCGGACTTGTAGTCGGCCCAGAAGTCCCAAGCCCCGCGCAGCATAACGGCCACGCGCTTCTTGGAACTGCCGTTCCGTTCAAACCAGGGCACGAACTTCTCTTCCAGCCAGGCCCGGAAGAGGTCCACTTCCTCGAACATGTCCTCGGCGCTGCGGGTGGTGATGCTGTCGTTGCTGCTGCGCATCGGGTCCAGCAGGGCTTCCACCATCTCGGCGGACCAGGAGCGTATGCCGAACTGCGCGGACAGGTAGCGTTGCAGGTCGGTGTCGCCCACCGGCTCGGAGTCCTTCGGCTTTTCATCTTCCGGGCTGTTCTTTCCTGGGCGGGGAATGCGCCTGCCCTGGTTCGGGTCATAGGACCCTGGAAGAGAAGAAGGAGCAGCAGGGGGCGCGCCAGCGCCCTTACTACTCTCTGTTGTCTTCTCTGTAGTAGTCTCTGGTATTGCTGTGCCATTTTCGGCACATTGATTGTGCTGACTTGAACCGATTAATGTGCCATTTTCGTCACATGGAGATGCCGATTCTGGCACATGCATCCGGCACTTCTGCCACGCGGCGAGCGCGTGGCTGGTTTCCTGGATATTCAGGTGAAACTGGAGCGTGCGGTCCCACCCATACTTCGGGTTGTTCCGCGTGTAGAGAAAGCGGCGCTCGACCAGCCACTCCCGGTTCTCGCGCATCTTCATCTTCCCGAAGAGGCCGAGCGTTTCAGCCATCAGGTCTTCGGCAGTCTTGTAGACCCACAGGCTCGTGTCCTGAGAAGGTTCCTCGCCGTGCTTCACGGCAATCGCGTTCTCGATTTCCGCCTGGCTGCGGTGGGCCAGCTTGACGCGCGTCCAATACTCGAACACGCACAGGATGGCCCCCGCGCATTTCGGGTCCGGGGCATCCTCACAGATGCCAACCATGTCCTCAGAGAAGCGCACGAAGTACGCCTTGTCGTGGTTGAAGAGTTCAGGCAGTTCGCTCATTGACGGCCTCGCTTCCCGACGCTCCGGCGCTCGTCTTCGATATGCGTGGCGAACATGTTGATGTCATGGTGGTTGACACCCGGGCGTTTCGGCCACAGCGTAGGACCTACGCTGGTTTCGATTACGGCAAAGTGCGTTGGACCACACTGCCCGAAAAGCTCCACACTCAAGTGGCACGCGGCATCGAGCACGGCGCGGACATCAAGCCCGAGCTCCTCAGCGATGGTGTCTGGTGTTGGCTCGGCCCCACGCTCTTCGTGCTCCTCGATGCACAGCAAGACCGCTGCGTGCACGAGTCTCATGATGCTGAGATAGCGTACCGGAATCCGGTTGTTGTCCCTCAGGTCCTCGAATTTCTCGATGTTCATGGGGTGGTTCTCCTCTCTAGTCCTGCTCTTCGCGGATGATATTTCTCTGGTGACAGCCTGAGACGTCCCGGTCTGCGCCGCACGTGGCGGCCCTGTGCGTCTACACACTCACGGCACGGTCGCGACTGCTACCAGCGACCGCCTTCGATACTCACGGGGGTGTATCGCCCTGCGCGTCTGAAGGCACTCGAACACAGCGTGGTGCTGGGCGAGTGTTGTGTGACTGCATCAAGCTTCATGCAGCCTGCAATAGCCGATGTCTGCGCTCTGAAACGGGAGTGGGTTGGTCGTTCATGGTCTGGCCTCCTAGTGTCTGGCGGGTGTGCCTGCCATGGCAGTGGCGTGTACCCTAATCGGCGCAATCGAACTCAACGGTTTGGGTTGGCGATAGCGATGTGCTTGTCCTCCAGGGTGTCCTGAGGGGTGGGTTAGAGTGTCCGGTCGCCCCATTTTCATATAGAAAGCAAGCTGCTTGCTTTCATGTTCACAAGTGTATCACATAATTATTATCCGTCAAGGGTGAATTCGGACGTATTTTCAAGTCGCCCGGGAGTTCAATATGACGGCTTCCTTGACGGCGGGATACGCGTAACGTCGACGGCGGGCCCAAGGTAATCCCGCACCCCATTTAGGTTCTTGAGACCCAGGTTGGCGGCAATAGCGACCAGACTTAGCCCCGACTCATACAACTGGCGCGCGTAGGCCCGGCGCATGTCCATCGGGCGGATGACGACCGACGTGCCCAGGATGGCAATCGGATATGACGCCAGGATGTTGTCCAGCGCTTGGGGCGTCAGCCTTGTCGGTCGGACCTTTTTGCCGCTCTTGTAGAAGCCCCGAAACACCGGACCCTCCCATATCTTGGCCTTCTCAAGCCAGGTATTCACGTAATCCAGCCCCCAACGCAGGCCACCGTAGGGTATCACCCGTTCGGTGCATCCCCGTCCTGGCGGTACATGCAGAGCCGGTTTGCCCTCATAGAGGTAGTACAGGTCAGGCACGTTCAACATGCACAGCTCGTTCGCCCGAATGCCTGTCGTGGCCAGCAGGGCAAGCATGGCTGTATCGCGTTTCCCTACCAGCGTATCCGTGCCCGGACGTTTGAGAAGCTGCTGGACATGTTCCTGGGTAAGTTGCAGATGCCTGATATCCGGCGGTGTGACATCGACGCGGCTGGCCGCCGGATTGATGGCCTGGTCTATCTCGTTCAGATGCCAGCCAATCTCCGATTCGCGCTCCTGCGCGGTCGAGTCTTTGGGCATTGCCTTCTCAAGAGCCGCTCGCAGAGTGCCGTCTTCCAGCAGCACCCGGTAGCGGGCGCGAATAGTGGACAGGTGCACATTCACAGTTGACGGCGCTAGCTTGCGCTCTTTCAACAGGTGGTCCCGATAGGCATCCAGGTCGGGTTGGTAGAACCTGCGCCCCGTCGTTGTGAGCCAGTCGGCGAAACCGCCAACCCGATGGTCGTGGTCTTTTTGGGCCTGCCGGTCGTCTGACGGGGGAGCGACCAGCAAGTCGCGATTGATGTCCCGATTCATGGCCTTCTCCGAAATAGACTCTTGCATTTATATAAAGCTATGCTATAATGATAGTACATTGGCGCTTGGACGTCAAGAGCCAAAAAGCGCCGAGGGCGTGCGGGAACACGACCTCGGCAGTGGCTTCAACAATCTCCAGCTCCAAACTGTATCCGATTGGTCAGCCGACTCCATTGTAGTGGGCCTGGGCTGACCCTGCAACCCATGGAGGACGAATCCATGACTCTCACTCCCAGCCCAACAAACTCCGAAACACAGCAAGACCGCCCCCGCCATCGCACCCTCTCCGAGTCAGCCCCTGCCACGAACGACGCCGTCGTGGACGCGCTTTGCCACATTCTAGCGCGGATTATCCTGCGCGTGAATGCGGACGGGCAAGTGCCGGCTGCCGAAGGCCCCGGAGGTGCTCAGTGAGCGGCAAACGGGGGGCGGCATACGTGCGTGCAGCGACCTGGGAATCTGCGCAGGAAAAACTGGCAGAACAGGAACAGAATATCCGCGAGTGGGCTGACCTCAACGGCTTCGACGTGGTGGAGGTGTACGCCGACCTCGGTCCAGGCAATGGCGAGGCTCGACCGGGACTCCAGCGCCTCTTGGAAGACGCGCGGGCAGGACTGTATGAGGCCGTC
Source organism: Anaerolineae bacterium (assembly GCA_018432315.1). Taxonomy (GTDB): domain Bacteria; phylum Chloroflexota; class Anaerolineae; order Aggregatilineales; family Aggregatilineaceae; genus LM3-B42. The sequence continues at coordinate 17,569 of JAHDLB010000044.1, forward strand.
ATCGTCGTGGACATGGCCCGCCTGTTCCGCACCCTGGCGCTGCTGATACAGCACCTGGAGATGATGTGCCAGCAGCTTGCCGTCGATGTGATTGCGACCGACCAGGACGGCGGTGACGCATGACGGCCAAAAAACGAGCGGCAGCGTACATTCGGGTTTCCAGCGAAGACCAGGGGGATGGCTGGAGTCTGGACGGCCAGGAGAAGCAAATCCGGGAGTATGCCGAGCGGCAGGGCTACGAGATTGTCCAGGTCTACCAGGATGAGACGTCCGGGAGCAAGGACAAGTGGCCTGGCTTCGAGCGGATGCTGATGGATGCCCACGCATCGCTGTTCGAGGCCATCATTGTGCTGCACACGTCGCGGTTCTTCCGGAATGTAGCGTTAGCGCGGCGCTACAAGGACCTGTTCCGCAACACGCTCAACATCGAGGTGGTGTTCGTCAACCAGCCGGTGGGCGACCCGTCGGACCCTTCATCGTTCATGCTGGAAGGCATCAACGAGCTGTTCGACGAGTACTACCTCTATCAGCTGCGGTTCTGGACCACGCTCGGCAAACAGACGCGGGCGCAGAAGGGGCTGTACAACGGCACGCTGCCATTCGGGTATCAGGTGGACGAGGATGGCGTGCCCGAGCCACACCCCGTGAACGCCGACGGCGTCGTGACGGCGTTCACAGCGTACTCGACGGGCCGGTACTCGGACGTGCAAATCGCCGACCTTCTCAACCGGGACGGCTACCGGACGACGGGCAACTGGGGCGAGCGACCGTTCACCAAGGACACCATCACGCCGCTGCTGCAGAACGTCTTCTATCTGGGCTACGTGAAGTACAAGGGCGAGGTCCTGCCTGGTCTGCACCCGCCGCTCATCGAGCAGGAGCTGTTCGATAAGTGCCAGGAGGTGCGAGCCGGACGGCGGCGACAGTCTCGGTCGATGGGCCAGACGCGCAAGGTGTACGTGCTGTCGGGTATTGTGCGCTGCCACAGATGCGGGCTGACGCTGCGGGCGTATGCCACTCAGAGCAAAGGCCAGCACCGGTACATGCGCCACACCGCCGAATGGCGTGGGGTGGAATGCGAGGTGCCGACCATCTCCCTGCGCGCAGACTTCCTTGAAGACCTGTGGGGCGAGATTGTCTCGCGGATTGTGCTGCCGTCCGACTGGAAGCAGCGGATTGAGGCCTTGGCGGGCGACGCCGACGAGCGTGAGGCTATTCTCCGGGAGCGAGAGGCGATTCAGGAGAGGCTGCGCCGTCTGAAGCGGGCGTACGTGGACGGTCTGGTCGATGATGCCGAATACGACGCCACCCGTCCCATGCTCCAATCCCGGTTGGCAGGGTTGGTGCTGCCCAGCAGCCCGCATCTCGTCAAGGCGGGTGAGTACCTGGAGAGCCTGGGCACGCTGTGGGAGGTGGCGACTCTGGCCGAACAGCGGGAAATCACGCGGATGCTGCTCAAGGCGATGTACGTGAGCCTGCAGCAGCAGCGCATCGTCTCGATTGAGCCGCAGCCGGTCTTCCGCGTGCTGTTCACGACCATCTGTGGCGACCTGGGCGTGGAGATTGTGTGACACAGCGCCGATAGGGTAGGTGGCACAATGTGAGCGCCGGGGGAGACCCCGGCGTTTTCTGTGGATGCGTGAATCACGTTACGCGTAACGTCCGCGCCCCGCGTGTTGAGAGCCGGAGACGGTACTTGAGCCAATGGGGTCCGAAGTGAACACGGGGAGGCTTTAGGTACGGTGCTCAACCCTCCTGGAATCCATGCAAACGAGTTAACGGTCACGCTGAACGTCGATAGACCTGGCGACATGAGTTGCGTCGGAAGACAGGACGACAGAGGGCGCATAGTGTGTCCGTGGCACGAATTCGTCGCAATACCACAAGCCAACTACCCAACGCTACGCCTTGTTCAGGGCCTGCGGTTGATATGCAATGGCGCCTTTCGCTCGAAATGCCGGCTGAAATGTAACCTCCAAACCTTCGCGCATCACTACGCCATTAAACAGCGACCCGGGGCATAGAAACGTAGAATACCGGGGCGCTTCGACGAAGCAATAACCTGCTTTTACAGAAATCACTTTGCCAGGGATTCGCAACGGCTCAACGGTGTTGCTTGGGTCTGGCGGCGCGAACTGCACAGTATTGAGTTCATGGCTTGTGAAATCGTGCTTCGACGCTTCATTGAAGATTTGGATTGCCTCCGAAAACTCCCCATTCATGAAGAGCATACCGCCCAGGGTAGCAATAAAGCGCGGGTCTCTGAGACCATAAAGAGTGCTCTGCTTGAGGTACGCAATCGCCTCTGAATAGGGTCTTCCGAGAAGAATCAAGGACACAGCATATTCAACAAAGGCGCGAAAGTTATCAAAGTGATTCTTGATAATGGGTTCAAGCACCTGCAATGCTTCATCCAGGCGATACAGCTTGCGGTAGGCTCGCCCTAACAAATACCGCGGAACGATGCTCTGGGGACTGGCGACGACAGCTTTTTCCAGTGCTTCAATACGTCCGTGTTCATCTCCAAGCCAGGCTTGTATTTCAGCAGAAACTACCCAAAGAGAGTCCCGAACACGGACTGTTCTGAGTCCTTCTGTAATAACCTCTTCAGCTTTGGAAATGTATTCCGTTGCCTCATCTTCGTGGTGTTGCCAGAGTCTCTTTGCCCAGCCGAAGTATAAACGTGCCAGACCCTGATAGCAGAAATCATCTCTAGGTGAAAGCCTCAAACCCTCCAGAAAGCTGTCCTCACTTTGCACTAACCTGCGTCGGGCCAACTCAAGGCTCTCGACTTCCATCGCATATTCGTGCAGGATATGACCTTTTGTGTGGTGCAAGACTCTTATTCGGGGAGCCAGCTCAAGAGCTTTGTCAATTTGGTCCAGAGCTAATTCGTACTTCTTCTCACGTAGAAACATTCTTGCGTAATGCTGTCTCACATATGGGCTATATGGGTCTTTTTGGCACGCTCGGTCAAAAAACCGAATCTTGCCGTCGAGTGTACGGATATCTTCAACCAGCCTGTCAGAGCGCACAAAGTATTCGAACGCATTCTTGTCCACCGCGTAATTCAGATTCAACGCATCCAGCGCAGCTTGCAGGATACCTTCACGTTCCCCAATGATTCCACAACGCTCCCAGACAACGGACGCTATTGTTCTGTGTCTGGCTCTTGCTCCATAGCGTTCTTCGCTCTTTTGGAGGCATTCATAAATAACGACCCCCTCTGTGGCGTCTGTTGTGGCTTCATACATTTCGGCTAGTGGAATGTCAAGTATTTTGGCCAACAGAGCCGCGCGTGCGTATACGCCATGTTGATAGAAACAGGAAACAGCTAGGTAAAGACGCCTCGAAAGTGCGTCACCAATGTTCCGATATTCGTCCTCTAGGATTGCGTCAAAACTCTTGCCTTCGGTGGCTTCTCGCATTACCACGAGTAGCTGCTTTCCATGTTTCTCCTTGATGAGCGCAAATTGCATCTCACGGTTTAGGTCTGCGAGTACTCCTAATTCGTTATGCTCGGTCAGATAGTCAATCAGACGGTAAATCTCGAGGTCACTGAGCGGTCCAAGCTCATATTCGGTTCCGCTGGGCTTTGAAGAGCTCTGACGCCATTCGTTTAAGCGTTCTCCCAAGATGAAGGTTGGAGATTTTTTCAAATCTGTCAAGCGCCCAACCGCAGACCGTAATTCACTGCAATTATCAGCCGCATTGTCCACAACGAAAAATGCATTTGCAGGGAAGATAGAGGTGGCGAATTCTATTACGCCTTCCGTCACCGCGGCTCCTGGTTTCAACATGAAGACGGCACCGGCTCGTTCATCAATCAACCGTGCCGTAAGGGTCATCAACAGAGTTGTTGTTCCATATCCCGCTGGAGCAAGTATTATGTTGACAGATGGTTTGTTGGAACTCGACGTTGCATCATCCAACAATTTCTCGAAAATCTCTTCCTTGATGTCTCGTTCAAATGTCAGACTGGAACCCACAAGCGACCAGTTGGGCCTGTCTCCACGAAGGTAATCTGATAGATTCGGCTTGCCGTGAAACGCTTCCTGATTGACATACATCCACGAGTCTAGTAGACGTGTAACGGCTGCAGGAGACGTGTCAAAAGCCCCTAATAAGTCAGATGGAATCTCTCCTCGGTATTTTCGGAGTCCGAGTTCATCGTCGGAAGGCATGCTTAATTGTTGCCGTCCGGCTTCGCAGAAATCAACATAATGTCCCTGAATTGTCTCTATGTTTTTCTCTTTTAGAATTTCAATCTCGAGAGGGTCGGTGTAGGGTGCAATGCGATATGCTCTGGGCAACGGAGTTGGATAGAATTCAGAGGACATTTCATTGATTACCGTATTCCAGTTGGGGTCACGGTTTGAATAACCGATGTACAGAATGCACGAAGTTGCGAACTCTAGCTTGAGTAGCTCAAAAAGCATCCTTCTCCGCTCTCTGAAGCGTGCATAGTCATCCTGGGTAATTACAATATTCGGCTGTTCTGTGCCAAACAGAGAGCCGTGGAGATGGTATATCGGTACTTGTACTCGCGAATTATGAGGAACAATCTGAGATGTGTTCGTAATTGTAATCGGTATTTGAGGTGGGTTTGGAACCAACTCATAACATCGTTGAATTCCATTATCGTAGTTAGTCGTGAAAATCGCGTGCCAACGGAGCGTGAACAGCCAAAGAAGGTCTTCATCTGGTTCCAAGTTGGCTAATCGTTGACGTAGGAAATTGACAAGTTCTGTTGGGCCTTCTCGTATCTCTACCACGCGTGAGACCGTCATCAAATCCGGTTCATCGGAAACGTCAATAGCGAAATGGGCTGCCATCTCCTTGGCGAGAGTTGCTGCATCCGGTGCCGACCGGTGCGAATCTTGCCAAAGATTCGCACCGATTCCTGCTCCCAGAAATAAGACGCAGTCTCCGGATTCAAGAGCACGGCGTAAGCCAAATGGTAGTTCCATAAGGTTTCATGCCTTTTGCGCCTTAATTGCATCGAGAGCTTAATCAAGGACACATGACCGACCAGAATGGTATATTACCATAATACCGGTGATTACACAGGCCTACAATTCGATTGCGAATTTATCTGGAAAGGTTGCGCTGATTGGCGAGGTGGCCTGAAACGGCGACAGGCGGGTGATTTCTCGCCTGAGTCAGCCAAATGCTAAGCAGAAGAAAACTCCGGCGCTTTGTCCGGAGTTCTCATAGTTTGACTAGGCGGGAGCGACGGGCATCGCACCCTTGTCAGCCACCACGATTTCCTGACCTGCGTCTGCGAGTATTGTATCACGATTTTCACCCTCTACAACTTCAGAAGACCGGTGGTCATCACCTTCGACCGGCAAACGGGAGTGGGAACGGTGGTCACCGTCCCCAGGTCCGTCGTCGTCCGGTAGTGGTGTTTGCGGAGGTGTAGGTTCTGGATCGTCGTCATCATTCGGTTGGAAGGGACGGATCGAGACATCCATCAGCAGCTTGAGAAACGGCTTGGGTTCGATGGCCACCACTGGTCCCTGATCCCCGCTATCCAGATACACCGAGTTCAACAACGCATGAAACACATCATCCAGTTCCTTTGGGTTGGCATGTTCCAGCAATGAGCCAATTGTTTCAAGCATCGCCGCTGCGTCTTCCAAGTCAGGTTCCTGCATCGGCTCCAGGGCGCTGATTTTGCCCTTCAAATCCTCGCGCATCGTCCGATAGTCATCTTCTTCCATGTCACCCATCAGGTAGAGCTTGCGGGCACGTTCGAGCTGGCCCTCCCACCGGCGGCGCTTCTCGTCGTTGCTTTCAACTTCGGCCTGATCGAGCTGGCTCAACTGCATCACCCGCTCGCGCCAGTCGTCCGGCAGCTTGATATTGGCCAGATACTCCACGATTTGCCGCTCAGCGTCTTCAGCGCGCACCATCTTCTGATCACAGATATTGGTTGACCGGCGCGGATCGCGGTAGTAACGTTCGTTGGCATGGTTGGCCTGGCCGCGCATCGGTTTCCCGCAGCGCGCGCAGAGTGCCAGCCGGGACAAGGGATAGGTACGCTTCTTCGACCGGCCACGCACCGTCCGTCCCCGGCGTGCGGCGCGAGCTTGCTGGCACTTCTCAAACAGTGATTCCGGAATGATGGCCGGATGGCGACCGGGATACCACTTGCCTTTGTAGGGCACTTCACCCAGGTAGAAGCGATTCTGCAACATCGGGCGCACTGTGTCAGCCTCGAACAGGTTCTCGCCCCAGTTGCCTGAAGTGCGATAGCCGGCTTCGTTGAGCATGATCGCCACCTCGCCATCCGAGACATTTCCCGCTGAGTAGTAGGTGAAAGCGAGCAGTGCCCCTGCGGCGTTTTTCAGATGCGGTACCGCATCGCCTTCGGTACGGTCATGCCACTGGTCCAGGTAGTTGTCAAGTTGATCACTGCGCGCGGCATACACCTCTTCGCTGATTTCCTGGGCATCATGCTGCTCACCGAGCGTCCACAATTCTTTGCGGAGATCACGAATGGTGACATACCCAAAGTTGAGCGTACCGTTCCAGTAGCCTTCTTTGGCGCGCTGCTCTTTGCCTTTGGCGGTTTCTCGCGCGCGGTTTTCGTTGTCCCACTGCGCCAGCAGCGCGAACAGGTAGAGCATGAACTCGCCCTGTGGGGTGGTGGTATCCAGCCAAGGTTCTGATACGGATACCAGCCCAACACCTGCTTCTTTGAGCCGGGCAACATTACGCACGACATCGGCCAGGCTGCGACTGAAACGATCCAACTTGTGCACGACAATCACGTCAAACTGTTTGGCTTCGGCGCGACTCATCATGCGCTGGAATTCGGGGCGCAGATCGGTTTTGGCCGAGCGACCCGGTTCTTCGAAGACCTGGAGCAGGTCCCAGCCGCGCAAGGCGGCTAACTCCGCGCATTGATCGCGCTGGGCATCCAGGCTCCAGCCCTCAACTTGTTCTTCGCGTGAAACGCGAATGTAACTCACTACTTTCATAGTCATTGCTCCTTTTCATCCGCCTGGCCGATCAATTCGGCCTCGTGCGACTCACGATAGTGAGCATCATTATCGTCATCGGATTCGTTCTGGCCAAGCATCCGAGCAATGATCCGGGCCAGGGTTTTGAGGAAGATGTTGACGTCGGCGGTGTAGGCGATGTCGTCAAGCGTAAACTGGTTCTGATCGGTCATAATTGGCTGTACCTGCCTTTGGTGTCGTTTGAACTATCAACAGCATACCAAAGTGACCTCGGCTGAGATCGGAATTTTACGTTTTTGGAGCGTAGTTTTTACCGAATCTGGGATGTAAAATTCCGACCCTGCTGCCCATTGAGGGAAACTGAACGCGTTTCATCTCCCATCAAGCGATTTGGGTTGTTTGGTTTGCTGCGATCTCGGTCATGTTGGCTGTTGCTATATTCGGCGCTGAATACTCACTAATCAGCATACCAAAATGACCTTCCCGAAAGGCTGTAGGATTACGGATTTTCGAATGTAAACCAGCGGTTTTTGCGAGCAGTTTTACGGCTTTACGTGAGCCGATCCATCCCAGTGCATAAAGATGAGGGGATCGGAGTCAGCGACTGTGCAAAATAGGGGGGAGCGATGATCCTGAAAAGGATCTACGATCCAGGTGAGGGGAAATGTATCAATGTTTGGCTAGAAAGACGTCGAACAAACCAGCAGCTAGATCTGAAGCGTAGGCTTCAATATAATGTACGTTCGTTGTATCCCAAGAACCCACACTGGGATTTACAATCCACGCATTTGTGTTCTTTTCGATGACTTGGCGAATATAGATGTCGCTCCCGCTTCCACTGAAACCACTGGCTATTATCATATCGCATCGTTGCAGCCGGTCCGTGACAGTTCTCCAGACTTGGGGGTACGCGACATCGATACTTTGTCCCCAGAAAGTCAGTTCGGGGGCCAAGTGCGTATCAGGATGGATAGGGCAGGGATCATTTACCTCGAAGGGCTCCAGTATCTTCCAACGAGTCCGCCCGCCGCATTTGGGACAAGCCAGGAAAAATGGGCTGCCGTGAATCTTCCATAGAGGGCGACTCCATCGCCGGAGGTCCTGTAAATCCTTAGGGTGTGAAATGATGTCCCATCGGGGATGCCAAAACACATCATCATCTGTCAATGGCTGCAAAAAGAACAGCCGATCCGCACTGACTTTGCATGTAGCTCCGTTGCTCAATGTAAAATCGATCGGAGCGAATGGGTCGCCTGAATAGGCCTGATCATAGAGGTCGTCGATCTGCCATTCCAACAGGAAATCCCAGTTGGTTGTGATCAGGTGGCGAAAAACGCGGCGAAACCAGGCCAAAACAAAAATGGCATGATCGTCCGAAGGTTCACCTATCATCGCAGAATGGGTCATCATCCACGAAAGCAATGTTGCCTGAAAACTGGCATTTGCCTCAAATCCTCTGACAAGTCCTTCGACAAACGCTGCCTGCAGGTTTATGTCTTTTGCACGATGAGCTTTTTCCCATGTTTCGAATAGTCCCATGTCCTTTATGAGTTGGTGATGCTGTTCACCGAACTCCATAGGGAGCCTGTATCCCAAGGGAATCCCATTCTTTGCTGAAATGCCAGCCCCTACAATCAGAGCAGCATTTCGTGCGGTTCGTAGCGTATCCAAGAGCTTTTGTAGAGTCATTTTTCGCAACTTGTCACTATAAAGAATCCATGAGCATAGTATATAATCGGAAAGTAATCTTAACAATAGAAAGTAAGGAGTTTCCACATGTCGTCGAAAGAAAAGAAATCTTGCCGAAACTGTGACGGGCTGGGACATTATGCGTGTAAAAATTGTAAAGGAACTGGTCGTCTGAACGAGGGAGTTTATGGGGATGATCACAAGTATGACTGTCCGTATTGTCAAGGATCAGGTCGTCAAGAATGCATATACTGCAAAGGAACGGGTGTTCAGCAGTGATATGGGACCTGGGTATTTTCTGGATTCATCGCATTGCGGCAGAGGTGAGCGACCTGCCAGATCGATATTTCATTCAAACTGGAGCAGGGTTTGAGCGAACAACGTAAATCGTTTACAAGCCATGTGATATTGAGCATTGGGGCTGTGGTATTTTTACTTGTTGCTGCTGGCTGTCAAAATGCTGGCAACGAGAAGCTACCGGATGGTGCCAAAAGACACTTAGATGAGCTTATTGGCACAGGTCGCTATCGAATAGTCAGTGAAGAAAAGGGCAGCAATCCAAAAGGGTTAAACAGTCGTAGTGGTATTGACGAAGCGTGGTGCATTGTACTCAACGGACCACATGAGCTTCGTGACTTTGGCCATCCAACGCTTGAATTCGGCGACACAGTTGATGGGGATTACTCAATTATCGTGTATCGCATAGGAAACCTCTGGAAAGACACGGATCTTTATGCTTATAGAAATCATTGGCTGATAGCTGGTTGTGGCGAGAATACCTATACAGATCCGTACTGAACTTTGCATGTTTAGGGATCGAGGAAGAGAAGAATTTTGGTATGTCTTCAATATTGTCGCAGGTAGGCGCGAGCTACTCTCATTCAAACTGGAGCAGGAGTTGAGCGAACAACGTAAATCGTTTACAAGCTATGTGATATTGAGCATTGGAGCAGTGGTATTTTTGCTTGTTGCTGCTGGCTGTCAAAACGCTGGTAACGAGAAACTGCCGGATGGCGCCAAGAGATACTTGGATGGGGAAATTGGCACAGGCCAATATCGAATAGTTCGAGCAGAAAGGGCCAGTAACCCAACAGTATACCGTGATAATGTTCAGGAAGCATGGTGCGTCGTACTCTCTGGGCCGCACCGCTTTAACGGGTTTGGGCATCCTTCACTGGACTATGGTGACATTATTGAGGGAAACTATTCAGAAGTCCTGTATCGCCGTGGCAATCTCTGGTCGAGTAGTGGGCTTGCCGGTCTTGGCGTTGCTGGAGGGGATTACGCTACTAAGGATTTCTGGCTTGCAATCGGGTGCAGTGAGAACACTTTTTCGAATCCATACTGAACATTTTGTATTGGGTGGATAGAGAAGGGAAGAAAAAGGATTTGGTAGTCCCGTCATTTCTGGATTCAGCGGTCTCACTATCGTCGCAGTCAGGCACGATCAACTCTTATTCGAACCGGAGCAAAAAATGAGCGAATACCGTAAATCGTTTACAGGCTATGTGATATTGAGCATTGGGGCTGTGGTATTTTTGCTTGTTGCTGCTGCCTGTCAAATCACTGGTAACGAGAAGCTGCCGGATGGTGCCAGAAGGTTACTTGACGAGGAATATGGGCGGGGTCAATATCAATTGGTTCGAGCGGAAAAAGGCAGCAATCCTGAAGCGTACCAGGATGAAGTCTGGTGCATTGAGATTGTTGCGGAGCATCATGACCCCACCACTTATGACCTTGTTGTTGGCAATTTTGGCGTGGTTTTGGACCGTGTAGGAAATCTTTGGGACATTAACTCATTACGATCGCAAAGTAAAAGGGGCTGGTTGTATGTTGGCTGTAGCGACAATACTTATCCTAATCCCGACTGAGCGTTCCCTATCTAAAGATATTTTTCTGATCATTGACAGCGCGTAGCCATGGAATTCGAATAGCGCGCCACTTTAAGACAATTGTAGAGGAACTCATGAGTGATGTCTTCATTTCCTATTCACGCCACAATCTTGATTTTGTCCACAAGCTTGATGCTGCACTGACTGCACAGGGTAAGGTTTCCTGGTTCGACCAGAAAAAAGAGCCGTTAGCAGGCCTTCCGCCAGGGTCTAAGTGGTGGGAAGAAATCAAGTACGGGATTGAGACAGCAGACAACTTTCTGTTCATTATCAGCCCGGCATCCATTTCTTCCCCTTACTGCAATGCTGAAATTGCCTATGCGTGCCAACACGAGAAACGCCTTGTCACAGTGTTATATTGTGGGGTAGAGGGAGAGGCCGATACGCTGCGATCTATTGACCAAGTCATAGATACTATTCCCGATAACAGCGAATTGCCGCCGAGCGTGTCTGCGACCATAACTAACTTGCGTTCGTTGACGCGTAGGAATTGGCTGGAAATTGGTGAGGTGCAGTATGTAGCTTTTTTTGATGGTCACCAGTTTGAGCGCGCGCTTGCGCAGCTCATCCAAGGGCTTGATATGGATTTGGCGTGGATTAGGTTATGGAGCCAAGTTCGGCAGACAGCGCGCATCTGGGCAGAGACAGGTGATAGTTCGTATCTGTGGTCCGAAATGCGCTTAAAGCCGGTGCGGGAAGTAATCGCGAAACGTACCCAACCATTGACTGAGATCGAGCGCGACTTTATTCGCCCTGAATCCGAACGTCTGCTGCGTGAACTCGATGACATTGGCACACCGCACGCGCGACGCAGCTTCATCGGTGAACATCTCTGTAAAATTGGCGATCCGCGCGCTGGTGTGGGATTACGACCCGACGGACTGCCGGATATCGCGTGGTGCGAAGTTCCCGGCGGGAAGATTGAGATCAAAGAGCAAATCTTCACCGTTCAGCCGTTTTATATTGCGAAATACCCGATCACGTATATGCAGTTTCAGGTGTTTCTGGATGATCCAGATGGATTTGCGTGCAATGAGTGGTGGGAAAGCTTGACCGAGGAGTACCGTAGGCAGTCCATGAAAGAGCAACACTTTAAGTTCGTTAATCACCCACGTGAAAATGTGAGTTGGTACCAGTCAATTGCGTTCTGTCGGTGGCTCAATGCTAAATTGCCCTTAGAAGCATGGCCGGACACCGCTGCAAGTGACATGTCCGCTGCGACGTGCGGGGAGCCTGGGCGTTTACGGGACAGTAAACAAGACACGGTGAAGTGGGAAATCCGCCTGCCTGCCGAATGGGAATGGCAGCAAGCTGCAACAGGTGGAGATCAGGCAAATGAATATGCCTGGAGGACAGAGTGGGATGGCAGGCGCTGCAATACCAAGGAGTGCGGCCTTAGTCGGACAACGGCTGTAGGCATGTACCCCGATGGGGCTTCTCCAATAGGGGCGCTGGATATGTTGGGCAATGTGTGGGAATGGTGTGTGAACGAACATAAAGAAACGGCTAATACAGGAACCACGGGTGATGCTGAACGTATATTGCGGGGCGGAGCATGGAACTTTGAGCATATCTTCGCGCATTGCTCGGCTAAAAACCTCTATTGGGCTCCGAGGTACGGTCTTGAGCATTTTGGATTTCGGGTGGTGTGCGCGCGCTTATCCTGAAAGGTTATTCTGATCGTTGATCAGCACGTAACGCCAACTTCTTTTTGTTCTTTGTGCCGCATGCGAATCGCGAAATTTTTTCCTGGGGGCAGCTCACAATCCCCGGCTAAACACGCTCTTGTCATTACTCTACATCCCCTCCCACGTCTAGCCACATCAAGGCATTGAACAGCGTATTTCCGTGCGCACTGCATGGCTAGAACTCATTTCAAAAATGGCTGTTCACGCTAAAATGAGGGCATGAGCAGACACGACTTAACTGACGAACAATGGGCGGTGATTGAACCGCACCTGCCGAAACGCATACGGAAACGCGGTCGACCGCGGAATGATGACCGGCAAACCCTCAATGGCATTCTGTATGTGCTCAAGACCGGCTGTGCCTGGGAGGATTTGCCACCCGCGTATGGGTCAGACACGACGTGCTGGCGACGGTTGAACGAATGGTCCCAGGACGGGACGTGGGAGCGCATCTGGCGCGCCTTTCTCAGCGAACTGGATGCGCAAACGAAACTGGAATGGGCGCAAGCCTTTCTGGATGGCAGCTTCGTTCCTGCCAAAAAGGGGGCGATGGAGTAGGCAAGACCAAGGTCGGCAAGGGCAGTAAGGTCATGGTCGTGACCGATGGTCACGGCTTGCCCATCGGCTTGCATGTCGATAGTGCGCAACCGCATGAGAGTACGTTGGCCGAAGTGACCTTGCAGACGATCCGCGTACCGCAGAAACGCGGTCGCCCGAAAACTCGCCCCAACGAACTGGTCGCCGACAAAGCCTATGATAGCGCTGATTTTCGTCGCAACCTGCGCCGGCGGGGCATCAAACCGACCATTCCCACTTTCGAACGGCGTCCGCGTAAGCACCCGAAGCGCGGTCGCCCCATCCGAACCGGCCCTGCGTATCGCCAGCGCTGGAAAGTCGAGCGCTGCTTCGGCTGGATGGACAACTGTCGTCGCCTGGTGGTTCGTTACGAGCGTCATGTGCATCTCTACAAGGCGTTTTGCCTGGTCGCCATTATCCTGTGGTGCATCGACCGAATTTTGAAATGAGTTCTAATAACGCTGAACAGAGAAGGAGATTGTTGGCTGAACTTGTATTCCATCTGATGATAGGGCATTTCAGTTTCAAAAAATCGGGGCGGACACACCAACCGCCCTCCACAGAAAAAGTTATCACTTTTCTAGCCAATACCCATATTCATCACCCTCTGCAATCCAGCCCGTGATGCCTTGAACCCGTACCTGCCACCAACGGAAGCCATTAGCGCAGCTTGGACCACCCACAATATCAAACTGGTCACCTTCATTGAGATAGATCAAATCGGGTTGTTGGGCAGGTTGTGTTTGAATGTGACTTCCAATGCCATCTCCTATTGCCACTTGGCCGCGATCTCCTATGGCAAAAAGCGGAGACATTGCCTTGTAGCATTGGCTTGGGCTGGAATCGCTGGGCGGTCCGGCGATCAATTCTTCGCTTGACTCTGAACCAGAGCGTCCAACTAGAGGCTCGATCCAATAATTGTCACCCTCTTTACCTTCTGCAGCCCAACCCGTGAGGCCATCGTTGGTACGAAGCTGCCACCAGTTGAGACCGTTGTGGCATTCTGGCCCTCCAACCACGTCGAATTCGTAACCTTCACGCATAGCGGTGAGGATTCGTGATGCGGCAGGTGCAGAGCGTAGATTGGTAGGGCTCCCATCTGTGAACGTAACCCGACCTCGTTGGCCAACTTGCATCCTTGGTGTCAAAGCACCTGGGCAATTGTTACTGCTACTGGTGTTACCATCCCATCGATTGTTGTCTGCTCCTAAGGGAGATCCATTGGGTAGAAGCAGATAAGTGTTGTATGGCTCGATGATCTCTACTACCCATCCATTGCCGCTTTGGGTGCTGATCTCCCACCAGCGAGCATTATCAGCACAAGCAGGGCCATTGATAATCGAGACAACAGATCCGGTTCCAAGGTCCTGCACTTGCGGATTTGCTGTACCTGGGCCACTGCGGACGCGGAGGTTGTCGTTGGCTACCGCTAGTTGTCCTACCGAAAGACGACTGGGGGCAGTTGGGCAACCATTGGATACAGATGCGTCACTTTGGAGGTTTTCATTACTCGATAGGGCATCTTCATTAGGGGAGTCGCTATCGTTGGATGAGGTTTCGGATGGCTGAACAATTATGTTGGGAACGACTGTCGGAATTTCACTCTCCGCGTAGGATACTCCCGCAGGTAACCAGACTGGAGAACGTTCCTCTGCCGACGTCATTGTTATGCGACGAACATTTGCTCCATTGGCATCCATGACGTAGATATCAGGATTGCCTTCTCGATTTGAGATAAACGCAATGAATCGGCCATCGGTGGACCAGGCAGGGGAGTAGTCATCACTTGGATTGTCGGTGATCTGTTGAAGATTTGACCCATCTATGTTCATTACAAAGATTTCGGCGTTTCCCGTCCGTGTTGAAGCAAAAGCTATTTGTTGACTGTCAGGTGACCAGGCGATTCTGTTATCTGATAGATAATCAAGTGCCAAATACGAATAGAGCTCACCATTGGCAGTTAGGAGTTCTGGGCCAGTGTATCTAAGAAAAGTAGCGATGAACTGCCCATCTGGAGATAAAGAGAGCAATGTTCCCCCGCCAATACGACGTGGTTCGTTATCGTCAATACTGGCCGCATATATAAAGCGGTCAAACCCTGTTGTGTTGAAGACCACAGTACGGTTGTCTGGACTCCAGTAAGGATTATCTGTTCCATTGTCATCAATCTGTTCCGGCAAAAGGGGGCGCGGATTTCTCCCGTCGAAGTCGGCAATATAGACATTGTCTTCTCCCCAACTGTTGTTCCGGTTAGAGGAAAAAGCGAGGTGT
Source organism: Anaerolineae bacterium (assembly GCA_018432315.1). GTDB lineage: Bacteria > Chloroflexota > Anaerolineae > Aggregatilineales > Aggregatilineaceae > LM3-B42. The sequence continues at coordinate 32,656 of JAHDLB010000044.1, forward strand.
CTGCCATCTGGAGAAAAAACGGGGGCCAGATCATCAGCATTGTTGAATGTCAAGTTGCGCCAATCAGTACCGTCAGCATTCATGACATACACTTCGAAATTGCCGCTCTCGTTCGAGCTGAAAGCTAGCATCCCATCCGATGCGGCTAAAGGCTTTGGCGTGGGGGTCAATGTAGGCGTTGGTGTAGTCATCAGTGTGATTTGTAGAGCTGTAACAGACCAACCTCCCACGATACCATCCGATACTTCATTATCAAGTTCTTTTGGGTAACCTCCGTCCATTTCGATGACATGAAGCTTCGCAGAGCTATCAAAGCTGTCAATAGTGGTAAGTGCGACCCGACGACCGTCTGGTGACCAGATTGCACTTTCGATCCAGTCTGGGAAATCTTCGTGAGCAATAGTCATGTGATCTGTCCCATTAGACCGCATCTTTGCCAGACTATAATAAACAGTTGCTCGCTGCTGTTCGGCTAATATATACATGATCTCTTCGGTTGCCGGTGACCAAACAGGCCGGAGTTCATAGATGTCAGGGGTATTGGTTAGGTTAGTCTGGTTTTCACCATTGGCATCCATGACAAAGATGTCTGCGGGGTTAGTACGCTCTGAAGAAAAAATGATCTTTGCACCATCTGGAGACCATGAAGGAAATCCATCCATCCCTGGGTTGAATGTTAAGCGGTGCAGATTTTCCCCATCAATTTCCATGACATAGATTTCGGCATTTCCATCCCGCTCACTTACGAAGGCAATTTGGTCGTTTGTGGGTGACCAGGAAGGAAATGTATCACTCGATGGGGAATCTGTTAAACGATAGGTCATGAGAGTCTGCGAGTCTATTACATAGATCTCAGAGTTTCCGTCGCGGTCCGAAACAAAAGCCACACGCGATCCGTCGGATGACCAGGTAGGAGACGTATCGTTAAACGCATTGTTGGTGAGACGATACGATTGGGATCCATCAGGACTCATAATGTAGAGTTGATAATTTCCTGTACGATTTGAAGATACGACTATTCGTCCAGAAGGATCGTTTGGCAATTGTCCTTGAGCGTAAGAAAGACTGCCCATGACAAAAATGATGACAGTGAGGGTTATACAGGCTAGTGTGGCTAAAATGAGTCGTATGGTACGAAACATCAGTTGTCCTTCCAATTAGCAGAGTTATCCACCGGACTGCGAAATTCATAACTAGAATCATCAGAATTATTTACAGTATAAATTTCATATATATCTTTCTTATTTATATCGAGTCGGATTATAATAAGAAAACAGTTTATATTATATGCCACTTGATAAACTTATAGACGATTCATAGAGTTAATTTCATAATTTTTTCACATGCGTCTGTTTTGTCAAGATATAGTGCGGCATAAAAAGCAGAGCAAGCCCAAGCGGAATTTCTTCGTTTGCACGAATTACCCGAAATGTTAGGGGATCATACCGGTGGAGTAGACACTGAGTTTCTCAGTTTCCACATTATCACAAACCAGTGGGGGTTAAGGCTTTCTCCAGATAGTGATGCTTTTTCTCAGCGCTTCTCGGCCAAACCGCCCCATCTGCTGGCTGCTGTTGCCTTTACGTTGGGGCAGCACGTATACCTTGACCGGTTCAAAGCCAAGCTGCACGGCGAGATCGGTGCTGAGTAAATCAACGGGGATAATTTCGCCACCATAGCGCACATTATCATTGACAAAGGCAATCTGGGCACCGCTGCGACAGGTCCGGAATATCTCGGCAAACACAAACGTGAGTTCGGTGAAATATCCCTCCACCATCGGCAGAATACCCTGGTTGTTGATTTCGCCGCGTTCCCAACGGATGGCAAGTGCCCGGTTGATCTCGTTAAAAACCAGGTTGGACTGCACAATGTCCCAGATTTGCTCGAACCGGGCTTCCTGGTCAAGAGAACGGTAGTGTTCGCGCAAAACATCGGCTTTTGAGCGATGTTCGACGGTACAAGACAACTGGTCGAAACGCAGGGCACGAATGCCCTCCTCGCCTGCACCAAGATACGCCAGTTCCAGGGCATAGGTTCGCGTGTAATCGTATCGGTTGCAGTAAGGCGGTGATGTGATAACCGCCGCAAACTGGTCAGGATCCAGTGTAGGGAGGATTTCCAGGGTGCTGCCCTGCATCAAACGCTGCTGGCTTGGAGAGTACTGTTTCTTCTGAAGCTTGTGGATGTCGTCAATATAGATTCTCAGCACATCGAGCAGCACCTGTTTGACATCAGGCAAATGGCCTTTATTCATACCTTTGACCGGCTTTTTGCCGTTGGCAAGTCGTTGTTGATTCCGGCTTTGGACCTTTTCGGAACGAATATCCCACCTCAAATACTGCCCGTCTTTACGCGTGTAACTGATTTCTTCCAGAATACTGGTAAGCGCCAGCCGCAACAAAACTTTGGCCTGGCTCGAAATCTCCAACTGCTCAAACCAACCGGTGTAAAACATCAAGGCGTTTTCCGCTTCAGCGGGAAATGCCGATTCGGTGATCACAATATGCGGAAATGGGGCGCTTGCACGTCCCGGGTTTGTCGTTCGGATCATATCGAACAGGCGGACCAGTTCATCCAGATCATATTCGTATACATGCGACTTGGCTTCCCAGGCAAGGTGACACACTGGCAGAATTTCGAGGCCAGTGGCGTCGATGCCCAGCGACCGGGCGACCAGGAGTGTTGTGGCCGACCCGCTGAACGGTTCCAGGATCGTATCCCCTGACTTCAGGTCGAAGTCTTCGATCAATTGCTCAACCAGTTGGGCTGAAAACCCCTCGCGGTACTTGAACCAACTGTGCAGCATGGCCCGCTTATTGCCCTGGTAGCTCACCAACCGGCGATCAAACTTGTCGGTTTCCTCCAGCAGCGACATATACCGCTGCTCAAGCGCCAGACGTGCCGACTGAGGACTGACGCCATCATGGGAAAACGATGTGCGCACCAGTTCTTCGGGATCGGAAAGCGGTTCGTCGAACTGCCAGGGTAACGATTGCTGTCGCACGATAAGTCCTATTCATCTACTGGTTGCGCTTCAAAGAAGCGAACCATATCGTCGAGAAACTGCTGGTGCAGGGCTGGATCATTGGCTATCTTGGTCAGATTATACACACTGGTCAATTCACCGCGTTCCAGCATCAGTTCGGCTTCTACGGCTACGCGGTCTACCAGGATCGTAGCAAGAAACGATAGCATCGGTCGCGGACGTCGTGTTTTCTCCGCCGCCTCAATGATCCGACTGAACGCGCGGGTAGCTGTTTTCCAGTGCTCATCAGATCCCGCTGGATCAGCTCCGCCTTTCAATTCACCAGCCCAGGGATAACGGGCATCCTCAATGCTTTTGTCTTCTGGCCCCTGAACCTGGGTCAGCAAATCAGGACCGATGCGATATTTATGCCCACTGTCGCCTGGTTCGAGCCAATAAAGCTGGCGGTTTAACAGGATTTGGTTGCCATTCACCAGGTCGATCTGGCGAAAGACGACTCGGTTGTCGTTCAACGATTCCAGAGTCGCCTCCAACTGCGCGGGAGCCAGATCAGCAACATTCAATCGCCGAGCACGACCTCGGGGTTGATCGTCTTCGTCGAGCACAATACGCCCTTTGAGTTTGTAGGTGACACAGTCAAGCTTGCCCAGTTGGTGCAGGTAGGTGATCAGGGGGTTGAGAATCGAGTTGTAGGCCAATCGCCCGACCTCATTACGCCAACCGCCATCAAGACTGGCTCCGATATTGGTGTACGCCATTTCAATGTGACGATTTTCGCCGTGCAGGTCCGTATGCTGAACAAGCGAACTGAGAATCTGGTTCAGATGGCTGGCGATCTGGGCTGCTTTATCCGAATCCAGCGGTACGCCCACTTCGTGCTGAGTGGTATCCAGCCCGATATTGTTCATGACCTTGTTCGATACCATCGCGACATTGCGGTAGTAGAGAATCAGGCGCGGTTCATCCACGAGTTCCGCAGGGAGACAAAAATAGTATGGATAAGGGATAGGTGGGCTGTAACTATCCAGAATATCCAGGGCGATTTCGGCGACCCCGGCAGCGGCTGCCGCTTCGCGCCACACTTCCATGTCATAGGTTTTTGCGCGCTGTTCGACCGCCTCCACAATTCGATCGAAATCCAGCGCTGCCAGGCTCTTTAGGAAAAACAACCCTCGCTGAACAGAGTTCTCGCGCACTGCTTGAAGAATTTCGTCGTGGGTGCTGGCATACGGCGATTTTCCTGCCTGATCAGCGGGTTGTGATGGATGCTGACTCATGGATGAATCCTTTGGCGGATGTGAAAAACCATTTCCCCTATAATAACGGTATCCGAACAGTTGATCCACTTACAGATCGTCATTTTTCGGCAAACATTCGTTTCTGGGAGGGGCTGGCAACAAAAAAACTCCGCGAGCAGCCCTGTTCTGAGCCACTCGCGGTTGACTTATGCATTGGCCGGAACTGGCGCGAGAGCGTCATCATCGCGGTCGATGCCCATCGCGTCAACCAGCCACCCGACATACGACTTCGCGCGCCCGATGCGCTCCCCAATCGCCTGAAAACTCAAGCCCTGCGCGCGTAGTTGGCGTACCTGGGCGACAGTTTCGCGTGGATACTGCTTGCAAACACCTTCTACAGCTGATGCTGAGCGCCCCACCTTCGCGGCCACCTTGCGGTAGCTCAAACCGGAAGCATACAGTTCACGGATGCGCTGCTTTTCTTCTTCGGTCAGCGGGTGGTGGCTGCCCAGGTAGCCGGTCTTCTTTTTGCCGGTCACTTCCTCGTAGAAGACGGTCCGCATTTTGCGCATGAGGGTTACGCCCCGGTTGCGTGTCCAGCTGTGCCGCGCGGTGATCTCGTCGAGCGTGTAGCCCGCGAGCATGTCAGGGATCAGCAGGGCCATGTCGCGACGTTGAGAGGCGCACAGACGCCGCATTCCGCGCTCGATATCACGTTCCAGGTCGATGCGCAGTTCAGCTCGTTCGATGTCGCGGTCCCGGATTTGTGAGTTCGACTTTGTCCGGCTACGGGTGTGCGCCATGGAGATGGCATCATTGATGGTGACTTCGTCTTCAGTCCGGCACATCTCGATCAGGTCGGAGCCGGTAGTCTCGCGGTACCGCTTACGTCCGCCGGTGGCGTTGAACATAGCGTACTTCAGGCAGGCGTGTGCGAATGCGCGCCAATCATCGAGGGGCTTGCTAGCCCACACTTCCGGTTCAGCACTGAAGCGCTGCCAAAGAACACACCGGACTTCCTGCACCGCATCGTCGCGATCCAGGTCGCTGGCTCGATCCATGCGGAAGTTGACGCGGCGGATCAAGCCCGGCTCGATCTGCGCCAGGCGATCCTCGAAGTAGTCCTCGAAAAAGCTGTTTGTTGTAGGATTGCTGTGAGACATGCTGACCTCCGTTGTCAGTGTGTCTAGGAGCCGCTCCGGAGCCTCTATCTCCTGGGCGGCTCGCCTGATCAAAGGCGGCATGGCGTGCATTACGCCGCACGCGCCGCAACCCTGGCGGCTACAGCGCCGGGAGGGGCCCGTCAAGGCCACATGCGGCATGTCTCACAGTAGGTTATTGGCAGGAAGGCGGGGAAAAGTGCGGTCGATGATTCACGTTGAAGGGGAGCATGTGAGGCGGCAGTTCGCTGGTCCCGTTTGGCACAAATGGTAGCCAGCGTACTGCCGCCGTGACTTGATGGGAGCGGACCCCGTGCGCTGTACACTCGCCGCGCGGCGGGCGCGTTGCGGTGTATCAGTTACAGATTACGGAACCCGGTTTTGCTGTTGCTCGTGGCAGCGTTGGCGGAATGCCTCGAACAACCGTAGACGACTACGTAGCCGAAAACCGGCTTTGCGTGGAATGCGTGTGCCCCCTGACCCGATGGCATGCAAGACTCCATGCCCCTGTTCGCGGCTGACCTGGATGCGCCCAATGCCGAACAGCTCCACTTGTTCACCACAAGCGATTTCTTCAGCAAGCGCTTCGAAGTAGCGTTCAACGGCTTCGCGAACAAGCTTTTGGGTAAGTGCGCGTTTCTGGCGAGCCACCAGGGCTACCCGATCGGTGTGTTTCACCGTGATTTCTCCTTTGAGATGCTTAAGACAACGTTGGAACGTTGATTTTCCATAAAAAAACACCGACAAAACCGACAACCGACAACCGACTGTCAGTTGTCGGTGAGTCGGTACTGTCAGTAACTAACGCGAGAGATCGGCGTATTCGGTGGCGATATACCACTCGGCGTTGCCTACCCTGCGCTCGACAATCAGCCCGGCGCGCATCAAATCCTGCGCGAGTTGGCGGGCCCGTTTGGCGGTCAGATTCAGATTGCGATAGAGTGACCGGAGATTGACGCCATTCGTCTTGGTTTGACGGATGGCCCGCAGCAGTTTGTCCTGCTGGCGGCGTTCCTGGATAGCTTCGCCCGTGTTGTCCAGTTGATCCAGCAGCCGGTGAGCGCTGCTGCGCCAGGATTCAGCGATGATTTCAGCATTCCGCCAGTGGTCATCGTTGACTACCGGCACCTCATCATCCGTATCGAGCCAGTCCAGCGCCGCGAAGAGTGTTGCGAGTTTGAAAGCATGGACGTGCAGCCGCCCATACACCCCTTTCAGCCGTTCATCGAGTTCGGTGTCTTTTCTGGGATCGCACATCCGGCGCAGCCGGTCACCATACGACTGACAGGCAGGCCAGCAGCGGACATCGAGTCGCAACGCCTGCGGGGCCGATAAGCCGGTTTCGGTTGCCTGCGGGCCGGGCAGCCTCTCATGCAAGGCGCGCAGACCTTCGACTAAAGCTTCTGGTACTTCCTGAAATACCTCAGCAGCGGGCCGTTCGTGGTAATTCGGTTCTGGCGTGAGCAGCGCGAAACGGATGAGCAGACCGTTGTCCCAATCCGCATCACTAACCGCGGCGGACAGTCCCGCCGGAGTGGTGACGCCGAGAATTGAGAGCGCGGCGTTTTCGACCGAGGTGAGGCCGGATTGCGTGTCCTTGTCGGAGAAGTCGGGACAATCGTAGAGTTCCATGAGCAGGTCTTTCATGCCGGTCATGTAGTCTTTCTTGTTGATGGTCCCAAACAGACCGGCCACCTCATCTTTGAGCAGACCACGCTGCGCAGCGAACGGCTGCGCTTTGGTCAGGCGTTCTTTCTGCGCCTTGGACAGCTTATCGAAGTTGCTGGGCAGTTGTCCGGCCAGCGCTTCCTGGAACCGCTCCGGCGAGCCGGGCGTGGGCATCAGCATGTGCGGGATCGCTTGTCGCGCGACCTGCTCGGCCAGCTTGAAGGCAGTCGATTTGCGGTAGAAGGTCGTGCTGGCGATCAGCATGGCGTACATGTTCGGATACAACCTGACACCCCACGGCGCTTCGCCATACAGCCTACGTCCAATGGCGACCGACAGCAGCCACAAGCCAGCCGCCTGGTGGAAGATCATGGGCGTCTGGTTACCGGTCGTGCCTGCCCAATCGAGATACTGTTCCAACCAGGCAGGCAGTTTCAGGTCAGACTGATCGAGTTCTTCGTTCGGTTCATCAGGCGGAGCCGCTGTGAGATCAACGGCATTGACCGGTGTCACATGCTCCGGCACATCGAGCAGGCCGCCCAGATCGGCGGGATTGATGCCCACCTGGGCGCAGATGTCTTTGGCGAGCATCGTGCCGCAGACAAAACAGTGTCCGAAGCCGCTGCCGGCGTGATACCCAAAGGATGGATGCCGGTCGCCGTGTTTGTGACGCTCCGGATAGATGCACGGCCCATGCAGCCACTCGCCGTACTGTTTGAAACCTTGCGTGTGAAAATGCTGCGCGAGCGCCTGCACGACACGCGGATTGAGGTTGTTGTCTCCGGTCGGAAGATTCACAGGTGGCCGCCATTCGGATTGCTGCACCGGCTGTTGAGGCTTGAACGCCTCAATCCAGGCCACCAGGTCGGTCAGGTCCGGCACACGCAGAATATCAAGCTCATTCAGGATGGTATACGGCTGGCCGGTGTCGGGATGGATGCTGGGCGGCGCGACGATCTGGCAACCGTTGGCGCGCAGTTCCAGGTGGCCGATAGGCGTTTTCATGGCTCGCACGGTATCGGGCAACTCATCAGCAAACAGGTAGACGTGCTGCCCCACACCCCCACCGGTCGCAACGGTGAAGGTTTCGGTCAGGTGCGGGAACATGGCAGCAAAGGCCGGATAGCCAGCCGGACCGTCCAGGTCCAGCACAACCAGGTTGTTCGAGACTGCACCGCACACAATGCCGACGTTTTCCAGTAAGCCTGCGCGGTGCCAGCTATGGATTTTATCGAAGGTCGCGGGTTCGACCTGGTACTGTGACCAGGCGTTCAGCGACGGAATTTTGCCCTTCAGTGGTAAGACACTGAAGCCGATTTCAGTGTATTGCAGGGCGGCGGTCAGGCTGTTTTTCGCCTGCGCAGCCGAAACGATCGGGATACTCTCGGAATGCACCGTAGTTGCTCCTTATATAGATCGCGGGTTCGAAAGAATGTGGACGGTGGAGCGAGAATGGTGTATCCTGAAGGTGCCAACCTGAGGAGTACCATCCTCGCCCCTGCCGCCGGTTAACTCAACTGGCGGTTGGTTTTTCCGCCTGTTTTCTCCTTTCCTTGCTCCGTGCGTTGTGCAGTGCATCTTGCCAGTCGTTTTCTGTGACCTTTTCGAGCATGAACTGAAAGACGCTTTCCGGCGCGATAGCTTGTTCATTGAACACGGTCATTACCTGCGAGGTGAGAAAACTGACCAGTTGCAGCAGGACCGACAACTGCCAATCGGTGTGATCCAGCCTGCGCTGGAAGGACCTGGTGAAATGTTTACGACTGGCGATCAGGTCTTCCTGGTCATCGAGAAAGACTCGAAACGCTTCGCGCGCGATTTCGGAGATTGCCTCGTCGCGCGTGCTGGCGATCTGGGCCAGCCGGTCGTACATCTGGCGCGTGATGTTCACGCTGAGCCGGTGGTCGTAAGACGGTGGCGTTCTGCCGGACATGAAAATCACTCCTTCGTGATGGAAATGGACGGTCGTTTGGCCGTGTGCTGAGAAGCAACACGGCTGCCGGAGCAAGCGGCGTGAGCCGCGCAGTCTCCGGTGCGACGCGTTACGGCGCGTCGCGGTAAGCCTCCCTGGCGACTGAAGGGCGAGTTCATTAAACTCGCTACCCTCACTGCGTGATGGGTAGAGTGTCCCGGCCACCAGCCGAGGCCCATCTTGCGACGCAAGACAACGGGCCGGGACACTCGCGAGCGCCTCGATGGCGCTCGCACCAACGCACGAGCGGTCACTGCCAGGGACATGCAAGACAACGGAAACGATGGTCATAGGTCTATCTCCAGATCGGGTGTCGTGCGGACGGTGGGTTCCAGATCATCTTCGGTAGTCATCTCCTGTTCTGCCTCAAGTTGGCGTTCTCTTTCGATACGCCAGGCGGGGCCGAGTGTGCGATCCAGCAGCCCCTCGAACTCCCGCCGAGCGACGTGGTGCAGGTTGTCTTCACGCTCCGGACCGCCGCGATCCGCGCAGACTTGTTGGCGATCTACGCGGCGTGATTCGCGTTCACCGGCTTCGTTCTCGAAGGTTCCGGCGATGAAGATATGGGTGTGCAGATTTTGCAGGCCGTAGTCGCTGGTATCCCTGTCGTGCAGGACGTAGGAATACTCAGCCACCGGCAGACCTCGCGCTGCGTGCCAGCCATCGACAATCCGTTCGGTCAATTCGCGGACCAACTCGTGCTTCTGGCCTTCCGGCACCAGGGCCATCAGGGCCGGGTCCGGTGCGATGACCAGGTGATGCGCCAGCACGTATTGGTTAGCCAGCGCGGCGCAGTTGTCGTAGACCTCGCGCCATTTGTCGCCCAAGCCGCAGTCGGTCCAGCGCTCATCCAGATCCACCGGGTTGTGATCTGGGCTTTCGCGGTAAGACACATACTTGAGCAGCTTCTTCAGCCCGCGATACCCGCCTTTGCTGGGTTTTTGATATTTCCAATTCGGAATGACGACCGGTTTACTCATCTGCACAACACCACTTTTCTTGCACTTCAACCTGCTGTATGAAACGAAATGGGCGAAACTTCCTTAGAATTCCGTGCGCGATAGGCTTTCAGGCGGCAGTTGTCACTGCAATACACACGTCGCCTGCCGCCTGGTCCGGATGGTGGCGTGGGAAGGACTGAACCACATGTCACACACCTGCGCCTGCGCCGTTGCCGTTGTGATAACCGTTCCCATTCCCGGTCGCGGCCACCGATAAAGGGATCGGTTCAGCTTCGTAGATCACCGGCTCAGATTTCTCTGGGTAGTGATTTTGCTGCACCTCGCTTTCAACTTCCGGCGCTTCGAACCATTCCTCGGCGTGGAGTTCACGATACACGGCGGCGCGCCAATCGGCGGTGGTCATGTCTTGCAGCGTTTCTTTACGGCGATAGTTGGCTTTGCGCAGCGCATCCCGCAGAGCGTTGGCGTAGAACTGTGACCAGCGCGGATGCGCTTCGGGATCATGAGTGGCAAGCTGCCAGTCGTTGAGCGCTGCCTGGAAGGCCCGTTCATTGGCATGACGCTGCTGGATGGAATCCAATAGCTGTTCTTTGATCACGTAAGCCGTTGAAAGAACGAGTAGGGGAGGGGTCACCGCTTCCAGCCAGGCGAACGGGCTTGAGGTATGTCCTGGGAGCGCGGTCTGGACGTTCCCCGTCAGGGCTAGAATCGTGGAAATCATCATCGACGAATACAAGAGGCGACGGGAAGACCGGGACGTGCCCAGGGTCGCCAAAGCCAGCGAGAACACGACTTGGCCGACCTCGGCGGACAGCACGGTAGCAAGACCAACGGCGGTCATGGCAACGCTGCTGGATACAGCCTGCCCGAAGGTTTGAGAGCCGATCACGTAGAGACGGATGGCGGAAGGCGTGAACGCGGCCAGCAGCAAGACAAGGCACAACACACTGATGAGGCGCGTCACAGTCGGAGGATATTGGCTGGTGGCATGGTGCGTGAATTGATCACGCGAGGGGCGTGCGCCAACGGCACGAATCACGGCGTCGTGCGCCGCGTGTCGCGCGTCCTGGCGCTGCTCCTGAGTTAAGGGCCGTAGATTTTCAAGCACGGTTTGTTCTCCATCATCATACTTCGCACTTCGTTTGCGTCTGATAGGGTAGGGTGCTTACCCCTGACCGGAAGCGACACGTCCTCCCCAGCTTGTAGCGCGCAAGGGAGGACGTGTTAGAATCGACCTCAAGCCTTGCGCTGGCAACACAGCGCTGCGGCTAGACACCTCATCGGGGACCTGATCCCGGTGGGGTGTCGTCGTCTATCGGGTTTTCTTCTTCAGACGCAGGTGGAGAAAAACGAAAAGCGCCAAACTCATTGAGCTTGACGCCAGGTGGAAGTACTATGATGTCTGAGACGGGAGCGACGGGCATCGACCGCTCGTTGGCTGCGTGATTGTTACGGGAAGATTCAGGCTATTTCTCCGAATTTCACCCCGACGCATGGCCGCGTAGTCAGCTTACTCCTTCGCCAGTCGGCCTAGTGGATACAAGGAGACTGGCAAATGACACTCTCAATTCGTCCACTCACTCAAGAACAACGCCAGGCAGCACGTAAAGCCGCGCATGATGCAGTTATCCGTGCAATTGGCGCCAAACCGACCCGCGAGCAATTCGCTTATACTACAATTTCAAAATACCCGCCAGCGATCACACGCTTGATCTCTAGCTTGTGTCTCGTGCTGTTGTTGGCTGCTTTCACGCCCTCGGCAATTCGACTCTACGTGATCGGCTCCCAAACCTTTGGCCAGGCTGTATCCAGCAGCGTTGCCATGACCATGGTCGGACTTGCGACCGTTCTATCGGCTGAAGTCGGCCAAGTTGTGTTCTCGCTGGCTTTAGCGACACTTGGCACCTCCCGGTCTTCCCGTCGCCTCTTGTACTCATCGATGGCGATTTCCACAATTCTCGCCTTGACGGGGAACATTCAGACCGCGCTCCCAGGTCATACCCAAAGCCCCTTTGCCTGGCTGGAAGCTGTGACACCGCCACTGATTGTATTATCGACTGCTTATGTGCTCAAGGAGCAAGCGCTTGAGAACATTGAACAACGACACGCGGATGAGCGTGCTTTTCGAGAAGCACTGGCCGAATGGCAGACCGATACTGCTAGTCCAGAAGAGCACCCACACTGGATGCAATTCTACGCGAATGCATTGCGGGATGCGCTACGGAAAGCTAATAATCGCCGCCAAGAAGCTCTGAGTCAGATGACTGTTGAGGATTGGTGTGTCGCTGTGACACGAGAAATGCAGGCAGACTTGTGGTATCAAGACACGGAACAAGAACGCGAGGTAGCACAACCTTTCATAACGGCTGTTGAGGCGATTACCGCAAGCAGCAATGGGAATGGCTCCCGCCCAAAAGTGAGCGCCACCGCCGTGTGAGATGCTGCGCGGTGTGTGAAGCAGAATTGCCAACACCATCTGAGTTGGGAGGTCGGAGGCGAGTATATTGTTCAAATGCTTGTCGGCAACGTGCTAAACGAGAACGGGATAAACAATCCCAATCCTGATAAATAGAGGCCCCAAGTTCGGGGCCTTTTGTCTCAAACTTTTTGTTAGCCAAATGTGCAAGATCAAGGGGAAAATAGATCGGACACTTATGTTGCCACCACAGGCACGTTTTCCCCGCAAATGAATAGGTTACTTATGTTTGTTCGTCAGGGCTGTTTTGGCGTCAGCCGCTTTAGTTCTTCATAAACTTCCAACGCTTGCTCGCGCTGACCGTTTAGTTCGTAAACCTGCCCCAATTGAGTATACAAATCGCGTATCTGCGACACGAACTCCGCACCCTCAACCGATCCGTCCAGTATCAACTGGCGCGCCTTCTCGAAATGAACGATAGCTTCGCCTGTGGCAACAAGACGCAGCGCTTCTTGCCCCGCAGCCAGGCTGTGACGGAAAGCGGCCTCTGTCAGTCCGGCAGCCAACGCGTGATGGGCCAGCACCGCCGCTGAGTCCTGGACCGCTTCGAGCACATCTAGCGCGCGCTTGTGGAAAAGTCGCCGGCGCGCGTCTCCGGCTTCGGTATAGACGACATCGCGGATCATGTCGTTCGCAAAGATATAGGCACTGGCCGTGCCAGGTTGCGTCACTTCCAGCAAGAACCGGCCACTGACCAATTCATCCAAGGCGGATAATCCCCTATCTTCAACCACGTTGGAGATGGCGCACAGGCGCTCGAAGGTGATCCGCTGATTGAGGACAGCCCCGGCTGACAAGAGGGTGAATGCATCCGGACTGAGGCGGAATAAGCGTGCGCGGATCACGGCCCGTACGCTGGATGGCACGCGCACCGCTTGCCCAAGTTCGTGTTCCGCGTCAACCCCAAAGGTCCATATACCCTCTGCCTGCTGTTTGGGGTGGAGCGCTCTCCGTTCGAGCAGATCTTTCAGCGTTTCTATCAGATAAAACGGCTGCCCGCGCGTTTCGTGGAACACCCACTCGGCGAAGTCAGCATCAGGGGGCGATAAGATGGAAAGGACCATCTGTACGGTATCGCGTTCCTCTAACGCCTTCAGTTCAAAATGATAGGGTGCTAACTCACGCTCTACCTGTGCCAGCCACTCGATCAGGCCCGTGTGCAAGGGCTGGGTGATCGGGTGTAGGGCTTCAGATCGCAGGCTGATTAGCAGCATGATCCGTGCGGCACTCTGCTGCCAGCGCCGGATAGCGTATTGGAGCAGGTCCAATGTCGCACTATCCGCCCACTGTGCGTCGTCCATAAACAGCACCAGTGGTACCCGCTGAGCCAGCGCCAGCGTTAAGCGCACAAATGAGTCGAAGAGCTTGGTCCGATCGGTTTTTGCTCTCTTGGGAGCAGGTGGTAGTTCAGGATAACGCTCGATTAGTTCCGGCAAGAATTGACTCAACAGAGATAACCACGTCTCTTCCAGCAAATCCTTCGGCGCGTTATCGCGATCCAACCAAAGCCGGAGCGCCTCAACCATCGGCTGAAATGGCATATGACTACTACTCTCAAAGGCGCTTCCCTGTAACACTTCCGTTCCTTGTGCAATGGCCCAGTCCAGGAACTCGCTGGCTAAACGAGTTTTGCCGATTCCTGCCTCGCCGCGCAGGATCACGACCTGAGGCTGACCTGCGGCAGCGCGCTTGTAATGTTCCACCAGTATTTGTTGCTCGACGATGCGCCCGGCAAACAGATTTTCCAGATAAGCAACAGGCGTATTTGTGCGGAGTGCGAGGCGTGGTTCGGGATATTGGCTGCGAATGCGCGCCGCCAGCGCCTCAGTATCTGGTTCCGGCTTCACTCCTAATTCATCCGCTAAAACAGCACTGCACATATCGTAGGTTTCCAGCGCCTGACCCCGCTCACCAGCAGCGAAGTGAGCGCGCATCTTGCGGCGATAGGCGACTTCGTTCAGATCATCAAGGGCAATCCACTGTGCAATAGTCTCTGTCGCACTGGCAAAATCGCCCCTTACAAACTGGATTTCGGACAAGCGGTCGAGGATCAGGCCCATGCGTCGCCGCCAGACTTCGCCCTGGGTAAGCGCCCAATCGTCGAATGCAGGCGCATCGCCGAGCGAAAAACCGGTGAGAAAATCGCCGCGATAGTAATCAGCGGCTGACTGCAACAAGGACTGGTTAGTTGAATTCTCTAGCGCGACCCGGTTCGAGCGGTCGGCACGCGCTAGCGTGTAGGCGCGTTCTATCGTATGCAGGTCAAGCTCGATATCGGCATCAGGATTGAGGGCCAGCGTTTGGTGAGTGACAGAGAGATAGGAAGATTGATCCTGGGCGCCGGCCTGATGCAGGGTCGTTTGCAGGTGGCCGAGCGTGTTGCGAAGCGAGGCGTAGCTGCGTTCAGGGCTCGATTCCGGCCACAGGAGGGTAGCCAGGTGCTCACGCGGCTGCGTTCCGCTCTCAAGTGCCAGATAGATCAACAGTGCCAGTGTTTTGCGCGTGGGAAACGTCAGCAGCGTTTCACCCAGACGCACTTCGGGTGGCCCCAGTAAATGAAGTTGTAATGCGGCAGCATAGTCAGACACTATCATATTCCTTGTGACGCTCTTGAGACTCTCCTTCATTATACTGGATTATAAAGCTTAGAAACGCCTTTGAGTTAACTCAACCCGCACCACCTGAGCCAGCAAAACCTAGCGTAAAAGGAACTTATTATGAATGCTCAGCAAGATTTACGACTGCATGATTGGATCGCGATTGGCAAGCAGTCCGGCAAAATTCGTGAAGCTCGAACGGTTGTGTTGGCTTATTGTATGGACGAACGCGCGGTGTTGCCCTTGATTGCGGATGTTGCGCAGGGGCACATGCCAGAAGAAAAGGCGCTGGACTTTATGGAACAAGTCATCGATTTTGGTACAGAGGGATCGCGTGAAACACAGTCCCTATAGACGGCACGTTTAAGCGCCGCAAGAGCAACAGAAGCTATCTGGAGGATACCTCCAATGCCCGGCATTATTCTGACATTCCCTATTGTGGCTGGCAAAGTAGAAGCCTGGCGGCGTTTTTGCCAGAAGTTAGCAGGCTCTCAGCGGCAGATGTATGAAACCTCCCGCCACCGGTTAGGCATCACCCGTGAACGGCTGGCGCTGGTAGAGACCGATTTTGGCTCTGCATCAGTAACTACTATTGAGGCTTTGGATGTGGATCGAGCGCTGGGCCAGATTATCGCCTCTAACCTTCCATTTGACCGCTGGTATCGGGAGCAGGTGCAGACATTGCATGGCATCAATCTAGCTGGATATGACCAATTCCTGCAACAAACCCCGCTTCCACCCAATCAAGAGTTGATCTTTGAATGGCCATTACTTGCTGATGCAGGTGAGTAACCCGCAGCAGGTCGGACGCTGGTGGATGCCTGTAATGCGAAAGGCGTGTTAGGCAATATCGCCGCGGTGCTGGTCTGTCCCGGATCGGCATCTCAAATTTGATCATACCAGCCACTATGCTGAATATCGCTTTCTCAAAAAGCACTATTGATCTGAAAACAACCCTTCTAATTCGAGTTTGATGATTGCGTGCTGAATCTTGGTTACGGTTTTGAACGAGAGACATGCATCGCTCGCTCATCAAAGTCCCCAAGACACCCCTACCGTTGAAATAGTCAAGTTCACCTTAACCGCGTTCAATTTTGAGCGTGGTCAACAAGAAAAGGAAAACAAATCATGGAACCGATGTCATTGCTCGCTTGGATCGTCGTAGGGTTGGTTGCAGGCTGGCTGGCAAGCCAGGTGGTACCGAGTCGCTTTGGAGTTATCGGCGACACGATTATCGGCATGTTAGGTGCGCTGATCGGCGGCTTTCTGTTCAATGAGTTCGGCTCAACGGGCACGACGGGCCTCGACATCTGGAGTATCTTCGTCGCTTTCATTGGGGCGGTGGTGCTGCTGGTCTTGATCCGCGCGTTTAGTGGGCAGCGGGTGTTTAGAACCTAACAAGCAGGCGTACTGTGGGATACGGGCGCATCGTCGTCCGTGTCCCCTCAAAACACTATTCTGTTGGATGAAAGAAAGAGTGAATGATGAACAATGACCATGTCTATCCATTATCAAAATCAAACCAAAAAGGAGAAAACCCTATGACTACACAGGTTTTTTCAACCACATCGCTGCTTAACAACCCGGTTCAGAACACATTGGAGGAAGACCTGGGCAATATCAAAGACCTCATGTTTGATCTCGACTCAGGTCGTATTGTCTATGCGGTTTTGTCTTTTGGGGGCATCCTGGGGTTGGGCGATAAATTGTTTGCCGTGCCCTGGGGGGCGCTGCATCTGGACACAGAAAACGAGCGATTTGTTCTGAACGTACCTAAGGCCGCACTCAAAAACGCACCTGGTTTTGACAAAAAAAACTGGCCGGATATGGCAAATCAGATGTGGGCACGCAAAATCGACGAATTCTACAATCAACTGCCGTCCTTGAGAGAAGAATCGTAACATTCCGATAACAGTGTCGTTGCACAATCAGGTTGGGGCCTAACACGTTGGCGTGCCGCGCCTAGGGATACGGGCGCATTGTCGTCCGTATCCCCTCAAAACACTATTCTGTTGGATGAAAGAAGGATCACATGATGAACAATGACCGTGTCTATTATAGTCACGACGCCGAAACACAGGCCAAGCGTGAAATGATCGCCTTTACGACGCTGGCTTTGACGCTTGGGTTGGGCATCGGAGCACTGTTGGCCTTACTCCTTGCTCCCTCTTCCGGCAAAAAGGCCCGGCACGATCTCGCCCAAAGCCTGGGTGAAAATTGGGAGAATGGCCGCGATGCGGTTGACCCGATGGTGAAGCGGATCGATGAAAAATTCGGTGAGCTGCTCAAAAACATCGAAGAGCGCATTGCTCACCTGACGTGAAACATGAGTAAGGAGCTAAGACTGTCATGACCGAGAATGAACTACGCACTCAGGAATCAATCCGGCACGTAGAACAAGTCGACCAGAATGTGGAACGCCACCAGGCGATGAATCTGGACGAAAAGAAACAGGGTATCGCAGCGTTCAATCAGAATTCCACCGTCGCGCGTATCGTCAATATCGTCTACTTCCTGTTCGGCACTTTGGAAGTGCTGTTAGCCGTGCGCGTGATTTTTAACCTGATCAGCGTCAACCCAGAGAACGGCTTCGCCCGCTTCATTGAGGACCTGTCATCCCCCTTCGTGACGTTGTTTGCCAGTCTGCTGGAAAACCCGACGTTGGGTGCGACGGGCGTGTTGGAAATCACCACGCTGATCGCCATGCTGGTCTATGCGATCGTGGCATGGCTGCTGGCCCGGTTAATCTGGTTGACGCTGAGTCGTTCGCATTAAGTACGGAATGGTTGTACCACACAAAATTCAATGAGTTGATGGAGAGAAATGATCATGGATCACACGACGAACTGGGAACAGATTGCGGGTAAGTGGAAGCAAGTCAAGGGCGAGGCCAAGAAAAAATGGGGCAAGTTAACGGACGACGAACTCATGCAGGTCGAGGGTAATCGCGACATTCTGGTGGGCAAAATCCAGGAGAAATATGGTATTGCCAAAGAAGATGCCAACAAACAGATTGACGAGTGGGCCGCTAAATTGAAAGTGTAGTGGCGCAGAGTTTCTGCGGCGTGCGACGGCCTAAACCGTCCAACCAGTGCATGTTAAGAAGCATTGGCAGATCACCGGTTGAAGATGATCTGCCAATCGAGCCGCTAGCGACACGCTCAAGCCTTTTCCGCATGTATGGTTATCTCATCAAACATCGTGTTTTTGAAGCTTATCGCCTATCTTTTCCGGCGTATAAGCCAGGAGGAAAAAACCATGACGAATTGCCAGGATATTATGACGCAGAGTCCCGCGTGTTGTCTTGCCGACGATCAAGTCTACACAAGCGCGCAACGGATGCAAAACGAGAATGTCGGTGCCCTACCCGTGGTGGAAAACTACGGGACCAAGAAATTGATTGGTATTGTTACAGATCGTGATTTGGCTATACGAGTGGTCGGTGCCAGCCGGGATGCCACCGCGACCCTGGTTGGTGATGTCATGACGCCCAACCCGGTAGTCTGCCACCCTGCCGACGATCTCGATACGACCCTACTGGTGATGGCCAGTCATCAAATCAGGCGCATTCCAGTCGTTGACGAGAAGGGGCAAGTGCTTGGCATTATTGCTCAGGCTGACATAGCAATCCGCCTTGATAACCATGACAAGGTGGGGCAGATGGTCGGACAGATTTCGCAACCGGACCTGGTATCGACTCGTTAACGCGACCCACTACCGGCGGGAATCGAGATTAACGCGCCGTTTCTGTTTCGTGCGACGGTCTAACAGTCCAATAGGCATTCACCAGAACCGCGTTCGATTTTGAGCGCTGTAAACAAAAAAAGGAAACGAATCATGGATCAAATGGGATGGCTCGCGTGGATCATTATCGGAGCAGTTGCCGGTTGGCTTGCCAGCAAAGTAATGAAGACCAGTCGCCAGCAAGGGCTGCTTATGGACATCGTAGTGGGTATCCTCGGCGCGTTCATCGGCGGTTTTCTGTTTGAGCAGTTCGGCTCAACAGGCACGACGGGCTTCAATATCTGGAGTCTCTTCGTCGCTTTTACTGGTGCGGTGGTGTTGTTGGCCGGAATCCGCCTGGTGACGGGACGCCGAAAGCTTTTCGTCTAAGCAGTAAGCATACTGTCAGGCTGTGACAGGGATACGGATGATGCACCCGTATCTCTTCGAAACAACCTACTGTTGGATAAGAAACGGTGCACATGATGAACAATGACCGTGTCTATTCATAATTGCAACGGGAGAATACCATGTATATCCAAATCAATACCGACCATAACATTGAAGGTCATCAGGCGCTGAATGCTCAGGTCAGTGGCGTAGTGGAAAGTGCCCTAAGCCGATTCAGTGATGATATCACACGGGTGGAGGTCCACTTGAGCGATGTGAACAGCAACAAGAAGGGCGGCGATGACGACATGCGCTGCATGATTGAAGCCCGCATCAAAGGCCGCCAACCCATCGCAATCACACATCAGGCCGCTACCGTGGACCAAGTCGTTGACGGTGCTGTAGATAAGTTGGTTAGCTTGATTGAGACCACCCTCGGGCGGCAGCAACATCAAAAAAGGAACAGGACTGACCCGCTTTCTCCTGAGGAGGAACTCCCAGAACAGTCATAAGTGAGACCAAGAAGAAGTGGAGTGCGTTGACGAGCGACGAACTCCTGCAGGTCGATGGCAATCGCGACATTCTGGCGGGCAAAATTCAGGAGAAGTATGGCATTGTCAAAGAAGACCTTAACAAACAAATGGGTCGCTAAGTTGAAAGCGTAGTTAGCGCAGAGGCTCTGCTTTGTGTGGCTGTCTAAACAGTCCAACAATCATCCGCCTTAGCCGCATTCAATTTCGAGCGCGGTAAACAACGAGAGGAAATACAGATCATGGACCAGATGGGATTTGTCGCCTGGTTGATTATCGGAGCGATTACCGGATGGCTCGCCAGCGAAGTGATGAAGACGAGTCGCCAGCAAGGGCTGCTCATGAACATCTTGGTGGGCATCCTTGGCGCGTTCTGGTGTGGCTTTCTGTTCCAGCAGTTCAGCTCAACGGGCACGACGAGCTTCAATATCTGGAGTCTCTTCGTCGCTTTCATTGGGGCAGTGGTGCTGTTGGTTGTGCTCCGCTTGCTAGCTGGACGCCTGAAGTTTTTGTCTAAGCAGCAACGTACTGCCAGACTGTGATAGGGATATGGACGTATCATCGTTCGTATCCCGTAGTGCGCGGTTTCTCCTGAAAACCGGATGATTGCATATGCTAGAAGTCTCTTGAAAGGAGAATAGAATGGACGAATCCATAACACTTCACTTTGTGCCTGAACAAGTCGTTGCATGGGTAATTGTTGGCTTGATTGCCGGGTTGTTTGCTGGTTTTCTGATTCGTGGGCGGCGTTTCGGGTTTGTTTCGAGTGTCGTAGTTGGTTTGTTGGGTGCCCTACTGGGTGGTTTTCTGGTTACTATGCTGGAACTCAAGATGCCATCCGCCCTTGACGGAGGGATTACGCTGGCCTGGGCGGATATGGTGGTCGCGTTTATCGGTGCCGTGATCATCCTGATCCTCTTTGGAGGCTTTTATCGCTCCCGTCGCTCATATGCGTAAAGTGAGAACCTAATGAATGTGAATGATAAACGACACCGTGCTATTTTACAGAATATCGCCCAGCGGGCGATGCTTGAGAGAGGCCTACTCCCTGACTTTTCGGCTGAAGCTCTCGCCGAACTTGATGGGATTCAGTCATCTGCAGTCATGAATAGTGAGCCGGTCCGTGACCTCAGAGACCTTCTCTGGGTTTCCATCGACAACGACGACTCGCGTGACCTGGATCAGCTTACCTTTGCTGAGAGCCTGCCTGGGGACAAAATAAAGATTTTTGTGGCCGTGGCTGACGTGGACGCGCTCGTTAAAAAGGGGTCAGCTATTGACGATCAGGCTCGCCATAATACCACCTCCGTTTATACCGCAGCCAGGATATTCCCCATGCTGCCCGAAAAGCTTTCTACCAATTTCACGTCCCTCAATTTCAATGAGGATCGCCTGGCTGTTGTCGTTGAAATGATGATTGGCGCGGACGGATCCCTTCAGGATTCTGATATCTACCGGGCGTGTGTCCGCAATCATGCCAAGCTCGCCTATGACAGCGTCGCTGCCTGGTTGGAAGGCAATGGCCGTGTGCCTGAGGCGGTAGCTGCTACCAGTGGCCTTGATGAGAATCTACGTCTGCAGGACAGGGCGGCACAACGTATGAAGAATTTCCGGCATATCCACGGCGCGCTTAGTCTTGAAACGATTGAGGCGAGACCGATATTTGATGGCGATCAAATCCGTGATCTCGGCGTGGAAAAAAAGAACCGCGCCAAGGATATCATTGAGGATTTTATGATAGCGGCTAACGGGGTGACTGCCCGGTTTCTTTCGTCAAGGAAATTCCCTTCGATCCGCCGTGTGGTACACACGCCCAAACGATGGGAACGGATTGTCGAGATTGCCGAGAAACACGGGGGCAGGCTGCCTACCAACCCTGATTCAAAAGCGCTGGAGGAATTTCTGACAAACGCGAAGGCCGCCGATCCGCTGCGGTTCCCTGACCTATCCCTCTCGGTTATCAAACTTTTGGGATCCGGTGAATACATTGCAGAACTTCCAGGAGACGCTGCTCCAGGGCACTTTGGTCTCGCTGTTAAGGATTACGCCCATTCCACAGCCCCTAATCGCCGGTATACCGATCTGATTACCCAACGTTTGTTGAAGGCTGCCATCGAAGGAAAACCTTCGCCCTATAGCAAGGAAGAACTGGGAGTTCTGGCTGCGCATTGCACACAAGAAGAGGACGCCGCCAACAAAGTCGAACGGCAGGTCGGCAAATCTGCGGCGGCGCTGCTCCTTGAAGCTAGAATCGGTGAGCAGTTTGACGCCCTGGTGACGGGGGCTTCTTCAAAAGGCACCTGGGCCCGGCTTCTCAGTATGCCGGTTGAAGGGAAGCTCGTTCAGGGGTTCGAAGGTATTGATGTCGGTGACCGGATTCGTGTGCAGTTGGTTTCTGTGGATATTGAGCGGGGATATATCGATTTCAGGAAAGTCAATTCATCCAGGCCGTGATGCGGGAGCAGATGTTTTAATCTTCAATACGCGGAAAAACTATGCTGGCTAACTTAATCTATATAGACAAAGGTGCAACTGATGAAAAAAGAAGTGGGTGTGTGGATTGACCACCGGCAGGCTGTTATTGTGACTCTCATCGATCAGGTGGAAGACATAAAACGAATAACGTCAGACGTTGAAGAACAAGTCCGGTATTCCGGTGATTCCGTTGGATCCCGTGATGACACCACGGAGATCAGGCGAGACCGACAAGATCGTCGGTTTGATGCTCATCTCGGTAAATTCTTTGACGAGGTAATCGTATCCCTTCGTGATGTGGACTCTATTTTGATATTTGGCCCTGGTGAGGCGAAGGGTGAGCTTCAAAAACACCTTGAAGGCCAAGCCATCGGTGAGCACATCGTCGGTATTGAAACCACTGACAACATGACGGAAGGCCAGATTGCGGCGAAAGTCCGACAGTATTTTCGAGGATAGAGCTTCCCGTTACGGTTTGGGCAGAACCGCCCACCAACGGTAGGCAGATCAAGAAACGCGAGGAGCATATGGACAACCAACGACACATTTCAACTGAGGAAGCTCGTTCGATTGGAACGCAGCTTGGGATTAACTGGGCGCAGATCGACCTGGAACAGTTTCGACGCGGGATTGAGGTCGAGTTCGAACATGGCACGTATGATCCAGAGACTAATGTCACCGGCGATGACCTTAACCTCACAGGAAAGATTGCGTGGGCGCATTTGAAGGAAATTCGGGACTATTACACACGGCTGGATCGGCTCGAAGCCGAGGCGGAGAGCAAGACCTGACTGACCGATTGGCTATCACCGGTTGTTGCAAAATTCAGTGAATCACGATTTTGCCAGACTGCTGAAGGGTTGAGAGCGCACATTTCCGCAGGGCATCTCGTTATCTCAATCTTCTCCCGAACTCAGATGCATAAGAAATCTGCGTCCTGTTTGGGATTTGGATGGTGGCCTGATAATCCCTTAGACTCCAATTGGGAGTTGTTAGCACGGATTTCACGCGGTGTATTAGTTTGAAAGACGAAGGGTAGGTAGATCAATGATGCTGAATAACAAAGTAGCGATCGTAACGGGCGCGGCCTCCGGCATTGGGCGCGCGACCGCCAAAGCGTTTGCGCGCGAAGGCGCGCGCGTGGTGGTGAGTGATATTTCAGTCGACGGTAGTGAGGAAACGGTCCGCCAAATCAAATCGGCGGGCGGTGAGGCCAGCTTCGTGAAATGCGATGTCTCGCAAGAAGCTGATGTGCGAAAGTTGGTTCAACAGGCGGTTGACACCTATGGCGGGCTAGATTTCGCGTGCAATAACGCCGGTATCAGCGGTGAGGCCGCGCCGACCGCCGATTACACGCTTGACGGATGGAACAAAGTGATCTCGATCAACCTGACCGGCGTGTTTCTGGGCATGAAGTACCAGATTCCAGAGATGTTAAAGCGCGGCGGCGGCGTGATCGTCAACATGGCATCCATTCTGGGAACGGTCGGTTTCCCGACCGCGCCGGCCTATGTGGCGTCGAAGCATGGCGTTCTGGGCCTCACGAAGAATGCAGCGCTCGAATATGCGCAGCAGAATATCCGCGTCGTGGGCGTTGATCCGGCGTTCATCCACACGCCGATGGTCGACGAGGCGTTAGGCGACAACGCCCTCGAACAGATTACGGGAGCGCATCCCATGGGGCGGCTGGGCCAACCCGAAGAAGTGGCGGAACTGGTGGTCTGGTTGTGTTCGGACGCTGCGTCGTTTATCACAGGCAGTTCGTTCTTGGTGGATGGCGGATATACGGCGCAATAACTGGAGTTTTAGTAAATCACGAATTGGGGCGAACGATGAGTTGGGATTGACATGACCACCCCAAAAGCATGTTCAATCGCCCGCATTAGAAAATGGATGAACCGGTGAAAACGAAAGCGCTCAGGATCAACCCGCCGCGGACCGCGCCCCAGTTGGCGGGCGAAGGTCCAGCGCAACGCGATCCAGACGTTGACCAAGACCAGCGACAAGCCCAGGCAAAAGAAGCGCACAGCGGGATTCATCGAATTGGTGTGGATGCGCACCTGTCGGCCCTGCCGATACGAGCACTCAATGCCGAAGCGGCGCCGGTAGCGCGATTTGCAGGTATACGGCGACCAATCCAACTCGACCAGCACAAACATCAACCATTTGCGGCGACGACAACCATCCCGTCCACGTGGCATCGTCGCCACCATACCTGTTTCAGGCTATTTGTCTACCCATTTCGTTCAAAATCGTGATTCACTGAAATTGTCAACATCCCGTTTGAAGCACCGAATGCCAACTCGATTGCCGAACGATGGGTGCGCTCCGTTCGCGAAGAATGCCTGGATCGCCTGATTATTCTCAACGCGCGCCATCTCCGCCGCGTTTTGACCGAGTACATTGCTTATTACAATGCACGACGACCTCATCAGGGCATCGAGCAGGATAGTCCGCTGGGTCTGGAATTCGCGTCAACGGAGGGTCCGATCCGTTATCGAAACGTGCTTGGCGGGATCATCCGCGACTACTATCGAGAGGCTGCCTGACCCTCGTTCACCCGAAGATTAGTTTTTGAACCATACGGGCGACGGTGGCATGAGCTTGAGCCGATCGCCTGGGATGACCTGAGTGTCGCGGAACGACTGGACGACTTGCCACGCCCCGGTACGCCACCGCGGATAACCGCGGACCAGATCTGCCAGATTGAGCAGTTGGCGTGCGAAGCACTAGAAAAAGCCGGACGACCGATCAGCCAATGGACGGGCCGAGAAATCGCCGACGAATTGATGAAGCGGGGCATCGTGGACCGCATCTCGGCGCGCCATGCGGCGCGGCTGCTGAAAAAAGGGGGCTTCAGCCACACTTGATGCGTTATTGGCTGAATCCCGAACCCGATCCGCAGTCGAACGAGAAAATCGCGGACATCAATCATCTGTATCAAACGGCGCAGGAACGCGCTGCACGTGGAGAAGCGATTGTGAGCACCGATGAAATGACCGGTGTCCAAGCCCTGGAACCGAAACACCCCGACCTGCCCATGCAACCAGGGCATGTGCTGCATCGCGAGTTTGAGTACATCCGCCATGGCACGCTGTCGTTCATCGTCAACTTCCATGTGGCGGATGGCAAAATCGGGTAGGTGTCGGCTGATCCTACGTGCACGGAAGAAGATTTTCTCGCTCATATCCAGTGCACCGTCGAGGCAAATCCGCAGGTCGTGCAATGGCACTTCATCGTCGACAATCTCAACACACATCAGTCGGAATCCCTGGTCCGCTACGTCGCCGAGGAGTCGGACCTGGACATCGCTCTGGGCGTCAAAGGCCAATCCGGCATTCTCGCCTCGATGAAGAGCCGCGCCGCTTTCCTGTCTGATCCGACCCATCGCATTGTCTTTCACTATACGCCTACACACGCTTCCTGGATGAACCAGATTGAGCTTTGGTTCAGCATTCTGGCTCGTAAGTTGCTCAAACGTGGCACTTTTACCTCGGTCGCTGATCTCAAGGCGAAAGTGCTGGCGTTTATCGATTACTTTAATCGCACCATGGCCAAGCCTTTCCGTTGGATCTATCAAGGCAAGGCACTTGCCGCTTAACCTTTGGCTCATTTGAGCCTCGTTGCACTAGTGCATTGTTTGACCTGCCAACAGGCTACACCGATCCGGTTCCGTCCAGGAGCCGACTGGATAGCGAATCATTGGAGGAATCATTGGACCAATAACCACCACTGAAGTAAACAGACAAGCGAGCTGATCTGATCCATTAATCTAAACCCGCTTGTCTACCTTTTATCAAACTACTAGTGCGGTTTCCCACAAGACCGATGAGTGGCATACCATGAACTGGGAGAAAGCCCATAAAGCCAGAGCAGCAGGACATAGGACACGGACGTGCACAGTGATATCTACGCATTGCGAGTAACACTGCACTGTAGTTTCGCCGATTCCTGAGCAAAAAAGGCGAAACTACAACTGCTATCAATCCAAGATGGCAACCTGCTTGCTGACAACGGTCATCCCCTCAGCTACGCGTTGGGTGTATGGCTCTTCCAGGTGGAGACCATAGCGCTTCAGCAAAAGCAGTTCGGGGATAACTTCTGAAACCAGTTCGCCGTCGTCAAAAACGCGAACAATCGCGCTTTCTGAGACAACGACGGCGACAGCTTCGGTTTCTTTCGTAATCGAAGCCGCTGCCATGTGGCGGCTACCCAGCCCCAGCGCCAACTCAACGCCTTTGGAGGAGGCATCGATGTAGCGGCAAGCCGACACGACAACCCCTGCATCAGATACGACAAATGCGCCGTCAAGCTGCGCGAGTTCTTTGACGGTTTCCCACATGTTATGCGTCTGGATATGTTTGTTGCTTTCGGGATGATACAGGAGCGGGTCGAGGATTAAGGCCCTCGACCGGGCCAGGACTTCCTCATGATCGCCAAGCACGAACAACGCACCAATCTTACGGCCCTCGCGGCCCTCGCGCGCTAGCTCGACGGCCAGGTAAAGCACCTGTTCGAAGGTTTTCGGATTCACGCCCCTATTCATAACCACACCGTCAAAAATGTCGTCGATTGTCATTGCGGGTATCCTCAGAAATCTTCACGAGTGTTCAGACTACTGATGCTTGCATAACTTTCTAAAACAAAGGGGCGAAGTGAGGTACACTTGGCCCTATGGACGAAAAAACAAAACAACAACCAAAAGACTGGCGAGAAGCGCGTCGCATGCGCGCCTGGGAACTCCACCAAAAAGGCTGGCAACAAAAAGACATCGCGGAAGCACTCGGGGTGACATCAGGTGCAGTCAGCCAGTGGCTCAAACGCGGACGTGAAGAAGGCCCGGATGCCTTACGGAGTCGGCGTGGCGGCGGGCCCAAACCACGTTTGAGCAAGGACCAATTGGCCGAGTTGACAGCACATTTAGCCAAAGGCGCTGAACATTTTGGCTTTCGAGGTGATGTGTGGTCCCAACCACGTGTGGCAGAACTAATCCGGCGTGAGTTTGGCGTATCATACCATCCGAGCCACGTCGGACGGATCTTGAAAAACCTCGGTTGGAGCCGCCAGAAACCGATCACACGTGCCAGCCAACGCAATGAAGCTGCCATTGAGCAGTGGCGTACCGAGAAATGGAACGCGTTAGAAAAAAAGCCAAACAAGAAGGACGCACCATAGTGTTTGTCGATGAAGCAGGCTTCTACTTGCTGCCCGCGGGGGTACATACCTATGCCCCGCGGGGACAAACGCCCCTTTTGCGCGTACCCTTGACCCGTGATCACCTGTCGGCCATCAGCGGCATCACGCCGAACGGCAAACTGTACCTGACGGTTCAATATGGTGCGTTCAAAGGTCCGGCGATTGTCAAATTCCTGCGTCATTTGATGCGTCACATTCCTGGCAAACTGCTTATTATCTGGGATGGCTTGCCAGCCCATCGCAGCCAAGCGGTCAAAGACTTTCTGGCGCAAGGAGCTACCAAGCGCATTCATTTAGAACCATTACCCGGTTACGCCCCAGACCTCAATCCTGATGAAGGGGTCTGGCGCTACTTGAAATATGTCGAAATGAAAAACCTATGTTGCCACACGCTCGATGACTTGCGTTACGAGTTGCGCAAAGCCACCATGCGGCTGCGCCACAAAACCGATGTTATTCTGTCTTGTTTCAAGCAAGCCCGTTTGGACCTGCCAGTTTAGTTTCATATGCAAGGATCAGTAATAAACGATGATACATCTGGCAACTGTAAGCTGGACTTTCACTTTAATATACCAAAGGGTCATTGACATAAGCCAATGGCGGCTCGAAAAAAAGCAGGAAACAGATGAACCTTAAGCGTTCAACCCCTCCGATTCGTGTGTCATGAGCAGATTTCTTGCCTAGATTGACTTCTGAACACGACGTTTTTTGCCCCTGTTGGGGTACTCACAGAATTGACGATCCGGCTTACCGCCTGTGTGATCCCCACAGCTCGCGTAGGTTGTCGACGATGACCAGCAGGCCGATGCACACCACGCTTAGGATTACTATTTCCCAAAAAAAGGCGTAGATCAAGATCAGGGTAGCGAGGACAGTGAGCGCCAGCGTGGCCTGTACAATCAGGGTCTGGAAGCGACGGCGGAAGACCGACTCGAAGATCATGAACACACTAACCAACACACCCAGCCCTTTCAGCCAGTCGCGCGATGTAAGATAGAGTGCGACGAAGCCGATCAGCAGCAACCCGATGCTGAACGCAGCCCAATTTTCGGCTAGGCTGCTGAAGCGGATTTCCTCCTCACTTTGTGGCTCGTGTGCGTGCCGGATATCTGCGCGCAGAGGGCCCCGGTCCCCAGCCTTGATACGAGCCAGGTGTTTTTGGCAGGCTTCAATGACCGCTTCGCGTACGGCAATGGCGTCCTGCAGGGTGTTGAGCGCGTCTTCGCGTGCCTCGACCTCGGTGCGGGCGGCTTTGCGCGGACCATCGAGGTGTGGCTGGGCGTCCATCGCACGATAGCGGGCATAGAGACGCGTCAGGTGGTCACGCTGCTGAATAGCTATTAAGCGACTGCCATCCTGGATCGCGCGCAGTTGGGCGATCTCATCGCGCAGGTTAGCGGCCATTTGGCGCGGTGGCTTGATTTTCGACAGTCCCGCCCAGCCCAGCGGGTTGTGCCACGTCCGGCGGATGGTGCCGTCGCGGTTGTACTTCGGCCCGGCAGGCGCGTTTTCACCGGATACCGGGTCCTGCGCGTTGAAGCCCCATAGCCCGCGGTATTCGCTTACCCAACCGGGAACGGGGTCGAGCAGCATGGGTGTCCACTCATGATCGCCACCCGGTCCGATACTGAGTCCATCGCCGCGCGCGTAGTCCACGAACGGAATGCGGAACAGTCCGGCGATGTCGGGTGATGGCGCGTCCGGTTCGCCCTGACGCAACGTACTCTGCCAGAAACGAGCCGCGCTTTCGAGCACACGGATCAGTGGTTTGAACGGTGACAGGCTGACTGTAATCATGTATTCGCCCGGCGAGAAGTAGCTGGCATGTGATCCCGCTCCGGCATAAATCACGGGGTGCGTGCCGACCTTTAGCACTTCGGGATCGTCCCAGCGGCGGCGCATGTCGTCGCCGTGAAAGTCGTGCGCGGCGTAGGCCACCCAGGCCGGTTGGGGGGCGTCGTCACCGCTGTCCTCCAGGTAGACGAATGCTTGCTCCCAGTCGGCTTCGTGGTTATTGACCCCGTAAAACGACGAGCGCCAATCATCCATGCAATAGAAAAAAAGGTAGTGCAGGACAATGTAGCCGTCCTGGCGCAATACGCGCCCGTAGTAGATGTAACGCGGTGTGGGTGCTTGCAGCTCGCGATAAGCTTTTTCAGCGGCAGTGGTTGTCCCGCCCGGTACCGTCCCGCGCAGCAGCAGTGTCACGGAGAACAGCGCGTCCACCAGTCGGGAAAGCAGTCCGACCCGCGCCAACCGCCCGCGCGACTGGAAAGACGGACGGTCTTTGGTCTGTGCCCGGTAGAGTTGTTGCGCGATCGCGTTCATGGGCTCGACAAAGCGAAGAAAGTGTGTGCTTTGCTGCTCGTCGGACAGCGGCTCGGACAACCGCTCCAGCGTCAGTTCGCCGCGCGGGATCAACTCGACAGCAGGGGCATGGGGTGATTGGACCCACAGAGCACAGCGTGTTACATACCGATCGGCGTCCATCGGGAAGAACAGTTCGCCGTAGGTGTAACGCACGACCGGCTCGTAAGTGCGCAGTAGGGCAAGATCATCGCTCATGAGGATGATTTCCTCCGCGCGGTAGTGCCCCTTGTGCGAAAGACGAGCTTCACGTCGTGCTGGTTGAGATAGAACACGGTGAGCACTGTGACCAGCATTTGCGGGTAGACATTCTGACCCTGACTGTAATCGTAGAGCTGCGCCGCCAGGGACAGCCCCTGCAACGTCATGGTCGCGAGCCAGGCCGCAGGTCGTAGCGCCCACATGCCCCAAGCAATGACGATCCCGGCGGCAGTTATGGGGAGCGTCAGCCATTCGATCAGTGTCAGGTCCTCAGCTCGCTCAGAAATCTTCTCAGGCTCGATCTGGCCGTTTTGCTCTTCGTAGAACTGGTATGCGATCCGGGCGCTGCGCGCGGTTGCCAACATGCCGTTGAGCAGCAGCAGGAAGGCGATGATGATCACGCCGAACGGTCGCTTGTGTTTGGGGGGCAGCATATGCTCTCCAGATTACCGATCGCCGAGTGGATGTTTCACTATAATGCGCTGGGAAGTATCGACGATTATGGGAGTGTCAACTAGCAAGTGTATACAAAATCCCGTAGTCCGCAAAAACTAATCCACGAGAGAAATTCAGTAGACCTGTACTCTCAAAAAACTCCATAAATCCATGAACTGAGGCGAAAACAGGCCTGACTCGGTAGGGTAGAATAGGGCGTACTCCACTAACTGGGAAAGGGAATGGCATGTTCTGGTTCATGGTGATGCAGGTTGTCTCGACACTCATCGAGTTGGTCAGGTGGTCAAGTCCGTTTTTGTCTGTAAAAGTGGAGACGTGGCATCGAACTAAACCGCTGTCTTGTGAGCCGACGATGCTTCGGGCGCGCTGGGGTCCAATTCCAGCTCGCGGCGCAGGTGACGCAGCATGGCGAGATCCAGGTC
>JAHDLB010000028.1 GCA_018432315.1 Anaerolineae bacterium
CTTCCTCAGTTCAGGAGCAGGGTGAGCATGGTTCCGGCAGCCACGGCGGTGCCGATGACTCCGGCCACGTTGGGACCCATGGCGTGCATGAGGAGGAAGTTGCCCGGGTTCTCCTGCTGGCTGACGCGCTGGACGACGCGCGCCGCCATGGGCACCGCCGAGACTCCCGCCGCCCCGATCATGGGGTTGATCCGGCCTCCGCTCGTGACTTTCAGTAGCTGGCCGAAGAGGACCCCTCCGGCCGTGCTGAAGATGAAGGCCACCAACCCCAGGGCGATGATCTTGAGCGTCGCCGCCGTCAGGAAGGTTTCGGCCTCCATCGTCGCACCCACGGTGAGGCCCAGGAAGATCGTGGTGGCGTTGAGGATCTCGTTCTGGGCCGCCAGGTTGAGGCGCTCCGTCACTCCGCATTCCCGAAGGAGGTTGCCGAACATCAGGATGCCGATGAGCGGCACCGAGGCCGGAAGGATGAGGCCCGAGGCGATGGTGCAGACGATGGGGAAGAGGACCCGCTCCGTCTTGCTGACCGGACGGAGGTTGTCCATCCGGATGGCCCGGTCCGCCCTGGTCGTCAGGGCCTTGATGACCGGCGGCTGGATGAGCGGCACCAGCGACATGTAGCTGTAGGCTGCCACGGCGACGGCTCCGAGGATCTGAGGCGCCAGTTTCATGGTCAGGTAGATGCTCGTCGGGCCGTCGGCTCCGCCGATGATGGCGATGCTCGCCGCCTCCTGGACGGAGAAGCCCAGCATCATGGCACCGAAGAGGGCGATGAAGACGCCCAGCTGCGCCGCCGCTCCGAGAAGGAAGGTGACGGGGTTGGCCAGAAGCGGCGCGAAGTCCGTCAGCGCTCCGATGCCCATGAAGATGATGACGGGGTAGATTTCGTGCTGCGTCCCGAAGAAGACGTAGTACAGGAAGCCCCCCTCTTCCATGATGCCCGATAGCGGCAGGTTGACGAGGACGCAGCCGAAGGCGATGGGCACGAGCAGCAACGGCTCGAAGCCTTTGCCGATGGCGAGGTAGAGCAGGACGAGGCCGACGACGAGCATGATGAGGTTGCCCGTCGTGAGGCCGGCGAATCCCGATTGGGCAAGGACGCTCGATAAGGATTGCAGGTAGATTCCCATGGTCGATCCTCCTTTGAGGCCCGAGGCCTAGCCGAGGACGACGAGGATGTCTCCGGAGTTGACGGAGCCGCCTTCTTTGACTCGGATTTCCTGGACGGTGCCGGCCGCGGGCGCGAGAATTTCGTTTTCCATTTTCATGGCTTCCAGGACGAGGAGGAGGTCGCCGGCGACGACGTTGGCCCCCGGAGCGACGGCGATTTTGAGGATTTTGCCCGGCATGGGCGCCGTGACGGTGCCCGATCCGGCAGGAGCCGGGGCGGCCGGAGCAACGGCAGGGGCAGGAGCCGGAGCGGCGGCAGGGGCAGGGGCCGGAGCGGCGGCACAGGGCGCAACAGCGGTGGCCGGCGCGCTTCCCAGTTCTTCGACTTCCACTTCGTAGGCGGTTCCGTTGACGACGATTCGGTATTTACGGGCCATTTCAGGTCCTCCCTTGTTGGTTTTTGTCGGGTCCGCCTGGGCGGACCGGGGGTGTTGCAGGGCGCTCC
The DNA here is from genome assembly GCA_018432315.1 of Anaerolineae bacterium. Taxonomy (GTDB): domain Bacteria; phylum Chloroflexota; class Anaerolineae; order Aggregatilineales; family Aggregatilineaceae; genus LM3-B42. Next base: position 1,616 of record JAHDLB010000028.1, read on the forward strand.
GGTTAGTCCCAGCCTTCTTATTCCCAGCCTTCGAGGTTGTCCAGCCGGGAGAGGCGTTTCCAGTTCGAGGTGAGGCGGCCGGCGACGGCGGTGACGGGACGGACGGCGCTGATGCGGAAGGCGCCGAGGCCGCTCGATGCCACGGCGGCGGTGAGGACGGCGATGAGCTGGTCTCCCGACGCCGGACGGCCGACCGAGGCCGCAGGGGCCGACGGAGCCGACGGCCTGGACGGCGGCGACGGCGGAGCCTGACGGGAGGCCTTGAGGCCGTCGACGAGGCCCGCCAGGTGCTTCACCCCGGCGAGGAGGAGCATGAGCGATATGAGGACCAGGAAGACGACGCTGAAGGCGATGAGGGAGAGGACGACGGCCCCCAGCGGGCCCTGGAAGTGTTCCGATAGGTGCTGCATGGTTTCCCCTGCCTTCCTTTAGTGGGGCATGATGCCGTGTTTGCGCTTCGGACGCTGCTCCCGCTTGCTTTCCGTGACGGTGAGGGCACGGTGCAGTTCGAGGCGCGTCTCTTCCGGAAGGATGACCCGGTCGACGAAGCCACGCGCCGCTGCCTGGTAGGGGTTGGCGAAGGCTTCGCGGTAGTCTTCGATCTTTTCCGCACGTGTCGATGCCGGGTCGCTCGAGTCTTTGATCTCGCGGGCGAAGATGATGTTGGCCGCCCCTTCGGCGCCCATGACGGCGATTTCCGACTGAGGCCAGGCCAGGACCACGTCCGCTCCGAGGTCTTTGCTGCACATGCCCAGGTAGCTGCCTCCGTAGGCTTTCCTCAGGACGACGGTGATTTTGGGGACCGTCGCTTCGCTGTAGGCGTAGAGCAGTTTCGCACCGTGGCGGATGATGCCGCCCGTTTCCTGGGCCAGCCCCGGAAGGTAGCCCGGGACGTCTTCGAAGGTGACGATGGGGATGTTGTAGGCGTCGCAGATGCGGATGTGGCGGCTCGCCTTGTCCGAGGCGTCGATGTCCAGGCATCCGGCCATGTGTTTGGCCTGGTTCGCGATGATCCCGATGACGCTGCCTCCCACGCGGGCGAAGCCGGTGACGATGTTCTGAGCCCAGTAGGGCTGGATTTCGAAGAAGTCGCCGTTGTCGACGATTCTGACGATGACGTCCCGGACGTCGTAGCCGCGGTTGGGGTTGGTCGGGACGGCTTCCCGCAGTTCCGGGACGGTGCGGTACGGGTCGTCTCCCGTCTCCTTGTACGGCGCCTCTTCCATGTTGTTGCTCGGAAGGTAGGAGAGGAGTTTCCGGACTTGGCCGAAGCATTCCGCCTCGTCATTGGCGAAGAGCTGGGCCACGCCCGAGACCCGGTTGTGCGTCATGGCCCCGCCGATCTGTTCGCTCGTGACGTCTTCTCCCGTGACGGCTTTGATGACGGCCGGACCGGTGATGTGCATGATGCCGATCTTGTCGACCATGAGGGTGAAGTCCGTCAGGGCCGGGCTGTAGACGGCGCCTCCCGCGCAGGGACCCGCGATGACCGAGAGCTGAGGCACGACGCCGCTCGATTTGACGTTGCGGAAGAAGATGTTGCCGTAGCCCGAGAGGGCGTCCACGGCTTCCTGGATCCGCGCTCCCCCCGAGTCGTTGATGCCGACGACAGGGGCTCCGTTCTGGAGCGCCATGTCCATGATTTTGCAGATTTTCTTCGCGTGCATCTCACCCAACGAGCCGCCCAGGACCGTGAAGTCCTGGCTGTAGACGTAGACGATGCGCCCGTCTATCGTTCCGTAGCCCGTGACGACTCCGTCCCCGTCGAAGACTTTCTTCTCCAGTCCGAAGTTGACGCAGCGATGGGTGACGAATTCGTCGACTTCGACGAAGCTCCCCTCATCAAGAAGAGACGTGATCCGCTCACGTGCCGTCTGCTTGCCCTTTTCCTTCTGCTTCGCTATGGCCTTCTCTCCGCCGCCCGCATAGGCCTTCTCCCTTCGGGCCACCAAGGCCTCGCAGAGCTGGTCGATCGTCTTTTCCGACATGCTTCCATACCTCCTCGAGA
>JAHDLB010000014.1 GCA_018432315.1 Anaerolineae bacterium
GCCGCCAGCGTTCATCCTGAGCCAGGATCAAACTCTCCGTATTTACACGGTTCTTCTCAACATTACCCCACAGGGCAATGCCACTTTCCTCTAGCTCGCACGTCGCTGTGCTTTCTGTCACTCTGCTGTTGTTAAGGTGCCTCCCCCATTGCGACGAAAAAACCGACCTAAGCCGGCTTCCTCCTCGCTTTGGAGGAAATATTGAGTCTACTTAGTGTAGCTCAGCCACTCATCCCTTGTAATCGTATCGTAACATACAATCACAAAGCTGACAAGAGGACTCTTAGGCTTTCAAGTTGCGCCCCTGCTATCGCCGAGGCAGGGAAGCATTATATAAGAGAAACGCCATCTGTCAAGGCCGATCTCGGGAAAACATTCACATTCCTTCAAACTCAGCATCGACCTCTATGTCTTCCCGGTCGATTTGCGGTCCGTAGCGATCGCGCAGATCGTCCCGAACCGTCCGATCGCTCAGCTCCACGCCCACCCGATATCCCGCGCGGCCAAGCACATGCGCCGCCACCGGCACCGTCAGCAGCACAAACGCAAGCGTCGCCATCGTCCGGCTGATGACGCCAAGCTCGCCGAAATACACCGCTGCCGACACCAAAATCGTCCCAACGCCCAGAGTCGATGCCTTCGTGCTCGACGACATGCGCAAGAAAAGATCGGGCATCCGCAGCATCCCGATGCTGGCGATGAGGGCAAACACGGCCCCGACAATCATCAACGCGGCGCTGATCTCGTCACGCATCTTCACACTCTCCGCTCGACATACAACGCGAACCCCACCGTCCCCAAGAATGAGACGAGTGCCAACACAACCGCTGTATCCAGCAGCGAGGGCTGATCGGTCGCGATCGCATACGTCGCCACGAAACCAATGCCCAGCGCCGACATCAAATCCAGTGCAGCCGCCCGGTCCGGCAGCGTCGGTCCGCGCATCAGGCGCACAAACGTCAGCAGGACGGCCACCGCCAGCATGGGCAGCACCACATAAATCGCCACGTCTGATAGAGTCATCGCGTTATCTCCAATAAGCGGCGTTCGAACCCCTGTTTGATATCGTCCCGGAACTGATCGACATCTTCCAGATAGATCGTATGGACGAACATCGTCTTTCGATCATCGGAAATGTCCAGGTACAGCGTGCCCGGCGTCAGCGTTATCAGGTTTGCCAGCAGCGAGATCTCGAGATCGCTCGTCGCCTCCAGCGGGATCGCGACCACCGCAGGCCGGATCCTCAGGCGTGGTGATAACACCATATACGCCACCCGCAGGTTTGCTAGCAGCAGTTCCCCCAGGATAAACAGGACAAACGTGATCACACGCGGAAACTTCGACCGGTAGCCCGCCGCGCGCCCGCTGCGCTGTGAGAGTCCCAGCGCCAGATACCCCACGACGAACCCGAACAACAGGTTCACAGGCGTAAACGTGCCCGTCAGGGCAATCCAGGCAATCGCCAGCAGCACGTTCAACAGAAGTGTATTCACGGCGTCCCTCCCAATACAGCCTGGATGTAACTCGCCGGATCGAGCAGTTGGCGCGCTGCATCACGCGCCAGCACGAAGAACGGCTCCGCCGCAATGCCCAGCACGATGGTCAGTGCCCCCAGCGCGATAATCGGAGCCACCAACGCCAGCCACGCCCGGCTCGTCCGCAATTCAGGGAGCCCGTCAGACGCCGCCTCATCGCTCTCAGGACGGTCCTTCCAGAACGCTTCGGCCCAAATTTTCATCATCGAGAACAGGGTCAGAATGCTCACGCCGAGCGCCACCGCCACAATCGCGTACTCTTCGGTTTCCAGCCCGGCCCGGACCAGCGTCAGCTTGGCCCAAAACCCCGACAGCGGCGGAATGCCGGCCAGCGACAGCGCGGGAAACAGAAACATCATCGACAGCCCGACGTGCGACTTGTACAGCCCGCCCAGCTTTTTGAGATCGTAGGTCCCGGCGATCTGGTAGACCGCACCGCTCACCAGGAACAAGGCGGATTTGGCGATGATCACGTGCACCATGAAGAACACGGTCCCCGCGAGCGCCAGCTCGGTGAACAGCCCCAACCCCATCAGCAGGTACCCGATCTGGCTGACAATGTGAAACGAGAGCAGCCGCCGAAACCCCGTCTGGGCGACGGCGCCCAACACGCCCGTGACCATCGTAAACCCCGCGATGACCAGGATGAGCGTGTGCGTGTAATCCACATCGCGCAAGAAGATCAGCGTGAAGACGCGGATCAGCGAATAGACGCCCACCTTGGTCAACAGCCCGGAGAAGATGGCCGTTACGGCAACCGGCGGCGTGTGATAGGACGCGGGCAGCCAGAAGAACAGCGGAAACACTGCCGCCTTGATCCCGAAGGCGATCAGAAACATCATCGACAGTGCCGTGACCATCCCCGGATCGACGTCGCCCGAATTGAGCCGCTGCGCCAGGTCCGCCATGTTCAGCGTTCCGGCCACGCTGTACAGAATGCCGATCGCCGTCAGGAAGAGCGCGGACGATACCAGGTTGATGGTGACATACTTGATCGCGCCTTCGAGTTGAACTCGTTCGCCGCCCAGGGCCATCAGCACGAAGGACGCGATCAACATCACTTCGAACCACACGTACAGGTTGAACATATCCCCAGTCAGGAACGCACCATTGACGCCCATCAACAGCACGTGAAACAGCGGGTAGTACCCGAACGATTCGCGCGGCGCATCCATGCTCGACAGCGAATAAACGGCCACCGCTAGCCCCATCAGGCCGGTCATCGTCACCATGATCGCGCTGAACAGGTCGGCCACCAGGGTGATACCGAACGGCGCCGGCCAATCGCCGATTTGAACGACAGCGATGCCGTCGCTTGACACGCTCGTCAACAGCCCGATCGCCGCCAGGAACAGAATCAAAGCGCCGGCAACGCTGATGCGGCGCTGAATCGCGCGGTGATTCCACGCCAGCACCAACGCGATGGCCGTCATCAGGGGGATGAGTATGGGCAGGATCAGCAGTCCGTTCATGGATTCCTCGTCAGTTCGTCCATTCAGCTTTTCTCAGTGGCTCTGATGCTGTCCAGATCGTCAGTCCCCACGCTTTGATACGTGCGCTTGAAAAGCACCAATGCGAACGCCTGCACGCCAAACCCGATCACGATCGCCGTCAGAATCAGCGCTTGTGGCAGCGGATCGGCGAATGGCGCGGCGGGCTGCGCGGCATCTGCCGGAATCAGCGGAGAGGAGCCGCGAGTCAAACGGCCCACGGTGAAGATCAGCAGGTTAGACGCATACCCCAGCAGGGCCAGCCCCATGATCACCTTCACCATGCTCCGGCGCATCATCATGAACAAGCCGGCAGCGTACAGCCCACCGATCACAAATGCCAGCACGACCTCCATATATCATTCCTCCGCCAGTGAAAAGATGATCGTCAGAGCGACGCCCATGACGGCCAGATAAACGCCGATATCGAACAACAGCGGCGTGCCCATCTTGCCCACAACGGGTATCTCGCGCGAATCCCAGGCGGTGGTCATGAACGGCTCGCCGAACAGCATCCCGATCAATCCACTTGTCACCGCGATCAACAGTCCCGCAGCGATCAACAGGCGCGGATTAAGCGGTAGGATAGCGCGCGCCCGCTCGACGTCGTGCGCCAGGGCAAACAAGGTGAACGCCGCCGACGCCACCAGCCCGCCCACGAACCCGCCGCCCGGCTCGTTGTGCCCGCGCAGCAGCGCAAAGATCGAAAAGAGCAGCAGCAGCGGCAGCAGATAGCGCGTCGCCGTCGACAAAATAACCGACTTCATCGATGCCCCTCCGTCACTCTCACAATCCCAGCTCGCTGCGCATCCGCACGTACCGGATCACCTGCTCGCGCGTCAGCATACCGACCAGCTCCTCGCCTACCACCACAGGAACCTGCCCCACTTGCGCCCGGTCCATGATGCGCAGCGCGTCGAGCAGTTCCGTGCTCGGCGTGACGCGTTGGATTTGGTCCCACGGCACCATGATCTGCTCAGCCGTCACCTGGTTCCACTCGTCGCGCGAGATGGCGGTCACGTCCTGGATCGTCAGCAGGCCGCGCGTGGCGTCGCCCTCATCTACGAAGAAGCAGCGCTGCGGACGCCCGCTCAAAATCTGTTCGTCGACCAGTTCTTTGATCGACAGCCGGTGCGGCACGTGCGCGCATTCGGTCGTCATCACCTGCGAAACCGTCACGCCGCGCAAGGCTTCCTGCAGGCCGGACTGCGCGGCGCTGGCCGTTGCTGCGTTTTGCAGAAACCAGCCGATGAAAATCAGCCACAGCCCGTTGAAAACCCCGCCGGCCAGCAGCGCGAAGGCGCCCCAGGCCATGAACCCGAACGCGACGACCTGTCCCATCGTCGCGGCGATGCGGGTGGCGCGGTGCAGGCTCCCGGTGAACTGCCACACCACGGCCCGGAAGACGCGCCCGCCATCCAGGGGAAAGCCGGGGATCATGTTGAACACGGCCAGGATCAGGTTGATTCGCGCCAGCCACACGCTTGGCGCGGCCAGATGCATCGACACGTTTCGGTCCGCCAGCCAGATCACGTAGAACACCGCGGCCAGCGCCAGGCTGACGATCGGCCCCGCGATAGCGATCCGGAACTCGGCCCCGGCGGTGCGCGGCTCCTCTTCGATCTGCGCCACGCCGCCGAAGATGAACAACGTGATCGAGCGCACGGGAATCTTGTTGCGCATGGCGACGAACGAGTGTCCCAGCTCGTGCGCCAGCACCGATCCGAAGAACAACAGGCTGGTGATCGCGCCCAATATCCAGTACGCCGCGCCGTTCATGTCGGGATACTCATCCGGAAAATAACCGACCGCCAGCGAAAAGGTCACCAGGCCGAAGATGAAAAACCAGCTCGGATGCAGCCCGATGGGAATGCCCCATATATGGCCAAGCTTCACGCGCGACTCCATCTCTCACCTCTCCTCCCCAAACCTGACATCATGCAGGTCAGGACTCCTCATCACCCGCCTGCCCCAGGCGCAGCTTCATCAGCGCGTAGACGCCGATCGCCGCCACCGACAGCACGGTGATTTCGCCCAACGTGTCAAACGCACGAAAATCCACCAGAATGACGTTGACGATGTTCCGGCCCTTCCCCAGCGGCAGGCTGTTTTCTGCGAAATACGGAGTCAAGCGCGACCGCAGGGGTTCCGCCGTCACGATCAACACCAGGGTTGTCATCATGGCGCCCGCCAACAGCGCCACAACGGCATCGCGCACGCGATCCCGCCGGCTGGTCAATGTGGCGTACTTCGGCAGGCGGTAAATGACGAACACGAACAGCAGTACGGTTAGCGTCTCGATGGCAAACTGGGTCATCGCCAGGTCTGGCGCGCTGAACAGCACGTACAGCAGCGCGATCCCATAGCCCACAGTGCCCAGCGCCGCGACAGACGCCATCCGCGACCGCATCAGGGTCACGCCTAGCGCGCCCGCCAGGATCATGCCCGCCACCAGGATTTCATAGATGCGCACATCCGGCGTCCGCCACATCCCGCCTGCGTCGACCCGGCTCGCCAGCGTGAAGCCGACCAGCCCAACCGTCACGACGACGATTGTCGTCAGGTAGAGCCGCAAGTAGCCGCTTTGCAGCACGCTCGTCACCGCCGTGGCAAAGCGCGGAAGCCCATCGACGGCCTCCTGGTAAATGCGCGCCGGGCCGAACCGCGATCCGGGATCGAGGATGTTCAGCCGGTTGCCCAGCCGCTCCCGCCACACGTACGCGGCCACGCCCAACCCGACGGTGATCACGCTCAGCACCAGCATCGGGTTGATGCCGTGCCACAGCGCCAGCTTGACGGTTGTCTCTTTCTGCAGAACGGCGCTCGCTGCCGGCGCGATCAAGTCGTGCGACACCACCCCCGGGGCCAGACCGACGAACAGGCCCAGTCCGGCCAGCAGCACCGGCCCCAGCCACAGGCCGACGGGACCTTCGTGCGGGTGTTTGGGCGTTTCGACCCACTCGCCCCAGAACGGTTTGATCGCCACCAGCCCGGCTGCCGCGACCACGAACACGTTCCCGGCCACCGCCACCGCCGTGATCAAAGCGGGCCAGACGGCATCTTCGAGCGTCGCTTCGTACAACACCTCTTTGCTGATGAAGCCCACCAGCGGCGGCAGACCGGCCATCGACAGCGCCGCCAGGCTCGCCGCCAGCATAGAGACCGGCATCGAGCGCGCCAGCCCGCCCATCGCCGTGATGTCCCGCGTGCCGGTTTCGTGATCGAGTCCCCCGGCCATCAGGAACAGCGATCCCTTGTACATGGCGTGAGCCAGCAGCAGGACCGCCGCACCTTTCACGGCGATGCTGCTTCCAATGCCCAACAGCAGCACCAGCGTGCCGAGCGTGCTCACCGTGGAATAGGCCAGAATGCGCTTCAGGTCGGTCTGCTTCCACGCCAGAAACCCGCCCAGAAACATGGTGACCGCGCCTGCGCTCGTGACCAGGGCCGTCCATTCGTCCGTGCCACCCAGGGCCGGGCTCAGACGCGCCAGCAAGAAGACCCCCGCCTTGACCATCGTGGCGGAATGCAGGTACGCGCTGACGGGAGCCGGTGCTTCCATTGCACCGGGGAGCCAGAAATGGAACGGAAACTGCGCCGACTTGGTGAACGCGCCAGCCAGGATCAACAGCAGCGCCGGGAGATACAGGTGATGCGCCTGAATCGCCTCGGCCTCGCCGAATAGCGCGGAGATCTCCCAACTGCCACTGATAAGGCCCAGCAGCAGCAGCCCGGCCAACAGGGCCAGCCCGCCGCCGCCGGTCACCAGCAGCGCCTGGAGCGCCGCCGCCCGCGACGCCGCTTTGTCGAATTTGTAGCCGATCAACAGGTACGAGCTGATGCTGGTCAGCTCCCAGAACACGAACAGCGCGATCAGGTTGTCGGCGATCACAACGCCCAGCATGGACGCCATGAAGATCAGGACGATGGCGTAGAACCGTCCCAACCAGGGATCGCCCGCCAGATAACTGCCCGCGTAGACGATCACCAGCGTCCCGATCCCCGTGACGATCAACGCAAACAACAGGCTCAGGCCGTCGAAATAGAACGTAAGGTTATAGCCGAGGCTGGGAAACCACTCGTAAGACGCGACGATGACCTCGCCGCCGGCCACCCGCCCCACCAGGCTCAAAAAATACGCGAAAAGGCCCGCCGGCAGCAGCGCGATGATCCATCCGGACCACCGGCGCACGACGCGGTGAACGGCTGGCGCGGCGAGCGAGAGCGCATATCCGGACATAATAGCGGTTACCATAGGCAATCCCTCAGTCCACAGGTGTGCCATTCGGGTGGCACTGCATCCGGAAGGCACGGGCCTCCACGTTTGCGGACAGCTATTCGGTACAACGTGTGATCGGTGAGTTATTCTGCTGCGAGGCTCTTACAGCCTAAAAGAGATATAGCAGAATTATAGACGGATATCAAAGTACACTGATAAATTTCTTAGAAAAAGGGTGATGCCTGGCCGTCATTCGCCGCGCAGCACGCGCAGCGCCAGCGAGGCAGCGCCGGGGATCGCCTGCTCGACGGAGGGCGTGCATTCCTCGGAGAAAGTCCACACATCCTGGACTTCGACCGCGACGATCGAAATGGCATCGTCAGGTGGCAGTTCCGCCCCAAAGCGCCGCAGCGCGCGCAGCGCCGTGACGAGGTTGGTGTCGTGCGCGGACGCTATGTTGAGCGTGCCCGGCAGGTCGGCCAGCGCCAGGTGCGAAACGGTCCCCGGCGGGTCGTTGCCGGTCATGATCGCGTCGATCACGATCGCCCGCCGAAAGCCCACCAGCATCTCCGCGAGCGACAGCCCCCCCACGCACGCTTCGCGGACCACCACGCGGCGCTCGTCCCCCGCCTCGCGCACAGCGACCCGCACAAGCTGGACGACGCGCCACCCCACGCCGTCATCGGACAGGATCGGATTCCCCAGTCCAATGATGATCGTGGGATACGGCGCGTCGTCCATAAGGTTCACTCAGCGATCGAACTGCTCGAGCAGTTCGGGCGGCACATACTGGCTGGCGTGATGGGTCACCGCGCCGCGGCTGTCCCGCACAACAAGCTCCAGCGGCATCTGCCCCGGCAGCGAGTGCGTCGCGCACGACAGGCACGGATCGTAGGACCGGAACGCCATCTCGATCATGTTCAGGATGCCGTCGTTCACGTTGCCATTCTGGATCAACGCCTCGGCAGCCTTGCGAATGCTGATGTAGATCGGGGCGTTGTTGTTCGTCGTGCCCACGATCAGGTTGACCTCGGTCAGGATGCCATCCGGATCGGTCTTGAAGTGATGGGTCAGCGTGCCGCGCGGCGCCTCGACGATGCCGATGCCCTCGGTCGGGGTTGCCGTCGGGATCGCGCGCACGACCGGATCGGCCACTTCCGGATCCTCGGCCAGTTGCAGCATCCGTTCCGCCGCGTATTGCAGCTCGATCACGCGCGCCCAGTGAGCGGCCAGCGTGTGATGGACCGGCTTGCCGCCGAGCGTCTCGTACATCCGCTCGTACTCGGCCTGGGCCAGCGGAGTCGCCATGCCGTCCGCCGCGTTCAGCCGCGAGAGCGGCGTCGCGCAGTAGATTCCGCTGTCCTTACCGTCGACGAATCCCTTCCAGCCCACGTTCTTCAGGTACGGGAACTTGAGATAGCTCCACGGCTCGACGTGCTCGGCAATGTGCTCCGTGTATTCGCCCGGCGCGTATTTGCAGAATTCGTGCCCATCCGGATCGACCACCCGCACCTTGCCATCGTAGAAATTGACGTGGTTGTTCTCGTCGACCAGGCCCATGTAGTAGGTCTTCTGCGTGTAGCCGGGGCTGGTGATCAGATCGACATAGTCAGTGTTCGCCAGCACGACGTCGTGAAACAACTGGATCGTGAACTGGCCGAACTCAACGTTCTGGCGAGCGATCTCGATGATCTGCTGGCGCTGCTCCTCGGTAATCGGCTGGCTCATCCCGCCCGGCAACGCCGCGACCGGGTGAATGGTCCGCCCACCGATCATCTCGATCACCTGGTGGTTGCGCTTGCGGGTGGCGATCACCTGCCCGCCGATTTCAAGCCCCACCTTGGCGATCACGCCCAGGATGTTCCGTTCCGCGGGCGGGGCGCCCGGCCCCACGACGAAGTCCGGCCCACCCAGCGCGTAGAAGTGCGTGGTGTGATCGGTGACGTAAAACGCCATGTAGAACATCTCGCGCAGCTTCTTGCCCGCCAGCGGCGGTTCGACGCGATACAGGTCGTCGAGCGCCTTGGCCGCGGCCATGTGGTGTGCTTCCGGACACACGCCGCAGATCCGGCTGGTGAGGCGCGGCATCTCTTCGGCGGGCCGCCCCACGCAGAACACCTCGAACCCGCGCAGTTCCGGCACTTGAAAGTAGCAGTTATCGACGTTACCTTGCTGGTCCAGGAAGATTTCGATCTTTCCATGTCCCTCAAGTCGCGTGATCGGATCGATGGAAATGCGTGTCATCGGTACCTCCCTGGTTAGGCCGGCTCGCCGGCGGCTTCGCTGGCGGGTGCGACGATCTTCTCGCCGTTGGCCCTGGCGCGGCGGCGCAGCAGCGAGTCGGGCAGATGGAATCGGTAGAAGTAGCCCGCCGGATCGGGCAGCGTATCCAGGATGGCATCGACCTCCTCCGGCGTCTGGGCATCGAGCACGGATGCGATCCCGGTCAGAATCTTCGCGCCGTGATCCACCACGCCCTCGTTCGGCCCGTAACACCCGCGGCAGCCCATACCGACCTGTGGACAGCGCGCCCCACAGCCCGATCGCGTCGCGATCCCCGCGCAGAACAGCCCCTGCTCCAGCAGGCACGTGTCCGGATCAGGGATGATCTCGTACGGGCGATAGAAGCGCTTGATCTTCTTCTCGTGTTTTTCCCGCGGACACTCATCACACACCGTGACGTCCGGCCCGATCACCGACCCCGGCGGCGGAAGCTGCCCTGTCAGAATGGCGTTGACCGCCATCTCGATCGAGGACGCTTCCGGGGGACAGCCGGGCAGGAAGTAGTCCACGGGGACCACCTGCGCCAGCGTCTTGACCGTGTGCCAGAAACCGGGCAGTTCGAGATCTCCCTCCGGCACATCGGTATGTTTCATGGGTACAATCCCATCCGGGTTGTCCGTGGTCGGCGACTTGTGGTAAATCCAGTCGAACATGGCGTCGCGATCGGTGAAGTTCGCCAGCCCTGGCATTGATCCGCCAGACGCGCACGAGCCAAACGCGACCATCACCTTCGACTTCCGCCGCAGCAGGTGCGCCAGCCGGGCGTTTTCGTCGTTGCGGATCGCCCCGTTGAACAGGCACACGTCGATCGAGTCGTCGTCCATCGCTTCGACATCGGCGTACTTGAAGTCCATCACGCACGGCCAGAAAACGATGTCGAACGCTTCCGCCACGTTCAAGATTTTTTCGTGCAGGCCCAGCACGGCGATCTCGCAGCCGCCGCACGACGAGGCCCAATACAACGCTAACTTCGGTTTCTCACTCATGAATTGGCCTCCTGTAACGCATAGGGGTCTTCATTCGGCCAGTTGTGAGGCCAGTCGAGTGGGCCCAGCGCCTTGATCTCTTCGGTCACACGCGCGACCGTCTGCGCGAACCGCACACCCTCGGCAGCCGACGCCCAGTGAAGCTGGACGCGGGCATCGTCGATGCCCATCTGGCGCAGCGTCCGGCGCAGCAGCACAAACCGCCGGATGGCCTTGTAGTTGCCCTCCTGATAGTGGCACTGGCCGGGATGGCAGCCCATGATCAGGACAGCGTCGGCGCCTTTTTGCAGGGCGCGCAGCACGAAGGTCGGGTCGAGCCGCCCGGTGCACATGATGCGAATATCCCGCAGCGTCGCCGGATACCCCATCCGCGAAGTGCCCGCCAGGTCAGCCGCGCGATACGAGCACCAGTTGCACAAGAAGCCCACGATCACGGGCTCAAACGTTCCATTATCGCTCATCGCATATCTCCTGACCTAGCCTATATCACTTCCGTTACCAGAGGCATCTCGCCCGTCACGTCGACCAGGATTCCATCGATTTCGGCCATCAGTTGGTCGAACGTGAAGTGCGCGCCGGTGATCACCTGGCTCGGGCAGGCTGCCACGCAGGTACCGCAGCCTTTACACAGAGCCGGGTTCACGCGCGACACGCCTTCGGCCTCGATGAAATCGATCGCGTTGTAGGGGCACATGTTGTTGCAGATACGGCAGCCAGAGCAGCGGCTCTCGTCGATGCTGGCGCGCACGGGCTCTAGCGCCACCTCGCGCCGCGAGATCGTGCCCAGCACGCGGGCTGCTGCCGCCGCGCCCTGTGCCACCGAGTCCGGGATGTCTTTGGCGCCCTGGCAGGCCCCGGCGATGAACACGCCTTCCGTCGCCGTTGCCACCGGGTCGAGCTTGGGATGGCGCTCGGTGAAGAAACCCGTATCGCCGCAGCCCACGCCGAACATATAGCCCACTGCCTGCGAGTCGGCGCGAGGCTCCAGCCCAGCGGCCAGGATCACCATATCCACCGGTACGCGGCGCTGCTTGCCGATCAACGTGTCCTCGGCCACGACGATGAGCTTCCCCTCTTCATCGGGCGCATGGGCCGCGTCCGTGATCTCGGACACCTTGCCACGAATGAACGTGGTACCCTCGCTCAGGATGCGATGGTAGAACTCCTCGTAGCCTTTGGAGATGGGCCGCATGTCGATGTAGAAGTTGTAGACTTGCGCCCCGGTCTTTTCCATGACCAGGTGCGCAAACTTCAGCGACGACATGCAGCAGATCGCCGAACAGTGCTCGTTATAGTTCTTGTCGCGACTGCCCACGCAGTGGATGATCGCCACCGACTCGGGCACGGTTTCGCCGTCGCGCAGCACGACCTTGCCTTCGGTGGGACCCGCCGCGTTGGTCAGCCGCTCGAACTCCAGGCTGGAAAAGACGTTCTCCAGCCGCCCATATCCGTAGTTCGGAATGCGCCGGCAGTCGAACAGCTTGTACCCGGTCGCCAGGATCACGTTGCCCACTTCGAGATCGACATACTGATCTTCCATATCGAACCGGATGGCCTCCGTCGGGCAGACCTTTTCGCACATCCGGCACTTGCCGGTCTTGAAGTAGGTGCAGTTCTCGACGTCAATCACCGGATACTTGGGCACCGCCTGCGGGAAAGGCCGGTAGATCGCTTTGCGATAGCCCATGCCCGCCTCGAAGACGTCGTCCACGACCTTGATCGGGCACTTATCCCAGCACGAGCCGCAGCCGGTGCACAGGTCTTCGTCGACCATGCGCGCCCGCTTGCGCACCCGCACGGTGAAGTTGCCCACGTAGCCATCGACTTTTTCGACTTCGCTGTAGGTCAGCAGGGTGATATTCGGGTGCGCCCCGGCATCGAACATCTTGGGCGTCAAGATGCATGCCGAGCAGTCCAACGTGGGGAACGTCTTGTCGAACATCGCCATGTGGCCGCCAATGCTCGGCTCGCGCTCCACGAGGTAGACGTGGTAGCCCGCATCGGCGATCTCCAGCGCGGCTTGAATGCCCGCGATCCCCCCGCCCACGACCAGCGTTTCGGGCCGGATCTTCACCTGCATCGGCTCCAACGGCTCGTGGTGAATCACGCGGTGAACCGCCGCGCTGACCAGCGCCTTGGCTTTGTTCGTCGCGCCGTCGCGGTCGTTCGGATGCACCCAGGACGCGTGCTCGCGGATGTTCGCCATCTCGAACAGGTACGGGTTCATCCCCGCGCGGGCGCACGCGTTTCGGAAGGTTTTCTCGTGCATGTGCGGCGAGCACGACGCCACCACTACGTGCGTCAGGCCGAACTCCTTGATGTCTTCTTCGATCTGCTCCTGCCCGGTGCTCGCGCACATGAACTTGTTGTCACGCGAAATCACCACGTTCGGCAGGTGCTGCGACCATTCGGCGACGTGCTCCACGTCCACCGTGCCGGCGATGTTGTGCCCACAGTGGCAAACATATACGCCTACTCGTTTCTCCTGTTCGCTCATGTGGACCTCCTATTCCGGCATGGCCGGCATCGGTAGCGCTTGCTTGGAGCGCCGCTCGGGTTTGGCCTTGGGCGGCGGCACGTCCTGAATCTTGGCCGGCACGCCCGACGCGTCGACGAACTCCTGGCCGAAGCCCAGTTCTTTGGGAGTCAGCCCCAGCGCCAGGCCAATCACCTGAGTGAAATACAAGACAGGCATATCGTAACTGGTATCGAACAACCGGTTGGCGTATCCCTGGTAGACGTCCAGATTGAGCTGGCACATCGGGCAGATCGTGACCAGCGCATCCGCGCCGCTGTCCGCCGCGCTTTTGATGATCTTGTGGATCATCTCGAGCGCCGTCGTTTCGCTGATCTGCGTCATGTGTCCACCGCAGCAGAACGTCTTCAGGCGGAACGCCGTCGGCTCCGCGCCCAGCGCGGTGAACATCTCGTCCATCGCCATTGGTTGCTCGGTGCTGTCGAATACCGCGTCGGGCCGCGCCACCAGGCAGCCATAATAGGCCGCCAGCTTGAGCCCGTACAGCGGGCGCCGCGTCCGCTCTTTGAGCGTGTCGAGCCCAAAGTCGGTCAGTACGGCTTCCAGCAGATGCCGCACGTGCACCGTCCCCGGCTCGTAATGCAGGTTTCCGGCGGACAGCGCCTTGTTGACCTTCTTGCCGAGCGCCGGGTAAAGGCCCATATTCTTGTCGGTTTTGTGCAGGTTCAGATAGCACGCGCTGCACGGCACCACCAGTTGATCCGCCCCGGCATCCGCCGCCCGCGCCAGGTTGCGCGCCACCAGCGAGTACGCCGGCAGACGGTTTACCGAGAAATACTCGGTCGCGCCGCAGCAGTTCCAGTCGTCCATCTCGACCAGCTCGAAGCCCAGCGCGCTGGCGATGGCCTGCGTGGATACCTCGTAGGCGTGGCTGCGATGCGAGAGAGAACATCCGGGGTAGTATGGATAGCGTCGCTCGTTCATACCCTTCTCTCCTCTGCCGCAATGGTTTTGGCCTCAGCCAGGATGGCCTGCAATTGGTCGAGCTGGCGGATCGACTTGGGACGCAGTGGCAGCCGGTTGCGTCGCAGCATGTTCATGCCCATCATGCCCAGCTTGACCATCTGCTGAGGGTGGTGGAACAGGTGATAGCGCGTTGCCAGGCCGGCCTCAAAACTTCGCCCGCGCTGCTCGACAAACCCGATGAATGTCTCGGAGAATTTGGCAGCCCCAGGGTGCTCGTAGCGTCCGGACTGGATCGCCATTTCTTTGAGCGTATACATGATGTCAGTGATCGGGATTTGTTGTGGACATCTCGTCGTACAGGCGTAGCACGAGACACAAAACCAGGGCGTGTTGCTGCTGAGAACCTCGTCTTCAAGCCCGGCGCTGATCATCGCGAACAACGCGCGCGGGGTGTGGTCCATGTCGGCCCCGGACGGGCACGAGCCACCACACGAACCGCACTGAAGACATTGGCTGAGCAGCTCCCCACCCGGGGTTGCCTCCACAACCCGTTGGAAAAAGGTGGAATTGCCTGCTGCTTTCAAGGGAGGTCTACCTCCTAAAGTCTAGTACCGGATGCGCGCAAAAGAGAAGTACACAGTGGAAGAAGAGAGCCGGGAACATACCTTTCTGGTTCATTTGAACCATTATCAGTAGAGTAAAACCTACCGCGGTCGTCCGTCATTCTTGATTGTGAAATTATACACAATGCCATTCTGTGAATTCATTCACACATGCTATGCTTAACGACGCCTGCATATTAATCGCATTATATCAGCGACGGGTCTTAAGGGTCTATACGCCGTTTGCACCAGATTCCCCGCAAACTGGGTCAAATGAACTATCCTCATCGTGTCGCATGCAGACCAGATGGGGATTGCAGAATCTCATGACACGTTCCGAAAGTCGATCAGGCCGTGCATGACGCTGTACACCGCGACCTGTAATCGATTCTCGAGGTTTAGTTTCTGGTAGATGCTGCACAGGTGGTTGCGAACGGTGTGCTCCGATATTTTCAGCACGCTCCCAATCCGCTTGTTCGTCATGCCGCGCGCCACCAGCACCAGCACTTCCGACTCGCGCGGGGTCAGGTTGGGATGCGACTCAGCGCGCAAACACAGCGTGCACCGGCTGTCGCTCAGCCGCTGCATCAACGCGGCCACCGTGGTCAGCGATATGGCGGCCTCGCCCTCGAACAGCCCGCGCAGCCGCGCGAACAGCTGATCGGGCGTGATGTTCTTCTGGAGATATCCGTCCGCGCCCGACAGCACACAGCTCAACACATCGTCAGCCTCGATGTGGGACGCCATCAACACAACCTGGATGCCCGGGTACTGGCGTTTGATCATGCCCGTCAGGGCGGGAATTTCGCAGCCGGTTAGCTCGTTATCGAGCAGCACGACATCGGGCCGTACGCGTTTGAGCAGTTCGACCGTCTCGAGATAGTCGCCTGCCTCCCCCACCACCTCGATCCCGGTCTGGGCCTCCAACAGACGCGCGATGCCGCTTCGAAACAATACGTTCGGATCTGCCAGAATCACCTGGATGACATCAAGTGAACCGTCCATCGTCGCGCCGCCTATTTTGTTATTTTGATGATAAATTTAGCATATAAGACACAATCTCATACTTCGTGTGAACATATCTCAGTTAAGTTTGCCTACTCTCTTTTCATACTATAATGGTTCATGGTTCAAACTCAAGTTCGTGAAAAATCACACAATTAGTACACTCGCAGAGCGTCCCCTCACCGCGTATGGCGCGCTGACGCGATGTACTATAAAAAACGCGCCCCAGCCCTGGGACGCGTCAGGATATTCTTCGCCTGGATGTGCCAATCAACCCGATTTCTTGCCCAACCAGTCCGTCTGGAAATACGTCCATTCCAGCGAATCCGTGGATTTGTACTCGTACAACCCCACCCCTTTGACGAGCTCGCCCGCCGACTCGGCCCGCTTGACGCCGTCCTTCACGCCTTTGATGGCTGCCCGCACGTTCTCGACCTCCGGATCGCGATCCGGGGCGGCATCGTACGTGGGCAGCGCGACGATGATATCCGCCGGGCGGTCCAGCTCGTCGATGGCCGTGGCGTAACTCGCGACCTGATACGCTACCCACACAGTATACTGCGCGGAATCCTGCAGCCCGCTGGCATGCGGCATCACGACGACCTCGTCGACGCGCAGTAGCGCCACCCGCTGTTTGAAGTTCACATCCCACGTCAGATCAGGCTCGGCTGTCGAGCCAATCGGCACGTCCGGATCGGAGGGAATGCGATCGGCGGGCACCGTAACCGAGAGCAGCGCATTCGGGCCGATTGCCGTGCGCAGCGCCCGCACCATCTGAATGAACGCTTCGCTGTTGTTACGCACCCCGCGCCCATTGAGCTGCACGCCGTCGAGCGTCCACTCGCGCACCGCCTTCTCCGCCAGCCCAATCGCCACCGCGCGGCGATCGGCATCGTCGATCTCGGCCCCGGACATACGCAGCCAGGCCAGAATGGTGATCTCGGGATAGGCCGCGCGCAGCTTTTCAGCGAACTCGGCCACATGCTCGCCCTCGAGCAGCGTCCCATCCGCGCGCCACGCCGCACACTCCAAATACACGCTCCGGATCGAGTACGACTTCAGGCGCTCGCCAAGCTGCCGGACCGCGTCGTCATTCACCGGCACGGACGTCCAGGCGAATTCCAGCCACGTGCGATTGTCGCCAGTCGACGCGTCATCTTCCAGGGCCGGCAGCACGAACTGCGTGATCAGGACGATCACCACTACCAGCACCAATACGCCCGACGCTAAGGCAATGGCCCACCGAATCCACGCGGGTCCCTGTTCGATCCGAACGTGTCCCCGGCTCGATCTCACTTGCGAGCGGCGCACCATCGATACCCAACCTCCCTTCTCAAGGGGTGCCCCACGTCAATCCGGCTCAGAACTGCGCTCGTCGTCGCCGAACGTGAAAAACGGGACAGCGATATCAACAGCCAACGCCTCGAGCGCCTCGGCCTGCAAAGTCCACATCTCGGATTGGTTCTCAGAGGTATCGTGATCGTAGCCCAACAGGTGCAGCGTCCCGTGAACCACCGCCAGGATCAGTTCATCGTCAACCGCGTGATTTTCGGCGCTCGCCTGGCGCTGGATATACGGCAGGGCTAGCACCAGATCGCCGAGATACGGGGCTTCGCCCTCCAGCGGCACACTATCACCAGCGGGAAAAGACAGCACGTCGGTCGGCGCATCGACGGCACGGTAACGCCGGTTCAACCGCCGCATTTCGTCGTCCGTCACGGTGACGATGCTCATCCCGGTGCCAGTTGGCACGTCATGGCGGTGCAGCAGCCATTCGACAGCCTCTTGGATGCGACGCTCGGGGAGCACATAGTCGGTTTCGATTTGAATCTGCGTGTACAGGTCGTAATCAGCCGGTTTCGGCATGGATGGAACACCTTGCTTTCAGGGAAAATAAGCGAGTTATCTCTTGCGCGCTGACTCCGCTGGGCGCGAGACGACCGGCTCCTCTGGCGACCGTCCCGCCCCGTCGCTCGATTTCGGCTGGTGAGCTAGCGCGTCCGGCACGGGCTGCGGAGAACTCTCCACCGCGCCCGGCGGCAGCGACGCGACATCGCCCGGCGGCAGCGCTTCGGCCCCCTGGCCTGGCGCTCCCGGATAGGCGATCCGCGGGTGAAAGACGCCCTGCAGCGCCGTCAGGAACGCATCTCGCAGCAGGCGCACGTCGCTCAACGTCAGGCCGCTGTCATCCAGCTCGCGGCTCTGCATACGCGTATCGAAAATATAATCCACCGTCTCCTGGATATCCTGTTTGCTCTGAGGACGGCGCCCCCGGACGCTGCTCTCGCATCCATCGGCCAGCATCAGAATCGCCGTCTCGCGGGTCTGTGGTCGCGGGCCGGGATACGTGAAATCCGCCGGGTCTACGTCTTCGCCCAAATCTTGTGCGCGCTGCACTGCCTTCTGGTAGAAATACGCCACCTGGGTTGTCCCGTGGTGCTCCATGATGAAATCGCGGATGCGGTTGGGCAGCCGGTAGCGGCGGGCGAGCCGGTCCCCTTCGGCCACGTGCCCGATGATGATGCGCGCGCTCTGCCACGGATCGTCCAGGCCGTCATGCGGATTCACGCCGTCCGCCTGATTCTCGACGAAGAAATGCGGGTTCAGGATTTTGCCCACGTCATGGTACATCGCCGCCACCCGGACCAGCGACGCGTTGGCGTTGATCTGCTGCGCGCCCAGCTCGGACAAGTTCGCCACCTGGAGGCTGTGCTGGTAGGTACCCGGCGCCTCGCGCAGCAGCCGCTGCAACAGCGGGTGATTCGGCTGCATCAACTCGACGATTTTCAGGCTAGTCGGGATGTTCAACACGTTGCTGATCAGGTACAGGCCCACCAGCGCGAGCGCCGCCGACAGCATGCCGTTCGCCAGCGAGCCAGCGATCTGGGACAGCAGCGTGAACGCGTCGACCGGGCCGTCCAGCCCCAGCGCGAACAGCACCGCGTTGCTGATGGCGGCGATGGCAACCACGCCACCGGCCACGAAATAAGCGTTCAGTCGCTCGGTGCGCCCCAGGCTCAGGACCCCCAGCGTCCCGGCGACCGCCACCAGCACCGCGAATTCGAGCGACTGCCCGCCCATGAACCCGGCCAGCGCCGCAAGCGCCATCGTCATCACAATCGCCAGTTGCGCGCCGACCAGCGTCGTCACCAGCAAAGCCAGCGCCGCGCCGGGGAAGTAGTACGGCTGGACGCGCCCGTCCGCGTCGATGGCCTGCGCGCCACTCAAGAACAACAGGAACAGCAGGCCCAACAGCGTCGCAAACTGGGGATCGGTCACCACGTGGGGGTAAAACTGCCAGGTGTACGTGCCCAGCACCACCGTGACCAGCGTCATCGCCAGCAGGCCCGCCACAAATCGCTCGACCTGCCGCCGCGAGACTTTCAGCAGGCCAAACCGATCGAGCGCCTCGATGTGGGCGGCGGTGGCGATTTCGCCTTCGCGGATGATCATCTGGCCGCGGACGAACGTGCGCACTTCGTCCGGCACGCTTCGCCGCGCCTCTTCCTGGGCCTGGCGCGTCAGTTCCTCGTTGTAAAACGTGTTGACGCGGATCAGGTTGCCGACAATCCCGGTGATGACCTTGACCTCGGACTCGCTGTAACTCGCGCTGATCAGGTTGGGCAGATTGTCACGCCTGGACTGGATATTGTCCTCGCGCACTTCGCCGCTCATCACGCGCTCGAGCAGCCGCATCACCTGCGCATCGATCGCGCGCCACGTCGTATCGTCTTCGATGCTGAGTAACGCCGTGATCACGGAATCGTCGAGGTTCAGCTCGGTGATGGCCTCAATATCTTCGCGCCTCTGCTCCGGAGTCGC
The DNA here is from genome assembly GCA_018432315.1 of Anaerolineae bacterium. Classification (GTDB taxonomy): domain Bacteria; phylum Chloroflexota; class Anaerolineae; order Aggregatilineales; family Aggregatilineaceae; genus LM3-B42. Next base: position 19,385 of record JAHDLB010000014.1, read on the forward strand.
GAAGGCGTCGTAGCGGACGTTCTCGATGTAATCCAGGATCTGGCGTGCAAGCTGGGATTGTTCCGCTTCAACGCCGGGATCGGGGGGATCGTACACGGGGCGAACCGCCGCCACTTCGGCATCGCGCTTGGCCTCGGTGAGGACGTCGCTCGCATATTGGAGGCTGCGCGGCGCCAGGATGTCTTGCGGGGCGACGTCTCCCTCTTCCAAAGCTACCTTTGCGTTAGATGGAATCAGGACGTCGTAGGCGATGATCGAGGCGCCCCCGACCACGAACGCGCCCAACAGCACGGCGTACACGGCGGTCTGCAGCCAGCGCTGCACCTGTTCCTGCCGGATATCGACCACCGGTTCCGTGGAATTCATCGGGTTCCTCAACAAACCAGAGCGGTGCGCCGGGCGCGGCGTTCCGGCCAGGGCAGCCTACTGCCTGAGCAGGTCCTGCACGACCGCGCTCACCAGCTTTCCGTCCGCCTGGCCTTTCACCTGCGGCATGAGGGCCTTCATTACCTGGCCGGTGTCTTTGGGCGATGTCGCCCCGACCTGCTGGATGACCTCGCGCGCCAGCGCCTCGATCTCCTCTCGGCTGAGCTGCTGCGGCAGATATGCCTCGATGACTCCTAACTCGTACCGTTCTTTGTCCGCCAGGTCGGCGCGCCCGGCGCGATCCATTTCCTCGATTGCCTCGCGCCGTTTCTTGGCCTCGCTCGACAGAATATCGATGGCATCGCTCTCGGACAGCTCCACCTGCCGATCGACCTCGGCCTGTTTGAACGCAGCCAGCAGCAGGCGCAGCACCTCGCGGCGCTGCGTGTCGCCCGCTTTCATGGCCGTCTTGAGATCACCGGTAATCGTTTCTTTCGGATGCATGTCTACCTTGCCCATGTTCAGATGGTGTGGGGAATCAACGCCGGGGTGCTCGCCCCGCCACTTCATAACTTGCGCTCCCCCGGTCCGGACCACTGTGCCCAGGTGGCACAGTGATTCCATCGCAGGCATTATAACGGCGCAGACACGTTGGTGCCAACATTCTTGCCGGGAAGCAGGCCGTCAAAAAGGCAGGCACGCCGACCGCCCGATCAAACAGCATCCGGTTGTGCGCGGACTGCCCGCACCGCCGGGGCTGCGGGGCTCCAGGTGAACCAGCGAGGAAATGCGCGCGTCAGGCGCGGAACGCCCGTAACCCTCAGGCCGTACTCGCTGATCGCTTCGCGGTAATCGATGCGCCCCAACCACACTTTGAAGAAAACCGCCAGATCAGCATCGACCAGCACGTCAACCTCATAACCGGGATCAGTCAGGCACACCGTCACGTCCTCACGCGCCAGGACCAGCCAATACGTCTCGGTTTTCGCGCCGTGAAAATCGAACTGGATCACGACGCGGCGATCCGGCAGTTGCGCTCGGTCCACGTGGTCGTGCATCCACCACATCAGCAGCAGCGGATCGAGTTCGTCCGGCGACGGATCGCCGAACGCCCACGCAGCGCCCCACCCCAACAACGCGCCGATCACCGGCTCCAACGCCTGTCCCGCGGGCGTCAGGTGATATTCGGTACTCTGGCGTCCCGACTCGAACACCCGCTTCTCAACGATCCCCGCATATTCCAACTGGCGCAGGCGTTTCGACAACAATCCCGTCGAAAGGCCGGGCAGCCCCCGCTTGAGCTCGTTGAAATGGCGCGTCCCCGTCAGCATGTCGCGAATGATGAGCAGTGTCCAGCGATCGCCCAGGATCTCGAGCGCGCGGGCCACCGGGCAGTATTGACCGTACTTGGACACGAGAAACCCCTTTCGCCAGCCACCAACCGGTTCAATAAATGAACTGGTTCATCGCCCGATTGTAGCATAGCCTGAGGTGGAAAGTAAATCGAAAGGAGCTTTTCACGATGACCGACATCGACCGAGGACAGGTGAGCCACACCGCCGCTGACATCTACGAGGAGTTCTTCCTGCCCGCGCTGTTCGAAGAATGGGCGGTCCCGGTTGCCCACGCCGCCGGGATTCAGGCCGGCGACCGCGTGCTCGACGTCGCCTGCGGGACTGGCGTGCTGGCCCGCGCGGTGTCGTCGCACGTCGGCCCAACGGGCTCAGTGGTCGGGCTTGACATCAACGAGGGGATGCTGGCGGTCGCCATGCGGCAAGCGCCGGACATCGACTGGCGGCATGGGCGGGCCGAGGCGCTCCCCTTCGATTCTGGCATTTTCGACGCGGTCGTGTGCCAGTTCGGCCTGATGTTCTTCGAGGATCGCGAGACGGCGATCCGCGAAATGTACCGCGTGCTGCGACCCGGTGGCCGGATCGCCGTCGCGGTCTGGGATGCGCTCGACAACACGCCGGGTTACGCCGCGATGGTCGATCTGTTGCACAATCTATTTGGGGAGGAGGCCGCGCACGGCCTGCGCGCGCCTTATAACATGGGCGACAGAGCGGCGCTGCAAGCGCTGTTTGCCAGGGCGGGATTTCCACACGCCAAAGTGACTACCCGGCGCGGAACGGCGCGCTTCCCGTCGATCAAATCGTGGGTTCACACCGATATATACGGGTGGGTGCTCGCGGATATGCTGGATGACGCGATGGTCGACGAACTGAGTAACCGGGCGCAGCGCGCCCTGGCACACTTCGCGGATGCCAGCGGACGCGTCGCGTTCGACGCCCCGGCACACATCGTTTCCGCCACCAGGGACTGAATCGGCATGGCGACCATCGCCCGGCCACGCTAACCTGGCGGCCAGCCCATCCGGCGCCCGCCCAGCAAGTGCAGGTGGACGTGAAACACCGACTGGCCGCCGTTTCGCCCCTGGTTGAGCACCAGCCGGTAGCCGCCGGCGGATATCCCCTCGTCGGCGGCCACCCGCGCCGCCACCGCCACCAGGTGCCCGATCACCATCTCGTTGTCCGCGCCGGCGTCCGCCGGGCCGTCGATGTGCTCACGCGGAATGATCAGGATATGCGTCGGCGCCTGCGGGTTGATGTCCCGGAAGGCCACCGCCCGCTCGTCTTCGTACACGATGTTGGCCGGGCGTTCACCGGCCACAATCTGGCAAAAAACACATGCCACGAATCACGCTCCTTCTTCGCATAGGGTGCTCTGCACGGGCTCGGCGTGCACGCCCGCTTCAGTCACCTGGACGAGGCGCGCGCAGCCAATCGTGTTGGTGAGCGCCTCCGGCGCGATCATCTCCACGCGCAGGTAATTGTCGGTGAGCCCGGTGTTGACGAAGCCCGCCTCGGTCGCCCCGGCGACCTGTTCCCACAGCACGGGCAGCGTCCGCCCCACGAACCGCCCGGCGAAGCGCCGCGCGCCTTCGTCCGACAGCGCGAGCAACCGCGCGCTGCGCGCCTTTTTCGTGCTGTCCGGCACCTGCCCCTTGAAGCGCGCCGCCGCTGTCCCTGCCCGCGGCGAATAACGAAACACGTGCAGCTTCATGAAATCCATCTCGCGCACGAACGCGATGCTCGTCTCAAATTCGGCATCCGTTTCGCCAGGGAATCCGGCGATGATGTCCGTGCTGATCGCCAGATCGGGGATCTGGCTCCGCGCCTCGTGAACCAGCGCCCGAAATGCCGCCTGCGACGTCCGCCGGGCCATGCGCTTCAGCGTCGCGTCACAGCCGCTTTGCAGCGGCAGGTGCAGGTGACGGCACAGGCGCGGGTTCGCCCACAGCCCGAAAAAGCCGGGCGACAGGTCCCAGGGTTCCAGCGACGACAGCCGCACGCGAGGCATATCCGTGTCGTTCAGGATCGCCGCCACCAGCACGCGCAGCCCGTCTGTCTCGCCCCGGTCGTGCCCGTAGGATCCCAGGTGAACGCCGGTCAGAACGGCTTCGCGGTAGCCCGCCTCGGCCAGCGCCTGGACCTCGGCCACGATATCCGCCGTCGCCCGGCTGCGGCCCGGCCCGCGCGCGATCGTCGTCACGCAGAACGTGCAGCGGTTGTCGCAGCCATCCTGCACTTTGACGAACGCCCGCGTGCGCCCCAGCGCGCTCGCGGCCAGCCCGCGCACAACCGGCTCCTGGTCGAACGGTTCGACGTCCCCATCGCTCCGGAGCACCAGCGGCACCAGCCGGTCTTTGTCCAGGTTGTTCACGACCTGCCCCACCCCCGGCAGCGCCCCAACGACGTCCGGCGACAGGTGCGCGTAACACCCCGTCGCCACGATCGTTGCCGCTGCGTTGGCGCGATGCGCGCGCCGGATCATATTCCGGCTGGAGCGCGCCGCCTCTCGCGTGACGGCGCACGTGTTCACGACCACCAGATCGGCATCTTCCGCGGCGGGCACCAACGTATGCCCCGCCTGTTGGAACTGCCGTGCCAGCGTATCGATCTCGCTCTGATTCAACCGGCAGCCGGTCGTATCCAGAAAGACGCGCATCGCCCTATCCTTCCTCGCTGTCTGCCGGCTCCGGCCCAACGATCACCAGGTCGTCGAACGCCACCGTCACCGCGCTGCCATCGAACGTGCCCACCGCCAGCGCGATCCGGCCCTGTGCGAATTCGTCGTCGCGGTACTCGGGCTGGAGATCGCTCGTGAAGCACACGCCCGGCTCGGACCACATGCTGGTGCGGTTGTCGCCGCGCAAGCAGAGCGGCATGGCCTGCCCGTTGACGTAGAACCGGAACGTATCGCCGCGCGCCACGACGCGAATCTCGTTCGCCGTCTCGCGGATCGCGTCCGAGACGCCCCAGTCGCTGATCTTCTCTTCGATCCCGTCCTTTACCCGTGCAAGCGAATAATACCGGTCGCTGGTAATGCGAAAGATGTAGAAGTTTTCTTCGTCGCGATAGCGGAAGATCACGCCGTACTGGTTCTGGTCCACCGGCCCGGCGACCTGCTGTGCCGTCACGCGCAGGTCGAAATCGTTGAACTTGCGGTTCAGCGACGACCACACCACCTCGCCCGGATAAGGCGAGCCGTGGACCACTTCGAGCACCTGCCCGCTCAGCACGTCTTCGCCGGGGGCTGCTCCGTCCCAGGCCAGATCGGCCACCGCCACGACGGCGGCGGCGTCGCGGCCCGGGTACAGGTCCCATTCCTTGAGATCGGTATCCGCCTCGAACGTCGTGGCGTACAGCAGCTCGCCCGGCTCCGGCGACGAGATCGGGACCTCGAACAGCCAATCGGTCGCCACGCCCAGCGCCGCGCCCAGCCCGACCACGACCGCCACCCACAGCGCGATCCCGGCGGCGCGCAGCCGCCGCACCGGCGAGTCCGGCATGGCATCGCCCAACGCGAACGCGGCCCGAACCCCTCGCGAGGACAGGCGTATCGCGTAGCCCACCGCCAGCGCCGCCTGGATTGCCAGCGCCGCCGCCACCGCCCGCAGCCCATTCTGCACCAGGCTCACCGGGGCGCCGGGGATGTCGAGCTCGCTGTTCCACAGCCACCAGGCCAGCGCGCCCCCCGCCACCAGCATGAGCACCGCCACCCAGACGACTCCCATGCCGCCGCGCTGGCTGCGCCCCAACCGCCGCACCGCCGAAAACTGGATCACACTCGCGGCGCCCAACGCCAACGCCAGCAGCAGCTTGATCTGGATCGAGGACTGGTACAGCCTGGACGTCCGCTCGAACCGCAAGCTCCAGTCCAGGCCGGTGCGGTCGAATTCCGAATACAACGATCCCGCCAGGGCCAGCCCGGCCACGAACAGGATTACCCCGGCGAGCGCACAGTGCCAGCGCATCAGCCGCAGCGTCCGGCCCGGCCAGTCGACCGCCTGCGGCGCTTCGCTGAGCCGGTGAAACGATCGGGAAGCTCTGATCATGGCCGCGCGCTTCCACTCACGATGATGTCATCGAACGACACGTCCAAATACCCTTTTCCAGATTGCGCGATCAACCCAAACACACCCTCGAACTCGCCGTCATCAAATGGAATTTCGCCCGCCCGCCGGCCATCGACCGCGAGCGCCACGGCATCCGGACCGACGTCCACTGATAATTCCAGCGCCCGACCGACTGCGATCGCGTCCACATGCGCCTCGTCGTCAGGTGTGGCAGTCACCCACATCCGGCCATCGCGGCGCATGAGCTGCCACTCGCCGCCCGGCCACAGCGCCAGCGCGGTGAACTGCTCGTCACCGGCATAGCGCACCACGATCCCAAACCAGGAATCCGGCGTGGCGGCATGGACCGTTGCGCTCACCTGCAGGCGATACGCGCCGAGCGGCACGGCGAAGTCCGGCACGGACCAGATGCTCACCCCCGGCGACGAAATCCGGAACCGCAGCGCGCCGTCACGGTACGCAACCTCAGCCTTCGGCGTTTCAACCACGCGCCAGCGGTTGCTGTACGTCTCGAAATCGTCCACAAACAGCCGGATCGAGGTCGCGGTCGGCGTCAGCGCGCCGGAGTCATCCCCGGCTGCCGTCCCCGCCGCCGCCAGCAGCGCCACCAAAAGCAGCCCTGCCCAAAGTCCTAACGCGATTCTCAGCCTCATATGCCGTGTGTTCCGCTGTGTTTCCTCTGGCCGGATTGTAACCGCCTCGACCGGGAATCGCCCATCGCTAATCCGGCGATCGCCGGGCGCGCGCCCCATGATACCGCGCACGATGATACCCTGTCACATCTGCGTCGCGACGCGGGCCGCGAGCGCGTGGCGGCCTGGGAACATGCGTGCTAGAATTGGCCCGTAAGGCTTCCCGATACCGATCGATTGTGTTATTATGGGCACGTTTTCCGGACACCGAGAGACGTTATTGCATGGATCAGAAAAAGGCAGCCGGTGACGGTCGCTCGACATCCGATCGTAACAAACAATCCCGCCGGTCGAAGACCCCCTCCGGGGCGAAAAAACCATCTGCCGCGCGCCAGAGCAAGACGCCAAAAACGCGCACGCGTGCATCGCAGCGCCCGAAAATCGCGAAACGCACCAGCACGCTGCAGCGCCTGCGCCAGTGGGTGGCGGCCATTTTTTCCGCGCTCAAAGACCCGCAGACATGGCGCACCACCAAGCAGAAACTGCCGCCCTGGATCGACGAGTTGGGCGCCATCCTGTTGATCGTACTGGGCGCCGTCATGCTGACCGCGCTCCTCAACACGACCTCGGAGGCGCGCGCTTCGGTGATGCTCCGCGACGGTCTGCGCCAGTTGTTCGGCTCGATGGCCTACGTCGCCTCGCTGGGCGTGTTGGGCGCGGGGATCATCATCCTGCTGCCCAAGTTCGGCGTCGTCGTGCGCATCAGTTGGCCGCGCGCCGTCGCGATCGAGCTGGCCTTCGGCGCGGCCTGCGCCCTGCTGCACCTGGCCGCCAACGATCCGCAGCCGCGCACGTTGGCCTGGGAAGGCGGCGGCGGTGGTTTCCTCGGCTGGGGCCTTACCGAGATCACGGGCGGCCTCGGGCGGGCCGCATCCATCGCGCTGTTCGGAGCGATCGTGAGCGCGGCTGCCGTGTACGTGTCTGGCCTGAGGGGCCACCATTTCGTGGTGGCTATGAACTGGATCGCCAGCTTACTGCGCCGGGGAATCGACCGCGTGGAGGCGATCGAGATCGAGCCGCCGCCCCCACAGCCCGAATCGGACTCGCCCGACGAGATCGAGATCGATCGGCTGCGGTTCTCCAACGACACCGGGGACGACCCGCCGCACCAACCCTACGGACGGCCTTCCATCGTCCCCCGCGAAGCACTGCCCGACGATCCGCCGGACCCGCCGCGCCAACCGCGGAACAACCCGGCGCCGCCGCCCGATCCGGAGCCGGAGAACGAGGCGAGCGCCGGTGATCCCGGCGAAGCGCCAGCCGAGAAGGCGCAGCCCAAGCCGCCGGCGCGACCGCTCTCCAAAGCGCAGAAACGCGCGATTGCCGACCAGACGCGACGGCGTCTCGGCGCGGCGAACGGGCGCAGCCTGATCGCTCCCGGCGACCCCGGCGAGCGCCCGTCCATCGTGCCGCGCGACCTGATGCCCGGCGCGGGCCTCCCTCAGGCGGGAACGCGAGCGCGGTCACTGCCCCGCAACGGCGCGGGCTTGGAGCGGACCTTCACCGTCGAAGACTTCACCGAGACGAAGAAGATCGGCAAGCGCGACCCGGTTCTGCCGCCACTGGAACTGCTGAGCGACGTCGAGCTGAACAAGCCGACCGAGGAAGAAATCAACACGAACGCGCGGATCATCAAGAACACGCTGCTCGAATTCGACGTCGAAACCGAGGTCATCGACGTCAAAGTCGGCCCGACGGTCACGCAGTACGCCGTCTCGCCCTACACCGAAAGCGTGAACGGCGAGGGCGAGCGCGTGCTCAACCGGGTGCGCGTCAGCCAGATCGCCAACCTGGCCGGCGACCTGGCGCTGGCTCTCTCCGCGCGGCGGCTGCGCATCCAGGCGCCGGTGCCGGGCCATTCCTACGTAGGCGTCGAGGTCCCGAACCGCAACCCCAGCACGGTAGCGCTGCGCCCGGTCCTGGAATCCGAGCGCTTTTACGCCTACCGGGACCGCCCGCTGGCGCTGCCGCTGGGCCGCGACGTGTCGGGCGACCCGTTCATCACGGACCTGGGCACCATGCCCCACCTGCTGATCGCGGGCACGACCGGGTCCGGCAAATCGATCATGCTGGCGGCGATGACCACGGCCCTGGTCGTGAACAACCCGCCGGACCGCGTCAAGCTGGTGCTGCTCGATCCCAAGATGGTCGAGCTTTCGCGGTTCAATGGGCTGCCCCACCTGCTGGGGCCGGTCGAAACGGAGCTCGACCGCATCATCGGCGTGCTGCGCTGGGCCACCCGCGAGATGGATTACCGCTACAAACTGCTCGAAAAAGAGGCGGCGCGTAACATCGAGACGTACAACAGGGCCCTTGGGCGCCGCCGCAAGGACGAACAGCTCCCCTATCTCACCATCATCATCGACGAGATCGGCGACCTGATGATGCAGCGCCCGGACGAAACCGAGCGCGCGCTCACCCGCCTGGCCCAGATGGCCCGCGCCGTCGGCATTCACCTGATGGTCGCCACGCAGCGTCCCAGCGTGGATGTCATCACCGGGTTGATCAAGGCCAACTTCCCCGCGCGCATCTCGTTCGCGGTAGCGTCCGGCATCGACTCGCGCGTGATCCTCGATCACACCGGCGCCGAGACGCTCATGGGCCGCGGCGACATGCTGTTCCTGGCGCCCGATGCCGCCGGTCCCCAGCGCATCCAGGGCTGTTACATCTCCGACGAAGAGGTCAACGACGTCGTGGGGTACTGGAAGGACTGGTACGAGGCCGAAATCGAAGCCGGGCGGATGGAGCCTAACAGCATCGCCCCGTGGGAGCGCGGCATGACCCGGCGCGAGGTGCTGGCCGAAACCGACCCCATGCTCGAAGAGGCGATCGCGCTGGTCGTGGCCGAGCGCGAAGCGTCGGCGTCGCTCATCCAGCGGCGGCTGGGCCTCGGCTATCCCCGGGCCGCGCGGTTGATCGATCTCATGCACGAGCTTGGCGTGGTTGGCCCGGCGCGCGCCGGTGGGCGCACGCGCGAGGTGCTCGTCAAGCCAGGGTCCGATCCGTTCAAAAAGCTGATCGACAAGCGCCTGCAGAACAAGCACTGACCGGCTGGATTCGAGCGCCGCACACGGGACCGGATCGCCCCGCAGCCGCCATCATCACAACGCCCGGTTGATTTTTCGTTATTGATTTTTCGACTCTGAATCAGTAAGATACGCCTCGCGCTCATAATGAGGAGAACGCGTGTGACCACTGTGCGAATCGCCCCATCGATCCTGGCTGCCGACTTCGCCCGCCTGGGCGAGCAGATCCGGGATGCTGACGCTGCTGGCGCAGATTACATTCACATCGACGTCATGGACGGGTGTTTCGTCCCCAATATCACGATGGGACCGATGGTGGTCGAGACGGCGCGACGCGTTACACAGCTCCCGCTTGACGTTCACCTGATGATCGTCGAGCCGGAAAAACATGTCGAAACCTTCGCCAGGGCCGGGGCGGACATCATCTCGGTCCATGTCGAAACCTGCCCTCACCTGCACCGCGTCGTACAGCAGATCCGGGATGCCGGGGCGCGGCCATCCGTCGTGTTGAACCCGCACACGCCCGCCGTGATGATCGAGGAGATTCTGCCGTTCGTCGACATGGTGCTGGTCATGACGGTGAATCCGGGCTTTGGCGGGCAGACGTTCATCCCGCAAACGCTGTCCAAGGTCCGGGCCATCCGCGACATGATCGCGCAGCGGGGCCTTGCCGTGGATGTCGAGGTAGACGGGGGGATCGATGAAGGGACCGCCGCTCAGGTCGTGGCACATGGCGCGTCGGTCCTGGTAGCGGGCACGGCGGTGTTCGGCCATCCGGATGGCGTGCGAGCGGGCATGGCCGCCCTGCGCGCAGCGCTGGCCTGATGCGGGACGGAAAACAAAAAGCCAGCGAAGCGGGCTGGCTGTTTGTCATCGGGCAGACGGTGAGACAGAGGACGTCAGACGATGTCCTTGCTCATAGTCCGAATGCACCGGGCACACATGTACTTGCTCACCAGGCGACCGTTCTCCATCACCTTGACGCGCTGAATGTTGGGGCGGAACTGCCGCTTGGTCTTCCGGTTTGAGTGGCTGACGTTATGCCCGAACTGGGGAGATTTGCCACATACATCACACTTTGCCATTGCCGTACCTCGCCAAGATCTGTTCAAATATGCGAGCGCCATGCTACCATAGAGCGAGGCGTTACGCAAGGGCTTTGATATCAAGATACGAGAAAACCGATGACAACCAACCAAACGCCACACGGCAAGATTGAGATATCACCGACCGCCATCGCTACGCTGGCGAGCCATGCGGTCCTGCAAACATATGGCGTCGTGGGCATGGCTTCTCCCAACCTGGCTTCCGACATCGCCGCCAGTCTCACGCGCGATCCGAACCGTGGCATTCAGGTCCGCCAGGAAGACGGCCAGATCATCATCGACGTTTACGTTATTATTGAGCACGGCACGCGAATCGCTTCGGTGGCCAACAGTCTGATCAACGGGGTGCGCTATGCGCTCGATCAAAGCATCGGCGTCCAGGTCAGCCAGGTAAACGTTCACGTGCAGGGCCTCCGTGTCAGCCGTTCCGAATGAAAGCGTAGCAAAACTCATGGCCGAACAACCTTCTCCATCCGATCATCGCTCTTGTACGGGGAGCACCCTGCGGCAGCTCGCCCAGGCGGGCCGCGACTGGCTGGACCAACACCACACCCTGGTCAACCAGCTCAACGTGTTCCCCGTTCCGGACGGCGACACCGGCACGAATATGTTGATGACAATGCGCAACGCCATCCAGGAAGCGGTCAGCCACGAGAGCGACGACATCGGCCAGGTGGCGAGCGATCTGGCGCACGGGGCCATGATGGGCTCCCGCGGCAACTCCGGGACGATCCTCTCGCAGTTGTGGCAGGGCTTCGCCCACGCCCTCAAAGACCAGTCCACGCTCGATGCCGCCCTGTTGGTCAAAGGCTTGCGCGAGGCCGCCGACACGGCCTACCGGGGCGTGATCAAGCCCGTCGAGGGCACCATTCTCACCGTCGCGCGCGAGATGGCCGAAGAGGCGGAAGCCGCCCACCACGACACTCACGACATGGTCGAGATTCTCGAGCGGGTTGTTCAGCGGGGCAAAGACACGCTCGCCCGCACGCCGCAGATGCTGCCCATTCTGCAAAAGGCGGGCGTCGTCGATTCGGGCGGCAGCGGGCTGGTCTACATTGTCGAGGGGATGCTGCGCTACGTGAGGGGGGAATCCGTGCTTTCCGAAGAACGACCGGTCGCCGTGGTGTCCGAGCTGGCGGCGGCGCTGGCCCCTGAAGATGAGTTGGGCTACGGGTACGACGTCCAGTTCATCATCAAGGGCGACAATCTGAACGTCAACCTCGTCCGCTCGGCCATCGACGCGATGGGCTGGTCGACCGTCGTGGTCGGTGATGAGCGGGCGGTCAAGGTTCACGTCCACGTACACGATCCGGGCATTCCGCTGAGTTACGGCGTCAGCCTGGGCACGATTTCGGACATCGTGGTCGAAAACATGCAGGAGCAGTACCAGGACTATCTGCGCGCCCGAACGGGTCACCCAGCCGAAGCGTCCGACCCGTCGCCCAGGCTGGACCTCGAAACCGACGACATCGGCGTGGTTGCCGTCGCGTCGGGCGATGGCCTGGCACGCGTTTTTAGCCAGTTGGGCGCTGCCGAACTGGTGATGGGCGGCCAGACCAACAACCCCAGCACGCAAGAAATTCTGGAAGCGATTCAGCGCCTGCCCACCCGGCGAGTCATCCTGCTGCCGAACAACAAGAATATCATCCTGGCCGCCGAGCAGGCCGCCCGCCTGGCAACCGATCGCGAGGTCATCGTGGTGCCCACGCGCAGCATGCCGCAGGGAATCAGCGCGCTGCTGCCGTACGATCCCAAAGGCGACTTCGAGGACATCGCGCAGGCCATGCTCCAGACCAAAGACGACGTCGCCACCGGCGAGATCACGACCGCCACCCGCAGCGTCGAGTTGAATGGGGTCAAGGTGGCGGAAGGGCAGATCATCGGCCTGATCGATGGCGCGCTGGCGGCAGCCGGCGACAACCTGGACGCGGTGCTGAGGCAGGTACTGGACCAGATTTGCACCGCCGACTGTGAATTGATTACGTTGTATTATGGCAACGGCATTCATCAGGATGACGCGCAGAAGCTGGCCGATGATCTGCGCCAGAACTACACGGAGCAGGAGTTCGAGCTGGTTTATGGCGGCCAGCCGCACTATCACTACATCCTGAGCGTCGAATGATGGCGCGCCCGGATGATCGCACTGGGGAGGTGAATCAGGTTGGCTAGGGTTCGGATTGTGACGGACAGCTCGGCGCATTTCCTCGATCCGGCGTTCGTCGAGCAGCACCATATCGAGGTCGTGCCGCTCAAGATTCAGATCGGCAACAAGGTCTATCGCGAGGGCATCGACGTAGACTCGGCCACCTTCGCCCAACTGCTCGACGCCACCGGCGCGCTCGCCACCCTGGTGCCCCCATCGATGGACGATTTCGCCGCGCTGTACAGCCGCCTCAACCGCGAAACCGACCAGATTCTGTCGCTGCACATCTCGCGGCAGATGAGCGACACCTGGGACATGGCGCGGGCGGCCACCAAGACCCTGCTGGGCCGCTGCGAGATCGCGGTAGTGGACTCGATGACGACGTCGGTCGGATTAGCCATGCTGGTCGAAGCCGCCGCCCACCTCGCCGAGCAGGACGCCTCGCTGGATGAGGTCGTGCGCGAGGTGCGCGCGCTGGTGCCGCGCGTCTACGCCGTCTTTTTCGTCGATTCGCTCGACTACCTGCGCCAGAACGGCCTGCTCAGCGAAGCCCAGTCGATTCTGGGGACGATGCTCAATATCAAGCCTTTTCTGACCATCGAAGAAGGCGAGTTAATCCCGATGGAAAAGGTCCGCACCCAGGTGCAGGCCGTCGACAAACTGGTCGAGTTCGTGACCGAGTTCTCCGACGTCGAGCACCTGGTCATCCTGCAGAGCACGCCCTACCCGACCGACGACTCGCGGCTGCTGTTGGAACGGCTGGCGGTCGAGTTCCCCGGCGAAGTTTTTCCTTCCGTCGCTTATCGGCCCAGCCTGGCAACCCTGATCGGCCTCAACGGCATGGGCCTGGTCGTGTTCGAAGGTCTGGATGACGAGGACGAGGACTGATGTCCCGCATTCTGATCATGGCAGACAGCACGTGCGACCTGCCCGCCGCCTGGATTCGCCGGTACGATATCCGCATCGTGCCCACCTACGTCCAGTTCGACCAGGAGAGTCTCGCGGATGACGGCGTTCAACTGCGGCGAACCGAATTCTACGAGCGCCTCGCGACCTCCAGCACCCTGCCCACCACAGCCGCGCCGCCGCTCGGCCAGGCAATCGAGGTCATGTCGGCGGCGCTTGAGGATGCCGATCACGTCGTCGCCCTCACCGCCCCGGCAGACCTGAGCGCGATCTTCAACATCTTCCATCTGGCCGCCGAGCAGCTCGCCCCGGAACGAGTCACGCTGATCGACAGCCGGATGGTCACCATGGGCATGGGCTGGCAGGTCGTCCAGGCAGCGGAGCTGGCCGCCGCGGGATATGCCCCGGAGGAGATCGAAGCTGCCGTGCGCGCCATGCAGCCGCGCACCGACGTATGGGCCGCCCTGGATACGCTCGAATACCTGCGCCGCAGCGGGCGCGTCGGGTGGGCGGCGGCCTTTGTGGGCGAGTTGTTTCACATCAAGCCCATCATCCGCCTGCACGACGCCGTCGTCAGCTCGGTGGCCCGCGTGCGCACCAGCCAGAGCGCGTTCCGCACCCTGATCGATCTGGCGCACAAGGCCGCCCCACTCGAACGGCTGGCCGTTTTGCATACCAACAATATCGACCGCGCCCGCGATCTCGTGGACGCGCTTACCGACATCCATCCCCAGGGCGAAGTGCCCATCGTGGACGTCACGCCGGTCATCGGCGTGCACGTTGGCCCGCGTGGGCTCGGCCTGGGACTAGTGCGCAAGCAAGTGCAGGAATAAACCCTATGCCCTCGGCATTAGAAACACTCGTCAAGATACTGAAACTGGAACAAGACACGCTCTGCAAGAACACCGCCGTCATCGGCGGGCTGGAGTCCTTTGCGGACAACTGGGCCCGCGAAGCGCGCCAGCAGGCCCGGCGTCCGGAGCATCACCAACTGATCGATGAGCTGGTCGAGCGGATGCGCGAATATCCGCACCTGGAAGAAACCGAGCCGCGCTACGAGGCCATCAAGTACATGATCGGTCGCATCATGGGACGTATTCCGGCGCCGCCCGATCTGCCGCCCTCGCCCTATGCCGTCGAAGACTCGCCCGATCAGCCTCCCGGTGACGAGGCCGGAGAACCGGCTGGCGAGGTGGCTCGCGACGGCGAACCGGACGAGGACGAATACTCCCTGGAAGCGCTGATGGAGACGGCAGAGCCGGCGGTCAAGCCGCTGCCGGCCACCCCGCCGCCGCGCCGGGGGCGCCGTCCGAAGCTGTCGCCGGACGAGATCGAGGCCCAGCTTCAGGCGCTCCGAGAGCCGGTGACCGTGCTGCACAAAGTCGGCGACAAAATGGCCGAAAAGCTCCAGCGCCTGGGCATCTTCACGGTCGGGGATATGTTGTTCACCTTCCCGCGCCGCTATGATGACTACACGCAAATGCGTACCCTGAACCACCTGAAACCCGGCGAGACCGTCACGGTGATCGCCACCGTCCGCTCGCAGGAGAAGAAGATCGCGCGCGGCAATCGCCGGTACCTGCTCATCACCGTCGACGACGGCACCGCGACGATGCAGGTGGTTTTCTTCGGCCAGCTTTGGCTTCAGCGCCAGTTCAAGCGGGGCAGCCAGGTCGTCCTCAGCGGCACCGTCGAGCTGTTCCGCGGCCAGCCCATGATGACCAACCCCGAATGGGAGATGCTCGAGCGCGACAATCTGCACACCAGCCGCGTGGTCCCCGTGTACCCGCTCACCAAGGGGCTGGCGGCCCGGACCATGCGCCGCCTCATGCGCCAGGTGCTCGAAGACTTCAAAGACAAGGTTCCGGACTACATACCGGAGAGCGTGTTGGACCGCACCGGCCTGGTTGACCTGGGGTGGGCGTTGGAGCAGATCCACTTCCCCGATTCGTTCGACACGCTGGCCCACGCGCAAACGCGCCTGAGCTTCGATGAGCTGTTCCTGTTCCAGATGGGCATGCTCGGCAACCGGCGCGAATGGCAGTCTGTGCCCGGCCAGCCGCTGCACGTCCCCGACGAGTGGCTCGACCAGTTCCTCGCCGCCCTGCCCTACCCGCTGACCGGCGCTCAACAGCGCGCCCTGGGCGATATCCGCGCCGACCTCGCCCGCGATGTCCCCATGAACCGCCTGCTGCAGGGCGACGTGGGATCGGGCAAGACGGTCGTCGCGGCTACGGCTCTCGCGATGGCCGTCCAGCAGGGCAAACAGGCCGCGCTGATGGCGCCCACCAGCATCCTGGCCGAGCAGCACTTCCGCAGCGTCGGCGAGCTTCTGCGCAACGCGCCCGGCGGCGAACATATCCAGGTCCGCCTCTTGACCGGCAACACGTCCGGCGCCGAGCGCGACGAGGTCTATCGCGGGCTGGCGGAAGGGTGGGTCCACGTCGTCATCGGGACGCACGCCCTCATTCAGGAGGGGGTCGCCTTCCACGATCTGGCGGTCGCCGTGATCGACGAGCAGCACCGTTTCGGCGTCGAGCAGCGCGGCGCCCTGCGCGGCAAGGGGACGAATCCCCACATCCTGATCATGACCGCCACGCCCATCCCGCGCACGCTGGCGCTCACCCTGTACGCCGACCTGGACCTGAGCATCATCGACGAGATGCCGCCGGGCCGCACGCCCGTCGAGACGCGCGTCTTGACCATCGCCGAGCGCGAGCGCGCCTACAGCTTCATCCGGTCCCAGATCGCCGCGGGCCGCCAGGCGTTCATCATCTATCCGCTGGTCGAGGCGTCCGAGAAGATCGCCGACCTGGGCGCTGCCGTCGACGATTACGAGCGGCTCAAGAACCAGGTGTTCCCCAAACAGCGCGTCGGCCTGCTGCACGGGCGCATGACTCCCGCCGAGAAGGACGAGGTCATGTCGGCGTTTGCTGCCGGCGAGATCGACATCCTCGCCTCGACGTCGGTGGTCGAAGTGGGAATCGACATCCCCAACGCCAGCGTGATGCTCATCGAGAATTCCGAGCGGTTCGGGCTGTCGCAATTGCACCAGTTCCGCGGGCGCGTGGGCCGCGGGCCGCACAAATCGTATTGCCTGCTGGTCGCCGGGACCACCACCAACGAAACCAATGAGCGGCTCATGGCGATGGAAGAAACCACCGACGGCTTCAAGCTGGCCGAGATCGACTGGAAACTGCGCGGGCCGGGCGATCTGTTGGGCGTCCGCCAGAGCGGGCTGGCGCAGTTCAGCCTGGCCGAGCTGATGAATCCCCGGCTCGTCGAGCTGGCCCAGCGCGAAGCCCGCACCGTCTACGCCGAAGACCCGACGCTCTCACAAACCGAACACGCCCTGCTCGCGCAACGCATCCAGGCGCTGCTCGACCGGCGCGCGGATGTCAGCTAACCAACCCACCAAGGGGGTACTCAGTGGCTCCAATCTCATCGTGTGCAATCTATCCCGGATCGTTCAACCCCGTCCACTACGGGCACCTGGACATCGCCCGGCGCGCGCTGCGCATGTTCGACCGCGTGGTCGTCGCCATCTACGTCCATCCCGGCAAGCCGGACCTGTTCACCGCCGAGGAGCGGCTGGATCTGGTGCGCGAGGCGCTCAAAGACGAGCCGCGCGTGCGGGTTGCGTCATATAACATATTGACTGTAGACTATGCACGTGAGATAGGCGCACACGCCATCGTGCGTGGTCTGCGCGTGTTCTCGGATTTCGAGCTCGAGTTCCGGATGGCCCTGGCGAACCGGCGGCTCGCACCCGAAATCGAGATCGTCAATTTCATTGCTGCCGAGGAGCATCTGCACATCAGCTCCAGCACGATTCGAGAGATCGCTTCACTGGGTGGGGACGTGGCAAGTATGACGCCACCTCATGTGGTTGACGCGCTCAAGCGGCGGTTCGCCGAGCTAAGAGCCGGAGGGTCGCAGTCCTCGTTCATGGTGAGCCTGGAAGATTAGCGCGTCGGTGAAATGGGAGGGAATTGAATGGACATCCAGCATCTGGTCGACCGGCTCGAGGACCTGATAGACGAGGGTCGTCATGTCCCGTTCAGCAAATTCACGCTTATCGACGAGGAGCGCGCCCTGGAGATTATCGACCAGATGCGCATCTCGGTCCCCGAACAGATCGAGAAGGCATCCCGGCTGATCAACCAGCGCGACCGGCTGCTGGCCCAGGCCAACGAGGAAGCCACGCGCATCGTCGAGCTGGCGCGCGAGCGCAGCGAGGAATTGATCAAGCGCGACGCCGTCCTGCAAACCGCCAAGAGCCGGGCCGCCAACATCATCGAGCAAGCCCAGGCCGAGGCCGAGGTGATCCGCAGCGACGCCGACGCCTACGTGATGCAGGTCCTCAAAGAGCTCGAAGGCCAGCTCATCCGCAACCTGACCGTCGCCCGCAACGGCATCGCCACCATTCTCGAAGAGCGCGAATCGAGCCGCGCGCAGCGCCAGGCAGCCTACGAGCAGGCGGCGTCCGAGATCGATGCGGCCTCTGAGGAACTGGTCGAAGCCTCCGTCGAATCGGAGCCAACGGCACCGCCCGCCGACGACGAGCAGGCGTGATCCGGTTACCGGCGCCTTCACACTCTTGACAGCGGCTGATGGGCTGCTTTATAATCCTGCCCGTTGTCCGGCGCATCGCCGCGGCAAGTACTGATGAAGGAGAAAGCTTTATGGGTCCGCTGCCTAAGCGAAAAGTCTCAAAAACGCGTCGGAACAAGCGACGTTCACACGATCACCTGACTCCGCGGCATCTGGTGCTGTGCGACGAGTGCGGTGAGTACAAGCCCGCTCACGAGGTTTGTCCGCACTGCGGGTCGTACAACGGGCGCGAAGTGATCGCAGTGGAAGAAGCTGAAGACTGACAGCTTTATTGCGGTATCATCGGAGCCGTGCAGCGTGCACGGCTCTTTGTTTTCCCGGCCCTTCATCCGCTACAATTGCCGCGTTTGTCTTCTCCGCGTGAAAGGACACCAGCATGATCGATTGGACACGGACCGCGCTCATCTTCCCCGGCCAGGGATCGCAACATGTCGGCATGGGCGCCGACCTGGCCGAGCGGTACCCCGAAGCCGCCGCGACGTTTGCCGAGGCTGACTCCGTGCTCGGGTTCCCGCTCAGCCGCCTGTGCTTCGATGGCCCGGAAGCCGACCTCAACGACACAGTGAACACCCAGCCGGCCCTGTTCGTGATGGGTATCGCCATCCTGCGCGTGCTCAATGCGCACCTGGGCGCCGTCTCACCGCGTTTCGTGGCGGGGCACAGCCTGGGCGAATTCACCGCGCTGGCCGCGGCAGAGGCGCTCACCTTCGCCGACGGTGTGCGGCTCGTCCGCGAGCGTGGGCGCCTGATGCAGCAGGCCGGCGAACACACGCCCGGCGCGATGGCCGCCGTGCTCGGGCTGGATGCGGCTACCGTGCGCGACATATGCGCCGCCGCCAGCCAGCAGACGGGCCAGCCGCTCGTCCTGGCAAATGACAACTGCGACGGCCAGCTCGTGATTTCGGGCGACAAAGCCGCCCTCGAGGCCGCCCTCCCCCTGGCGACCGGGCGCGGCGCGAAGCGCGTCGTACCGCTGGCCGTCAGCGTGGCCTCCCACTCGCCGCTGATGGAGAGCATCACCCCGGCGTTCCGCGAAACGCTCGCCGCGACCCCATTCGACGCGCCCGCGATCCCGGTGGTGGGCAACGTCGGGGCCGCGCCGCTCACGTCGGTCGACGCCATCCGCGAGGAACTGGGCGCGCAGCTCACCTCGACCGTACGCTGGACGGAATCGGTCCAGTACATGCGCGGCCAGGGCATCGAGACGTTCATCGAGGCCGGCCCCAAAGACGTGCTGACCGGCCTGGTCAAGCGGATCGACCGCGCCGCCGAACGAGTCACACTCAACAGCGCGGACAGTGTGGCCGCTTTCCTCGCCGCGCAGATATCATGATCCTGTAAAAAACGAATAAAACTTCGTGCAAGGTGCACAAAACAAACCGGGCTGCCCGGACAACTCGAACGAAAACCGGTTCCGGGCAGTTTTTTCCTTGTTCAAATCATACAAAAATCCGCTTTGCCCTCGCTGAGACTGCCACTATAATTCCGAATGTAGCCATGTGGCAACACGGTCAGTCATAGCACACTAAAGGGAGAAATAAACGGTATGGACGACAAATCCCGCGAAATCCTCGAAACCACCAAGGCCGAAGGCGTCCAGTTCATCGACCTCCAGTTCACCGACATCTTCGGGACGACCAAGAGCGTCACCATCCCTGGCAGCGGCCTCGAAGAGGCGCTGGAGCGTGGCGTATGGTTCGACGGATCTTCCATCCAGGGTTTCGCGCGTATTCAGGAATCCGACATGTTCCTGCGGCCCGACCCGGTCACCTACCGGATTCTGCCCTGGACGCGCAACGGTTCCCTGCGCGCGCGCATCATCTGCGACGTACACGGGCCGGACGGCAGCCCCTACGAAGGTGATCCGCGGTATGCTCTGAAACGCGCCGTCGCCCACGCCGAAAAACTGGACTTCATGTACAACACCGGGCCCGAGCTGGAATTCTTCCTGTTCCGCAACGAGGGCAGCACGGCAGTCCCGCACGACGTCGGCGGTTACTTCGACTTCTCGCCCGGCGACGAAGCGCAGCGCGTCCGCAGCGAGATCGGCAGCAACCTGCTCGACCTGCGCATTCACGTCGAGATGAGCCATCACGAAGTCGCCATCGGCCAGCACGAGATCGACTTCCGGTACTCCGACGCGCTGCACACCGCCGACAATGCGGTCACGTTCAAATACACGGTGAAGGGCGTCGCCGCGAAGCACGGGCTGTTCGCCACCTTCATGCCAAAACCGATCTTCGGCCAGAACGGCAGCGGGATGCACGTCCACCAGAGCCTGGTCGACGTCAAGACCGGCGATAGTGCCATGTACGATCCCAAGGGCGAATTCGCGCTCTCGAAGGTCGCGCGCCAGTTCGTCGCCGGGCAGCTCGCCCATGCGCGCGCGCTGGCCGCCGTCGTGGCGCCCACGGTCAACAGCTACAAGCGCCTGACCCCCGGCTACGAAGCCCCCGTGTACGTGTGCTGGGCGCAGCGCAACCGCTCGGCCCTGATCCGTGTGCCGCGTTACTCGCCGGGCCGCGAGAACAGCACCCGCGTCGAGCTTCGCTTCCCGGATCCGAGCTGCTGCCCGTACCTCGCCTTTGCGGTCATGCTCGAAGCCGGCCTCGACGGCATCGAAAAGGGCATGGAGCCCCCGGCGCCGGTCAGCGACGACGTGTTCCACTGGACCACCGAGGAACGTGAAGCGCACGGCGTGGACGTGCTGCCGGGCACGCTGGAAGAGGCCCTCAACGAGCTGGCCGGTGACGAGGTGCTGCGCCGTGCGCTGGGCGATCACATCTACACCGCCTACGATCGCGCCAAGCGGTCGGAATGGGACGATTACCGCATTCACGTCAGCGAGTGGGAGATCGATCGGTACCTGCACACGCTCTAAACCGGCATCATCCTCACAGCACGAACTAGGGCGGGGCGGTCTCCGGCGAGGCTGCCCCGCGATTCTGTCTGTGGTATGATCGAGTCTCCGGACTGCGAACCGACAGAAGCGAGGCTTAACATGACGACCGGCAGCAGCGCCCAACATCGAGCCACCGCCGCCCAACAGGGGCCCGTGCCCATTGCGCTGGTCACGGTCAGCGATTCGCGCACGCCCGAAACCGACGAGAATGCGGCCTACCTGCGCGAGGAGATCCGGCGCGCCGGGCACGACGTCGTCGCCTACCGGCTAATCAAGGACGAGCCCGCCCAGGTCGACGCCGTCCTGGACGAGCTGGCCGCCGGCGCGGCGCGCATCATCCTGTTCAACGGCGGCACGGGCATCTCCCCGCGCGACCGTACATTTGACGTGCTGAATCGCAAGCTCGAAAAGACGCTGCCCGGTTTCGGCGAATTGTTCCGCATGCTCAGCTTCGAGCAGGTCGGGGCAGCGGCGATGCTGTCCCGCGCCGTGGCCGGGGTGTATCGCAACACGCTGGTCATCTCCACGCCGGGATCGCCTGCCGCGGTCCGGCTGGCCTGGGAGCGCCTGATCGCCCCGGAGCTTGAACACCTCGCCTGGGAGCTGGTCCGTTAGGCGAAAACCGGGCCCTAAAACGCTCGAAAAAGGCATTGACGCATACCCGTCTGCTGGTATAATACAGGCTGTCGGGCGACGTAGCTCAGCGGTAGAGCAGGGGACTCATAAGCCCTTGGTCGTGTGTTCAAATCACACCGTCGCCACCACCAACCTCCGCCTCTGCGGGGGTTTTTTGTTGCCCCGGTTTCCCCAAATCCCAACGTCGCGTACACTTACGATCAAACCGCATCGGTAGACCAGAATCGGGGAGAAAGCGCGATGACCAGGCGGCCCAACCCTTTTGACCAGGCTCAGCTCGAACAGGCGTTGCTCGATCTGGGGTGTCCGGAATCGTTCGTGTCGACGGCGGTCAGCAACTATCGCCTGTTCGTCCCGCTGGTGCTGGCCGAGCTGGGCGAAGACCGGATCTACGAGCTCATCGACGGCGCGCGCTACGACCTCGGGCTGGGCGAGCAGGAGTCGGCGTGGCGGTCCAGCGTCAAGTACATCGTCGCGTGGGCCCGCGCCACCATCGCGGATTACAAGGTGCGCCGCGGGAACGCGATGGTGCTCGCTCCGCCGGTCGAAGACACCCAGCAGCCGCGCCTGTTGTGATCGCCTTGTCCATCCGGCAAGTTCGGGTACAATCCCCGTAGCGTAACTCTTTCCACTATGATGAGGGGAGCACTATGTCTGCCTATATCGTGTTTTTTGGCCCGCCCGGTTGCGGCAAAGGCACACAGGCCAGCAAGGTCAAGGATGAATTAGGTCTCGCCCAGATCTCGACCGGCGAGCTTTTCCGCAAACACCTGAGCCAGGAAACGCCGCTGGGCCTGGAAGCGCAGAAATACATGTCCAAAGGCGCGCTGGTCCCGGACGAGATCACCATCGGCATGGTGCGCGAGCGGCTCCAGGAGCCGGACGCCCGGCAGGGCGCCATCTTCGACGGATTCCCGCGAACCGGCGCGCAGGCCAAAGCGCTCGACCAGCTCCTGGGTGAGCTTGGCGCCGAGTTGTGCATGGTCGTCGATTTCAAGCTGCCGATGGAAGAATCGCGCCGCCGCCTGATGGGCCGCCAGGAAGGCCGCGCCGACGATAGGCCGGAGGTGATCGAAAAGCGCCTGAACGATCACGCCGATGTCGAGGCCAGCGTCATGCCGCACTATCGCGCGCGCCTGGGTCTGATCAAAGAGGTCGACGCCCACGGCACCATCGACGAGATCTACCAGACGGTGCTCGCCCTGGTGAAAACCTGTCTGGGCTGATTCGCCCCCCCGGTTCAAACACGATCCAAAAAGAGAGGGCGCCCGCCGGGCGTCCTCTCGTTCTATCCGCACATCCCAACAGCTATTTCCGCAGCCGGGGAAAATCCGGCTCGCCCTCGAAGATCAGCACGTGCCCGTTGCCCAGCTTGGCCTCGACCCCCACCGACCCGCGCCCCAGGTGCGCCACGTCCGTCCCCCACAGCGGGGCCATGTCGCACTCGCACACCGGGAAATAGGCGGTCCCCTCCTCGACGGTGCCCATGCTTGAACTGGCGATCAGCGCCACCGTCTGGCCGTCGTTCTGCCGCGCGAACACCACGAAATGCGGGTTGTCCGCGTAGCCCACGAACATCGTCGCGGGATCGGGATTCGCCAGCAGGTCAGCGTATTTCCGGCGCAGCGCCAGCGCATAGCGCACCGATTCGACCAGGTTGTCGGGCCGGGTCCAGTTGTACGCCCACTCGCTGAACAGAGGCAGCGTCTCGGCAGGATTCGCCTGGATCATCTCGTCGGTGAAGCCCAGCCCGGTATTGACCGGCTTGGTCTCCATCAGTTCGAACCCGCTGTAGATCACCGGGACGCCCGGCACCATCACGCTCAGCGCCAGCGTGTAATGCGAGTACGCCAGCGGGTACGCGCGGCTGGCCGCCCGCGGCGTGTTGTGGCTCTCCGCGGTGGCGAAGAACGGCAGTGGCAGCCGCTCGTGCGCCAGGCGGGTCACAAACTCGCGCAGCTTGTCGCCGATGTGAAAGTCGAAGACCATGTACCCCAGAACGGCGTTGTATCCCTCGTCGACGCTCTTCTGCTCGATCAGGAAATTCTCGTCCCAGAAGGCGAAGTCGGGGTTGATGGACCGCGCCGCTTCGACCACCCGCCGCTTCAGCGGCATGGGCAGCGCGTGGCCCATATCCATCATCACCCCGTCGATTCCGAAATCGTTCTGGTAGTGCGGGATGACGCCCACGATCGCATCCCACAAATCACTCACCGCGTTTTCGGGCTGGGCCAGCCGTTCGTCGTACATGCGCAGCGTGTTGTACGCCATGTAGTTGAAGTCGGGATGATCGTACATCCTGAGATACGTCACATCAGTCCAGGGAGGCTGGTTGTCGTCCGGGGGCCAGTCGGTGAACGCGCCCGGAATTCGCACGCGCGTCCCGTCGTCCAACTGCCCCACCCACCGGCCATGCTCCATCCACACCTGGTCGGGGCGCGGCGGGGGCGCGAACATCCCCCGGTGTGCTTCCGGCGGCGCGGGCAGATCGGTGAAATCGCCGCTCTCCACCTGCCCCTTGATGAGGCCGATCTCGTCCGGCGTGAAGACCGGGCTGCCGTAGGCGTGCGGGTCGGCGCTGCCCGGCTCGCGATCGGGCACGTCGTCACGGATCCAGTAGAACCAGTTCGGATGCTCGCCGATCCAATCGCCGTCCTTCGACGAGGTGCGCAGCACGAACTCCATCACCACGCGCATCCCCAGGCGGTGAGCTGCTTCCACGAACCCGGCGAACAGCGCATCCACATCCAGCCCCAGCGCCGGCTCGGCCAGGTTGGCGTCGAGCTTGTACGGGTTGCGGATGCCGTACGGTGAGCCGAGCGTGCCCTTCTTGCCATCCTGCCCCACCGAGGTAATCGGCAGCAGGTAGACCGTGTTGAAGCCCATGTACTGGACATACGGCAGCAGGGCGATGCTCTTGAGCAGCGAGCCGGTGTCGCGCCAGCCGTCCGCCGAGGGCTCGATCGACAGGAGCCCGTCGTGCGCGTGATCGTAGGCTGTGGTCGCGCGCGGGAACAGGTTGTAGACGATCGCGTGCCGCGTCCACTCACCGCCGCCGCTGCCCTGCACCAGCGGCTGAGGCTCTGCCGCCAGGATCGACTCGAGCTTGGCCGCGTAGAAATCGTAGGGATTGACCGCCTGGGGGTCAGTCTGCTGGTGGTCGATCCACAAACCGGGGACGTGATACGCGTGGCTCACGTCCCGGCGTTGGCTATGCAATACGGAAACGATGCGTTCAAGCGCCGACATACGTCACTATGCTCCTGCTGCGGGAAGGTTTCAGACTGCGCGATTATACCAGCAAGTCACCCCAAGTCACTGGTTGTAGCCGGGACCGAAGATCTCCAGCATCAGCGGGCCGATCCGCTCGCGGTTGGGCACGAGAATCGCCTGCCCCTGCCAGTTCGTCGGCGTGACGTGCTGCCACCCCACAACCCCATTGGTGAAGTTCTCCTTGGGGATATTCTGCAAATACAGCGCCAGCTCCAAAATCTGATCGAGTGCCAGGCCGGTATCGACGCTCTGCGCGTATTCCGACCACAGCACCGGGGATTGCAGCGCCAGCTTGGGGATCATGTCTAGCGACACGAGCTTGTCGCGGATGGCGTACAGCACCTGCTGCTGGCGGCCCGCCCGGTCGATGTCGTCCGACCCGTGCCGGCTGCGCGCGTACTTGAGCGCCGTCACGCCGTCCAGGTGCTGCATGCCGGCATTCAGGTAGAACGGGTCGTAGCCGTAGTTCATGTCCGGATAGGTCGGGTCGTAAATGGCGCGCTCGACGTTGACATCGATCCCCCCGATCAGGTCCACCAGCCGGATGAACGCGTTGAAGTCCACGATCACGTAGTCGTTCACCGGAATGCCCAGGTTGTACTGCACGGTTTGCATCGCCAGGCGCGGCCCGCCCCCCGCCCCGGCGTATTCGCCCAGGCCATAGGCGGTGTTCACGCGCTGCAGGCCGTACCCCGGCACGTCGACGTACAGGTCGCGCGGAATGCTGAGCATCCCCACGTGGTTGGTGGCGGGATCCATGCTCAGCAGGATCATCGTGTCGGTGCGGAAGGCTGCGCCCGACTCGCCGGGGCGCTTGTCCATGCCCATCAGCAGCACGGTGAAGCGCTCTTTACCGTTCCAGGGCCGGATGATCATGCTCTCGCCATCGCCGAGCATGCCCCCCACCGGGATATCGTCGTTGTCCGTTTCGAGAATCCCCCCCGGCCCGTACAAGACCGACGTCGGCTCGACGACCGGCGCGCTCGCCATCTGGTCAGCCGGGTCGTCGCGTACCAAGTTCAGCAGCACGAACGTCCCCAGGCTCACAAGGACCGTCATTCCCAGCAGCGTGGAACCGACAATCACCCAGATCCAATCGTTCATCGCGCCGTTCCGGCGGCGCGGCTGGGGGCGCCGGGGGGGCTGCGGGGCGCGATACGTGCCGGCAGGGCCGCGCACCGGGGATTGAGGTCCCGGCGGCACGAGGTTGATCGGCCCGTCCAGCGGTCCCGGCACGGCGGAACCCAGATGGCGGGTCTGACGGCTGTCGTGATGAGTCTGCGTTGTGACCGTCTGATTAGGCATAGAAGTCTCCGAGGCCCATGACCTCTCACTGTGGAACTATTGTAACTATAAACAAGTCGCCGCTCAATGTGCTACAATCCTGCTGTTTGGCAACGGAAGACTGACTTCAGGAGTGAAGAAACGCCATGCCTCACGCGATCTGGCGCCTGTTGGTCACCGACCCGACCGACGGACCTATGAACATGGCTATCGACCAGGCGATCATGGAAGCGGTCGCCGAGGGACGCGTCGCGCCCACCCTGCGGTTTTATGCCTGGGAGCCACCGTGCCTCTCGCTCGGTTATACGCAGCCGATCAGCGAGGTCGACCGGGAACGTCTCGCCGCGCGCGGATGGGATCTCGTCCGGCGCATGACCGGCGGGCGCGCGATCCTGCACACCGACGAGCTGACGTACAGCGTCGCGCTCCCCGCCGACAACCCGATCGTCACCGCCGACATCGTGGAGAGCTACCGCCGGCTGAGCGGTGCGCTGGTGGCCGGGCTTCAGCGTCTGGGCGCCGATCCCCAGGCCGACAAGCGGGCCGACGGGCATCGCGGCGCCAGCACCGGCCCGGTGTGTTTCGAGGTGCCCAGCCACTACGAGATCACAATCGATGGGAAGAAGCTCGTCGGCAGCGCCCAGGTGCGCAAATTTGGCGCGGTGCTCCAGCATGGATCGCTGCCGCTCGGCGGCGACATCACCCGCATCTGTGACGCCCTGGTTTACAGCGACGATCACCAGCGCGAGGTCGTGCGCGAGCGCGTGCGCCGCCGGGCGGCCACGTTGGAAGACGCGCTGCACGCGATCGTTCCGTGGGAAGACGCAGCCCAGACGATGGCGCACGCCTTCGCGGACACGTTCGACCTGGAACTGGACGCAGCGACCGGCCTCACCCCCGAGGAGCTGGAGCGGGCCGCAGACCTGCGCACCGGGCAATACACGTCAGACGACTGGAACGCGCGCTTCTAGAGCGTGTTATGCACTTTTGAGGTGCACAATGTTAAACTGGGGGCATGAGCGAACGAAAAGCATACCCCAGTGACGTAAGTGACGATGAATGGGCGTTTGTGGCTCCGTATCTGACGTTGATGACGGAAGAGGCGCCA